>NZ_JAMTDX010000058.1 GCF_023806625.1 Accumulibacter sp.
TTCGGCAAGAAGAGCAGCACGATGATCGTCGGCGAGGACGGCAGGACCTCCACCGAGAAGGACATCGTCGAGCGCGACGACTTCTGGGCCACCACCAGCAACAAGCAGCTCAACTTCGTGCAGCACATCAGGACGCTGCTCAAGCCCCACGGGCGCGCCGCGGTGGTGGCGCCCGACAACGTGCTATTCGAAGGCGGCGCCGGCGAGACCATCCGCAGGAAGCTGATGCACGAGTGCGACGTGCACACCCTGCTGCGTCTGCCCACCGGTCTGTTCTACGCGCAGGGCGTCAAGGCCAACGTGATCTTCTTCGACAGGAAGCCGGCATCGGAGACACCGTGGACGAAGAAGCTCTGGATCTACGACCTGCGCACCAACCAGCATTTCACGCTGAAGACCAACCCGCTCAAGCGCGAAGACCTGGACGAGTTCGTCCGCCTCTACAACCCGGTGAACCGCCACGACCGCCGGGCGACGTGGAGCCCGGAGAACCCGGACGGCCGCTGGCGCGTCTACGACTTCGACGAGTTGGTGGCACGCGACAAGGCGAGCCTGGACATCTTCTGGCTCAAGGACGAATCGCTGGCCGATGCCGACAACCTGCCGCCGCCGGAGGTGATCGCGCAGGAGATCGTGGACGACCTGGAGGCGGCTCTGGAGCAGTTCAGGTTGATCGCCGCCGACTTGCAGGGCAATATGGAAGCGGCGTGAGCTCGATCGGCGTCGCTGCGGGCCGTGGCGATCTTCCTCGGCCCATTGCTGCTGGCCTATGGCGTGCTGGTGTGGCGCCGCAAGGCCGCCGCTTCCCGCGCCGACGGCCCTGGCCTTTTTCAGCCTTTGCAGCAGGCCGTCGATCAGGGTCTGCCCCGATGGTCGTGGCTGCTGAAGCGCTTCGCCGAGGAAGGCGACGCTACGGCCGGCCACTGCTTCCTTTGGCGACGGCGGTGCCCGGTGCGGTGGTGATCGGGAGAATCTGCCCGGCAAGGGCGCGCGCGGGTTCGTCGACGAAAGATTCGCCGATCGGAGCGCTTGGCGAGGACCTGGCACAATAGCTGCTTGGGTTTGATCGCCTGCGCGAGGAGATCCCGCAAGGCGGCCTCCGGGTGGGGTGCTGACCGCTATCGGTGCCTGCGGATGGGGGTGATGCACCTCCGTGGTGCGCAATGATGCGCCGCAACATCTTGAACGGGCGAGGTGTTCCGGGTATAGTCGCCAGTCCCGCGGAGTGGCCCGTCGGGCAGGCTCGCCCCTGCGCCCGGGGACGACTCGCTCGGTGGGAGCGACCGAGGTCTTTGTTTTGAGAGGAATAAACCGTGATGGATTCGGCCATACCTGAGAGGCAGGGGCTGTACGACCCGGCGAATGAGCACGACGCCTGTGGTGTCGGTTTCGTGGCGCACATCCGCGGCAGCAAGAGCCATTCGATCATCCAGCAGGGATTGCTCATCCTGCGCAACCTCGATCACCGTGGCGCGGTCGGCGCGGATCCGCTGATGGGGGACGGAGCGGGTGTCCTGATCCAGATCCCTGACGCCCTCTTCCGCGAAGAGATGGCCAGCCAGGGCATCGAGCTGCCCCCGCCGGGCGACTACGGTGTCGGCATGGTTTTCTTGCCAAAGGAGTCGGCGTCGCGGCTGGCCTGCCAGGAAGAGATCGAGCGGGCGGTGCGCGCCGAGCACCAGGTCGTTCTCGGCTGGCGTGACGTTCCGGTCGACCACGGCCTGCCGATGTCGCCGGCGGTGCGCACCCGCGAACCGGTGATCCGCCAGATCTTCATCGGCCGGGGTCCGGACATCATGGTCACCGACGCGCTCGAGCGGAAGCTCTACGTGATTCGCCGTCGAGCCGCGAATGCGATCCAGGCGCTCGGGTTGAAGCACAGCAAGGAGTTCTATCAGCCGTCGCTGTCGGCGCGCACGGTCGTCTACAAGGGACTGCTGCTGGCCAATCAGGTCGGCGAGTACTACCAGGACCTCAAGGACCCACGCTGCGTGTCGGCGCTGGCGCTCGTACACCAGCGCTTTTCGACGAACACCTTTCCGACCTGGAACCTCGCGCACCCGTTCCGGATGATCGCGCACAACGGCGAGATCAACACCTTGCGCGGCAACTACAACTGGATGCGCGCGCGAGAGAAGGGGACCTGGTCGCCGCTGCTCGGTGCCGATCTCGAGAAGCTCTGGCCGCTGATCTACCCCGGCCAGTCCGACTCGGCATCGTTCGACAACGCGCTCGAGCTGCTGGTGATGAGTGGCTACTCGCTGGCGCACGCGATGATGATGCTGATTCCCGAAGCCTGGGAGTCGCACACGCTGATGGACGAGAGGCGCAGCGCCTTCTACAAGTATCACGCGGCGATGATCGAGCCCTGGGATGGCCCGGCCGCGGTCGCGTTTACCGATGGCCGGCAGATCGGCGCGACGCTCGACCGCAATGGCCTGCGGCCGGCTCGTTACCTGGTCACCGACGACGACATGGTGGTCATGGCCTCGGAGGCCGGCGTCCTGCCGATTCCCGAGGAACGGATCGTCAAGAAGTGGCGGCTCCAGCCGGGCAAGATGTTCCTCATCGATCTCGACCAGGGGCGGATCATCGACGATGCGGAGCTCAAGGATACGCTGGCGCGGACCAAGCCGTACGCCGACTGGTTGAGCCGGATCAACATCAGGCTCGACGACCTCGATACGCCGACCGACGTTCCGGATGCGGAGCAGCGCGCATCGCTGCTCGACCGCCAGCAGGCTTTCGGCTACACGCAGGAGGATCTCAAGTTCATCCTCGATCCGATGGCCAGTTCGGGTGAGGAGGCGACCGGGTCGATGGGCAACGATTCGCCGCTGGCCGTGCTGTCGAATCGCAGCAAGCCGCTGTTCAACTACTTCCGCCAGCTCTTCGCGCAGGTGACCAACCCGCCGATCGACCCGATCCGCGAGCAGCTGGTGATGTCGCTGGTGTCGTTCATCGGTCCCAAGCCGAACCTGCTCGGGATCAACGAGATCAACCCGCCGTACCGTCTCGAAGTCGCGCAGCCGGTGCTCGACTTCGACAACATCGCCAAGCTGCGCCGGATCGCCGCCTACACCGGCAACAAGTTCGACTCGGCCGAGCTGGACATCTGTTATCCGCTGGCCTGGGGCAAGGAGGGCGTCGAGGCGCGACTCGCTTCGCTCTGCGCCGAGGCCGAGGACAACGTGCATCGCGGGTCGAGCATCCTGATCGTCTCGGACCGCCGGCTCGACGCCGAGCACGTCGCCATTCCGGCGCTGCTGGCCACTTCGGCGATTCATCAGCACCTGGTCACCAAGGGCCTGCGCACGCGTGTCGGTCTGGTCGTCGAAACCGGTGCAGCGCGCGAGACGCATCACTTCGCGGTGCTTGCCGGCTACGGTGCGGAAGCGGTCCATCCGTACCTGGCGCTGGAGACCTTGCAGCAGATGGCCGACGGTGACCCGGTGAAGGGCGACAAGGCGATCAGGCACTTCATCAAGGGAGTCGGCAAGGGTCTGCTCAAGGTGATGTCCAAGATGGGCATCTCGACCTACATGTCCTACACCGGCGCGCAGATCTTCGAGGCCGTCGGCCTGCAGAAGAAGATGGTCGACAAGTACTTCACGGGTACCTCGACGCAGGTCGAAGGTATCGGCGTCTTCGAGGTCATGGAGGAAGCGATTCGCCTGCATCGGCAGGCGTTCGGCAACGATCCGGTGCTCGCCACGATGCTCGACGCCGGCGGCGAGTACGCCTATCGCGTGCGCGGCGAGGAGCACATGTGGACTCCCGAGGCGATCGCCAGGCTGCAGCACGCGACGCGCTCGGGCCGGTACGAAACCTACCGGGAGTACGCGCGGATCATCAACGACCAGACCGAGCGGCACATGACGTTGCGCGGCCTGTTCGAGATCAGGCCGGTGGCTACGCCGATCCCGCTCGATCAGGTCGAGCCGGCCAGCGAGATCGTCAAACGCTTCACCACCGGAGCGATGTCGCTCGGTTCGATCTCCACCGAAGCGCACAGCACGCTGGCCATCGCCATGAACCGGCTCGGCGGCAAGTCGAATACCGGCGAAGGCGGCGAGGATCCGGCGCGCTTCAGGAAGCTGACCGGCAACGAAAAGCTCTCGGAAGTGGTCGGCAAGTCGCGGGTCGAGCGCGATTATCAGTTGCGGCCCGGGGACAGCCTGCGTTCGGCGATCAAGCAGGTCGCTTCCGGGCGTTTCGGCGTCACCGCCGAGTATCTGGTCAACTCCGACCAGATTCAGATCAAGATGGCCCAGGGCGCCAAGCCCGGAGAAGGCGGCCAGTTGCCCGGCCACAAGGTCTCCGAGTACATCGGCTTCCTGCGTCATTCGGTTCCCGGTGTCGGGCTGATCTCGCCGCCACCGCACCACGACATCTACTCGATCGAGGACCTCGCCCAGCTGATCCACGACCTGAAGAACGTCAATCCCCGGGCGTCGATCAGCGTCAAGCTCGTTTCCGAGGTCGGCGTCGGTACGGTGGCCGCCGGCGTGACCAAAGCCAAGGCCGACCACATCGTGATCGCCGGCCACGATGGGGGAACCGGGGCGAGTCCGCAGTCGTCGATCAAGCACGCCGGCTCGCCGTGGGAGCTCGGCCTTGCCGAAACGCAGCAGACGCTGGTCATCAACCGCCTGCGCGGGCGCGTCCGCGTCCAGGTCGATGGCCAGATGAAGACCGGGCGCGACGTGGTCATCGGCGCATTGCTCGGCGCCGACGAGTTCGGCTTCGCCACCGCCCCGCTGGTCGTCGAAGGCTGCATCATGATGCGCAAGTGTCACCTGAATACCTGCCCGGTCGGCGTCGCGACGCAGGATCCGGTTCTGCGCCGGAGGTTCTCCGGCCAGCCCGAGCACGTCGTCAACTACTTCTTCTTCGTCGCCGAAGAGGTTCGTGAACTGATGGCGCAGATCGGCATCCGCACGTTCAACGAGCTGATCGGCCGCTGTGACCTGCTCGACATGCGCAAGGGGATCGACCACTGGAAGGCACGCGGCCTCGACTACAGCCGTATCTTCATGCGCCCCGAGAACCGGAGCGGGACGCCCGTCTACCATTGCGAGGAGCAGAACCACGGCCTGGCCAGGGCACTCGACAATCAGCTGATCGAACTGGCCGCGCCAGCGATCGAGCGGGGCGAGAAGGTGCACCTCGAGTTGCCGGTGCGCAACATCAACCGCACCGTCGGGGCCACGCTCTCCGGCCGGATCGCCGAGCGCTACGGGCGTGCCGGCCTGCCCGACGGAACGATCCACATCGTGCTCGCAGGAACCGCTGGTCAGAGCTTCGGCGCTTTCCTGTCACGTGGCGTGACGCTCGCGCTGACCGGCGAAGCGAACGACTACGTCGGCAAGGGACTGTCCGGCGGGCGAATCATCGTCCGGCCGGACGCGGGTTTCCGCGGCGAGTCGACGGCCAACATCATCATCGGCAACACCGTCCTCTACGGGGCAACCGAAGGCGAGGCCTTCTTCGCCGGAGTCGCCGGCGAGCGTTTTGCCGTCCGCAATTCGGGCGCGACGGCGGTCGTCGAGGGCGTCGGTGATCACGGTTGCGAGTACATGACCGGCGGTACGGTCGTCGTGCTCGGAATGACCGGGCGCAACTTCGCTGCCGGGATGTCCGGCGGCGTGGCCTACGTGCTCGACGAGGACGGGACTTTCGAGAGCCGCTGCAACATGGCCCAGGTGTCGCTCGAACCCGTCGAGGAAGAGTTCGCCGCGCGTCGCGACAGTGACGCCGGCGAAGACCTCGAGAGCCACGGCCAGGTCGATGTCCGCCATCTCGGCGTGATCGACGAGGTGTTGCTCAAGGGGCTGATCGAAAGGCACTTCCAGCACACCGACAGCCGCCAGGCGCGGCGTCTGCTCGACGACTGGAAGCGGTCGCGGGCGCGCTTCGTCAAGGTCATGCCGCACGAGTACCGCCGGGTGCTGACACAGATGGCGACGCAGAAGCAACTGGAGGCGGCATAGCGATGGGCAAACCAACCGGATTCATCGAGTATCAGCGGCTCGTGGAAGTGGCCGAGCCACCCGGGTCGCGGCTGAAGCACTACCGCGAGTTCGTCATGGTGCTCAGCGACGAGCAGGCCAGCCTGCAGGGTGCGCGCTGCATGGATTGCGGGATTCCCTTCTGCAATACGGGCTGCCCGGTCAACAACATCATCCCCGACTGGAACGACCTCGTTTACCGTGGAAACTGGCAGCAGGCGCTGACCGTCCTTCACTCGACGAACAATTTCCCGGATTTCACTGGCCGGATCTGCCCCGCGCCGTGTGAAGCGGCGTGTACGTTGAACATCAACACCGATCCCGTGGGCATCAAGTCGATCGAGCACGCGATCGCCGACAAGGGTTGGGAAAAGGGCTGGATCGTTCCCGAGCCGGCGTCGCAAAGGACCGGCAAGAAAGTCGCCATCGTCGGCTCGGGGCCTGCCGGTCTGGCAGCGGCCCAGCAGCTC
Organism: Accumulibacter sp.; assembly: GCF_023806625.1. Taxonomy (GTDB): domain Bacteria; phylum Pseudomonadota; class Gammaproteobacteria; order Burkholderiales; family Rhodocyclaceae; genus Accumulibacter. Next base: position 6,482 of record NZ_JAMTDX010000058.1, read on the forward strand.
GCTCGTGTCGGGCACGAGGTGGTGGTCTTCGAGAAGAACGATCGCCCGGGTGGTCTGCTGCGCTACGGTATCCCGGATTTCAAGCTCGAGAAGGCGCACATCGACCGGCGCATCGCACAGATGCAGGCCGAAGGCGTCGAGTTCCGGGTCAACCAGGAGGTCGGTGGTCGCGGCGCCAACGCCGTGCCGGTGGCCGGACTGCTGGCCGAATTCGACGCGCTGATCGTCGCCGGCGGTGCCGAGGCGCCGCGCGATCTGCCGGTTCCCGGCCGCGATCTCGATGGCGTCCATTTTGCGATGGAGTTCCTGCCGCAGCAGAACCGGGTCAACGCCGGGGACACCGTGCCGGAGCAGTTGCTGGCCACCGGCAAGCACGTTATCGTGATTGGCGGTGGCGATACGGGGTCCGACTGCGTGGGCACGAGCAATCGTCACGGCGCGTTGTCGGTCACCCAGTTCGAGCTCATGCCACAGCCGCCGGAGATCGAGAACAAGAGCCTGACCTGGCCTTACTGGCCGTTGAAGCTGCGGACTTCGTCGTCGCACGAGGAGGGCTGCGCGCGCGACTTCGCCGTGTCGACGAAGGAATTCCTCGGTCGGGATGGCCAGGTGACCGGCCTCAGAGTCGTGCGCGTCGAGTGGCAGGACGGACGGATGAACGAAGTTCCGGGCAGCGACTTCGAGATTCCGGCCGACCTCGTGCTCCTGGCGATGGGCTTCGTTTCGCCGGTCCGGCAGGGGCTGCTCGAGGAACTCGGTGTCGAACTCGATGCGCGCGGCAACGTGCGCGCGACGACCGACGGATCCGGTTGTTACGCGACCAGCGTGCCGAAGGTATTCGCCGCCGGCGACATGCGTCGTGGCCAGTCGCTGGTCGTCTGGGCGATTCGCGAAGGCCGGCAGTGCGCTCGTGAGGTCGATGCCTTCCTGATGGGCCATTCCGGTCTGCCCCGGTAAGCCCGGGGCGTTCCGGGGGCGGCCGTTGCCCGGTCCGTCGCCGGTCTTCGCCCGGGCAATCGGCTCGCTGCGCTATACTTGCGGTTGCGCGCTGCTGCGCCGTCGCTGCCTGGCGAACCGCGGGTGACCGCGACTTTTCTGGCAACACGGCGAGTCCCCGTCTGCAATAATGCCCGCGAGGCGCCAGAGCCTGCCATGGCGATTCGGCGCCGGTTCCTCAGGAACCGGGGCCAAGGCAGCCAGGGGCGGGACGGGTGCCATGCCGACTGACGAATTCGCGATCCTTGCCTGACTCTTCTCCACTTCCCAGTTGCTGCCGATGAACATCGTCATCCTCGCTGCCGGCCAGGGCAAGCGCATGCATTCCAACTTGCCGAAAGTCCTGCATCCGCTGGCTGGCAAGCCGCTCGTCGAGCACGTCATCGAGACGGCCCGGAGCCTCGAGCCGCAAAGAATCTGTCTCGTCCACGGGCACGGCGGTGAGGCGGTGCGGGCGAGCGTCGATGCGCCCGACCTGACGTGGGTACTCCAGGAGCCACAACTCGGCACCGGGCATGCACTGATGCAGGCGCTGCCGGAGCTGTGCGATTCTGGATCGACGCTGGTTCTCTACGGCGACGTGCCGCTGATCGAAGTCGAGACGCTGAAGCAGCTGGTCCACGCCGCACGCGACGGGCTGGCGATCCTCACTGTCGAACTCGACGACCCGACTGGTTACGGACGGATCGTCCGCGACGTGGCCGGGCTCGTCGCCCGGATCGTCGAACAGAAGGATGCTTCGCCCGAAGAACGCCGCATCCGGGAGATCAACACCGGGATCATGGCGCTGCCGACGGCGCGTCTCGCCGGCTGGCTGAAACGGCTGTCCAACGACAACGCGCAGGGCGAGTACTATCTGACGGACATCGTCGGGATGGCCGTCGCCGACGGCGTCGCAGTCCGCACGACCCATGCGCGATCGGCAAGCGAGGTTCGCGGCGTGAACAGCAAGGTTCAGCTCGCCGAGCTCGAACGCGTCGCTCAGCGGCGAATCGCCGACCGCCTGATGGAGCAGGGCGTCCGTCTGGCCGATCCGGCACGAATCGACGTGCGTGGGGAACTCGTCTGCGGTCGCGACGTGTTCATCGACGTCAACTGCGTCTTCGAAGGCCGGGTGGTTCTCGACGAGGCCGTCGAGATCGGACCGTCGTGCGTGCTGCGCAATGCGCAGATCGGAGCAGGCTCACGCGTGGCGGCTTTCAGCCACCTCGACGGGGCGATCGTCGGACCGGATGGCGTCATTGGTCCTTTTGCCCGTCTGCGGCCGGGGACCGAACTGGCTGCCGGCGTACACGTCGGCAACTTCGTCGAGCTCAAGAACAGCAAGCTCGCCGAGCAATCGAAGGCCAACCACCTGGCCTACGTCGGCGACGCGGTCGTCGGCAGCCGGGTCAACATCGGTGCCGGAACGATCACCTGCAACTATGACGGCGCCAACAAGTTCAAGACGATCATCGAGGACGACGCGTTCATCGGCTCGGATACGCAGCTCGTCGCGCCGGTGACCGTTGGCCGGGGTGCGACGCTCGGAGCGGGAACGACGCTGACCCGCGACGCACCGCCGGATACGCTGACCATCTCGCGCGTAGCGCAGGTTTCGATCCCGGGCTGGAAACGGCCGCAGAAAGCGAGGAAGTGACCCGATCATGTGTGGCATCGTCGCAGCGGTCGCCGACCGCAACATCGTTCCCGTTCTCCTCGAAGGATTGCGCAAGCTCGAATACCGCGGTTACGATTCGGCAGGGCTCGCGCTGATCGACGGCAGCGGTCTGCATCGGCTGCGATCGGTCGGCCGCGTCGCGGAACTGGCCGCTCAGGCCGAGGAAACGAACGCCACCGGGCACACCGGCATCGCCCACACGCGCTGGGCGACGCACGGCGTGCCCTGCGAGCGGAACGCCCATCCGCACATCTCCGGCGGCCTCGCCGTCGTGCACAACGGGATCATCGAGAACCACGAGCCGCTTCGCGAATGGCTCAGGGCACTCGGCTACGAGTTCGTCTCGGATACGGATACCGAAGTCGTTGCCCACCTGATCGCGCACGAGCTGAAGGGCGCTCCGGACTTTCTCAGCGGAGTTCGCCAGGCGATCGCCCAGCTCGAGGGTGCTTACGCGATCGCCGTCCTGCGCGCTGCCGATCCGACGAGGATCGTCGTCGCTCGCGAGGGCGCGCCGCTGCTGCTCGGCGTCACCGACGACGGCATGTACGCCGCCTCCGACGCGTCGGCGCTGATCCAGGTGACCCGGCGGATCGTCTATCTCGAGAACGGCGACTGTGCCGAACTCGGGCGCGACCATTACCGAATCGCTCGCGTCGACGGGACCGTCGTCGAGCGGCCGGAAACCGAGTCGCAGCTCTCGGCCGAGGCGATCGAGCTCGGCAACTACCGCCACTACATGCAGAAGGAGATCTTCGAGCAGCCGGTCGCGCTGGCCAACACGCTCGAGCTGCTCGGCTCGGCGCGGAGCATCCAGCCCGGAGTGTTCGGTGCGGCGAGCGAGGAACTGCTGCGCGATGTCCGGCAGGTGCTGATCATCGCCTGCGGGACGAGCTACCATGCCGGGCTCGTCGCGCGCTACTGGATCGAGTCGATCGCCGGCATCTCGTGCTCGGTCGAGGTGGCCAGCGAATATCGCTATCGCGATTCGGTGGCCGATCCGGACACGCTGGTGGTGACCATATCGCAGTCGGGCGAAACCGCCGACACGCTGGCCGCCCTGCACCACGCCAGGTCGCTCGGCATGACCCGCACGCTGTGCATCTGCAACGTTCCGGAATCCTCGCTGGTCCGGGAAAATGCACTGCGTTTCATCACTCGCGCGGGCCCGGAAATCGGCGTCGCTTCAACCAAGGCGTTCACCACCCAGCTCGTCGCGCTGTATCTGCTGACTCTGGTCCTCGCGAAAGTCCGCCGTCGCCTCGGAGGCGATCGCGAAGCGGCCGAGCTGCACGCCGTGCGCCACCTCCCGGCAGCAGTCGCCAAGGTCCTCGAACTCGAGCCCGAGATTCGCAACTGGGCCGAGGGCTTCTCGATGAAACAGCATGCGCTGTTCCTCGGGCGGGGCCGTCACTATCCGATCGCCCTCGAGGGTGCGCTGAAACTCAAGGAGATCTCGTACATTCACGCCGAGGCGTATCCCGCCGGCGAATTGAAGCACGGCCCGCTGGCGCTCGTCGACCGGGAGATGCCGGTGATCGCCGTCGCGCCGAACGATGCGCTGCTCGAGAAGCTCAAGTCCAACCTCCAGGAAGTGCGCGCGCGGGGTGGCGAGCTCTGGGTTTTCGCCGACGCCGACAGCGAGATGAAGTCGTCCGACGGCATTCACGTGCTGCACCTTCCCGAACATTACGGGGCCCTGTCGGCGCTGCTGCACGTCGTGCCGCTGCAGCTGCTCGCCTACCATGTCGCGCTGGTACGCGGGACGGACGTCGACAAGCCGCGCAACCTGGCCAAGTCGGTGACCGTCGAGTAGCACGCACGGCGGCGTCTCAGCGGCTGTCGTCAGTGGCTGGTGCAGGCGGGAAGAGCAGCGTGACGCGCAGTCCGCCACCCGGCGAGTCGGCGAGTTCGATCGCCGCCCGGTGCAGCGTGGCGATCTCCCGGACGATCGCCAGGCCGAGCCCGCAGCCCTGGTCGCCCGATCCGGGAATGCGGTAGAAGCGTTCGAATACGCGTTCGCGTTCGCCCGGTGCAATTCCCGGCCCGCTGTCTTCGACTTCGATGAAGCCGCGGCGATCGCGGGTCCCGCTGCGCAGAGTCACGACGCCGTACTCGGGCGTGTGGCGAAGCGCGTTGTCGAGAAGGTTGGCGATCGCCTCGCGAAGCATCCACGGGACTCCGTCGATCTCGGCCGGATCGACCTCGAAGCCCAGGTCGATGTGTTTCGACAGTGCTCGATCGAGGAACAGCGAAGCCGCCTTCTCGGCCAGATCGGCCGGCGGCACCGGTTCGAAGACCTGCGTCAGCGCGGTCGTCGATTCGGCGCGCGCATAGACGAGCAGCTGATCGACGAGATGGCCGATCCGCCCGGTGGCGTCCTCGATCCGCGTCAGGCGCTCGGCGTCAGACGCGAAGCAGCCTTCCGAACTGGCCAGATCGAGCTGTGTCTGCAGGCCGGCGAGTGGCGTCCGCAACTGGTGCGCGGCGTCGGCGAGGAAACGCTGCTGGGCTGCCGACGCTTCGCGCAACATCCTGAAGAGCTCGTTGAGGCGCGAGACCATCGGCCGGACTTCGCGCGGAGTCGTCGCCACATCGAGTTCCCTGAGGTCCATCGGTGAGCGGGTGGCGATCTCGCGCTCGACGGTCTGCAGCGGCGCGAGGCCCTGTCTGACTCCGACATAGACGGCGAGCAGGGTGGCCAGGACGACGATCAGATTGGGCACGATCATCGCCGTGAGGATCCTCCGTCTGGCCGTCGTCCGCTTGGCGAGCGTCTCGGCGAGCGTGATCGTCACGCTGCCGTTCGCCGAATCGCGGCGGTAGACCGCAGCGCGCACCGGGCTTTCCCGGAAGACGGTATCGATGAACTGCGGCGGACCGGCGTCCGCTGGGCGCCGGTCAGGAAGGTCGGCATCTCCGGCCAGCAGCCGTCCCGCGTCGTCGCGGATCGCGAAATAGATCCGGTCCGCGGGATCGCTGCGCAGCATCGCTTCGGCCTCGGCCGAGAGCTTGACGCTCGGCGGTGATCCGGATGCGCTGCTCACGTGTGCCGCGATGTCGAGCGCGGCGTCGGCCAGAGACTGGTCGAAAGCGGCGTCCGCCGTCTCCCTTGCCAGACGGTAGTCGAGTGCCACGCTGATCGCGAAGACGATCATCAGCGGTGCGAGGACGGCGAGGAGCAGCCGCGGGCGGAGGTCGAGCGGCTTGCCTCGGCGGCGCGCTTCAGGTGGCAGGGGCATCGATGCGATAGCCGATTCCGCGGACCGTGCGGATCTCGACGCAGGCCGCCGAAAGCTTGGCCCTGAGGCGTGAGACATGAACCTCGATCGCGTTCGGCGTGATGTCCTTGTCCCAGCCCGCGAGGCTCTGGAGGAGGCGGTGCTTGCTGACCACGTCGGGCGAGGCGATGAGCAGGGCTTCGAGAATGGCCCACTCGCGGTTGGTCAGTTCGAGCGGCTGACCGTCGAGGGTCGCCGCGTGGCTGTTGATGTTCAGGATCAGCCTGCCGTGCGCGAGGCAGGCGCTGGCCACCGATCGCGAGCGGCGGATCAGCGCGCGAATCCGGGCGGTCAGTTCGGGAAGCCGGAACGGCTTGGCCATATAGTCGTCGGCGCCGATGTCGAGACCGCTGACCGTGTCTTCGAGCGTGCCTCGGGCGGAAAGGACGAGCACCGGCAGCCGGTTTCCGCGCGAGCGCAACTGGCGGATCAGCGTCAGGCCATCGGCCTTTGGCAAGCCGATATCGACCACCGCGAGATCGAATTCCTCGGTGAGCAGTGATGCCTCGGCTGTCTCGGCCGACGGCGCGACGTCGACCGTGTAGCCGGCGCGCGCAAGCCCCTGCTTGAGCCCGTTGGCCATCAGAACGTCGTCTTCGACGACCAGAATGCGCATCTCCTGGCGACTCCCGCGAGATCCGGACTATAGATCAAAAGCGGCTGCCGCCGTCGACGGGGCGCCGATCAGCGGTCACCCTCGACGACGTCCTGAGGCTCCAGGCCGCCAGCGGGCTCCCGGTGGGCGATCCCGTAGTGGCAGTCGATGCACGTCCGGTTGCCCCCGGCGAGTTTCAGATGTTGCTTCTGGGCGGTCTTGCCCTGCAGTTCGGGAGCCATTGCCGAGACGTCATGACAGTTCCGGCATTCACGCGAGTCGCTCTGCTTCATCCGCAGCCAGACTCGCCGGGCCAGGTCGAGGCGGTGTGCCTCGAACTTTTCGGGGGTGTCGATCCGCCCGGCGAAGTGCTGGAAGACGTCGTTCGCGGCCAGCAGTTTGCGGACCATCGCGGCGCCGAACTCGTGCGGGACGTGGCAGTCGGAGCAGGTCGCCCTGACCCCGGTCCGGTTGCGCGCGTGAATCGTGTGGCTGTATTCCTCGAAGTTGTTCTCGCGCATCTCGTGGCACGAGGTACAGAAGTCGAGCGTATTGGTCTGCTCCAGGGCAAATCTCGTTCCGGCGGCGAGCGCTCCGCCGATGGCGACGAGCAGCAGCGCCATCGCCCACGAAACACCCTTCCACGGGATGCGGTTTGCCAGATTGCGCCAGTAGCTTGTCACGGTCTTCTCCAGGAGACTGTCTTCGAGGCGCAGCATGCCCCGGCCAAGCTTGCGAAGACCTGACGTCAGGACGCTGTCTGGCCTCCTGCGTAAGGTGTTCGCAAGCTTGGCCGCGGTAGCCTTCGGGATGCACACGGCGGGCTGCCGACACGGTCCGCGTGCATGCGCTTCGTCCAACCTGTAGAGAGAAACCATGACCCTGATCAACCTGCCGCGCGGCGGCAGCGAGCGCCACTGGGCTCGTGCCCTGCTGGTCGTGCTGGCCAGCCTCACGCTGGCCGCGACATTCAGTGCGCCGGCTGGCGCCGTTCCGAGTTACGCCCGGCAGACGGGCTCCGAGTGCGCAGCCTGCCATGTCGGCAGCTTCGGGCCGCAACTGACTCCGTACGGGATCGCCTTCAAGGTCGGCGGGTACACCGATACGGACGGCCAGGGTACCAAGGTGCCCCTGTCTGCGATGGCCGTGGCCAACTGGACGCACACGGCCAAGAACCTTCCCGAGGCCCCCGAGCATTTCAGCGACAACAACAACGCCGCGCTTCAGGAAGCTTCGCTGTTCCTTGCCGGCCGACTGACCGAGCACGTCGGCAGCTTCGTACAGGCCACCTACTCGGGCGTCGACCGGAAGACCTTTCTCGACCAGCTCGATGTGCGCTATGCGCGCACGCTGGCCATCGGCGAACAGCAGGGGGTGGTCGGACTGTCGATCAACAACAACCCGACGCTGACCGACCCGTTCAACACCCTCGCCCAGTGGCGCTTTCCGTACACGGCGTCCGATTTCGGCTTCGGCACCGGTCCCGCACCGCTCGTCGAAAGCCTCGGCGGAAGCGTCATCGGAGTCAATGCCTATACGCTCTGGGCCAGCAACTTCTACGCCGAGGTCGGCGCCTACCGTGCCCTCTCGTCGGGCAGCGTCAACTGGATGAACACGGGTCAGGTGGCCACGCAGACGGTGGACCCCGGCAAGTTCTCGGGCGTCGGCACGTACTGGCGGCTCGCCTACTACAAGGACATGAAGCGCGACAACTTCAACGTCGGCGTGTTCGGCTTCAACGCCGGTGTCCAGAGTGCCGAGGATCCGAGCAGCACCGACCGTTACCAGGATATCGGGATCGACGCCAGTTACCAGTTCCTCGGCACGCGCGAGCACATCTTCACCGCCAATGCCAGTTACGTCTGGGAGCGGCAGAAGCTCGACTACAGCCATGACGTGCTCGGCGCTGCGGACAACGCCAAGGATCGGCTGAACACCTTCCGCCTGGCCACTTCCTACACTTACGAGCAGACCTGGGGGGCGACGCTGGGCCTGTTCAACAGCCGCGGCACTGCGGACAGCGGTCTGTACGGTTCGGTCTCGTACAACGACCGTCCGAACACCGCGGGATACATCCTGCAGGCCGACTGGACGCCATGGGGCAAGGAGGGCTCGTGGGGTGCGCCGTGGGCCAATGCCCGCGTCGGTCTGCAATACACTGGCTACACCCGCTACAACGGGGGCAGTCACTACATCGACGACGTCAATGGCAGCGACCGCAAGGCCAGCGACAACAACACGACGATGCTCTTCATCTGGCTGGCCATCTGACTACGGAGGCAGAACTTGAACCGGAACCGATTCGCCATCATCACCGCGCTCATTGCCGGTGGCCTGATCCTCGCCGCTGGCCGGCAGGCGCTCGCCGGCGGAGATGCCAGGCGCGGCGCCGACGTCTTCGCCGAGGAATGCGGTGACTGCCACAGCAAGATCCCTGGCAGGAGCAAGAAAGGCCCGACGCTGACCAGCGTCGTCGGTCGCAAGGCCGGGTCGGTCGCCGACTTCAGCGGCTACTCCGAGGCGATGAAGGACAGCGGGATCGTCTGGACGGTCGAGAAGATCGACGCGTACATCGCCGCGCCGCGGAAGGTCGTGCCGGGCGGCAAGATGAAGTACGACGGGCTGGCCGACGCGGCTGCCCGGGCCGACGTCATCGCCTACGTGATGACTCTGCAGTAGCTTCGCCGCTTCTTCCTGCCCTGGGTGCCGCGGCGAGCAGTTGCTGCGCCTCGCCCCGGCGGCAGCACTCCCTCCTCGCCCGCGATCAGTGAGCGGCAGACGGTTTTCGTCCGGCGGGCGGAAGGCTCGCCGGCGAGTCGTAGGTCGCCGAGAGGACCTGTCCGTAGGTCGGCTCGACGACCACCGCGGGATCGCCGACGTGGAAGCGGACCGGAAGCGAAACGAGCGCGAAGCCTTCTTCGCCGGCGACGAGCCTCTGTACGACGAAGTGCAGGTGGGGACCCGATGCGTAGCCCGTGGCGCCCGAAGCACCGATCAGCGTCCCCGAACGAACCCATTCGCCCGGCGCGACCTTCACCCCACCGGGTGAGAGGTGGGCATAGGTGGCGATCGTCCCGTCGGCATGGAGGATGCGCACGTAGTTGGCCTTCGCCAGCAGTTCCCGCTGCTGTCCCCCAAAAAGGTTCGACGATTCCGCGGCAATGATCGTCCCGTCGCGTGCAGCGACGATCGGCGTGTGAACCGGGACGGTGAAGTCGATCGCATGGCGGCTGTCCGGCGAGACGTGCGTCGTCAGAGGACCGCCCGGAGCCTGTCCGACCCGTGCGCTGAGGCCATCGGCGTAGGGTAACCGATAGACCGCCTGCGAGTCGGGGCGGGCCAGATAACTGCCGATGCTGAAGCGGCTCTGGAACGTGAAACGCTGACCGCGCGTCGTCCCCGCGGGGAACAGGCTGAGCAGGATGGTCTCGCTCGCGGGAGCGACGACGGCGTAATGCGGGAGCGGCTGCGTCGCGCGAACGTTGTCCGCGGCGGTCAGCGAGACGCGCACCGAGACCGGTGCCGATCCCCGGTTGCTCGCCACGAGGTCGTGCCGTTGCCCATTCTTCCGCGTGCTGACCGAGAACGGGTAGGGCGAGGCCGCGGCGCGGGCTGAGAGCATCACCGCGCAGGCCCCGGCGAGCAGCAGAAGGCGGCGGATCGCTCGGGTCTGTCGGGTGGGTCCTCGGGGTGGCATGCGCCGATTATCTGGTCTTCTTCGCATGGCGGCCGGTCCGTTCCTGGTCGCTGGTTCCGCGTCGCTGGCCAGCGCTTGCTCGTCGGTGATGACTCCGGGAGCCTCTGTGCCGTCTGCGACCATCGGGTCGCCGGCGAAGTCACCGGGTGGCGAGCGCGGCCGATCGACTCGGCCCCTTGCGATGATCACCGTCTAATGGATTGGTCGACGGGAACGTGTTTCGGAGTGTCTCGTCACTGCCCGAACGCCAGCGCTGCATAGATATGGCTTATTCGACGGCCAGGCACCATCACCCGCGGGCCATTCCCAAGGCCTACCCCAGGAGGCTTGACGAGATTCCGGAGCCTTGCCAAAAAACGGTGTTGAAACAGACGCGAGTGCCCCGCTCGCGAGGCTGTCGAGATCTTTTACAGTGCCTGCACGAGCGCTCTCTGGGAAGCACGCGAAGTCTCTGTGAAATAAAGCATATTTATCCATGGAATACATCTTGCTCCCCAATGTTCGCACGGCTCGGGTTCCGGAATCGGCGAGACGGCCGCGGGCCGGGACGGCGTCGCAGCGAAACAGTGTTCCTCCTTCGAGGAACGGCGTTCATTTCCAAGCAGGAGAGTACAACGATGAAAAGCAGAAAGATTGTGATGGTCTTGGCCATCGGTTGCCTGACCGTCCCGTTCGCGGCCCAAGCCGCGCTGGTCCAGGGTTCCCCGACGAGCCCTTCGGGTGCTCCGGCGAATCCGATTCCCCGCTTCGGGACGCTGATCGACTTCGACGACCAGCCGACCGGCACCACGATGGCATCCAACCAGTACGCTGCTCAGGGGGTGGCGTCGATCACCGACTCCCTCAGCCGCGCGCTGGGCTACTATCCGTCGAGCCAGAGCGGAATCAACTACGTCGGGACAGGCCCGTCGAAGGGCTGGAGTGCGGATTTCTACTTCGAGTTCACCACCCCGCAGGCGGCGGTGGGCATCGGCATCGCCGGTCCGACGACGATGCTCTTCGAACTGCTCGACGCATCCAGCGCGGTCCTCGAAAGTTACAACGTCCAGGCCCCGTCGAACGACTACTACTACATCAACCGGGTGTCCAACGACGCCAGGTACCTGCACATCAGCGGCAGCTTCATCGCCATCGACGATCTCCAGTTCGATACCCGGACGGTCGGCGTGCCGGAACCGGCGTCGCTGGCGCTGTTCGGCCTGGGCCTCGCGGGTCTCGCCAGCCTGCGTCGCCGCAACCCCTGAACCGTTCTTTCCGCGCGCAAGGGGTCCCGCTACGCCGGGGCCTTGCGCGTCGGGCGCATTCTTCGGCCGCGGGTGACGCCATCGCGTGGCCTTTCGCCTCTCGTTTTCATTCTCGGCCATCCAGACCACGCGGTTGAGTGACCGCGTCCCGGTCGGCTGGGCACGTGCTGCACCACCGGCAACGCCAGGCTGAGCCGTCGCGCCCTTGGCGTGCCTGGCGCGAAGCGCATCCTGGTGCGATGTCGGAAAGTCTTACAGGGGCTGCCGGAGACCCTCTTCCGGTGACCATAGCCATAGGGTTGGCAAAAGATATCCTGGCACGGGATCTGCCTTGCGATTCCCCGCACGGGTCGGATTCGGTCATCGGCGATTGGCGCCGCGGGTCGCGACGGTGTCGAACCGACGGATGGTTCCTCGCGTGAGGGACTGCTTACACAGCCTTTCAGGAGATTACGGAAATGAACATCGGGAACATCGCCAGGATCGTTGCCATCAATTTGATGACCATGCCCCTCGCGGCCCAAGCGACAGTCGCCAATCAGGTGCCCGAACCGGGCTCGCTGACGCTGATCGCTCTTGGTCTTGCCGGGCTGGCCGGCATCGCCCGTCACAAGTAGGCAGCGTCGCTCGCGCGCTGGAGCCGAGCGATTGGCTTCGCATTGTCCGGGCCGGGCCTCGTCGTGCGGCTGGCGATGCGCACGGGACGTGCCCCGGCCAGGTGCACCGGTGGCGGCCGTCTTCGCCACGGATCGTCGACCCTCGGTTGGGCGCACCGCTGCCACTGAACGGCTGACCGATGAATGTGCCGGACGCTGATTGCACGACCGACGCCGGAACCAGCGAACGCACGGCCCTGGTGACCGGCGCAACCGGAGCCATCGGCCGAGCCATCGCTCGCCAGATCGCCGCGAAACCGGGCTACGCGATCGTGCTGCTCGCCCGGAATGCCGCCCGGGCTGAACACGCCGTGCGCGAGATCGCTGCGGCGACCGGCAACCGGCAAGTGTCCTGGGAACTCGTCGACCTCTCGCGCCGGGAGTCGATCATGGCCTTCGCGGGTCGCTGGCGCCAGCCGGTTCATCTTCTGGTCAACAACGCGGCCCTCGCTCCGCGGTCGCGGCAGGAAACGCCCCAGGGCATCGAGATGCAGTTCGCGGTCAATGTGCTCGGCTATTACTGGCTGACGCTGGCCCTGCAGAATCGACTCATCGAGGGTGCACCGGCAAGGGTGGTCAACGTCGCCAGCTACTGGGCCGGGGATCTCGACCTGACCGACCCCGAGTTCAGGCGCAGGGCTTACGATCAGCACCGGGCCTATCGTCAGTCGAAGCAGGCCGAGCGGATGCTCACGGTCTACCTGGCCGCAGAACTGGGGCCGGCGGCCGTGACGGTCAATGCCTGCCACCCGGGCGACGTCGATTCGGCGCTGAGCCGGGCGCTCGGCTTCGGCGGGCACGAGAGCCCCGATCAGGGCGCGCGGACTCCCGTGTGGCTGGCGACCGACCCGGCATGCGCCGATCTGACCGGCCGGTACTTCGAGGGCTGTCGCGAAGTGCGCTGTCGATTTGCCGCCGACGCGTCGCAGATTGCTCGTCTGGCCGAGATCTGTCGGGGTTACGAAGGGTGACGCGCCACGCCGTTCGACGGTGGCGCCGGGGCGGAGCCCCTGCCGGCTCCTGATCCGATGTTCGGGCGTCGGGGGCTGACGCCGGAATCTGGCCGACGAGTTCGCCGATTCCGGCTTCCATGTCCGGCGCGTGGTCGAACACTTCGCAATCCTCACAACTTAGCCTTTTGTCATATTGGCTTGTAGGCGTGAGCGAGATGG
>NZ_JAMTDX010000059.1 GCF_023806625.1 Accumulibacter sp.
TTATCCTAAACACGCTTTCCAGGCGTGCGACTTAAACCACTCATCCATCTCTCCGGAGGGCGGGATTCTAGCAGAACGCCCGACCTTGACAAGGCGCCGGCGACGATCACCGCTCGTCACACAGGTCGGCTCGCTCGCGCGAGTGAGCTGCCCGGCTGGCCAACCCGCGTCGATCCGGCGGCCGCAGCAGATCCGGCCTTTCGCGGGCGCCTGGCTACTTCCAGCGCCATCAGGTGACACTGCCTGGCGCTCTCTTCAGCGTCTCCAGCCCCTCGTCCGTACCGACGCGACCGACTGAGCTGAACCACCGCGATCTCCCGAAGGAGTCGGGGCAGAGTGCGGTGTGCCGGCATGAAGCCGGACTCGACCCCGGGCAAGCGGACACGCCGAGACGCCGTGGGCTTGCCCTGGCCTTCGCCCGGTGGTCATCATGAGTGATGAGCAAGTGATGTCGTCAGCCGACGAATGAACTTACCCCCCACCGCATCGCCCCGATGACGGCCGTTCCCCCGCCCCCCCGGCCGGCTGGCCAGATCTCCGGGGAGACCGGCGGATCGCTTATAATTCGCCCGACTGACGGATTCGGCCGAGACCCTGGCCGAAGAGCCACCTTGAATGACCGGAGAACACATGGGATTCCTCGCAGACAAGCGCATTCTGATCACCGGCGTGCTGTCCAAACACTCGATCGCCTACGGCATCGCCAAGGCCTGCCACCGCGAGGGTGCCCAGCTGGCCTTCACCTATCAGAGCGAGCGCTTTCGGGAGCGGCTGAACAAGTTCGCTGGCGAGTTCGACAGCCAGCTGGTCTTCGCCTGCGACGTCGCCGAGGACGCCGAGATCGACAGGCTGTTCGCCGATCTTGCAGGGCACTGGGACGGGCTCGACGGGCTCGTCCATTCGATCGCCTATGCACCGAACGAAGCGATCGAGGGCGACTTTCTCGACGGGATGACCCGCGAGGCGTTCCGCGTCGCGCACGACGTCTCGGCCTACAGCTATCCGGCTCTCGCCAAGGCCGCGCGACCGCTGCTCCTCAAGGGCCGTCACCCGGCGTTGCTCGCCCTCTCATACCTCGGTGCCGAAAGGACGATGCCCAACTACAACACGATGGGCCTCGCCAAGGCGAGTCTCGAAGCGGCGACGCGTTACCTCGCCTTCTGCCTCGGCCCGCAGGGGATCCGCGCCAATGCGATCTCCGCCGGACCGATCAAGACGCTGGCCGCCTCCGGCGTCGGCAACTTCTCGCGCCTGCTCGCCTACAACGCGCACAACGCCCCGCTGCGCCGCAACGTGACCATCGACGAGGTTGGCAACGCGGCAGCCTTCCTGCTCTCCGATCTGGCCAGCGCGATCACCGGCGAGATCCTCTACGTCGACGGCGGTCTGAACACGACGGCGCTCGGCAATCCGGAGCCGCTGCCAGGCTGAGGACCGGGCGGCGAAGCGCCACGCGGCGGTCGCCGTGCGAGCCCTCGGAAAGGCGATCCGGGCTGCCGCCCCCAACGATCAGGGCAACTGCCGGGCGATCAGTTCCTTCATGATCTCGTTGCTCCCGCCGTAGATCCGCGCGACGCGCGAATCGGCCCAGGCGCGGGCGATCGGCGACTCCCACATGTAGCCGTAACCGCCGTGCAGTTGCAGGCAGGCGTCGAGCACCTTGCTCTGCAGATCGGTGCACCAGTACTTGGCCATCGACGCAGCACTCGCGTCGAGTGCCCCAGCCATGTGCAACTCGATGCACCGATCGACGAAGACGCGGGCGATCTGCACCTCGGTCATCGCCTCGGCGAGGGTGAAGCGGGTATTCTGGAATCCGATGAGTTCGCTGCCGAACGCCTTGCGCTCACGGCAATGGCGGCAGGTCCATTCGAGCGCGGCTTCCATCTGCGCGACCGCGGTGATCGCGATCTGCAGGCGTTCCCACGGGAGTTCGGTCATCAGGCAGGCGAAGCCCCGGTTCTCCTCCCCGAGCAGGTTATCGAACGGAACGCGGACGTCGTCGAAGAACAGCTCGCAGGTGTCCTGGGCCTTGAGCCCGATCTTTTCCAGCCGGTTCCCCTTCGAGAAACCGGCCATCGTCGTGTCGACGACCAGCAGACTGATGCCCTTGGCGCCCTTCGCCGGATCGGTCTTGGCGACGACGACGACGAGGTCGCAGTGCCAGCCGTTGGTGATGAAGGTCTTCGACCCGTTGACCAGGTAGTGGTCGCCCTGGCGCAGCGCGGTCGTGCGAACCGCCTGCAGGTCCGACCCCGCTCCGGGTTCGGTCATCGCGATCGCAGCGATCATCTCGCCGGTGGCCATCCGCGGCAGGTAGTGCTGGCGGACCGCCTCGCTGCCGTAGCGCAGCAGGTACGGGGCGACGATGTCCGAGTGGAGCGCCCAGCCAAGCAGATTCTGCACCGCGCGGCGCGCCGGCTGCTCGAAGAGCACGACGCTGTACAGCGCATCGGCCGCGGCACCGCCGTACTCCTCGGGCATCGACGAGCAGAGGAAGCCCGCCTCGCCGGCCTTCAGCCAGACCTCGCGATCGATGTACCCCTGGTCCTCGAAGCGCCGGTAATGCGGAGCGACCTCGACCTCGATGAAGCGATCGACCGACTCGGCGAACTGCCGATGCTCCTCGGCGAAGATCGTTCGCGGCATGGCCAATTCGTAATCCTCCCGCTCGCCGATCAGCGCCAGCCGGGCGCCATCGGCAAGTCTTCCCGCAGCCGCCGGCCCAGCCGTCCTGCGCGCCGATCAGATCCGGAAGCCACCGCCGCAGACGAGCAGTTCGCCCGAAACGTAGTTCGCCTCGGGATAACAGAGCATGACGATCGCCCCGGCGGCTTCCTCTGGCCTGCCGCCCCGACCGAGCGGAATCATCGCTTCCATCTGTCTGAGCAGTTCCGGGTTCACGCCGGCCCGGATCTGCCGGCCCTCGATGTCCAGCGTCGCGTCACCGTCGGCCGGCGCACTCGTCAGCCGGGTATTGATCAGGCCAAACGCGACGCAGTTGACGTTCACCCGGTAGCGCCCCCATTCCTTGGCCAGCGTGCGCGTCAGACCGACGATTCCGGCCTTGGCCGCGGCATAGTTGGCCTGACCGGCGTTGCCGCCGACGCCGGCGATCGACGAGACATTGACCACCTTCCGGTAGACCTCCAGACCAGCCTCGGCTTCGCGGCGAGCGGCGCTGCGAATGAACTCGGCCGCCGCGCGCAGGATGCGGAAAGGCGCGGTCAGGTGCACGTCGAGGATCGCCTGCCACTGCTCGTCGCTCATCTTCTGGATCACGCTGTCCCAGGTGTAGCCGGCGTTGTTGATGATGATGTCCAGCCCGCCGAAGCCGTCGATCGCCGTCGAGACGAAGCGCTCGGCAAAACCGGGAGCGGTGACGCTGCCGGCACAGGCCAGTGCCTGGCCGCCTGCGGCGACAATCTCGGCCACGGTCTGTTCGGCCGGCGCAGTGTCGAGGTCGTTCACCACGACCCGCGCACCTTCCGCAGCCAGCTTCAGCGCCACCGCCCGTCCGATCCCTCGTCCCGAACCGCTGACGATTGCCACCCTGCCTGCGAGCTTGCCCATTCCGATCTCCTCATTCTGTCCATCACGCCCTGACTGCCCCCGGCCCGCTCGACACACGTCCCGGGGCCAGGCGTCATTCCGAGCGCTGATAAAGCGTGACGACGCACGCGCCGCCGAGTCCGAGGTTGTGCTGCAGCGCGATCCTCGCATTGTCCACCTGACGCGCACCGGCCTGACCGCGCAACTGCTCGACGAGTTCGACGCATTGCGCGAGGCCCGTTGCACCGAGCGGATGGCCCTTGCAGAGCAGGCCGCCCGACGGGTTGGTGACCACCCGCCCGCCGTAGGTGTTGTCGCCGTCGGCGACGAAGCGCGCGCTGCCGCCTTCGGGGCAAAGCCCGAGCGCCTCGTAGGTGAGGATCTCGTTCTGCGCGAAGCAGTCGTGAAGCTCGACGACGTCGAGGTCGGCCGGGCCGATTCCCGCCTGCTCGTACACCTGCCCAGCGGCTTCGCGGCTCATGTCGGCGCCAACCAGCGCGATCATGCTGCGTTCCTCGAAAGTCCCCGGCCGGTCGGTGGTCATCGCCTGCGCGGCGATGACCACGCGGCGATCGAGATCCATCCGCCGGGCAAAGTCTTCGGAGACGAGCACGGCCGCGGCTGCCCCACAGGTCGGCGGACAGGCCATCAGACGCGTCATCCCGGCCTCCGCGCAGATCAGCGGCGCGTCGAGCACTTCCTGCTCGCTGACCACCTTGCGCAGCAGCGCCGTCGGGTTGTTGGCCGCGTGTCGGCTGGCCTTGGCCCGCACGCGTGCGAACAGATCGGCACCGACTGCGTAACGATCCATGTATTCCCGGCCGGCACCGCCAAAGTAGCGCAGCGCGAGCGGCACCGGATACGGCGCGATCTCGGCACAGAGTTCATCGAAGCGAGCAAAAGGCGACGGCCGGTCGTTCCAGTACTCGGTCAGCGCCCCGGGGCGCATCTGCTCGAAGCCGAGGGCGAGCACGCAATCGACTGCTCCGGATTCGACGAGCTGGCGGGCCAGGTACAGTGCCGTCGAACCGGTCGAGCAGTTGTTGTTGACGTTGACGATCGGTATTCCGGTCATCCCGACCCGATACAGCGCGCGCTGGCCCGAAGTCGAGTCGCCATAGACGTAGCCGACGATCGCCTGCTCGATCGCCCGGTAATCGAGGCGCGCATCGTGCAGCGCCCTGGCGGTCGCCGCCGCCGCCATCACGTCATAAGGATCGCTTGCCCCGGGCTTGGTGAATGGCACGGCGCCGACCCCGGCGACGAAGGCTTTTCCTGATCTCACGCGCGACTCCTCGACCGCTCAGGGAGATTGATGGATGGGACGATCGACGGAAGGACCCACACTGCGCGAGCAGCCGGAGCGCGACAGGTCTGCTGGCGAAGACCCCGGGCTCCCTCCGCCCGGCTACTGGGCCGGCGTCACCCCGCGCAGAACGGCCAGTCGCTGCGATATCTGCCGGGCCCACTTGTCGAAGGCGTCACGCGCGTACGACCAACTCTGGAACGAGCTCATATAGCCCTTGACCCAGGTTTCGGTCGCCCCCGCCGCGCCGGAGTCGACCTCGGCCGCATATTTCCGCCCGATCTGCGTGTCGGCGCACTCGCCGATCACAGCGTTGCTCGCTCCGTCGAGAAACTGCATCTCGATGCCCGTCTCGCCGAGATACGGCGTCGAGCCCGCCGGCCGACCGCTCGCCGGACCCGAAGCCGCTTCGGCTGCGAAGCCGTAGGGAATCGCAGTTCCGAGAACGCTACGGCTGACCTGAGTCGGCACCAGATTGGTCAGTGCGATGCGCAGGACCAGCACCCCGGGACCGGGCTCGTCGACGATCCGGAACTGCGGCTTGAGGTCCCTGACCAGCGCCTTGTGGAAATAGTCCACCAGCGCCTTGAGGTCGGTCGGGTCTACGCCCTCCTGCTGATCGGCCTTGAGGCTCACGAGAATGCGCGTGATCAGCACCTTGTCGTAGCGCGCGAGGTTCACCTCGGGCTTCCGCCAGCACAGCGCGCCGTCGCCCCCGGAAGCCGTGGTCAGCCGCGCGTAGTCGGTCAGGAAGCCGGTGCGGGTGATCCGCGACGGGTCACTGGCGGTGACCGATGCCGATGGCCCGGTCAGTTCGGCACAGCCACCCAGCAGCACGGCGATCAGCCCACCGGCCAGGGCAGCCCCGCCCAGCCGACGCGTCTTCTTCAGGCACGCTGGCGGCACGGTGGTGAAGGAAATGGCGGATTCTTGTGGGTCGACCATCGGTTCGATCTCCGAACGGAAAAGCATCATTGTACGCCTCCCGGCGACCTCCGGTCGCGGCCGATCAGTCGCTGACCTTCGCCGCCGACAGCGGCAAATCCCGGCGTCCCGGGAGCGTCAGGTAGAGCCTCCTGCCGGATTGACCCGACCGGGTAAACACGTTTCCCACGCTTTTCTGAGCCGGCTGATCCGATTGATAGAGTCTGAGGAACTGCGTCACCACCTGAACGTAGTTGCGGGTCTCGGGATAAGGGGGAATCCGGCGGTTGTGCTGCTGGACGGCCCCTTCTCCGGCGTTGTAGGCGGCGATCACCAGTTCGGGCTGATCGGGGAACATCCGGACGAGGTCGCGCAGGTAGCGCGCGCCGACACGGATGTTCGTCTTCGGGTCGCTGAGCTTTTCCTCGACCGTCTTCTTCGTGTCGGACTGGAGCCCGTAGCGCGAGGCGGTCGCCGGCATGACCTGCATCAGGCCGATGGCCCCCTTCGGCGAGACGGCTTCGGGATCGAAGCCCGATTCGGCAGCCATGATCGCCTTGAGCAGCGTGGAGTCGACGGCGAACTCGTCGCTCGCCAGCTTGAGCAGTGGTTCGAACTTCCGCAGGTTGGGATGATTGGCCAGGTGGCGCAGCAGAGCAGGGTTCGCGGAACCCGTCCCGGCCACTTCCGGCGCGAGGAACTGCCCGCCCTGGAGAAACAGCTTGTACCGTGAATCGAGCTTTTCGGTTGCGAAATGGGCGACACCGTGCTCATCGACGAAGCCGAAGACGCTGGCCAGCGCGTTGCTGGCAGCGACACTCAGGGCAATCGACAGGATCAGATCAGACAGGCGCATCGACGATTCGCGGTCCTCGGACGCCCCCAGAAGCCTCGCAACGGAGTGGCTGCCGCCAGGCCGGCCTGGTCCGGGCGAGCAGCCGCGCCAAACGTGCCGGACGGCTCACGACCCTGCGCTTCGGGGGTGGGCCCCGAGTATGCCGAGCCGTCGGCCCGGCTGTCAAGCCCGCCATCCGGCGGGCGATCCGCAGGCGCGATCGTCGTCCCTCGGCCGTAGCGCATCATGCACCGTGACCGACGCTGCCCTGCCCCCTCAGCCGGCAGAGAACGAGAGCAGCAGGACTTCCGCGGCCTCCTCGCGCAATGGAATCAGCGCGCGATACGCCTCGGAGGCATACCAGTCAGCGATCGCCGCCGTATCGGGGAAGCCGATCACCACGACGTCGCTGTGCGCATGTTCGCCAGCGAGCACCGCCGCTCGCCGGCCCCGGAAGATCAGTTCGGCCCCCCACGGCGCGAGGGTCGCCGGCACCCGGCTGCGGTAAAGCGACCACTTGTCGGCGTCGCGGACGGTGATGTGTCCAATCACGTAGGCCTTGTGCATCGCGCCGTTCCTCCATTTCGCCTTGCGGCGACGTCGCAGCGTAGCACGAAAGCCGTGACCTCCCGCCCGACCGGATTTCGCGGGGTGGCTTCTCGCCGCCTGCGAGGCCGCGGGCGATCGCCGGACACCGTTCGCAGCGCTCCCGTCACCGGCCGGGCGGTCCTCCGGGACCCGCGCGCCGGCCCTCGCCCATCCTCTCGATCCGGGTCTTCAGGAACAGGCGGGCCTTCTCCTTCTGGGCGCCATCGAGGCTGTCGTAGACGGCCAGCCAGCGCTCGCGATCGGCGTCGCGTGCCTGGCGACCGGCCTCGCGGGACTGGTCCATCCGCCTGAGCACGGCGCGCAGATCCGCGCCCGGCTGGCTGAGCGCAGCGAGCGCCTCCTGGCGATCCCGGCGCATCTGCTCTCCGCGCTCGCGGAAACTCGCTTGCGTCGTCCGTTCGGCCTCCTGCCAGAGGGCTTCCTGCTTCGGGTCGAGCTTGAGTTCGTCGTGCAGGCGCGCCATCCCCTGGAAGGGGTGACCGGCCGACCGCTCGCTCGGGCAGCCCCTCGGTCCGCAGCCCTCGGGCGGAATGGCCATCGCCGCCGTGGTCGCGCCGAGGCAGAGAGTCAACGCCGCGAGCAGCGGCCGTATGCTGATTTTCGCATTCATCGTCAGTCTCCTTGTGTCAGGGGGATCGATCGCCGCCGGAGCCGTCGTACCCGGCGACCGCGACATTGTCGTCGGCTGGCGATTGCAGACGATTTCGCGGAAATTGCAGTCGGTTTCGACTTCTCCGCCGTCGGTTGCAAATTGTTGCCGGGGTTCGTGCGTGGCGCCGCGGGCGGCATAGAATGGCACCATCACCCCGCGGCCAGGGCACGGACGAGATGAAGAAAATCCTGCTGATCGATGACGACGCCGAACTCCGCCAACTGCTGGCGAGCTACCTTGGGCGACACGGATTCGACACGCTGCTGCTCCCCGATACTCGCCAGCTCGACGCCTTTCTCGATCGCTACGAGCCGCAACTGCTGATCCTCGACCTGATGCTCCCCGGTGAGGACGGGCTGGCCGCCTGCCGGCGACTGCGTGCCCGCGGCGAGATGCGCCCGATCATCATGCTCACCGCGCGCGACGATCCGGTCGACCGGGTCATCGGACTCGAGATGGGCGCGGACGACTATCTCGGCAAACCCTTCGACCCTCGCGAACTCGTCGCGCGCATCGAAGCGGTCCTGCGCCGTGGCTCACGGACGCCGGCCACTCCCGAACCGGCCGGGCAAACCGAGCGCTTCGGCAACTGGACCTTCGATCGGGCCAAACGCCAGCTGCTCAGGGACGGCCAGGTGACCACGCTGACCAGCGGCGAGTTCGCACTGCTCAACGCGCTGATGGCCCACCCCAACCGCCCGATGAAGCGCGAGCGACTGCTCGAGTTGACCCGTGGCGAGAGCAGCGAGGCTTTCGACCGGGCAATCGACGTGCAGATCCATCGCCTGCGCCGGCTGATCGAGAACGACCCGGCTCGTCCTCGCTACCTGCAGACCGTCTGGGGCGTCGGCTACGTCTTCGTCCCCGATTCGCCGACCGACCCCGGGCCGTGAAGCGGCAGCTGTTTCCCGATTCGCTGGCCGGGCGCACCGTCCTGCTGGTCATCGCGGTGATCGCCGTCGCGGAAATCGCCACCTTCTCGCTGCTCGGCCATTTCCGGCGGACTTCGCACGTCGCCCAGACCGTCCAGGCGATCGCCAGGCAGGTCCGCCTGCTGCAGGTCGTCCTCCCCGGTCTCGACGAGCGCACGCGACGCGCACTGAGCAGCGCGGAAGCCAGCGAGCCAGCACTGCAGCTGCACCCCGACGGCAGCGCCGTCCCGCGCGGCGAGCCGCAGTTTCGTTTCGCTCGGCGCCTGGCCGACCAGCTCGCCGAGCATCTCGGCGAGCCCGTTCTGCTGCGTCACGGCAACCCCGGTCAGCGCGGCGGCTTGTGGATCGGCTTTCTGGCCGGTGGCGAGCGCTGGTGGCTCGAGTTGCCGCCGCCCCGCTTCGAACCGCAGGCTCTGCCGTCGGACCTGTGGGTCTTTCTCGCGCTCACCCTGGCCGCCGTCCTGCTGATCGCCGGCTTTTTCGTGCGCGGCATCGTCGGTCCGCTGGCCCGACTCGGCGACGCCGTCGCGGCGACCGGCGGCGGCGCCGCACGGACCGTGCGACCGGAAGGACCCCTCGAGGTCAGACTCCTCGCCGAACGGCACAACACGATGCTCGACCAATTGGCCAGGGCCGCTGCCGAGCGCCGCGAGATGCTCGCCGGGCTGACCCACGACCTGCGCGCACCGCTGACCCGCCTGCGCCTTCGTCTCGCGCTGCTCGAAGAAGGCAGCGAACGCGCCGGACTGGTCCGCGACGTCGACGACATGGAACGAATCGTCGGCCAGTGTCTGGCCTTCCTGCGCAGCGAGGCCAGCGACTCGACGCCGGAGCCGCTGGCCATTACCCCCCTGCTCCGTGACGAGGTGCGGCGACAGCATGAACTCGGCCGGCCGGTCGAGCTGGCCGTCGACGAGACGGCAACCGAGTGCCGGGTGGCGATCGCCGCGGGCAACCTGCAGCGGCTGCTCGACAACCTTGTCGACAACGCCCTGCAGCACGGTGCCCCGCCGGTTCATGTGCGCCTGCACCGCTTCGCCGAGACGCGGGTCGCGCTCAGCGTTCGCGACCACGGCCCGGGAATCGCCCGCGTCGACCGGGCACGCGCGCTCGAGCCTTTCGCACAGCTCGAGCCGGCCCGGGCCACCGACGGCAGCTGCGGACTCGGCCTGGCGATCGTTCGCCGGATCGCTGCCGGCTGCGGTGGAGAAGTCGTCCTTGGCGACGCGCCCGGAGGTGGCCTCGAAGTCGTCGTCCGGCTGCCGATCTGCGGCGCGGGCGATCTGGCCTGAGCGGCTGCGGCGGATGGCCGATGCCCGCCGGCGGCCGCCCGATCACGGTGCCGCGCCTTGATCGCCCGCGGGAACTCGTGGATACTGGCCGGGACAAAGCTGAAGGTCGCCGGAGATCACGAGCATGAACGAGCACGAGCAGAAAGCCATCCTCACCCTCTGTCTGATGGCCGCCTTTGCCGACGGCCACAAGGACGAGGCTGAACGCGCCGAGCTCAGGCGCATTGCCGACGCATTGGCCGGTGAGGCGACGATCAACATCGCCGCGCTGTATCAGGACGTGCTGCTCAGGCGCGTCTCTCTCGGATCGGCGGCGGCCGCGCTGTCGACACCCGAAGCACGCCAGCTCGCCTTCGAGATGGCGGTCTGCGTCTGTGACGCCGACGGTTCCCAGTCGCCGGCGGAGCAGGCGTTTCTCGGCGAGCTTCGCGCAGCCCTGACGCTCGAGTCAGGACCGTCGGCAGCCTACAGCCAGAAGGTCGAGCAGGTGGCCGCGCTACCCCTGCACGACGCGGCGACAGTGTCGCTGCCGCCGGCCGCCGGCTACGCTTCGACACTCAGCGAAAGCGAGATGGACAGGCTGATCCTCAACGCTTCGATCCTCAACGGAGCGCTCGAACTGCTGCCTGAATCGCTGTCGACGATGGCCATCATCCCGCTGCAGATGAAACTCGTCTACCGCATCGGCAAGGCTTACGGATTCGAGCTCGATCGCGGCCACATCAAGGACTTCCTGGCCACGGTCGGCGTCGGCCTGACTTCGCAGTATCTTGAGCAGGCCGGCCGCAAACTGATCGGTGGCCTGCTCGGCAAGGTCGGCGGCGGCCTGCTGCGCGGCATCGGCAAGCAGGCGGTCAGTTCGGGGATGAGCTTCGCGAGCACCTATGCGCTCGGCCAGGTGGCGCGGCGCTACTATGCCGGCGGGCGCAGCTTCTCGACGCAGGTGCTGCGCGACAGCTTCGCGAACCTGCTCGGCGAGGCGAAGAGCCTGCAGACCCGCTACCTCCCCGAAATGCAGGCCAAAGCGCGAACGCTCGACGCTGCCCAGATCGTCGACCTGGTCAGGAGCGCCTGAGGCTCACGCCAGGCAACCGGTCGGCGGATGTGCGCTTCGGCCTGCGACGATGCTCCGCTTCGACAACCGTTTCCTCCGCGAGCTGCCCGGCGACCCCGAGCAGATCAACGAGCCGAGGCAGGTTCATGGGGCGTGCTGGTCGGCAGTCGCCACGACGCCAGTCGCTGCCCCGCGGCTGGTCGCCTATGCCCGGGAAGTCGCCGAAGCGCTCGATCTCGGTGAGCAGGACATGGCCAGACCGGAGCTGGTCGCCGCGCTGGCGGGCAACGCGCTGCTCCCCGGAATGGTCACCTATGCCTGCTGTTACGGCGGCCACCAGTTCGGGCACTGGGCGGGACAACTCGGCGATGGGCGGGCGATCTTTCTCGGCGAGGCGGTCAACCGCGCCGGCCAGCGTTTCGAATTGCAGCTCAAGGGCGCCGGCCCGACGCCTTACTCGCGTCGCGCCGACGGACGGGCGGTGCTGCGTTCGTCGATCCGCGAGTTCCTGTGCAGCGAGGCGATGCATCACCTCGGTGTGCCGACCACCCGCTCGCTGAGCCTGGTCAGCACCGGCGAGAAGGTCGTCCGCGACATGTTCTACGACGGACATCCGGTCGCCGAACCGGGTGCGGTGGTCTGCCGGGTCGCCCCGTCGTTCACCCGCTTCGGTCACTTCGAGATCTTCGCCGCCCGCGGCGACCAGCAACTGCTGCAGCGCTTCGTCGAGTTCACGATCCGCCGCGACTTCCCGGAACTCGACCTCGACCCGGCGCGAGACCTGGCCGGGTGGTTCTCGGTGATCTGCGAGCGCACCGCCCGCCTGCTCGCGCACTGGATGCGCGTCGGCTTCGTGCACGGCGTGATGAACACCGACAACATGTCGATCCTCGGACTGACCATCGACTATGGCCCGTACGGGTGGATCGACAATTTCGATCCCGGCTGGACACCGAACACGACCGACGCTTCGAGCCGACGCTACTGTTTCGCACGTCAGCCGGCGATCGCCCGCTGGAACCTCGAAAGGCTGGCCGACGCGCTGGCCGTGCTGTCTCCCTCACCAGCGGATCTCGCCGCCGGACTCGAGCACTACGATGCCGTCTATGCCGCCGAGTTCTGCTCCGCGTACGCCGCGAAGCTCGGTCTCCGCGACTGGCACCACGACGACGCCGACCTGCTCGAAGACCTTTTCGATCTGATGCATCGCGCCGAGATCGACATGACCGACTTCTTCCGCAGCCTCGCCGCGCTCGACGTCGATCGACCGGCCGTGGAAACGGTCGGCAGTTCTTTCTACCGCGACGATCTGCGCCAGCGCCACGCCGACGACCTCGCGCGCTGGCTGGCGCGCTACGCCGCGCGCCTGCGTCTCGACGGCCTGCCGGCGGGCGTCCGCGCGGCGAGGATGAACGCGGTGAACCCGCGCTACGTCCTGCGCAACTATCTCGCGCAGCAGGCGATCGACGCGGCCGAACAGGGCAACCCGCAGATGATCCACGAGCTGCTCGAGGTGATTCGCCACCCCTATTCCGAGCAGCCGGGACGCGAAGCGATCAGTGCCAGGCGTCCCGACTGGGCCCGCCACCGCCCGGGATGCTCGATGCTTTCGTGCAGTTCCTGAGCAGGCGCGGATCGCCGACGACTCCGATCGCCGCCGCAGCAGCCGCACGGCGGGCCGACGCGCTCACCGTCCCGTGCTGGCGGTGCTGGCCAGGATCGGCACCTTCGACGGCGCCTGCGCGATCTCGCGGACGAAGCGCGGAACGAGATAGCCCGGCAGGCGAGTGAGCAGGGCCTGCTGGAGGAGAATCGCCCGCTCGTCGGGAACGGCGAAGTGCGCGGCGCCGGCGACCCGGTCGAGCAGGTGCAGATAGTAGGGCAGGACACCGATCGCGAACAGGCGCTCGCTGAGTTCGGCGAGCACCTCGACCCGATCGTTGACTCCGGCGAGCAGGACCGCCTGGTTCAGCAGGACGATTCCCTCACGGCGCAGCAAAGAGAGCGCCTCGGCCACCGAGTCGTCGAGTTCCCGCGGGTGGTTGGCGTGGATGACCAGGCTCGTCTGCAAGCGGCTGGCGGCGAGCAGTCCGACCAGGCCGGGGCCCAGGCGATCGGGGACGACGACCGGCAACCGGCTGTGAATGCGCAGCCGGCGGACGTGAGGAATCGCCTCGATCTGCCCGATCAGCCATTGCAGCTGGCGATCGGAGACCGAGAGCGGGTCGCCGCCGGAAAGGATCACCTCGGTGACCGAGTCGTCACGACGAATGTAGTCGAAGGCCTGCGCCCAGCCCTCGCGCGAAGGACGGTTGGCCGCATGGGCGAAGTGCCGGCGAAAGCAGTAGCGACAGTGGATCGGACAATGACCGGTGACGATCAGCAGCACCCGCCCGGCGAACTTGTGCATCAGACCCGGCACCCGGTTCGCCGAGGCCTCGGCGAGCGGATCATCGACGAAACCCGGGACCGCGAGCCGCTCGGCGAGCGTCGGCAGAACCTGGCGGAGCAGCGGATCGGCGGCGTCGCCCGGCCTCATGCGCGCGATGAAGGCATCGGGAACGCGCAGCGCAAACGCCGGAAACGGGTCGGCGGCGAGGTCTTCGGCGGCCAGTCCGAGTCGCCCGAGCAGTTCGTCGCCGTCGCGGCACACCCGGCGCAGCGGATGTTTCGTGCCGCCCTGGTGAGACGACTCGACCTGCAAATCGGCCGGTCTTCGCGCTATCATGGCGCCCTTTCTTTCGACCGTCTCACAAGGTGATCCAATGCCGACCTATTCTACCAACGAATTCAAAGCAGGCCTCAAGGTCATGCTCGACGGCGACCCGTGTTCGATCCTCGAGAACGAATTCGTCAAACCCGGCAAGGGCCAGGCTTTCAACCGCGTCAAACTGCGCAACCTGAAAACCAGCCGCGTCTGGGAGAAGACCTTCAAGTCCGGCGACACGCTCGAGGGAGCCGACGTCATCGACCGCGAACTCCAGTACCTGTACAGCGACGGCGAGTTCTTCCACTTCATGGAGCCCGAGAACTTCGAGCAGTATCAGGCAAGCGCCGCCACCGTCGGGGACGCGTCCCTCTGGCTCAGGGAGCAGGCGATGTGCACGGTCACCCTGTACAACGGGGCACCGCTGGCGGTCAGCCCGCCGAATTTCGTCGACCTCGAAATCGTCGACACCGAACCGGGCATTCGCGGCGACACGGCGACCGGCGGCACCAAGCCGGCGAAGCTGTCGACCGGTGCGGTCGTCAAGGTTCCGCTGTTCGTCAATCAGGGCGAGATCGTCCGCTGCGACACGCGCTCGGGCGAATACGTTTCGCGCGTCAAGGCCTGACCGTCCCCGGCGACGGCCTCCGCTTCGACCCGGTCGCTCCGCTGGCGCCAGCCACTGCAGGCGATGTCCGGCCAGCTCTGGCAGCCGAGCGCGCCGCTCGAGAATCTGAGACGCCGCGCGCAGATCCTCGGACAGATCCGCGAGCACTTCGCGCGGCACGGCGTTCTCGAAGTCGAAACGCCTCAGCTCTGCGCGGCGACCGTGACCGACCCGCACCTCGCCAGCCTGCGTGTCTCCGGCCACGGCTTCCTGCAGACCTCGCCCGAATACGCGATGAAGCGCCTGCTGGCCGCAGGCAGCGGACCGATCTACCAGATCGCCCGGGCCTTTCGCGGCGAGGAGAGCGGGCGCCTGCACAACCGCGAATTCACGCTGCTCGAGTGGTACCGCCCCGGCTGGTCGGTCGACCAACTGATCGAAGAGGTCGCGGCGATCGCTCGCCTCGCTCTCGGGGACTTGCCGGTCGAACGACGCCGCTACCGTGATCTCTTCCGGGTCCACCTCGGTCTCGACCCGCTGACCTGCCCGACCGCTGACCTTCGCGCCGCGGCCTGCGCGCATCGCGACCTCTCCTTTGCCGAAGCCGACCGCGACACCTGGCTCGAACTGCTGATGAGCGAGGTGATCGAGCCGCGCCTCGGCACCGGCGTGCTGACCTTCGTCGTCGACTATCCTCCCTCGCAGGCGGCGCTCGCCCGTCTCGACTTCGATGAGCAAGGCGATCCGGTGGCCGGTCGCTTCGAGCTCTACGCGAGCGGCGTCGAACTGGCCAACGGCTACGACGAACTGGTCGACGCCGGCGAACAGCGCGCCCGCTTTGCCGCCGACCTCCGCCAGCGGCAGGCGCTCGGACTCGCCGAGGTGGCCCTCGACGAGAACTTCCTGGCCGCCCTCGCCTCGGGCCTGCCGCCGTCCTCCGGTGTCGCACTCGGCGTCGATCGGCTGGTGATGCTCGCCGCAGGCGCGACGACGCTCGCCGAGGTCATCGCCTTTCCGGCTTCCCGCGCCTGATCGTCGCTCACGCCCGGGCCCGGTGAGCGCTGCGCGGCAGCGCCGCCAACCGGCACAGCCGAAGCCGGGGAAAGATGAGACAATGTGCGCCGGGTGGTCTGTGCTACCACCAGAGGATCGCGCCTGGAGACAGGCACTGGACGGTCGCGGGGGCTTCCGCCTCGGGGCCTTTGTTCTGCCATCGGGAGAAATCGCTGAACTCGCATCTGCGCGCGGCACGCTACCGGGCCGCCCGCCGGCTTCTCGCTGCCGCGATCTGTCTCATCGCCGCAGCGTCGCCCCGCGCGGCCGACCCGGGCGCCGAGGGCAACCAACTGCTGGCGGTTCCGGGAAGACCGATGCCGGTCGCCGGAGATGGCCCGCTCCACCGCTTCCTCGCTGCGCACGGCGGTAGCGCGGTGCTGATCGCCTTCTGGGCCTCGTGGTGTGACCCCTGCCGCCACGAGATGCCCGCGCTGCAACGGCTCGCCCGGCGCTGGACAGCGCCGGGCCTGACCGTGGTCACGGTCGCCGTCGCCGATAGCCGCAAGGCGGTCGACGATTTTCTGACATCCCGTGCGCTCGACCTTCCGGTGATCCACGACCCCGACCAGAGCGTCAGCCGGCAGTGGGGCGTGCGACTGATCCCGACCACGCTGATCCTCGACGCTCAACATCGCCCTCGCCTGCGCGGCGAGGGCCCGATCGACTGGAACTCCCCGGCCACCGAGCGGAGTCTCCATCGCTTGATTCATTGAACCAGGAGACAGACATGGACCGTCGTCAGTTCGTCACCTCGAGCGCACTGCTCGCTGCTGCCGCCACTCTCGGGTGGCGCCGCAGCCTGGCTGCGCAAGGCGGCTTCAAACCCTCACCTGCATACGGCTGGCGGACCTTCGAGGTCGGCATCCGCGCCGAGCCGGCGCAGACCGGCAGCGCGACGCGAGTCTGGCTGCCTCTGCCGTCGATCGACGATGCCGAGTGGAGCAGGCCGATCTGGACGACCTGGGAGGGCAACGCGCGCAGTTCACGAATCGTTCGCGACCCGGAGTCCGGGGCCCTGATGCTCGTTGCCGACTGGGCAGCCGGCGACGAAAAAGCCTTCGTCGAAGTTACCAGTCGGGTCGCCACGCGCGACCGCGCGCTCGACCTCGCCCGTCCGGCACACGTGCCGCCGCTCGACGAGGCAGCGCGCCGGAGCTGGACGAGGCCGACCCGCCTCCTGCCGACCGACGGCATCGTGTACGAAACCGCGGCACGGATCACCCGTGGCGCGAAAACCGATCTCGACAAGGCAAGAGCGATCTACGAGTGGGTCGTCGACAACACCGCGCGCAATCCGAAGACTCGCGGCTGCGGCCTCGGAGACATCCGGGCAATGCTCGAGTCCGGTGACCTCTCGGGCAAGTGCGCAGACCTCAACGCGCTCTACGTCGGACTCGCCCGTGCCGCCGGCCTCGCGGCCCGCGACGTCTATGGCATCCGGGTGGCCGATTCGCGCTTCGCCTACCGCAGCCTGGGCAAGAGCGGCGACATCAGCAAGGCGCAGCACTGTCGGGCCGAAGTCTGGCTGGCTGGTTTCGGCTGGGTGCCGGTCGATCCGGCCGACGTCCGCAAGGTCGTCCTCGAAGAACGACCAGGACTGACCCTCGGTGACGAGATCGTCGTCGCCGCGCGGCAAGAGCTTTTCGGCGCGTGGGAAATGAACTGGATGGCCTACAACTGCGCCCACGATCTGCGGCTTCCAGGTTCGGCGGGCCCGGAGATTCCGTTCCTGATGTATCCCTGCGCAGAAAACGGCGCCGGGCGCTACGACAGCCTCGACCCGGACGGATTCCGCTACCGGATCAGCTCGCGCGAAGTCACCAGCTGACGCGCCGGCGGTTTATCGTGAAGCGACAACCGGCTATGATTGCACCATGAAGACACGCATCCTGCTGGTCGAGGACGACGATCGCCTCGCCCGACTCACCGCCGAGTACCTCGCCAAGAACGGTTTCGACGTGCTCATCGAGTCGCGAGGCGACCTCGCCGAAACGCGCATAGCCGAGGAGCATCCCGAACTCGTCGTTCTCGACGTGATGCTCCCCGGGAAGGACGGCTTCGAGGTCTGCCGGGCGGTCCGCCCCGCCTACCAGGGCGTCATCCTGATGCTCACCGCCCGCGACGAGGATTTCGACCAGATCCTCGGCCTCGAACTCGGCGCCGACGACTACATCGCCAAGCCCGTTCAGCCGCGCCTGCTGCTCGCGCGAATCAAGGCGCTGCTGCGCCGCGCCCCGGGCAGTCCGGGCACCGCGCCGGGTGAAGCCCGCGAAGCCGGCGAGCCGGTCGAACTGGCCTTCGGACACTTCCGCATCAGCCAGGCGACGCGCAGCACGCACCTCGGCAAGGAGAGCATCGAACTGACCACCGCCGAGTTCGATCTCCTCTGGCTGCTCGCCCGCCACGCCGGGAACATCCTCTCGCGCGACGACCTCCTCCAGGAGTTGCGGGGAATCGGCTTCGACGGACTCGACCGATCGATCGACGCGCGCATTTCGCGGCTGCGTCGCAAGCTCGGCGACGATCCGGAGAACCCGACGCGCATCAAGACCGTACGCGGCAAGGGCTACCTGTTCAGCAAGCATGACTGGCAATAGCCGCCTGCTCGCGATCCTCGGAACGTACAAGCCAGCTCCCTGGCGCGGTCGCTACAGCCTCTCCCGGCTGTTCTTCAACTTCTACCTGCTGGTCATGGGTTCCTTCGTGGCCATCGCGCTCTTTGCCGACTTCGTGATCTCCAACGCGGTCAAGGGGATCACCGACGACTACACGCGGAAGCTGATGCGCGGAACCGTACTGCTGATCGAGGACGAACTGTTCCGCAAGCCGCGCGGCGAATGGGGCCGGACGATCGAAGCGCTCGACCGGAAATTCGCCTACAGGCTCGACATCGTCGATCGCTGGACGCTCAACCTGCCGCCCGAAGAAGCGGAGAAGCTCGACGGTGGGGAACTGGCGATCGACGACGAGGGGGACATCATCTATCACCGGCTCAAGCAGACGCCACTGATCCTCGTCCTGGGCCCCATTTCGCCCGAGCGCAACCCCGAGTATCAGCGCGGGCTGCCGCTCGACCTGCGGATCAGCCTGCTGACCTGGAGCCTGATCGGCGTCTGCCTGGCGATCGTCGTGTGGCTGTGGGTGCACCCCGTCTGGCGTGACCTCGAAGCGATGCGCCAGACGGCGCGCTCGCTCGGTGAAGGCCTCTTCGAGGCGCGCGCACCGGAAATGCGCAGCAGCGCGCTTGGCCCGCTCGCCGAGACGCTCAACGGCATGGCCGAGCGCATCCAGCGGCTGATCGCCATGCAGAAGGAACTGTCGAACGCGATCTCGCACGAGTTGCGGACGCCGATCGCGCGCCTGCGTTTCGCGCTCGAGATGCTCGCCGAAACGGAGGATCGGCTCGAACGCGAACGCTTGTCGCAGCTGACCGAGGCCGACCTCGACGAACTCGACGGGCTGATCGACGCCAGTCTGACCTACGCGCGCTTCGAACGCGAGCAGCCCGAGTTGCAGTTGAGCTCGGTCGAGCTCGCTCCGTGGCTCGAGGAACAGGTCGAGGCCAGCCGCCTTCTGGCGCGCAAGCTCGACCTGCGCGTCGATACCTCGACGCTCCCGCTCCGGCTGCACGTCGAGCTCGACCGGCGCACGATGCCCTACGCGGTCGCCAATATGCTGCGCAACGCGATCAAATACACCCAGACGCTCATCCGGGTCAGCGCAGAGCTATCCGGCGGACGCGTCCGGATCCACGTCGACGACGACGGCATCGGCATTCCGGCGGACGAGCGCGAACGCGTCTTCTCGGCGTTTACCCGCCTCGACCGCTCGCGCGACCGGGCAACTGGCGGCTACGGACTCGGACTCGCGATTGCCCGGCTGGTGCTCGAACAGCATCACGGCTCGGCGACTGCCGGCGAGTCGCCCTGCGGCGGCGCGCGCTTCACTCTCGAATGGCCGTTGTCACAGAGTGTCACGGAAAGCTGACGCAATTCCTGAAGACCCGAAGGCGCCCGGACGTTTAACATTCGCTCCATCAAGGAAACAACGATCAAGGAGACGAGATGAGCGACTTCAGACTGAACTGCGACCGGCTGCTGGCCGTCACGCGCGAGCACTTCTTCGCCAGTGACGAAGAGGCCCGGAGCCAGGACGACCCGAGCGACGACGAGCCGACGCGCCACTTCGGCGACGCGGGCCATCGCGCCCTCAACTGCGCA
>NZ_JAMTDX010000060.1 GCF_023806625.1 Accumulibacter sp.
AAACCGTTGTACCCTTTACCGGGTACCGTGGGTTCGAATCCCACCCCCTCCGCCAAGTCGTTTGCGCCGTAAGGTCTCCGTCGCCGTCCGCGCCGCCGAAAAACGCCAGGAAACGCGCGCTTTTGGGCGAAAAGCTGTTGACCTCGCAAGCGCCCGGAAGGGCCAAAATCGCTCTCTCTGCGGCCCTTCTCTCCAAAGCTCCTGACTTCGCCCAAACAGTACGGATTTTTAGTGCGTTGATTTAACGCGCCTATTCGGTGTGGGAAATCCGTACTTTTCGAACTTCGCTCGGATGGGCGGCGGAATCTGGAGTCGAACCTTCGCGCTGATATCGTTGGGATTTTTCGGCTGCTCGGTGCGGCGGCGGACACCTTGGAACGCACAGCCTGGCTTCAATTCAGTCTCGGTCAGATGATGGTCGGTTTCGCCGCTAAACTGATTAGGGAAAGCGCTGCTCCCTCCACGCCACCGGGAACGGCCGCATCAGCGCCGCGAGCGTCATCTCTGGCGGCTGCCGCCCATCCAGAATGGCCTCGACGATATTGGGCGCGAGCAGGGTGATCCGGAGCACCCGGCTGACGTAGGAGGCGTTGATCTTCTCGGCGGCGGCGATTTCCTCGACCGTGCCGTACGCCCCCGTCTCCATCAGCTTCCGCCACCGAAACGCCCTCGCCAGCGCCTTGACCATGGCGTTGTCGACCCGCCGGCGTGGCGGCGCCCAGGACGGCGTGCCGTCTGGCGAGATGACCAGCTTTCGTCCGCCGCGCTTCGT
This sequence comes from Accumulibacter sp., assembly GCF_023806625.1. Lineage (GTDB taxonomy): Bacteria > Pseudomonadota > Gammaproteobacteria > Burkholderiales > Rhodocyclaceae > Accumulibacter. The sequence goes on from NZ_JAMTDX010000060.1 coordinate 773, forward strand.
GAACGTCATCGGCACGCTCACGGTCAGGGTGCGGCCATCGGCGCTGAGGCGAGACTCGGTCATCAGGCCGCCCTCCGCTCAGGTTTCCCGGCGCGCAGATCGGCGACCAGCGTCTGCAAGCCTTCGACGCGCAGCTGGAGGTCGAGCCGGTCCGGGTGAACATCGACGCGCTCGACAAGGAGCTGGAGAATGCGCGCCTGCTCGGCCGGGAACAGTTCCTCCCAGATCGGATCGAGGCCCAGCAGTGCCTCGCGCACTTCAGTTTCCGAAAGCACCTCGATCTCCGGCCGCGCCGACCGCCAGGTGCCGACAACGATCTCCGGCGACCGCAGCAGGCCGCGCAGCTGGTCGACCACGGCAGCCTCCAATTCGGCGGCCGGCGCCCGGCGCACCACACCCGGCGGCACGTCGGCTTTGAGCTGCCCGGCGGCGACGTAGTAACGGTAAAGCCGGCCGCCCTTGCGTGCATGCGTCGGTGTCATGGCGCGGCCATCGGCGCCGAACACGATGCCCTTCAGCAGGGCCGGCGTCTGCGCGCGGGTATTCGCAGCGCGGCTACGGGGGCTCTGCTGGATAATCGCATGGACCCTGTCCCAAAGGTCTCGGCCAATGATCGCCGCGTGCTCGCCGGGATGGGCGACCCCTTTGTGCACGGCCTCGCCGAGATAAACGCGATTGTTGAGCAGTTTGTAGAGGAAGCCCTTGTCAATCGGCTTGCCGCGCTTGCTGGTCACGCGTTCCTTTGTGAGTTCCCTGACCAGCACGGTGGCCGAGCCGACCTTCAGGAACCGCGCGAAGATCATTCGCACAACGTTGGCCTCGGTTTCGTTGATGACGAGTTTGCGGTCCTTGACGTCATAGCCGAGCGGCGGATGGCCGCCCATCCACATGCCGCGCGCCCGCGAGGCGGCGAACTTGTCGCGGATCCGCTCGCCGATCACCTCGCGTTCGAACTGCGCGAACGACAGCAGGATGTTCAACGTCAGCCGGCCCATCGACGTGGTGGTGTTGAAGGATTGCGTGACGCTGACGAACGTGACGCCGCGACGGTCGAACACTTCGACCAGCTTGGCGAAATCCATCAGCGACCGGCTCAGCCGATCGATCTTGTACACCACGACGACGTCGACCCGGCCGTCCTCGATATCAACGAGCAGCCGTTTCAGCGCCGGCCGCTCCAAGGTGCCGCCGGAGAAACCGCCATCGTCGTAGCGGTCCGGTACCAGGATCCAGCCTTCCGGCTTCTGGCTGGCGACGTACGCCTCGCAGGCCTCGCGCTGCGCGTCGAGGGAGTTGAACTCCATGTCCAGGCCTTCCTCGGTCGACTTCCGGGTGTAGACCGCGCAACGGAGCTTGCGAGTGACAGGCTTCTTCATTTTCCGGCTCCAGAACGGCGAACGCCGAAGAAAACCCACCCATTCCAGCGCGTACCAGCGATCGCGCGGGCGACGGCCGAGAGCGACTTGTAGGGGCGCCCCTGATAATCGTAACCGTCGTCCAGCACAGTCACCGTGTGCTCGACGCCTTGCCACTCGCGGATCAGTTTCGTGCCGGCGATTGGCCGCTCATCGGCGCGCTTGCGGCGCACCTCGATCTTGCCGCCATCCAGATCCTCGCCCAGCGCTTCCAGGCGAGCAATGGTCGCGGGCTTGAGACCGCCATACCGCAGTTCCTGGATCCGGTACGCGAGCCGGCTCTCCAAGAAGCGGCGATTGTAGCGTGGTGGCTCACTGTCGAAGAGATCGCGCCAGAGCTGCTTCAGCTCCGGCGTGGACTTCCCCGGCAGCGCCGCGAGCTGGGCTAATACGCTGTCATTCATGGCTTTTCTCTGCATTTTGGTTTCCGGCCATGACGGCTCTGGCGGGCGGGGATAGCAAGGGAAAGGTCTCCGCGGTCGCGAACGGGATGCACCGCCTGCCGGGCCTTGAGCCTCAAGATTCCGGCGGCGAGGATCGCGGCGATCTCGTCCAAGCGCTCGGCGGCGGTCATCAGGTTCGGATCGAGGGCGTTCTCCACGAGCGCGATTTCCCTGAGATGAGATGGCGCCGAGGATAGCGCGCACGACGGGACGCGCAATGAAGTCAATGAGTTAGCGTAATCGCGCGCATTCGCGCGTAATCCTGCGAACGAGCGAGAGGGGAATTATCCGACGAGAAATGCGCCCTTGGGAACGTCGACTACTGCACCGATTCGCCGGCCTTGCACTATATAACGCACCGCGTTATAGTCAGGTGCGATGATCAGGAGCTTCGCCGATCCCGAGACGGAAACCATCTGGAACGGCCGGCGGAGCCGCAGGCTACCGTCTGATATCCAGGGCATAGCCTTACGCAAGCTGCGCTTGCTGAACCAAGCGAAGGTGCTTGGTGATCTCAGAGTGCCGCCTGGCAACCGGTTGGAAGCGCTGAAGGGCAGCCGTGCCGGTCAACACAGCGTGCGCATCAACGATCAGTGGCGGATCTGTTTTGTCTGGACCGAAGGAGGGCCGAGCGATGTCGAGATCGTCGACTACCATGACGGACGATGAGCGGCTGCCGAACCCGCATCCCGGCGAAATCCTGCTGGAAGACTTCCTGAAGCCGATG
>NZ_JAMTDX010000061.1 GCF_023806625.1 Accumulibacter sp.
CACCCCGGCAGGCTCGCCACGTGAGCTTGCTGAACATTGTGGCTAATCAAGTGGCTGGAAGAACCGCTTCGCGACCGGCAAGGGCGTGGATACGACGACCAGCGGAATCGAAGGCGCCTGGAAGCCGAACCCGACGAAATGGGACACGGGCTACTTCGACATGCTCTTCGGCTACGACTGGGAGCTGGTCAAGAGCCCGGCCGGTGCCTGGCAGTGGCTGGCCAGGGACGTCAGGGAGGAACACCTGATTCCCGACGCCCACGACCCGTCGAAGAAGCATCCTCCGATGATGACTACCGCCGATCTCTCGCTGCGTTTCGATCCCCTCTACGAGCCGATCTCGCGCCGCTTCCACAAGGATCCTCAGGCCTTTGCCGATGCCTTTGCCCGCGCCTGGTTCAAACTGACGCACCGCGACATGGGCCCGCGCTCGCGCTACCTCGGCCCCGAGGTGCCAGCGGAAGTGCTCATCTGGCAGGACCCGCTTCCGCCCGTCGACCATCGGCTGGTCGGCGAGCGCGAGATCGCCGTGCTGAAGGCGAAGGTCCTTGCTTCGGGCCTGTCGATCGCGCAACTGGTGACCACCGCGTGGGCTTCGGCGGCGACCTTCCGTGGCTCCGACAGGCGCGGCGGAGCGAACGGAGCGCGTATCCGGCTCGCTCCGCAGAAGGACTGGGAAGCGAACCAGCCGGCCGAGCTGACCAAGGTCCTGCAGACGCTGGAATTGATCCGCAGCGAGTTCAACGGTACGCAGTCAGACGGCACGAAGGTTTCACTGGCCGACCTGATCGTCCTCGGCGGTTGCGCGGCGGTCGAAGTGGCGGCGAAAAGGGCCGGTCACGACCTCCTGGTGCCCTTTTCGCCCGGGCGGACCGACGCACTTCAGGAGCAGACCGACGTCGAGTCCTTTGCGGTACTCGAGCCGGTTGCCGACGGTTTCCGCAACTACCTTCGCCAGGGAGTCGAGACACCCGCCGAGGAGTTGCTACTCGACCGCGCCCAGCTGCTGACGCTGACCGCTCCGGAGATGACCGTGCTGATCGGCGGCCTGCGCGTCCTCGGGGCCAACGTCGGGCAGACGAGGCACGGCGTATTCACCAGTTCGCCGGGAGCGCTGAGCAACGATTTCTTCGTCAACCTGCTCGACATGGGCACCGAGTGGCGGTCTTCGGCCAGCTCCGCAGGCGTCTTCGAGGGCCGCGACCGGGCGACGGGTGAGCTGAGGTGGACGGGCACCCGGGTCGACCTGGTCTTCGGTTCGAACTCCGAGCTGCGCGCGCTGGCCGAGGTCTATGCGTGCGACGACGCCAGCGGCAAGTTCGTCCGGGACTTCGTCGCCGCCTGGAACAAGGTGATGACCCTCGATCGTTTCGACCTCGCCTGAGGAGAAGATGGGGTCAGGTCTTGACTATTGCCTTCAGGAGCTGCCTGCCCGTGCGCCGGGCTGGAAAGACGCGCATCCGACCGCCCCGATTCGCCGATCCGCATGGCACCTGCCAATCTGTCCGGAGGCCTCCGGCGCCCCGCGGCAAGGTGGATCGGCGTTCGCCTGAGCTCCGTGCAACGAGGCCGCAGCGATCGGCGGACGGGATCACGGTGGAAGCTTCGTGCTGGACGCCACCCCATCTTCACCATCGTCCGCGCGCGATGCCGCTGGAGCGCCGGTCTCGTCGCTGCTACCCGGGACGGGATCGACGGCGTGCAAGGTCGCCTGGCTCGCGTCGGGTGGGTCCCGAGGTTGCTGCACCAGACCTGAAGCCCGGGCAGCCAGAAGCTGCCCGAGGTGCCGAGGGAATTCCTGGCCTCAGGATCCGCGCAGACCGGTCTCGGCGTGTGTCTTGCGCGGGCTCATCGCGACGCTGACTGTTCGGTGGCGCCCACCGCGTCGCGGATGATCCGGGCCAGCCGGCGCACCCCGGGGCCGGCGCCGTCGGGGTCGGCGACGACGAGGTAAAGTTCCGCGAAGCGTTCCTCGGCACCGTGCAGCAGCAGCGGCCTGAGCCGGCCTGTGGCGAGTTCGTCGCCGATGCTTTGCTCCGGATACCAGGCGAAGCCGTCGCCGCGACACGCGGCAGCGATCGACGAGGCGAGGGTGCTGAACGTCCAGCGCTGCTCGACCTCGACGGTCGTCGTGTGCCGGCTGCGCAGCGACCCGCTCTCGCGTACGGCCAGGTGGCGGTGCTGCGCCAAGTCGTCGTGGGTCAGCGTTCGGCCGAGCCGATGGAGCGGGTGCCCCGGGCTGGCAACGGCGACGAGGCGCAGGCGGATCAACGGGGTGCCCAGGAAGCCGGGCGGGACCCGCGGCGTGATCGCCAGATCCGCCTGGCCGGTGAGCAGGGCTTCGGGCGTGCCGCTGATCACCGATTCGATGATTTCGAGCCGCGTATGCGGGCTCTCGTCGCCGAAACGCGCCAGACAGTCGAGCAGCAGGCGGCCGGGAAAGATGATCTCGACGGCGAGGCCGATTTCCGCTTCCCAGCCGGCCGAAAGCCTGCGTGCCGCCCGCTCGACCTCGCCCGCCTGATTGACCAGTGCGAGCGCGCGACGGTAGAGCATCTCACCGGTGGGAGTCAGCACCGCCTTGCGTCCCTGAATCGCGAAGACCCCGACGCCGAGCAGCGATTCGATCTTCTGCACCGCGTAGGTCACCGCCGACTGACTCTTGTGCAGGGCTTTCGCCGCCGCGGCGTAGCCGCCGGCGTCGACGACGGCGACGAGTGTCCGCCATTGCTCGAGGCTGATGTGCGGCATCGGGACGGCAGCGGTTTTCATATCCATTGTTTCGATGCGTTTGAGCCAAATTTTGTTCTTTTTTATTGGCCAGGTAAATCGTTCAATACCGATGTCTACCCACTGCGGAGAAACGCCATGAACAGTCCGCTACACATCGACGCCAGCCTGCTGGCCGGCGAGAAGCCGCGAATTCGCAGCCTCGAACGGGTCATCCCCGCGAAGCCCGTTTCCGACGGAGCCGGTGTCCGCCTGCGGCGAAGTCTCGGGCAGAGCTCGGCATACCGGCTCGACCCCTTCCTGATGCTCGACGAGTTCGCCTCCGACGATCCCGACGACTACATCGCCGGATTTCCGCCGCATCCGCACCGCGGATTCGAGACGGTAACCTACCTGCTCGCCGGGCATTTCCTGCACGAGGACCACCTTGGCCACAAGGGCCATCTGCGGAGCGGCGGCGCCCAGTGGATGACCGCCGGCCGCGGGATCATCCATTCCGAGATGCCGCAGCAGGAGAGCGGCCGCGTCCATGGCTTCCAGTTCTGGATCAACCTGCCGGCCAGCGAGAAGATGAAGCCCGCCGCCTACCGGGACATCGCGCCCGAGGACATTCCCGGCCTGGCGATCGCCGGGGGCGAAATCCGTGTCGTCGCGGGCACCTTCGAAGCCCCGGGCGGCCCGCTCGCCGGGCCCGTCCAGGGCCTGTCCACGGCGCCGCTGTTCTTCGACGTGCGTCTCGTCGCCGGCGGCCGTTTCGAGCAGCCCGTGCCGTCCGGCCACACGGCTTTCCTCTACGCCTACTCGGGTGCGCTGATCGTTGGCGAAGGCGACAGGGCGCAGCCGCTGCCGGGGCAGCAGGCAGGCGTGCTCTCGGCGGGCGACCGAGTCGTCGTGACCGCCGGTGACGAAGGCGCCGGCTTCCTGTTCCTCGCCGCCCGACCGCTCGGCGAACCGGTGGTCCAGTATGGTCCGTTCGTGATGAACACCCGCGAGGAAATCGACCAGGCGATCGCCGATTACCAGAGCGGAACGCTCACCGCGGCCTGACGATGGACGCTGCGGGGATCGCCAGCGCCTTGCGCGACGACGCCGTCGGCTTGGTGTTCGTCAATGTCCTGCTCCAGCAACTCGGCCTGCCGGTGCCCGCCGTACCCACGCTGCTGGTCGCTGGCAGCGTCGCTTCTGCGCCGGCGGCGGCGATGCTCGCGGCAGCCGTCGTCGCCTCGGTCGTTGCCGATGCCCTCTGGTACCTGGTCGGCCGCGCGCTCGGCTATCGGGTTCTCTCCGGTCTCTGCCGCCTGTCGATCAATCCGGCCTCCTGCGTCACCGGAACCGAAGCGCGCTTCGCGCGCTGGGGAGTGTGGTCGCTGGTCGTCGCCAAGTTCGTGCCCGGCTTCTCGACGGTCGCGCCGCCGATCGCCGGCACGCTGCGCATGAGCCTGCCAAGCTTTCTCGCCGCGGCGGCGATCGGCGCTGCGGCGTGGGCTGGCGCGGCGATCCTCGCCGGCCGGCTGTTGCGCGAGCACATCGCTGGAGCGCTGGCCGTCGTCTCGGCCAATCGCCCGCTCGCGGTCGTCGCGCTGCTCACGGGCGTCGCCGTCTGGCTGGGCTGGAAGGTCCGCCAGCGGGTTCTCTTCGAGCGATCGGCGGCGATTCCCCAGATCACCCCCGACGAACTGCTGCGCGCGCTGGCCTCGAGTCGTCCGCCGCTTCTTCTCGACCTGCGGGGCGCCGCGATGGTTGCCGAACTCGGGCCGATTCCCGGGGCCACCGTCGGCAGCCACGACGACCTGCCGGCCGCGGTGGGCAGCTGGCCGAAGGGCGCGCCGATCGTCACGCTCTGCGCGTGCCCCGAAGACGCCGGTGCCGTCCAGGCTGCTCAGGCGCTGCTGCGCCGGGGTTATCGCTCGGTGCGACCGCTCCGCGGCGGCTGGGAGGCCTGGCGCAGGGCAGTGGCCGCTGCCGCCGCCGACTAGCGTCGAGGTGGATCGATCAGGGGCCGTGGCTGCGGGGGGCTCGCTCCGGCGTGAGCTTTGGGGAGGATGGAATAGTCTCGGGAAACTGACTCAACCGTTCGGAAATGCGCGCAATCTCCATGGGTGGCCAGCAAGCAGTCGCCCCGGTGTCCGACCAAGGGGTCGCGGCAGCAGAAGAAACCTCGGTTGACGAGAGGGGGGAGCCCCAACCATCGACTCCGACTCTGCGGAGTCGGGCACGTCGAGCAGAAACCAGCGTCGCCGACAGCCCTTTCGGCTCGAACAGGATGGATTCGGGCTACGCGCTCGCAGCGGGCGATGACCAAGCCAAGGCCGGTTCCTGTTCCACGGGCAAGCAGCAGCGAGCTTCGTGCAGCGCCGGCAACAGGAACCAGGCGTCGTACCCAACCAACAAGGGCAGCGAAGGCTCCTGCCAGGCGGCGAGGTGGCGATCTGCCTGGGCCTGAACCGACGCGCGGGGGTGGGGGTGAACGCTCACGCTGATCAGGGTGCCGGTCCTTGACGGCCGGAACTGCTCTGGTTCAGCCGCCTTTGCCCCAAACAGCCAGGCGATGCCCATCAACTCCGGCTGGAAGCCAGTCCGACCATGCGGGCGATGACTATGGCCGGAAACATGACGCCCAGAGTGGCCAAGAAAACGGCCAGCATCTTGGCCGAAGCACTTACAGCGTAAATGTCTCCGAAGCCCACGGTCGTCAGTGAAGCGAGGCTGAAATAAATGAACTGAGGATAGTCGTTGTCCGTACCGCTGAGCACCACATTGCCGCCTATGGAGACGCCGGTAGCGGCATGAATGACTTCCAGAGTCAGCGCGCCCATGAGCGCCAACAAGAGGTAAACATTGACCGCGCCGACAATTCGGTACGCGTTCACGATCTGGTCGCGAAACAGCAGACGCAGGTTGATGAAGATGAAAACCAGCGTATTGGCGATGCCTATGAAATTCTCCAGAACGAAGAATGAATAGGGGTTTTCTCCGAAACGAATGAGGCGCAGCGTCAGGTGAATGCTGAAGAGGATTGCGGAGACGGCTATGAGCCCAATGCTGCGTGTCGAGAATATCCCGGAAAAGAACACGCTGAGCAAGAGGATGTTGAACAGCAGAACTCCGTGACCAGTGACTTCCATGATCACCGGAAGCACGAATACTGCAGCTATGAGCATGATCAGCAAGGTGACGAAACTGGCATCCTCTAGCCAGTAGGACTGGAGATTTCTGATCAGCTTTCGCATCGCGCGTTGGAGTTGGAGTCTTTGGGAAGCGGGCCGCCCGAGCGCATCCCAAGGCAGTCGGACGAAGCCCCGCAGTTGGCTGAGGAATGGGCAGCCTTTGGCCAAGGGCGACCATGCGCCGCAACCCGAAGGACAGGAAACTCAAGCGCACCAGGCTGAGTATATGAGTGCCCATGAAGCGGCGTCAATCTACAGGCCCTGTCGTTGAGCCGGCGAAGAGTCCTCTGACGAAGGGCAATGGCCGCTCGCCTGGCGCCGAGCTTTGCGCTCGTGCGGCCGCACGCTCCCAGCGCCGCGATCCGCTCGTCGCGCAGGCGACCCTGTTGTGGCGCAGGTCCGCCGACTGCTCGCTTCCCCCTTCGCTGCGGATCGTCGTCAGGTCGTAGAAGACGATCGCCAGTTCCTGATCGAGCAATGGCCGCAACAGGCCGGCCAGGGCCTGGTCCAACCGGTCGGCGTGCTCGGCCAGGGTGTCCATCGTGCGCAGGAGCTGCTGATGGGTCACCGACTCGCTGCTGACCTCGGGAACCCGGGTCCCCTCGAGCCAGCGCAGGATGCCGAGTTTGGATTCCGGGTCACAGAGCCGGTTGAAGACCATCACCCGGAGCCGCTTCTCGGCATCGAACTGCCGGCGGTTGCGTAGCAGCCGCCGAAAGGCGTCAGCGAATCGCAGCTCCTGCCACAGTGCGGTGAGCAACCACGTGTCGCCGACGGACAGCGCCGAGGCAAAGGCGACCTCGCCGGTGCCCTCTTCGAGAGTCGGCCGGCCGGCCGCCCGAAGCAGGCCGTTGACCAGCGAGTCGGCGCCGCCGGTGCGCACGGCTTCGATGCGCCCGAGGGTGGCGATCAACCGCTGCCGGGACGCCCCGGCCGCGTCGCGGTGCGACTCGACGAGCTTGACCCACTGCCGGGACCGGAGGTCGTGATGTTCACGAACATGTCGACACTGTGCACTCGACAAGCCTGGCATGCAGGACCTTCCAGAGCCAGACTTGTCACTGCAGCTCAGCTCGGCCAGATGACCAAGCCTCTGTTTCCATTGGCGCCGGCCAGCCAACTATGCCATTGGAACGTGAAATGTGTCGAACTCGGGGGCCCACTGCGGCCAGTCTTGGTGCTCCAGTCCAGACTACTGATCTAACCGACCAATCCGCGCTTGATCAATGACACCGCCGCGCCTGATCTTCCGTGAGCGGCTCGAGTTTACGAGGCAACGCGCGCCTCCGTGCTGGCACAAGCGCGATAAGTCCTAACCCCATCAACGACCACGTTTCCGGCTCCGGCACTGCTGTTTCGAAGGCCAGAACCTGTCCACGGACGTAGTCCGCATAGACGAAGCCTTGCGCAGATCCCAATGAGGTTAGGGCACCACAACTTCCGGCCGCCGTCAAGTATGCATAACCCGCTGCGAACTGGTTGCTACTGGCGTCACGACGCAGAGACAAGCAAATCTCATCGGCTCCCGAGGGAATAAGCACGGGGTCCGCATCAATGGTCTGAATAACGCCGTTAACGAAATCCTGGGTTAGATAGCGAACATACCATCCCGCGGAATTGCTTGCGTTCCCTGTCCACCATTGCACGTTAAGCTCCAGAACCCACTGATTATTGCTCGGCCCCCCACCGGGAGCAGCATCGATGAAGCGTATCCCATAGCCTTCATTCAATGGCCCCGAGAGCATGGGAAGCGTAAATATCCCGGTCATCGATATAGCCCCGCCCGTTCGAAGCAGCTGGGATTTTGTTCCGCCGACCTGCACGGTCTCGTTGATTCGCGCACTGCCCCCAGCATTGACGCCGGAGATTCCATTGGAAGAATCAAGTTGGAGAAGGCCGTTGGCTTCTGCAGGAAGTGGATTGATGCTGTTCACGCCATAAAAAGTCGGCTGCGTGGCGCACCCGGCCGGCCCGCATGGCGGCGGTGTCCCATCACCAAAGCCATCGGTAAAACTGAACAGGCCAGTTGAATTAGTGCCCGAAACTGAGAACGAGTCGACGCTCACCACGACAGCATGGCTGAGATTCGACCAAAGAAGCGCTGGCAGGCAGGCGATAAGAGCGATGTGGTATTTGCGCATTGGAGTTGCCTCACAAGAACGTTATCTGTCTTTTCCCTTGCACGACAGGAGAAGGATAGGAAATTCAACGGCCATCGCGCGAGTATCTCCGCTTTGTGTGCCCATCGTCAACCAGGAATTTCGGCGCGCTTTCCTCCGGCGCTGCCCCCGAGTTCGGCAGTAGAACGCGCAAGTCGTTGGTTTATGGACATTCATCCGTGCGGAATTGGCACCACACGAGTCTGGTGGTGGGCTCGGGCAGGGCGAGGGTGGCAAACGGCTCCTTCTGCTGGGGGGTGACGACGGACAGTCCGGATGCCGACTGACGTTGATGCAGCGTGACCTGGTGGTACTGGATGCGGCGGGCGATCTCGAGTGCCCGCTCGGTAGAGGTCGGGCTGCCCCGGGCCTTCAGGCGCAGGCGCATCACGCGATAGAGAAGGAGCGCCGGGAAGCCGATCAGGGCATGCGCCCGGATGCGGTCAGGCAAACGATGGAAGACCGGCGCGATCTCGATCTCCGACTTCAGAACCCGGAAGCCGCGCTCGATGTCGGCCAGCGCCTTGTCACGCAGGCGACCCTGTTGTGGCGCAGATCCTCCGGCTGCTCGCTCCCGCCTTCGTTGCGGATCGTCGTCAGGTCGTGGAAGACGCTCGCCAGTTCCTGATCGATCAATGGCCGCAGCAGGCCGGCCAGGGCCTGGTCCAACCGGTCGGCGTGCTCGGCCAGGGTGTCCATCGTGCGCAGGAGCTGCTGATGGGTCACCGACTCGCTGCTGACCTCGGGAACCCGGGTCCCCTCGAGCCAGCGCAGGATGCCGAGTTTGGATTCCGGGTCACAGAGCCGGTTGAAGACCATCACCCGGAGCCGCTTCTCGGCATCGAACTCCCGGCGGTTGCGCAGCAGCCGCCGAAAGGCGTCAGCGAATCGCAGCTCCTCCCACAGTGCGGTGAGCAAACGTGGTGATGTTCACGACCATGTCGCCCTTTTGCGCTCGACAAGCCTGGCAAGCAAGACCTTCCACAGCCAGACTTGTCACTACAAACCAGCGTGGCCAGATGACCAACTCTCTGTTTTCATTGGGGCCGGCCAGCCGATTATGCCTTTGGAACGTGAAAAGTGTCGAACTCGGGGACGAAGGACGAAAACCCGCCGTGTGCGGTTCCAACCGTGGAGTGCCGATTGGCCCCATTTCCCTTTCCGATCCCGGCCGGCATCCGTCCAGGCGGTTTCGTCACAGAGGTGGCTGACCTGGCGCCTCACACCCTTCGAGCGCTGCCATCAGCCGGTCCGTGCCGCAGCGGGTGTCACGGCCCCTGACTGGGCAGGGAAAAAGTGCGCCGACGAAGTCTCGATGAGCGGGACAATCAAAGCTGAAACCATGGCCAATCGGCAGCGATGGCTTGATTGGCGTTGTTCTGGAGAAAGCGACCTGGCCCGCGTCGAGTGCCAGGCAACGCGACGCCAAGTACCCCGGCCACCGCGCGCAATTCCTGGTTCCCTGATCGAGCGTCGCAAATGCAAAGTCGCAAATCGAAGCCTGAATCTTCGTGCCGGTTCGGCACATGCCACGTCGCAGCGCGCAAGCCGCAACCTGCCTGGCTGGCCGTCTGCCGGGACCGGCAGGAAGAAGTACAACTCACCCTGCTCACCTTCGCGAGTTCGCGCCTGCTCGACCTGCTCTCGCGCGAGTCGATGACCGGCGTGCCGGCGGCTGCGTTCGTCGCGCGCGCCGCCGGTGGCCGCAGGCGCAGCCGCGGATCTGTCGAGATCATCTCGCAGCCTTGCCGGCGAAGCGATCGGGCTTGGCAAACTTCGTGGCCAGGCCCGTTCTCGCCCCAGGGTGGGATTCACTGATCGAGCAGGCGGTAGCCGACCCCGGGCTCGGTGCGGATGTGCCGGGGCAGGTTCGGATCCGCCTCGATCTTGCGTCGCAGGCTGGCCATGTACACCCGCAGGTAGTGGGTGTCGTCGGCGTGACTCGGTCCCCAGACCTCGCGCAACAGCTGACGGTGCGTCGCGACGCGCCCGAGGTTGGCGACGAGTTGGGCGAGAAGCCGGTATTCGATCGGTGTCAGGTGGATCTCCACTCCGTCTCGCCAGACCTGTCTGCTGACCAGGTCGACAGTCAGGTCGCCGAGCGTGATCCGGGGTTCGTCGCCCGCTGCCGAATGGGCTGACCGGCGAAGCAGCGCGCGGACTCGCGCGCTCAGTTCGGCGATGCCGAACGGTTTGGTCAGGTAGTCGTCGGCGCCGGCGTCGAGGGCGCGCACCTTCTCGCCCTCGAGCGTTCGCGCCGAGAGGATCAGAATCGGCAGCGTGGACCAGGTGCGAATCTCGCGGATCAGGTCGACACCGTCACGGTCCGGAAGTCCGAGGTCGATGATCGCCAGGTCGGGGCGGCGTGTGCCGACTTCGATCAGACCGCGCCCGGCGGTCTCCCCTTCACTGACCGCAAAGCCATCGGCCTCGAGTGCGGTGCGCACGAAGCGCCTGATCTGTGCTTCGTCCTCGATGACCACGACACTGCGCCTGGTCTGGGTCAACATGCGGCTTCCTCCTCCGGAACCTCTGGGGGGCTGCCCGCGGGCAGGGAAATGATGAACCGCGCGCCCCCGGCGTGCCGGTTCTCGGCGCGTATCGTACCGTCGTGCGCCTCGACGATGGCGCGAACGATCGACAGCCCGAGGCCGACACCGCACACCGAGGATTCGCTCTTCCCTCGCGCGAACTTGGCGAACAGCGTCTCTTCCTTGCCCGGGGGCAGCCCGGGGCCATTGTCTTCGACGAGAATCTCGACCCGGTCGCTGTGACGGCGTGCCGAGACGGTGATCACGCTGCCCCGCGGAGTGTATTTCGCGGCGTTCTCGAGCAGGTTGCAGAAGACCCGTTCCATCAGGATCGCGTCGAAGTACATCAGCGGCAGATCGGCGGGCAGGCGGATGTTCACCGTGTGACCTGCAAGACCGCTGGCGCGCGATTGCAGTGCCACCCCGACGACTTCCTCGAGCGGTTGCCACTCCCGGTTGACGCTGACCTCGCCGCTCTGCAGGCGCGCCATGTCGAGCAGGTTGCTGACCAGCACGCTGGTGCGCAAGGCCTCGTCCCGAATGGCCTGAGCGATGTCGGCCTGCGCCCTCGGCAGCGGGGGACCGGCCAGGTTCAGCGATTCGGCGAGACCGTGGAGGACCGTCAGCGGGGTGCGCAGGTCGTGCGAGAGCGCCGAGAGCAGCGAGTTGCGCAGCTGCTCCGATTCCATGCGCAACAGCGTCTCCTGGGCCACGCTGATGAAATGGACTCGCTCGAGGGCGATCGCGATCAGGCCGGCGCTCGTTTCGAGCAGGCGCTGCTGTTCCGGACTGACGGTCCATCCTTCTCTCTCGGGGGCCAGGACGAGAACGCCGCGCGTTCTCATCGGGGCCTTCAGCGGCAGATAGAGTGCGGTTGCCGACGGCAGCGTCGAGGTCGAGCAGCCCGCCGGTTCGTTGTGCTCGAGCGCGTAGTGGGCGATGCCCAGGTCGATTTCCGACAGTGCTTCGCTGCCGACCTCGTGCAGACGCTCGGCGGTATCCAGGGCGAGGAGTGTTGACCGCGCGCCGGAGACCCGGCGGACGAAGCGCTGGCTGATCTCGGCGATCTGTTCGACGGCCAGCGCACTGGCCAGCTCGCGGGTCATCTCGAAGAGGGCCCGGATTCGCTGCTCCCGGCTCAGCGCAACGGCCGCCTGGAACTTCAGCCTCGCGGTCAGCTGACCGATCAGCAGCGCCACGACGAGCATGACGGCAAAGGTCGGCAGGTACTGGAAGTCGCTGACCGCGAACGAGAGACGCGGCTGGACGAAGAAGAAGTCGAAAGCGGCGACGGAAAGCACCGCGGTGAGCGCACCCGGACCGCGGCCAAAGCGGTAGGCGACGACGACGGCGAGCGAGAGGAAAAGCATGACGATGTTCGCCAGATCGAGGTGCGGCAGGAGTGGCGTTGCGGCGACCGTCACCAGCGCGACGCCGGCACAGGCCCACAGATAGCCGTGCCACGGCCGCACTGCGCTTCGCCCGGTGGGCGCGCTGGACGCCTCGCTCGCGCCAGCGAAGCGATCTTCGCCTTCGCGGGCGACGAGGATCACCTCGAGTTCCGGAGCGCTCTTGCCGATGCGCTCGGCAAAGCTGCGCTGCCACGGCCACAGCCTCGCGGTTTCGCGCCCGACCACCACCTTGCCGAGGTTGTGCTCCCGGGCGTAAGCGGTCGCAATGGCGATCGGGTCGTCGCCCGACAGGCTGGCGGTCGTCGCCCCGAGGTCCTGGGCCAGCTTGAGCGTGCGCAGGATGCGCGCGCGGGCGCCCTCCGGAAGGTGCTGGAGCTTCGCCGTGGCGATGTAGATGGCGTGCCACGGAACGTCGAGCTGCGCCGCGAGGCGTGCCCCTGCGCGCACCAGCCGCTTGCTGCCGACTCCGGCCCCAACGCAGACGAGCAGCGAATCCCGGGTTGGCCACACCGTGGCCACCGACTGTTCGCGCCGATACGCCTGGACCTCGACGTCCACGCGGTCGGCCGTCCGGCGCAGGGCGAGCTCCCGCAGCGCCAGCAGGTTGCCCTTGCGGAAGAAGTTGTGGACGGCGATCTCGGCCTGCTGCGCGAGGTAGACCTTGCCTTCCTTCAGGCGCTGCAGCAGTTCCTCGTGAGGCAGGTCGACGAGCACGACCTCGTCGGCGTCGTCGAACACGTGGTCGGGGAGGGTTTCCCGGACCTTGATCCCGGTGATCCCGCCGACGACGTCGTTGAGGCTCTCGAGATGCTGGACATTGACGGTGGTGAACACGTCGATTCCAGCGGCCAGCAGTTCCTCGACGTCCTGCCAGCGCTTCGGATGGCGCGCGCCGGGCGCATTCGAATGCGCGAGTTCATCGACCAGAACGATCCGCGGTGCGCGCGTAAGCGCGGCGTCGAGGTCGAATTCCAGGAGTTGATGTCCCTTGTAGTCGACGATTCGCGGCGGCAGCGTTGCGAGCCCGCGGATCAGTTCAGCGGTTTCCGGCCGGCCATGCGTCTCGGCGACGCCGACGACGATGTCCACCCCCTGTCCAGCGAGCGTCCTCGCGGCGACGAGCATCGCGTAGGTCTTGCCGACCCCCGGACTGGCGCCGAAGAAGATCTTCAGCTTCCCGCGTCGCGACTGCGCGGCGTCGGCTTCCAGCCGGGCGAGAAGCTCGTCCGGATCGGGTCGACGAGCTTCTCCGGTCGTCACCCGTCGTCTCCCGGCCCGCGGTCCCTGCCGCCTGGCGGTCGCGACGCGGTCTCGGCGGCGACCTCGTCGAGGGCCAGGTTCAAGAGCAGCACATTGACGCGCGGCTCGCCGAAAATGGCCCACTGCCGGCCTTCGGTCCGGGCCAGAACCAGCTCGCGAACCGTCTGCTCCGGCAGATGGCGTGCGCGGGCGACGCGGGGCACCTGCCACAGCGCTCCGGCGACGCTGATCTGCGGATCGAGGCCGCTCGCCGAGGAGGTGACCAGATCCACCGGAAGCGGAGCCGTCTGTGCTCGGTCGCTCTCCCGGAGCGCCTCGATACGCGCGATCACCGTCTGTTCCAGCGCCGGGTTCAGCGGCCCGAGGTTCGACCCGCTCGAGGAAGCGGCGTTGAACGGCATCGGTGCCGTGGCCGACGGCCGGCCGCTGAAGTGGCGCTGATCAACAAAATACTGACCGATCAGCCGGGACCCGACGTACTTGCCGTCCCGCTCGATCAGGCTTCCGTTGGCCTGTGCCGGGAAAAACGCCTGCGCGACGCCGGTGACCAGCGCCGGATAAGCGATTCCTGTCAGCGCCGACAGAACGCCAAGAATCACCAAAGCGCGTTTGAGCTCGTTGAGCATGACGGACTCCTCAGCTGAGATGCAGGCCGACCAGCGCCAGGTCGACGAGCTTTATGCCGATGAAAGGAACGACCAGGCCGCCAAGACCGTACACGAGCAGGTTGCGGCGCAGGATGGCGGCGGCACCGAGCGGCCGGTAGGCGACGCCCCTTAGGGCCAGCGGGATCAGGGCGACGATGATCAGCGCGTTGAAGATCACCGCCGAGAGGATTGCCGAATCCGGGCTCGCCAGGCCCATGACATCGAGCGCGCCGAGCGCCGGATAGGTCGACGCGAAGGCCGCCGGAATGATCGCGAAGTACTTGGCGACGTCGTTGGCGATCGAGAACGTGGTCAGTGCGCCGCGGGTCATCAGCATCTGCTTGCCGGTCTCGACGACCTCGATCAGTTTGGTCGGGTTCGAGTCGAGGTCGACCATGTTACCGGCTTCCTTCGCCGCCTGGGTGCCCGTGTTCATCGCCACGGCGACGTCGGCTTGCGCCAGAGCCGGCGCATCGTTCGTGCCGTCGCCGGTCATCGCCACGAGGCGTCCCTCGGCCTGATACTCGCGGATCAGCCTGAGCTTGGCTTCGGGTGTGGCCTCGGCGAGAAAGTCGTCGACCCCCGCCTCTGCGGCGATCGCCGCCGCGGTCAGCCGGTTGTCGCCGGTAATCATCACCGTCTTGATGCCCATCCGGCGGAGTTCGCTGAATCGCTCGCGGATCCCTCCCTTGACGACGTCCTTCAACTCGATGGTGCCGAGCACGCCGCTCCCGTCGGCGACGACGAGCGGCGTCGATCCCTGGCGGGCGAGGTCGTCGACCGCCTTCTGTACGGCCGGTGGCCAGATCCCGTCGAGTTCGCGGACGTAGGCCCTGACCGCTTCCGCTGCTCCCTTGCGGATGCTCCTGCCTTGCCAGTCGATACCGCTCATCCGAGTCTGCGCCGTGAAGTGTACGAAACTGGCGCCTTCGGGCTGGATGTCGCGACCTCGCTGATGAAGGACTTCCTTGGCCAGATGGACGATCGAGCGGCCTTCGGGCGTTTCGTCGGCGAGAGACGCGTAGAGCGCGGCCTCGGCCAGTTGCGCTTCGCTGAGCCCCGGTGCGGGGACGAACGTCGCCGCCTGGCGATTGCCGAGGGTGATCGTTCCGGTCTTGTCGAGGAGCAGCACGTCCACATCGCCTGCGGCCTCGACCGCCCGACCCGAGGTGGCGATGACGTTCTTCCCCATCATCCGGCTCATCCCGGCTACGCCGATCGCCGACAGCAGACCGCCGATCGTCGTCGGAATCAGGCAGACGAGCAGCGCGACCAGCGCCGTGACGGTGATCGGCGAGCCGCTGCCAGCGGCTTCGACACTGAACAGCGAGTATGGCAGAAGGGTCGCCGTGGCCAGCAGAAAGGCGATGGTCAGCGCGACGAGGAGGATCGTCAGCGCGATCTCGTTGGGCGTCTTCTGGCGCTTCGCCGTCTCGACCATGCCGATCATCCGGTCGAGGAAGGTTTCGCCGGGATTCGCCGCGATGCGGATGACCAGCCAGTCGGACAGCACCCGTGTTCCGCCGGTGACCGCCGAAAAGTCGCCGCCTGCCTCGCGGATCACCGGAGCGGATTCGCCGGTGATCGCGGACTCGTCCACCGAAGCGACACCTTCGATGACCTCACCGTCTCCCGGGATGACTTCGCCCGCGCTGACCACGACGACGTCCCCTTTCCGGAGATCGCCGGACGGCAGGCTGTGTGTCTTTGCGCCGTAGTGCGGCTCGTCGAGTCTGTTGGCCCACACGGTCTGGCGTAGGCCGCGAAGCGCGGCCGCCTGGGCCTTGCCGCGTCCTTCGGCGATGGCTTCGGCGAAGTTGGCGAAAAGCACCGTGAACCACAGCCAGAGGCTGATCGCCAGGATGAAATCGGCCGGTGCCTCGCCGTCACCGGACAGCGCCTGGATGTACAGCCCGCTGGTCAGCAGGCTGCCGAGCCAGACGACGAACATCACCGGGTTGCGGACCTGATGCCGAGGCGAAAGGCGCCGGAAGGATTCGACCACGGCTTCGCGGAGCAGGCGCGGGTCGTAAAGCGATGGAGTCGTTTTCATGGGCAAGTTCCTCAGTGGCTGCCGATCATCTGCAGGTGCTCGACGATCGGTCCGAGAGCCAGGGCCGGCAGGAAGGTCAGCGCTCCGACGACGATCACCGTGCCGATCAGGAGCAGGACGAACAGCGGGGTGTGCGTCGGTAGCGTGCCGGCGCCCGTGGGGACCGACTTCTTGGCGGCCAGCGAGCCGGCGATGGCGAGAACCGGGACGATCAGCCAGTAACGCGCGAAGAGCATCGCCAGGCCGAGCAGAAGGTTGTAGAAGGGCGTGTTCGCCGACAGCCCGGCGAAGGCGCTGCCGTTGTTGTTGCCCGCCGACGAGAACGCATAGAGGACTTCCGAGAAGCCGTGCGCGCCCGGGTTGGCGATGCCGCTCCGGCCGGCGTCGGTGACCACGGCGACTGCCGTCCCGACGAGCACCAGCAACGGTGGCACGAGGATCGCGACGGCGGCCATCTTCACTTCGAAGGCCTCGATCTTCTTGCCCAGGTATTCAGGCGTGCGCCCGATCATCAGCCCGGCGACGAACACGGCGACCAGTGCGAAGACGATCATCCCGTAGAGCCCGGAGCCGACTCCGCCGAAGATCACTTCGCCGAGTTGCATGAGCCACATCGGGACCAGCCCGCCGAGCGGCGTGAACGAGTCGTGCATCGCGCTGACCGAGCCATTCGACGCGGCCGTCGTCGCCGTCGCCCAGACTGCGGAAGCGACGACGCCGAAGCGGGTCTCCTTGCCCTCCATGTTGCCACCGGCCTGCAGTTCCGAGGCCCGGGTATCGACACCGAGGCGATCGAAGAGCGGGTTTCCTGACTGCTCGGCCCAGACGCAGACGGCGAGCAGGGCGACGAAGACCAGGGTCATTGCCGAGAGCAGCGTGGCGCCCTGGCGCCTGTCGCCGACCAACATGCCGAAGGTGATGCACAGCGCCGCCGGAATCAGCAGGATCGACAGCATCTCGAGGAAGTTCGCCAGCGGCGTCGGGTTTTCGAAGGGGTGCGCCGAATTGGCGTTGAAGAAGCCGCCGCCGTTGGTCCCCAGCTGCTTGATGGCGATTTGCGAAGCGACCGGCCCGACGGCGATCGTCTGCTCCCGCGTCACAGATCGCTCGATGACCGGCTGTCCCTGCGCGTCCCGAATCGGCTGGCCATCGGGGCCGAGTCTCGCTTGCTCGAACCCGACCGGTTCGACGAGTTCGATCGTCGCATGGCCGTCGAAGGTCTGTACGACGCCCTGGCCGACAAGCGCCAGCGCAAGGGCGATCGACAGAGGCAACAGGATATACAGCACCGAACGCAGCAGATCGACCCAGAAATTGCCGATTGCCGTCGCTTCGCGGCGCACGAAGCCGCGGGCAAGGGCGACGAGGACGGCCATGCCGCTGGCCGCCGAGAGGAAGTTCTGAGCGCCAAGGCCGAACATCTGCGTCAGGTAGCTCATCGTCGACTCGCCGGCGTAAGCCTGCCAGTTGGTGTTCGTGGCGAAGCTGACGGCGGTGTTGAAGGCCAGGTCTGAGGCAGGCGCAGCCAGCCCTTCGGGGTTGAGAGGCAGGATCTCCTGCAGCCGCTGCAAGGCGAAGACGGTGAGGACTCCGAGCAGGTTGAAGACCAGCAGGGCGATCGCGTAGCGCGTCCAGGGCATCGCGTCGTCGTCGCGCACGGAGGCCAGGCGGCAGACGGCCCGTTCGACTGGCCGCAGCCAGGCCATGAAGACTGGAATCCTGCCTTCATACACGCGCGCCATGTACGCACCGAGTGGCCAGGCGAGTGCCAGGAGGCTGACGACGTAGAGCACCAGCTGAAGAATGCCGTTGCCGGTCATGAGAAGTCCTCCGGGTAGAACAGGACGGCGACCAGGTAGGCGAGAACGCCGGTGGCCGCGGCCAGCGCGATCGCGTAGAGCGGATTCATCGTGGTCCCCGGAGCTTTTCGAAGAAAGAGACAAGGCCGGCGGTCAGCGCGAAGAAGCCGACGGTCACCAGAACGTAGAGCAGGTCCATAGCGAGGTCCCTTCAGGGGGGTTGAGACACGCTGAAGGATAGCCGGTGCGGCATCAAGAAATTGCCAAGACGTCGCCCAGCTGCGTCAAGTTCGCGTCGTCAACGGCAGCACGAAGGCGACGATGCGGGTCGGGATGACGACCAACCGGCTACTCGAACTCGGAGAGGCGGCCGACCGCCCGGATCAGGGCCCCGCTCGCCAGGTAGGCAGCGACGATCACCGGGATCACCAGGTAGCTCCGGGCGGTGAGCGGTCGGATCGAGCGCAGGCTGCCGCGTACCGCGAGGAACGGGAGCACGTTTATCGCGTGATAGTTGGACATCGGATACGGCAGGAAGGCGAGCATCGCGGGTGCCCCGGCGAAGTAGAAGAGGCCACCGTCACCGATGGTCTGCGCGAAGCCGACGATCAGAACGTAGGCCCAGAGCGGGAAGTGGTGGCGCGAGATGAACAGCCAGATGACCGTGAAGATGACCAAGTACGCTGGGAGAGTGAACAGCAGGTCGAGCGCGTAGTTGGCGAGCGCTTGAGCCGGCGGGGTGGCGCGGGTCACGATCAGCGACGCGAAGACCGGGCTCGAGATCATGTGGAAGCCTTCGACGGCGGCGGCGAGGAACATGGCCAGCACGACGAAGCGGTGGCGTGGCGAGGAGCGGGGAAGGAAGCGTCCGAGTAGCGGTAGGGCAAGCAGCTGCCCGGCGAGGAAGCCGAGCACAAGGATGCGCGTGACGCTCTCGGGCGACAGGCCGGCGACGATCAGCGCGAAGCCGATCGAACAGCCCGCCCAGAGGACGTACATCGTGGGCCCAGGCGGCAGGTGGGGCATCGGCAGACGGAGCAGTCGAGGAGTCGGACGGGAAAGCGGAACGAGGCGGATTCCTGGGCTTCGCGGGCAAGGCAGTGGCGATCTCGCCTGCGCCCGACTTCGTGCTCAACCGCGGGAGCCCGCCGGCGGCGAGGCGTCGTCTGTGCCGGATGCCTGCCAGGTGGCCAAGCTCATCTTGCGCCATCGGCGGGCGTTGGCGACGTCGACCGCTTTCCACCGCTACTGTAGCGCGAGAATCCGTCGGTTGCTCGCCGGTCGGCGTAGGGTGTACTCCGGATGAGGGAGTCGGCCCCGGCGTGTGCGACGAAGAATCCGGGCTGATCGAGGTGTAGCTGCGCGGCGACCCGGACGCTTCGCGTGACTTCGTGCGGCTCGTCGAGGACGACTTCCGGCGGATCGGACTCTGTAGGCGTGAACGCCCGTTTCACGCGGATATTGCCCAGGCGGTGCGCAACGTGGCGCGCAGACCAGCGCACAGTCGCTGCGCTTCTCCTCTGACCGTCCGCGCCTGGCCTGGCGATTCGCGCCGGCGGCGCCTGCGAAGCAGGTGT
>NZ_JAMTDX010000062.1 GCF_023806625.1 Accumulibacter sp.
TTCTCCAGCCAATTCAGCCCACTACGTCGGCACAGTGGGCAAAGTTCGGGCTAGCAGAAATCGCGGCTGCTCGTCGGCAGTCGTCCAAGCAGCGCCGAGAGATCGACGAGGCGCCCGGCGACGAGATGGACGACCGTTCCTTCGCGCTGGACCTGCCCGAAGACACCGAGCAGGCGCGCGCCGAGCAGCTCCCGGCGCTGTTTCTCGACGAGCCGCGAGTGGACGACGACGTTGGCCAGTCCGGTTTCGTCCTCGAGGGTGACGAAGACGATACCGCTGCTCGTCCCCGGCCGCTGGCGGCAGGTGACGATTCCGGCCGCCCGGGCGATCTGGCGGTCGGCGGCCCCGTTGAGTTCGCTGGCCGACAGGAAACGCTGCGCGGCGAGCCGGCGACGCAGCAGACTCAGCGGGTGGCGGCCGAGCGTCAGGCCGGTCGTCGCATAGTCGGCGATCAGCTCTTCGGCCTCGCCGGGCGCGTCGAATTCGACAGCCGCTTCGGGCGGAACGCTGTCGCTCAGCAGATCGGCCTGCACGGCAATTCCGGCAGCGATCCACACGGCCTGGCGGCGATGACCGGCCAGGTCGGCCAGCGCCCCGGCAGCGGCGAGCCGATCGAGGTCGTGGCGGGCGATCCGTGCCCGGGCAGCGAGGTCGGCGATGCTGACGAAGGCGCGCTCGGCGCGGGCGGCGACGAGTCGCGTGGCGGCTGCCTCGGAGAGTCCGCCGATGGCCGACAGGCCGAGGCGGACGGCCGGGCCGGCAGCGGGTGGGGAGGTATCTTCGAGCCGGGCTTCCCGGGCACTGCGGCAGGCGCTCGCCGGGCGGACCTCGACGCCATGCCGGCGAGCGTCCTGGACGAGTTGCGACGGCGAATAGAAACCCATCGGCTGGCTGTTCAGCAGTGCGCAGAGAAACGCCGCCGGGTGATGGCGCTTGAGCCAGGCCGAGACATAGACGAGCAGGGCGAACGATGCGGCGTGCGATTCGGGGAAGCCGTATTCGCCGAAGCCGCGAATCTGCGCGAAGATGCGCTGCGCGAAAGCTTCGTCGTACCCGCGCTGGCGCATGCCGGAGATCAGCTTTTCCTCGAAGGGTTCGAGGCCACCCTTGCGCCGCCAGGCGGCCATCGCCCGGCGCAACTGGTCGGCCTCGCCGGGAGTGAAGCCGGCCGCTGCGACGGCAAGCTGCATGACCTGCTCCTGAAAGATTGGCACGCCGCAGGTGCGCCCGAGAACCGCGGCCACTTCCGGACGCATCGCTTCGATCGCTTCGCGGCCATGCCGGCGGCGCAGGTAGGGATGGACCATGTCTCCCTGGATCGGGCCAGGTCTGACGATCGCCACCTCGATCACCAGATCGTAGAAGTGGCGTGGCTGGAGGCGCGGCAGCATGGCCATCTGCGCGCGCGATTCGATCTGGAAGACGCCGACCGTGTCGGCGGCGCGGATCATCTCATAGACCGCCGGGTCTTCGGCGGGAACCTCGTCGATCCGGCGGCCGATCAGGTCGAGCGCGCGATGGATCGCCGAGAGCATGCCCAGGGCGAGGATGTCGACCTTGAGCAGGCCGAGTGCGTCGAGGTCGTCCTTGTCCCACTGGATCACCGTGCGTTCGGGCATCGCCGCGTTCTCGAGTGGAACGAGGCGGGCCAGCGGGCCGCGCGAGATGACGAAGCCGCCGACGTGCTGCGAGAGGTGGCGCGGGAAGCCGCGCAGTTCGTCGGCCAGCGCCAGCCACCTGGCGACCCGTGGCGCGTCCGGATCGAGGCCGACCGCACGCAGCCGGTCGGGGAGTTGCTCGCGCCTGTCCCACCAGGCGAGTGAGGCGGTCAGCGCAGCGATCTGCGAGTTGCCGAAAGCGAGCGCCCGGCCGACGTCGCGCAGCGCGCCGCGCGTCCGGTAAGTGACCACTGCGGCGGCCAGCGCGGCGCGCTCGCGGCCGTAGCGGCGGTAGAGGTACTGGATGACTTCTTCCCGCCGTTCGTGTTCGAAATCGACGTCGATGTCCGGCGGTTCGCCGCGTTCGCGCGAAATGAAACGCTCGAAAAGCAGATTCGAGCGCGCCGGATCGACCTCGGTGATGCCCAGGCAGTAGCAGACGGCCGAATTCGCGGCCGAGCCGCGACCCTGGCAGAGGATGTTGCGGCTGCGTGCAAAATTGACGATGTCGTAAACCGTCAGGAAGTACGGCTCGTAGGCGAGATCAGCGATCAGCGCGAGTTCGTGCTCGACGCGCTCGCGCACGCCGGCAGGCACCGCTCCGGCGTAGCGCCGCTGCAGGCCCCTGTCGACCTCGGCGCGCAGGTAGGCCGAAGGAGTCAGTCCGTCGGGGACGATTTCGTCGGGGTACTCGTAGCGCAGCTCGTCGAGCGAGAAGTCGCAGCGCTCGGCGATGCGCAGGGTTTCGGCGAGCAACTCGGGAGGGTAGAGGCGCCCCAGGCGCAGGCGGGTGCGCAGATGACGCTCGCCGTTGGCGAACAGAGCATGACCGGCGGCAAAGACGGTCGTCCTGAGGCGGATCGCGGTGAGTGTGTCCTGCAGCGGCCGACGGGCGCGCAGGTGCATGTGCACATCGCCGGCGGCGACGGCCGGCAGATGGCTCGCCCGGGCGAGTTCGCGCAGCGTGGCCAGACGCGTGGCGTCGTCGGGACCACAGTGCAGTTCGACCGCCAGCCAGGCACGCCCTGGAAAGCGTTCGGCGAGCCAATGCACGTCGTCGGGAGTCGCTCCGCCGTCTGGTATCCACAGCGCCAGGCAGTCGGGGAGGGCGCCGCTGCCCGACGGGAATGAGCCGGGGTTTTCGAAGTCGCTGCGCCACAGCCGGTACTCGCCTTTCGGCGAGCGCCGCCGAGCCAGCGTGATCAACGCCGAGAGGTTGCCATATCCGGAACGGTTCCGGGCCAGGAGGACCAGCCGGGCGCTTT
Organism: Accumulibacter sp.; assembly: GCF_023806625.1. Lineage (GTDB taxonomy): Bacteria > Pseudomonadota > Gammaproteobacteria > Burkholderiales > Rhodocyclaceae > Accumulibacter. The sequence continues at coordinate 2,924 of NZ_JAMTDX010000062.1, forward strand.
CTTTGCGGCCGGCGCCGACGCGGAATTCGGCGCCGACGATCAGCTTCAGGCCGATCGCGCTGGCCGCCTTGTGCGCGCGGACGATTCCCGCGAGTGACGCTTCATCGGTGATCGCCAGCGCGCTATAGCCGAGCACATGGGCGCGTTCGACCAGTTCCTCGGGGTGTGAGGCGCCGCGCAGGAACGAGAAATTCGAGCAGCAGTGCAGTTCGGCGTAAGCGGGAAGCACGTCGACACAAAATAACTGTACAAGATTACAGTATATCGCCCGCTGGAAGGCGCTGGCCAGGCTTTTCGGCATGACCCGGGTGAGTTCGCAGACGACTGCGCAGGCCGTCGTGCAGGTTCGCCGGGTCGGCCGGGCCGGCGTCTACTGCTGCTTGAGGTCGAGCTGCGCCAGGTCGATCCGCTTCCGGGCTCCGCGAAAGCGCAGCCAGGTCTTGCGCGACAGGTGTCGCGCGAGCAGCAAGGGCGGCATGCGCAGCCAGTGCGCGCGGACGTAGATCAGCCAGCGCGCCAGGCCGGCCCGCGTCAGCGGATGGTCGGGGTGGCCGGGAAGCAGTGCGAGGTCGATCAGCTTCTCCATCGGCGCGCGCAGCGGCCATGGCGGCGACACTCGGCGAAGCCCGCCGAGAACTTCCCGAGGAACCGGGGTCGCGAACAGGCGCTCTGCCGCGCGCAGGCCGTAGAACAATGGGCGGGCAAAGCCCAGATCACCCGCCTTGCGCACGAGTTGATCCCAGAAGCCGGGTTGCCCGGAGAAGTGGGTCAGCAGATCATGGACATCGACGAGATCGCGCAGACGCAGACCTTCGTCGGGATCACCCTCGAGAAACAGGTGGACCAGCGCGTGGAGAACCATGTCCGGCGGGGCGAGCACACGGAGCCGCGGGTTCGCGAGCGGTTGGGCAGCCGCGAACAGCGGGGCTGGGTCAGAGTTGAGCCGGCTGGTGCGCGGCAGCAGGCGATGGTGCAGATCGATCTCGGTGCCCCGTTCGTAATGACGAAGCGGCGGAATCTCGTGCATCCAGACGCGATAATAGCGGTCGTCGTAAGGGTCGATCTGAATCCTCGACCAGCCCCTGGCGACGAGTCGCTCCTCGATCTCGCCGAGGCCGTCTTCGGGGACCAGCAGATCGACGTCGGCGAAAATGCGGCCGCGCTCGGGTGGGAGTCCGGCCAGAAGATACGCCGTCCCCTTGAGCAGGATCAGCGGCTGGTCGACGCCCCTGAGCGCCCAGAGCAGACGATCGACCTCCCAGCTGACCAACGTCTTGCGATGCGCGATGACGTTTCGCGCCGCTCTCAGATGGGCAGCGGCAGACGGCGGTACGCATTCGTCGACCCCGGCGAGTCGGACTTCCGAATCGATGCGCCCGAGCAGCCGGGCGCGGCGGGCGACGCGGACGAGCAGTTCCCATTCGTCGGGCCGCAGCGCGGTGAGCACGTCGGGCGAGCGGATAGCCTCGATGAGCAGGCGGTTGGCCTGCCGGTTGGCCGTGCCGCTACTCGTCACGCGAGCTCCGGCTCAGTTCATCGAGCGCCGCGAGTGCCTCGTCGAGGTCGGAGTAGCAGAGCGAGTAGCAGTCGCTCTGCGCGACCATCTGCGCGACGAGGCGGTAGGCGGTCTCGTCGAGGACTTCGTAGTTGAACGCGTTGCTGGCGACCATCAGGAAGGCCTGGCTCTTCGACATCGGCTGGAGATCGAGCGGGGAGTGCGCGATCCAGCGCGGGAAGACGAACCAGCGGGGTCGTGCCGTCTCTGCTGCGCGCTGGACGCTGTCGACCGGCGGCCTGACATGCGCGACCGTGCCCTTCCGCGTATTGTAGAAAGCCGGACCGATCAATGCTTCTGGCCGAAAGCGGCGAATGACCTCGATCGACTCGTTCTTCAGCGGGATCAGCCGCGGCAACGGCAGCAGCAGGCCATCCTCTGGCCGGATGAGCCCGAACTCGTCGGAAAGCAGTCGCCAGCCCGAGTGGACCAGCGCCGTGCACAGCGTCGACTTGCCGTCGCCGGGCGACGCCGGGAAGAGCATCGCCAGACCATCGCGCTCGACGACCGCCGAATGGAGCATCAGCAGGTGATGTGCGCGGGTCGCGATGCACCAGTTGATTCCCCACTCGACGGCCGGAAAGGCATGCTCGATCGTGTAGGGAGCAAACGGCGATTGACCGTCGAGCGAGAAACACGCCTGCCGGCGGACCCAGCGGCGCAGGCCGCGAGGGCTGGCGATGCGCACGTGGAAGTCGATCAGCGCGTTCTCTTCGACGAGCGGGTAGGGCGCGTAGAGCTGGTGGGCAACACCTGCAAACGCGTCGAGGGGTGAGCCGATACGGATGTTGAAGGGGCCAAAGCGAACTCGCAGACCAGGACCGGCGAGCCGCTTGTCGAACTCTCCCCGGCCGAGGTCACCGACGATCATCGACCGGGGAGACTGGGTCAAGGCGGTCGATCAGGCCGAGTTCCTCGAGTCGCGCCAGCGCAAAGGCAAAGTCTTCTTCGACCAGCTCTCCGGGGTCCAGGCCCAGCGCCGCTTCGACCCGGTTCCTGGTCCCTTCGGCGAGTAACGGACCCTGCTCGAGCGACCTCAGGATCAGCGCGGTAGTTTCGTTGAAAACGTGCGTTTCGGCCGATGAAGCCTGATAGATGATGTACACCTCGTCCCATGCCTGCCAGATCAACGAGCGGGCCGCTTCGGCGAGGACGAACGCTTCACGATCGGGCTGGCAGTTCCCCATCCACCTACATTCGCACAGCGCCGGAAGGTGACCGGCCGGTGCGCCAGCCGGTCGCATTCAAGGACTGAGCAGCCGGCCTCAGGTCAGCCGACGCCCATCGAATTCAGCGAATTCGAGCTCAGGATGGCCACTGTCCGCCCTTGGTAGGCGCCGGACTTGCCGCACTGCCAGTAGTCTCCCTGCTGGACGTGCACCGCCGGCTCGTAGTTGGCCACGCCGATCTTGGTCGTCACCGCCTTGCCCGAAACATTGGGGCAGGCGTCGAGCGGTTGGATCACGCATACATCGCCCTGGGCAATGTTACTGGCATTGATCTTGCCTGCGGGAGGCGTGGCATTGGAATTCACCGTCGCCGAGCCGACCTTGACGCCCGTACAGGATGCGGCAGCCAGCGCGCCGCTGCGCAGCGTCAGCACGAGTGGCGCCAATGCCGCTGCCCCCCGGACCATTCGCCGACGACGTTGGTCAGCACCCGAAGACTGTTCCACGCCGTTGCCCTCGCGAGCCGCTGCCGTCAGCGCGCTGGCTCCCTGCTCCTGGTTCCTGCTGTCCAACATGCTCATCGACATTACTCCAAACAAATCCGAACGTCCGAATGACTTCCTGCCCATGGCTCCGTTGCGTCGGCGAGCCGGTTTGCGAAGACTATACTCTTGATGCAGGGGCGAAGCTGCGAACTCCGTCACGGATGGCCAGGGTGAAAGCTTCGTTACCCGGCCGTTCGACGAATCCGAACCCTGAGTCACTCCTGCTGGAGAAATTAGCAACTTCTATACCAGCGCACTTGTCCAGAAAAATAAAGCGCTAAATCATCGGCTTTTTTCGGGCTGTCTGCACTGCGAAGGATTTGCCTTCCGGCAAGTGTAAAAAAATCCGACACCCGCCGATCCGTCGCGATTTGCTTGCTCGGTGGCCCCGCCCACGCGTTCGCCGTAGTTGGCGGGCAACCGACAACACTCGAAAACCTCAGATCCTGAGGCGTTCGAGCAATTCGGTCTCGAGCCTGATCCGGCTGGCCGTGTCGCCGAGGGTAGCCCCGCTGATCAGGAAGGTATCCTCGACCCGCTCACCGAGCGTGCTAATCTTTGCAGTATGTAGATTAGCACCATGTGCGGCCAAAGTCATGGCGATTGTATACAGAAGACCCGGCCGGTCGGCGGCAGTCACCGAGAGGACGTGGTGCGCTCCCTTCTCGTCAGCTTCGATGGTCACCTGGGGCTGAATCGGGAAGTGCCTGACCTGGCGTGAGAGACGGCCGGTGCCGGGCGCTTCCGGCGGGCTTTGGCGCGCGAGGCGGGCAGTCAGTTCGTGCTCGATGTAGCTGATCATCGCCCGGTCATTGTCGCGATCGCTCAGGTCGAGCAGCACGAAGCTGTCGAGCGCGTAGCCGTGTCGGGTGGTGTGGATCTTCGCCTCGAGGATCGAATAACCCGCACGACTGAAAAAGCCGACCAGGCGGGCGAAGAGATCACGCTGGTCGCGCGTGTAGATCATTACTTCGAGCCCCTCTCCCTGTGGTCTGACCCGCGCCTTGACGACCGGTTGCTCGACGCGTGTCCGGTAGTGCAGCGCCCGGGTGTGCCAAGCGATCTCCTCGGCCGAATGGCGCAGGAAATACACCGTATCGAGCTGTTTCCAGAGGCGTTGATGGACGGCGTCGGGCAAGGCGAAGAAACGCAGCAGGCGCAGCGCTTCCTGCTGGCGTTCTTCGATCAGTCCCTGACGGAACGGCGGCTGGCCGCCGGCAAGGAGACTTCGGCACGTGCTGCGGAAGAGTTCTTCGAGAAGCTGTCCTTTCCAGCTGTTCCAGACTTTCGGGCTGGTGCCGCGGATGTCGGCGACGGTGAAAAGATAGAGCGCGACGAGTTGCCGCTCTTCCCGGACGACCGCCGCGAAGCCCGCGACGACCTCCGGATCGGCGATGTCCTGCTTCTGGGCCACCGTCGACATCAGCAGGTGGTGGCGGACGAGCCAGACGATCAGCTTGCTGTCCTGTTCGTCGAGTCCGTGCTCGGCGCAGAACGCCGCCGCGTCGGTGGCCCCGAGTTCGGAGTGGTTGCCGCCTCGTCCCTTGGCGATGTCGTGGAACAGCGCAGCGACGTAGAGCACCCAGCAGCGCGGGAAGTCACGGATCAGCTCGCTGCACAATGGATACTCGTGAGTGAATTCGTCGGCGAGGAAGCGGCGCAGATTGCGCAAGACCTGCAGCGAATGCTGGTCGACCGTATACACGTGGAACAGGTCGTGCTGCATCTGGCCGACGATCTTCCCGAAGTTCGGCAGGTAGCGACCGAGGAGACCGTACTGGTTCATGCGTCGCATCTCGTGCAGAACGCCCCGCGGTTGCTGGAGGATCTCGAGGAAGCGACGGCGGTTGTCCGGATCGCGCCGGAAATCCTCGTCGATCAGCGTCCGTGCGTGCCACAGGGCGCGCAGTGTGCGTGCGCTCATCCCGACGAGCTCGGCATGCTGCTGCATCAGCAGGAAGGCTTCGAGGATCTTACCGGGATCGTTCTGGAACAGATTCTCGTCGATCACGTCGAGCAGGTCGTGCGTGTTCTGGAAGCGCCCGTTGATCGGTTGCGGTGCCTGGTCCGGTGGCGGCGAGATCGCCGCGCCAAGGTTCTGCAGCAGGATGGTGTTGAGCTGGGTGACCTTCTTCGCTGTCCGGTAGTACTCCTGCATCAGCCTTTCGCTGGCCCGGCGCGCCGGGGTCGGAAGAAAACCGAGCTGCTCGGCGAGCGCGGCCTGATAGTCGAAGAGCAGACGGTCTTCACGTCGTCCGACGTGGATGTGCAGGCGGGTCCGCACGCGCTGCAGAAAATTGGCGCTGCGCTGCAGCTGTTCTTCCTCTTCGTGGGTGATGAAGCCGTGTTGCGCGAGGTCCTCCCAGGACTTGCCGTAGCCGGCTGCCCGGGCGATCCAGACGATCGTCTGCAGGTCGCGTAGTCCGCCGGGTGCCTCCTTGCAGTTCGGTTCGAGACTGTACGGTGAATCCTGGTAGCGGCGGTGGCGCTCCTCCTGCTCCATCTTCTTGGCTTCGAAGAAGACCACCGGATCGAGAGCGGCCCGGATCTGCGCGCAGACTTCGCGAAACGCGGCCAGGTTGCCAGCCAGCAGGCGCGCCTCGAGCAGCGCGGTCTGGATCGTCAGGTCGTCTCGGGCCGCATGCACGCACTCGGCGATCGTCCGCACGCTCGGGGCGATCTCCAACCCGAGGTCATAGCAAGCGGTCACCGCCTGCTCGAGTCGTCGGGTCAGCTCGCCGTCGGGCGGATCGGGCAGAAGCAGCAGGATGTCGACGTCTGACGCGGGGTAGAGCTCACCGCGGCCGTAACCGCCGACGGCGACCAGAGCCAGCGACGCCGGCAGATCGAGAAGTTGCCAGAACTTCCTCAGAACGTCGTCGACCAGTTCGCAGCGTTGCTCGAGCAGGCGGCGGGCGTCGCCGTCGGCCAGGTAGCGTTCGCGGAGCGTCGCCTGGCCAGCCCGGAGGTGGCAACGGCAGTCGGCGATCGCCGGCTGCCACTCGCTGGCGACCAGCGTCATCGCGGTGCTTCGACCCACTCGGGCTTCGCACGGGTGCCCGCAGAGAGCGTGAGAACCTCGTACCCGGTTGGCGTGACCAGAACCGTGTGCTCCCACTGTGCCGACAGGCTGTGATCCTTGGTGACGATCGTCCAGCCGTCAGCCAGGCTGCGCACCGCAGCCCGGCCGGCGTTGATCATCGGTTCGATGGTGAACACCATGCCCGGCTCGAGGCGGAGTCCGGTGTGCGGCCGGCCATAATGCAGGACCTGAGGCTCTTCGTGGAACCTGGCGCCGATGCCGTGACCGCAGAACTCGCGGACCACCGAATACCCTGCCTTCTCGGCATGTCTCTGGATCGCGTGGCCGATGTCGCCGAGGTGGGCTCCGGCTTTGACCTGCGCAATGCCCAGCCACAGGCACTCGAAGGTGATCTCACAGAGACGCCTGGCCTGCACCGACGTTTCGCCGACGTGGAACATGCGGCTGCTGTCCCCGTGGTAGCCGTCGCTGATCACCGTCACGTCCAGGTTGACGATGTCGCCGTTCTTCAGTTGCCTTTCGCCGGGGACACCATGGCAGACCTGGTGATTGACCGACGTGCAGATCGCCTTCGGATAGGGCTTGTAGCCCGGCGGGGCATAGTTCAGCGGTGCCGGTATGCAGCCCTGCTCGTTGACGATGTAGTCATGGCAGAGGCGGTCGAGGTCGGCGGTGGTGACCCCCGGCACGACGTGAGGTGTGATGTAGTCGAGCACTTCGGCGGTCAGTCGCCCGGCGAGACGCATCTTCTCTATTTCTTCGGGGGTCTTGGTCGAAACGGCCATGCCTCTGGCTCAGCGGCGAGTGGGAGGCACGAAGCATAAAGGAAGCCAGGAGCTTAGGCAATTTGACCGGATGAGCCTGGCGTGCGCGAGTCGCCGTAGCGTCCCCGAAAGTGTGCGATTGATGCACAATAGCGCTGCCTCTCTTGCCGGCCAGCGCTCGATGTTGAAGCAGTTTCGGGCGTTCGGGAGGAGCCCGGGTTGGCCGGGCAGGCCAATCCTCGGCGTCCAATGGAGTCAGGCTTTGCTCGCTGTCGTCGATCGCTGGTTCAAGACCCATGTGCTCGAGCTCGGACGGGAACTCCGCTGGTCTTACCTGCCGCCGCTGATGATCTACCTGGCGGCGGGCGCGTCGGAATTGACCGAGATCGTCGGCACCTTCTACGTCAAGGAGTATCTGGACGTCTCGCCAGCCTTTCTCGCAGGCCTGGCGTTCTGGGTCGGCATACCGTGGGCGCTCAAGATGCCGCTCGGTCATCTCGTCGACCTGATCTGGCGCTTCAAGGCGCTGCTCGTCTGGGTTGGTGCTGCGGTCATCGCGGCGAGCATGCTGATCATGTTCGGCCTGATCGTCGAACCGGCCCGCATGGGAGCGGTGATGGAACCGAGGACCTGGTTCGTCGTTTCGTCGCTGATTGGTCCGGTCGGCTACGCGCTGCAGGACGTGGTGGCTGACGCCATGACCGTCGAGGCGGTGCCCAGGGTCGATACGACCGGGCAGCCGTTTTCGGCAGAGGCACAGCGCCTGATGAACACGACGCTGCAGGCGCTTGGCCGGATGGCAGACATCATCGGCGGTCTGGGTGTTGCGCTGCTCAACGTGCTCATCTTCGAGGGCGCCGGTCCCCTGGCCCAGCCGGCCAAGGGGGCCCTTTACGCGAACGTCTATCTGCTCGCGATGACCATCCCGCTGATCTCGATCGTCGGAGTCGTCCTGGCCCGTATCCTTCGCTGGCGGGAGGGACTGCGTCTGCGTGCCCACGGTTTCGATGAAGCACGGCTGCGGGCTCTCCGGCAGCCTCCTGGAGGTGCGGCGAGTCCTGACTGGTGGATTCTCGGAGGCAGCACGCTGTTCGTCGCGATCGGCCTCGTCGTCGGTCTGTCGCGCTCGCCGTTCGGGCAGGAGTTGATCTTCGTCGGCTCGTTTGCGGTGATCGTGTTGCTGATGGCCAAGCTGATGCGCGCGCTCGATGCCGAGGCGAGGCGGACGCTGCTCGGCACGTCGATCATCGTCTTCGTTTTCAGGGCGACGCCCGATCCCGGGATGGGTCAGACATGGTGGATGATCGATGCGCTGGGCTTCGACGCCGGGTTCATGGCTCGCCTCTCGTTGATCGGCAGCGTGCTGGCACTGTTCGGACTGCTCGCCTTCAGGCGCCTGATCGGGGAACGCTCGATTGCCTACACCGTCGGTTTCGTGACGGTCGTCGGAACCGTGCTCGCGCTACCGGTCGTCGGCATGTATTACGGACTGCACGAATGGACGGCGGCACATACCGGAGGGTTCGTCGATGCGCGTTTCATCGCCGTGGCCGACACGGCTTTCGACTCGCCGCTCTCGCAGATCGCGATGGTGCCGATGCTCGCCTGGATCGCCAATTCGGCACCGGCCAGACTCAAGGCCACCTACTTCGCCGTGATGAGTTCGTTCAGCAACCTCGCGCTGTCGGCCTCACAACTGGCGACAAAGTACCTGAATCAGCTGTTCGAGGTCAGCCGTGAGGTCCGTGATCCGCTGACTGCGCAGCTCACGACGCCGGCGAACTATGACCAGCTCGGCTGGCTGCTGATCATCACCGTCGCTCTCGGCCTGCTGATGCCCTTCATGGCCATCTGGCTGACCCGAGCGTGCGGCCTGCGTTGTGCATGAGCGCCAGTCGCACCGAGGGAAGGCAGCCTGGGCAGCCGGGATCTTCGGCGAAGCTCGTGCGAGCGGTCGGTGGGCGGCTTCGTCGGTCCGCCAAAGCCACTCGGGAGTACCGATGGAGCAGGTGACGATCTACCCGGATCCACGGCGCTTCGCAGTCATGGCCGTCGGGAGCCTCGTCCTCGCGGGCATCGGTGGGTTCCTGATTCTCGACCCGGAAGTCTCGCAGACTTCCCGCCTTTTCGGCGGCTACGTCGCGGTGATCTTCTTCGTCCTCTGCTTTGCGCGGGCGACGTCCCGCCTGGTCCGGCGAATGCCGAGCCTGATCATCGACGAGACCGGTCTGTTCGACAACGCATCGTCGGTCTGTGCCGGCCTGCTGAAGTGGGCCGACATCTCCGACGTGCAGGTCTACTCGTTCAAGAACCAGCGTTTCCTGGGCATCGCGCTCAACGATCAGCCGGCGCTGTACGAGCAGTTCAGCGCCGATCAGCGGCAGCTGATGGCCGAGAACCTCAGGCACGCGGGCTATCCGGTCGGCATTCCGGCGAGCGCGTTGGGCATCGGTCTCGACGAGACCTTGCGCCTGATCGCCCGGCTGCGCGATCGCGGTGACGATGTGCACTGAGAGCGGCTGGCGCGTGGTCGCGATCGCGTGTACTGGCGGTCAGTCGACCTCCGGGCTGGTTCGTTGACCGGATCGGCCCGGCTGCGCGGGCCGGAAGGCACCAAGATCGGCAGACGCGGAAGGAGAGAAGGGATGCATCCTGGCAGGTGGTTCTTGCCGTTGTTGCTGGCCACGTCGTCGTGGCTGGTTCAGGCCGAGACCGGCGAATCGGCAGTGCCGGTGCCGGCGACTCTCGACGAGGCGCATGCGCAGCGTGCGCGTGCCGACGCGCTGCGTGCCGAGGCGGAGACCCGCTACAAGGCCGAGCAGAACGAGTGCTACCGGAAGTTTCTGGTCACCGACTGCCTGGCGGCGGCCCGGAAGCGCTACACGGCAACGATCGCCGAGGCCCGCCGGATCGACGAACCGGCTCGTCATTTCGAGCGCGAGGCGAAGCGGCAGGAAGCCGAGGCGGAGGACGCCCAGCGGCTGGTCGACCATCAAAAGCGCGAAGCCGAGCAGGAGGAGAGCGCCAAGCGCTACCGCGCCGAGCAGCAGGCCAGGGCGGCCGAGCGCGAGCGAAAACTCGCCGACAAGGCCAGGCAGGCCGAGGAGGGGCGGCAGCGCGCAGCGGCCGAGCAGGCCAAGAGGCAGGCCCGGATCGAGAAGCGGGCGAACGAGCAGGCCAGGCGAGAAGCGAAGCGAGCGGCCGAGGGTAAGCCGGTGGCCGGCGAGAGCGGGCGGCCGCCCGCAGCCTCCGGCAATTGACGAGCGTCGCGCGGGCTGCCGGGCAGGTGGGTGGGCCTGCGCGCCCGGTCCTCGTCCCGGCTGCTGCCGGCGTTCAGGAAATGCCCTGGCTGGCCAGGTAGTCCTCGTAGTTTCCCGGGTAGCCGATGACCTTGCCGTCCACACGGATCTCGATGATCCGCGTGGCCAGCGATGAGACGAACTCCCGGTCATGCGAGACGAAGATCAGCGTTCCCCGGTATTTCTCGAGGGCCGTGTTCAGTGACTCGATCGATTCCATGTCCAGGTGGTTGGTCGGTTCGTCCATGACCAGGACATTCGGCTTCATGAGCATCAGCTTGCCGAAGATCATCCGCCCCTGCTCGCCGCCCGAGACGACGCGTACGGGCTTGCGCACCTCGTTACCCGAGAAGAGCAGCCGCCCGAGCGTGCCGCGGATCAGCGTCTCGAGGTCCTCGCCTTCGGCCGCGTTGGCCCGGGCGTAGCCGGCGATCCACTCGGTCAGACTCGCGTCGCTTTCGAAGTCGCGCGCATGGTCCTGGGCGTAATAGCCGGGCCGCGCCTTCTCGGCCCACTTGATGCTGCCGCGCTGGGGCTGGAGTTCACCGATCAGCAGCCTGAGCAGCGTCGTCTTGCCGACGCCGTTCTCACCGATGATCGCCAGCCGGTCGCCGCCGTTCAGCGCCAGATCGAGCTTGTCGAAGATCGGGCGGGCGCTTCCGGGATAGGCGAAGCGAAGGTTCTCGACCTCGACGGCTTGCCGATGCAGCCTGTCCTTGTCGTCGAATTCGAAGCGAATCCAGGGATACTGGCGCGACGAGGGCTTGACGTCCTCGGGTTTGAGCTTCTCGATCAGCTTGAGGCGCGAAGTCGCCTGTCTGGCCTTCGAGGCGTTGGCCGAGAAGCGGCGCACGAAACCCTGCAGTTCGGCGATCCGCTCCCTGGCTCGGGCGTTCGCGCTCTGCTGCCGTTCACGCGCCTGCGCGGCGGCTTCCATGAAGTCGTCGTAGTTCCCCGGATAGACCGTGATCCTGCCGTAATCGAGGTCGGCCATGTGCGTGCACACCTGATTGAGGAAATGCCGGTCGTGCGAAATGATGACCATCGTGCTGTTGCGCTCGTTGATCACGTTTTCGAGCCAGCGGATCGTCGAGATGTCCAGGTTGTTGGTCGGCTCGTCGAGGAGCAGGATCTCGGGGTCGGCAAACAGCGCCTGGATCAACAGGACGCGCAGTTTCCAGCCCGGTGCGACGTCGCGCATCGGTCCGTAATGCTGCCTGGCGGGGATGCCGACGCCGAGCAGCAGCTCGCCGGCGCGGGCCTCGGCAGTGTAGCCGCCGTACTCGGCGAAGCGCCCCTCGAGTTCGGCGGCGTGCAGGTAGTCGTCCTCGGTGGCCTCCGGGTTGGCGTAGATCGCGTCCTTTTCGCAGAGGCAGGCCCACATCTCTTCGTGGCCCATCATCACGACGTCGATGACCCGATGTTCCTCGAAGGCAAACTGGTCCTGGCGCAGATAGGCCATCCGTTCCTGCGGATCCTTGGCGACGTTGCCTGCCGTCGGCTCGAGCTGACCGGCGAGGATCTTCATGAACGTCGACTTGCCGGCGCCATTGGCGCCGATCAGTCCATAGCGATAGCCTTCGCCGAACTTGACCGAGACGTTCTCGAAGAGGGGCCTGGCCCCGAACTGCATGGTGATGTTGTTGGCGACGAGCACGAAGAAACCTCGGAAAAATCATTGCGTTGCTGAAGGGGCGCTATTGTACTCCAGGGCCGGCGAAGAATCCCGCCGACGGCCACGGCTGGGCCACGCCGAGCAGCGAGCCGATTAGCGCGGAATGCGTTCGGGAAGCGACGGTTGCCCGGAGGGCAGGAAGGCGAAGGCATCCGCGCCGGCAAACCACTCGAGATTCAGTCCATCGACGACGATGGTTACCGGCACCTCGTGGGTCTTTCCGGCGCAGGCAATGCTGGCCAGCGCCTCGAAGCGCTTGTCGCTGCCGCTGATCACCCGTACGGCGAGTACTTCGGCCCCTGCGGCCCTGAACCGCGGGTCGCGTTGCAGGTTCTGCTGCATCGAAGTCTTGGCCAGATCGCCGACCTTCTCGGGTTCGGGGAAACAGCCGGCGAGCGCGAGTACGACAGCGAGTGCGGCGAGGCCGTGCGGGCTGAAGGGCATCGAAGGCTTCGTTTCGGGCATCGGTGGTCGTCGGGGGGATCGGCTGGCGATCGCGCTGGCGGTGGAGTTGCGCGCCGACTCTGCGACAGGCCGGCACGCGGGTCGCGGGTTGCAGCTCATCGGCCGTTGCTCGGCGGCAAGGCGATCAGCAGGGCGTCGAGTTCCTCCCAGAGCGGGTCGCAGAGCCCGGGACGCCACGCTGCCTGCCGGAAGGCCGAGTGTTCCCGGCGGTAGGTTTCCCAAAGACCCTGCCGCTGGTCGGCGACGCAGCAGCGCACGTTGGCCAGTCGGTCGGCAGCCTTGGCGACCAGCGCGAGTTCGTGTGGCCCGTCGACGCCGGCCAGCCGCGCGTATGTCCCGGCCTTGCGCTCGGCGCGGGTCGTTCCCGGCGGGTCGGTGAGCAGGCCGACGCATTCGGCGACCAGCGGGCCGAAGCGCTCGCGGATCTCGTGCTCGGTCACCGGCGTGTCTTCGACGACGTCGTGCAGGTAGCCAAGTATCTGGGCTTCGACACCGTACGGCGCAAGCAGATCGACGACCGCCTCGAGGTGCCAGGCATACGGTCGGTCGCCGTACTTCTGTTCACCGTGGGCGGCGAGGGCGAATGAGCGGGCGTCGTCAAGCATGATCTTCGGTGGCCCCGGTCGGCGCAGTCCGGCGCGCGGCGAGCGCGGCGACCATGGCCTGGATTCCTTCGCACTGCTGCCGCCAGAAGCCGCTCCGTGCCGCGGACTCGGGGAGGGGGCCGTGGGTCAGCCCGGAGGCAGGCAATTCGTGTCCGCGATACTGGGTCTTGAAGAGCTGGTCCCAGACGGGGAAGAGAACCGCGAAGTTGCAGCCCGAGCGATAGGCGTCGCCTGGCGGGAGTTCGAGCGCATGGTGCCAGCGGTGGTAGCGCGGACTGACCAGGAGGAGTTCGCCGAAGCGTCCGAACGACAGACGCGCGTTGACGTGCGCGAGGTTCTCGACGGTCTTCACGGCGATCAACAGTCCGACGAAGTGTCCGGGGGGAACGCCGACGATCAGCGCGACGACGGCGAACCAGGCGCCGCCGATCAGGTCGTCGAGCAGATGGTTGCGGCTGTCGGTCCACAGGGTCATCTGACGTTGCGTATGGTGAATCGCATGCAGGGCCCACCACCAGCCGAAGGTGTGCGACAGGCGGTGGCGCCAGTATTCGGCGAAGTCGAGAACGACGAGATAGACGAGGAAACTTGCCAGGGGCCGGGTCTCGAGGCCCGGAAAGAGGTCCTCGAGTTGCGGGGGAATGATGTCGTGGAAGCGCAGCCAGCCGTCGATGGTCAGGAAGAGCGGCGCGAGCAGTGCGAAGACGAAGAGCGGGATGATCCCGAGACGGTCGAGCAGCGAGTACAGCACGTCGACGCGCACGGCCCTTCGATCCGGCCAGACCTCGATCGGGCGCAGCGCCTCGAGCGGGCGCAGCAGCAGGAAGGCGACGCTGATCTGCAGCACGCCGGCAAGGAAGAACTCGATCGCGTCGAAAGCCATCTCGACGTGGCTGGCGAGTCCCAGCGCGAGCAGCGGGGGCTGGACAATCCGGTCGAGCAGCCAGGCCTGAACGCCGACGAAGGCCTCGACGAGTGCTTCGATCATTGGCGGCTGGCGAGCGTCGCGAAGCAGAAGCCCCTGGCCTTGAGGCCGCTGATCAGCGGATCGATCATCGGGGCGAAGGGATCCTTGCGTGACCAGATGCCCAGGTGAGCCATGACGATGTCGCCATCCCTGAGACGGTCGAGCGCGCGCTGTACGAGCAGGGCGTTCGGGTAGGCCTCGGAAGGCAGCTCGTCACCGAGGAAACCGGCCGCTGCCCAGCCGACGTGGCGGTAGCCGCAGGCCTGTGCAGCGGCCAGAGTGTTCGCCGTCGTCCGGCCTCCCGGTGCCCGCCAGAGCGGGTCGAGGCCGCGCCCGGTGAGCTCGCGGAAACGGCTGTCGGGCTCCTTGAGCTCCCCACAGATCGCACGCGCATCGAGCATCTCGCTGCGTCCGTCGAGCAGTCGGTAGCGCACCCGGTCGCCGACGTCCTCCCGGAAGCTGCCGTGGCGCCAGGTGTGGCTGCCGAAGGCGTGGCCCTCAACGACGCGCGCCTGCCAGTAGGGCGCCCAGGCCGGGTCGAGCGCATGATCGCCGCGGCTGGTCTTCTCCTGGGCGAGGAAGAAGGTCGCCTTGACCTCATGTCTGGCGAGCGTCGCAGCGATCAGATCGGCGTGGCGCATGTTGCCGGTGTCGAATGTCAGATACAGCGTTCCCTTGCAGGCCGGCGGAGCAGCCGCGGTCGCACCGACCTCGACCGTGCCGCTGGCGAGGATCGCGGCGGCAACAAAGCGGACCACCTCGCGTTTCATCGCAGGCCGGCGTGGTTGAGGAAGAAGACGCCGTGCGGCGAGCTGCCAACCGGGATCGAGAGCTTGAGCTTCTTGCCGACCAGGTCGACGACCTGGACATTGCGCGCGAAGCGTGCGGTCGCCCAGAGCTCCTTGCCGTCGGCGCGCACGATCATGTCGTCGGGCCCTCCGGGAACTTCGTACTTCTCGACGACCGACAGGGTCCGCGTGTCGAGCAGCGAGATGCTGCCATCGACGGTGCGGTTCGAAACGTAGAAATGGCGCTTGTCGCCTTTCGGCTGCAGATTGTGCGCCGCCGTACCAGTGGCGATCTTCCTGACGCTCTGCCGTGCGCGCCAGTCGATCACTTCGACGACACCCTCGCCCATGCAGGCGACCAGCAGATAGCGGTTGTCGGGCGACATCACGATGCCTGCCGGCGTCGCCGCGACCGGCATCACCCAGGCGACCTTCTGCGTCGCGAGGTCGATCGCCATGATCTGGTTCGAATCCTGGAGGGTGACGAAGACGAACTGGCTGTTGTCGTCGAAGGCGAGGTGCGAGGGTGTCTTCGGCGCGGGCAGGCGAGCGACGAGCCGGAAATCGTTCGGATCGTAGAGATCGACCCGGTCGAGGCGCAGCGAGGTGGCGACGAACCACTTCAGGTCGGGCGAGTAGCCGAGCTGGTAGGGATCCGAGATGTTGCGCACGCGCTTCTGTTCCTTGCCCGTCCGCGGGTCGAAGAAGACCAGCTGGTTCGACGCGGCGCAGGCGACGATCAGCGACTTGTCGTCGGGAGTCGGCATCAGGTGGTGTGGCTCCTTGCAGACGCTGACCTTGCCGGTGACCGAATAGGTCTCGGTGTCGATCAGGCTCAGCGTCCCGTCGGCCGAATTCAGCGCGATCGCCAGGTCGCCGGCAGCAGCGGCGGTGACGCCAGCCGCGCAGAGCAGTCCGACCGACACCGCTGAGGCGAGGCGTCGGAAAGGGGAAACGAAGCGTCGAAGGGTCATGATCACGATACGGCGGGCTCGATGGGGTGGCTGACGGGCACTGACTTTCGCGCCGCAGAGAGAGACGCTGGAGAAGGTCAGCTCTTGCGCTGGATCAACTCGATCCGGTAGCCATCGGGATCTTCGACGAAGGCGATCACCGTCGTTCCGTGCTTCATCGGTCCAGCTTCGCGGACGACCCTGCCGCCGCGCTGCCGGATCTGCTCGCAGGCAGCGTAGGCATCGGGTACTTCGATGGCCACGTGGCCGAAGCCGCTGCCGAGTTCGTAGGAGGCGGTGTCCCAGTTGTGCGTCAGCTCGAGTACGGCGCCCTCGGATTCCGGCCCATAACCGACGAAAGCCAGCGTAAAACGCCCTGCCGGGTAGTCCTGACGGCGCAGCAGGCGCATGCCGAGGACTTCCGTGTAGAACGCCAGCGAGCGATCGAGGTCGCCGACGCGGATCATCGTGTGCAGGATCCTCATCTCTTCTCCTTACCAGTGGGGGCAGTGCGCTTCGTGCTGCTTCAGGGCCGCGCGCGCAACAGGGTAGTCGGGGTACAACTCTGCGACGATCGACCAGAAACGCGGGCTATGGTTCATTTCCCGCAGGTGTGCGACTTCGTGGACGACCACGTAGTCGATCACCGGCAGCGGGAAGTGGATCAGTCGCCAGTTCAGGCGGATCCCGTTGTGCGCGTGGCAGCTGCCCCAGCGCTTGCGGGCAGCCGACAGCGCCAGGCGCGGCGGATCGACACCGGTTTGCCGCGCGTAGTGGGCCAGCCGGTCAATGAACAGCGCGTGGGCGTGCTCGCGCAGTGTCCGTTCGAGCAGGCGCGGGCCGTCGTCCGGCGTGCGCAGGCAGAGGCTCAGTGTCGGGTTCTCCGACTCCAGGTCCCAGAGACAGCGGTTGCTCCCCGGTCTGAGGCGGATGGTGACCGGCTTGCCGAGCACCGGCAGACACAGGCCGTCGGTCAGCTGCAGTCGCTCGGGTGGGCGGCGCGCCTGCCACTCGTCGAGCTTCCGGTTAATCCACTCGGCGTGGCGGGCGATCAGCGACTCGATTTCGCGTAGCGTCACGCGATGCGGAGCGCCGACGCGCAGACCGCGGTGATCGATGGTCAGCCCGATCGTCCGTCGGGGAGCGCGACGCAGGAGGTAAGGCACCCTCCGGCCCCCGAGGTCGATGCTCCGGGCGATCTCTGCGGGCGGTAGTGCCGCGGAGCGCACCGCTTCAGGCGGCAACGGCATCGGCACGCGACGGGTAGCGGTGTGGCGACAGGCGCTGCATCTCGGTGTCGATCCATGCGGCGACGAGTGCGTTGATCTTCGCCGCGGACTTGCCGGCCGGGTCGATCGGTGGTCCGATGCTCACCGTGATCACTCCCGGCGAGATCGCGAACGTGCTCTTCCGCCAGAACTCGCCGGCGTCGAGCGCGACCGGAACGACCTTGGCTCCGGTGCGTTTGGCGAGGTGCGCGCCACCGGGCTTGTAGCGCGACGTCTGACCCGGCTCGACACGCGTCCCCTCGGGGAAGATGATCACCCAGTAGCCGGCCGCGAGACGCTCGGCGCCCTGGTCGAAGACCTGCTTCAACGCGTCCTTGGCGGCCGCACGATCGATGGCGATCATCTTCAGCGCGGCCAACGCCCAGCCGAAGAACGGCACGCTGATCAGCTCCTTCTTGAGCACGAAGACGAGCGGCGGGAAGATCGCCTGCAGGCCGACGGTTTCCCACGCCGACTGGTGCTTCGACATGACGATCGACGGCTCGGCGGGAATGTTCTCTCGCCCGAGTACGCGGTAGTCCAGGCCAACGACAACCTTGCAGAGGCCGAGGATGCAGTAGCGCCAGACGGCGAGCAGCCAGTAGCGTACGGAGATCGGAAGGATCACGGCGAGCGAGATCAGCAGCCCGTAGAGCATGGTCAGCAACACGGCCGGCGGCATGAAGATCAGGGTGCGCAGAGCCGCCATCACGAACCAATGATGAAGTCGGTGGCTGCAGCGAGGTCGGGAAAGATCAGCGTGCCTTCGGGGAGCCCGCCGTCGGCCTGCGTCTTCGTTCCCTTTCCGGTCATCACGAGCAACGG
Source organism: Accumulibacter sp. (assembly GCF_023806625.1). Lineage (GTDB taxonomy): Bacteria > Pseudomonadota > Gammaproteobacteria > Burkholderiales > Rhodocyclaceae > Accumulibacter. The sequence continues at coordinate 20,845 of NZ_JAMTDX010000062.1, forward strand.
CAGCGCCTTGACCGCGGCGGCCGCCTGCAGGTCGCGCAGCGAGTCGCCGACCGACGGTGTCCCGGGCAGATCGATGTTGAAGCAGCCGGCGATCCTTTCGAACATCCCGGTCTGCGGCTTGCGGCAGCGACAGCCCATTTCCGCCGAGTGCGGGCAATAGAAGATGGCATCGATGCGCCCCCCGGCCGCATGGACGGCCCGGTGCATCTTGTCGTGGATCGCGTTGAGCGTGTCCATGTCGAACAGGCCGCGCGCGAGTCCCGACTGGTTGGTGGCCACGACGACGCGATAGCCGGCCTGATTGAGCCGGGCGATCGCTTCGAGGCTGCCCGGGATCGGTCGCCATTCGGCGGGCGACTTGATGAACTGGCTCGAGTCGTAGTTGATGACCCCGTCGCGGTCGAGAATGACGAGCTTCATACGGCCAGCTTCGAGATGTCGGCGACCGCGTTGAGCTGCTCGTAGAGACCCTTCAGTAGGCCGAGGCGATTGGCGCGCAACAGAGGTTCGTCGACGTTGACCATCACCTCGTCGAAGAAGCGGTCCACCTCGCTGCGCACCGAAGCGAGAACCTTCAGGGCATCGGCGTAGTCCTCGTTGTGCACGTGCGAGCGGACGAGCGGCGTCATCAGCAGGACACGTTCGAAGAGCGCCTTTTCCGCGTCCTCTTCGAGCAGGGCAATGTCCGGCTCGGCGGGAACTGCTTCGGCCTTCCTGAGGATGTTGCCGATCCGCTTGTTGGCCGCCGCCAGCGCCTGCGCTTCGGGCAGGGTGAGGAAGTCGGTGACCGCAGACAGCCTGGCGGGGATCAGGTCGATGCGCCTCGGCCGGTTGGCCAGCACGGCCTCGACCACGTCGGCGGGGTGTCCGGCCTCCCGGAGCAGGCCGCGCAGACGTTCGTAGATGAAAGCGAGCAGCGGCTCCTCGTCCGTTTCCAGGGCCATTCCCTGGCGCTGCAGCGCCTGTCTAGTGGTGTCGATCAATTGGCCGAGGTCGAGTGGCAGCGGTGTCTCCATCAGGATGCGCAGCACGCCGAGCGCGGCACGGCGCAGGCCGAAGGGGTCGCGATCTCCGGTCGGTACCTGCCCGATGCCGAAGAAGCCGACGAGCAGGTCGAGCTTGTCGGCGAGAGCAGCGGCGCAGGCGATGTTGCCTTGCGGCAGCAGGTCGCCGGCAAAGCGCGGCCGGTAGTGCTGTTCGATGGCCTCGGCGACGACCGGCATGCCGCCTTCGTGGAGCAGGTAATAGCGGCCCATGATCCCCTGCAGCTCGGGGAACTCGCCGACCATGTCGGTCAGCAGGTCGATCTTGGCGAACAGCGCCGCCCGCTCGGCGAGGTTGCCGTCGGCGCCGAGGTACTCGGCGATGTTCCGCGCGATCCGGCCCATCCGCTGCGCGCGATCGCCCAGCGAACCCAGTCGGTGGTGATGGACGACCGAGCCCAGCTCGATGACCCGGCTGGCGAAGCCGGTCTTCCGGTCCTGGTCGAAGAAGAATCGCGCATCCGAGAGACGCGGGCGAACCACCCGCTCATTGCCGCTGACGATGTTCGTCGGGTTGGCGACGGCCATGTTGGAGACGATCAGGAACCTGTTGAGCAGCTTGCCCTGGTCGTCGAACAGCGGGAAATATTTCTGATTCTGCTGCATGGTCAGGACCAGGCATTCCTGGGGAACCTCGAGATACTCGCGCTCGAACTCGCCGACATGGACCACCGGCCACTCGACGAGTGCGGTGACTTCGTCGAGCAGCGCTTCTTCAGGGATGAGCCGGGCATCGATCCGTCGAGCGGCGGCTTCGAGTTGCGTAGCGATCGACGCCCGGCGTTCGGCGAAAGAAGCGATGACTCTGGCCTCGGCGAGCCTCGTCGCGTAGGCCTCGGGGCGGTCGATGACGATCTTCCCGGTCGACAGGAAGCGGTGACCGAGCGTCGTGCGACCGCTGCTCAGGCCGAGTACCTCGCCCGCGATAACCCGGCTGCCGTGAAGCAGGATCAATCCATGAACCGGGCGCACGAACTGGTGCTCGGAATCCCCCCAGCGCATCAGCTTCGGGATGGGCAGCCGGCGCACCGCCTGGGCAACGATTTCGGCGAGGTGAGCTTCGAGGTTCTCTCCGGCGTGGGCACGACGGACGACGAAGTACTCGCCCTTGCCGTCGTTCGTCCGTTCGAGTTCGTCGAAGCTCGCACCGGCGGCGCGCATGAACCCTTCGAGTGCGCGTGCGGGTTTGCCATCGGCATCGAGGCCGCTGCTCACCGCTGGCCCCTTGCGCTCGACGATGCGGTCAGGCTGTCGCGCGGCGACTTCGCTGATCAGCACGGCCAGCCGCCGCGGCGTTGCGTACGCGGTGCAGACGCTGTCCGTGGTCGCGAAATGCTGCGCCCGAAGCGCGACGAGAATCGCGTCGGCAAAGGCTTCCGAGAGCGAACGGAGCGACTTCGGCGGCAATTCCTCGGTGCGCAGCTCGACCAGAACCGGTTCCTTGCTCACTCAGCACCCCCCACTCGTGATCGCCGGACGGCACATCGGAAAGCCGAGCGCCTGGCGGGAGTCGAGGTACGCCTGGGCGACCTCGCGGGCCAGTGCACGTACCCGGCCGATGTAGGCCGCCCGTTCGGCGACGGAAATCGCCCCGCGCGCGTCGAGGAGATTGAAGGTGTGCGAGCACTTCATGACCATCTCGTAACCCGGCAGCGCCAGACCGGCGGAAATCAGGCGCCGCGCTTCGGCTTCGTACTCGCCGAAGTGACGGAAGAGGAGGTCGACGCTGGCCAGCTCGAAGTTGTACTTCGACTGTTCGACCTCGTTCTGATGATAGACGTCTCCGTAAGTCACGCGGTAGCCGGGGCCCTGCGCCCAGACCAGATCGAAGACGTTCTCGACGCCCTGCAGGTACATCGCCAGCCGCTCGACGCCATAGGTGATCTCGCCGAGAACGGGTCGGCAGGGCAGTGACCCGACCTCCTGAAAGTACGTGAACTGGGTCACCTCCATGCCGTCGAGCCACACCTCCCAGCCAAGCCCCCAGGCGCCGAGCGTCGGGCTTTCCCAGTCGTCCTCGACGAAGCGGATGTCGTGCTCGGACGTGTCGATGCCCAGCGCGCGCAGCGAGTCGAGATAGAGATCCTGGATATTCGCCGGCGACGGCTTGAGGACCACCTGGTACTGGTAATAGTGCTGCAGGCGGTTCGGGTTTTCGCCGTAGCGACCGTCCTTGGGCCGACGCGACGGCTGAACGTAGGCGGCCTGCCACGGCTCCGGTCCGATGGCGCGCAGGAATGTCGCGGTATGAAAGGTCCCTGCGCCGACTTCGATGTCGTATGGCTGGAGCAGGGCGCATCCCTGCCTGTCCCAGAAGTTTTCGAGCCGCAGAATGACTTCCTGAAAGGTTGGCATGAAAGGGTATCGGGGTTGAACCAGGAGCCGTGATTCTACTTGGTTTCGCGACCGACATGACTGACCCGTGATCCCTTGGCTACCCATCGGCGCTGCCGGGCGACGGTGCACACGCAGACGATCAGCAGCGCACAGCCGATCACCGGCCAGTTGCCCCAGGCAACGAAGGGCGTCGCTCCGGCGTATCCGCTGACCTCGCCGGTCAGCGCACCACGCGAGAACGGCGGCAATGCCGAGCGTACCCGTCCGTCCACGTCGATGATCGCGGTCATTCCCGTATTCGTCGCCCGGAGCATCATCCGGCCAGTCTCGAGCGCGCGCATCCGGGCGATCTGCAGATGCTGTGTTGGCGCCAGGGAGTCGCCGAACCAGGCGACGTTCGACAGATTGACTAATAGCGTCGCTTCGGGCAGTGCGCCGATCAGCTCCTCACCGAAGGCGTCCTCGTAGCAGATGTTCACCGCCACGCGCTGTTCAGCGATCTGCAGCGGGCGCTGGCCGTCAGAGCCAGCGCTGAAGTCGGACATGGGGATGTTCGCCAGGGCCATGATCCGTGCGAAACCCGGCGGGACGAACTCGCCGAAGGGGACCAGGTGAACCTTGCGGTAGCGCTGCGCCGGGGACGCGCCGATGCTCACGGCGGCATTGAAGTACTGCCGACCTTCGGCGATCGCGATGCCCAGCAGGATGTCTCCGTGCTCACGCAGCGCGAGTTCGCGCAAGGCCTCGAGGTAGGCAACCGGCACCTGGTCGAGGAAAGCCGGCAGGGCGGTTTCCGGCATGACCGTCAATTGTGCCGGGTTCTCCAGGGCCAGGCGGTAGTAGGTGCGCAGCGATTCGGCGAAGTACTCCGGGCGCCACTTGATGTCCTGGGCAACGTTGCCCTGGAGCAGTGCGACGCGGATCGATCTGCCGCTCGCTTCGGTCCAGCGCAGGTCGTGGAGCATCGCGCCGGCGAGTAGAATGGCGGCGGCACAGAGGATCGGAAGCAGCGGGCACCAGCGCAGCCAGCGTCTGGCTGGACACGCGGTCGTCGACAGCCAGCGCCGGCCGATCTCGTGGCCGAGTGCGCCGAACAGAGCACAGAACAGCGAGACACCGTAGACACCGAAGATCGGCGCGTAACCGGCGAGCGGGCTCGGTGGGGTCTGGGAGTAGCCGGCCGCGAGCCACGGAAAGCCGGTAAACGTCCAGCCGCGCAGCCACTCGGTGAGCACCCAGACGGCCGCGAAGAGGAGTGCGCGGGCGAGCCACCCGCAAGTGGCGAGGTGTACGAAGAGGGCGCCGGCAAGCGCCGGAAAGCCGGCGAGCACCGCGCAGAAGAGGACCGTTGCCAGGCCAGCCAGCGCGACGGGCATTCCGCCAAATACGCTGAGGCTGACATAAACCCAGGAAACGCCGGAAAGGAACAGGCCCAGGCCATAGGCCAGGGCGAGCAGTGCTCCGTGGCGTGGTCGCCGCAGGCCGTCGACCTCTGAGCAGAGCAGGGCAAACAGACCGCCGAGGCTCAGCCAGCTGACCGGAAACCAGCCGACCGGCGCGAAGGCCGCGACACTCGCGGCGCCGAGCAGCAGCGAGGCGACCCAGCGCCAGGGGAAGGACCTAGCCAGCGCGTTCTTTCGTGGACGGCCGGGAGACGACCAGCGTATAGATCCGCCGGCTGTCGGCGCGCAGGACGCGGAAGCTCAGCCCCTCGATCTCCGTGATCTCGTCGAATTGCGGGACGCGGCCCAGACGATTGAGCAGCAGACCGCCGACGGTGAGGCATTTCTCGTCACTGAAGCGGGTTCCGAAGGCATCGTTGAAGTCGGCGATCGCGGTCTGCGCCTTGACGCGATACTGGCCGCTCGGGTCGGACTGGATGTCCGGTTCGTCCTCGTCGAAGTCGTACTCGTCGTCGATCTCGCCGACGATCTGTTCGAGGACGTCCTCGATGGTGATCAGGCCGGCGATGCCGGCGTATTCGTCGATGACGATGGCCATGTGGTTGCGCGCGAAGCGGAACTCGCGCAGCAGGACGTCGAGGCGCTTGAACTCGGGAATGAACACCGCCGGCCGCACCCAGTCGCGAAGGCTGAAGGCAGCCGGGTTGTCGACGCGCAGCAAATCCTTGACCAGCAGGACGCCGACGACGTTGTCCGGGTTGCCGTCGATCACCGGGAAACGCGAGTGCGCGGTCGCATTGGCCCGTTCGATCACCCGCGCGAGCGAATCGCCGAGGTCGACGACCTCCATCATTGGGCGGGGTACCATGACCTCGCGGACGGTCATTGTCGAAATCGCCAGCGCGCCCTCGAAGATGCGCAGTGCGTTGGCGTCGAGCAGGTTGCGTTGCTGCGCCGAATGGAGCAGCCTCATCAGTTGCTCGCGATCCTCGGGCTCGCGAATCAGCAGCCGGGAGAGTTGCTCGAGAAACGCGGGCCTGTTGCCGGGGCGATCGTTGGCCATAGCCGCCTGTTGAGAAATCAGGGTGACCGGTGGGCAACGGCCCGATGGCTCTCTCCGGTCTTCTGGCGGCATTCTACGGCAACGCTTCCGCGCCTGCAGTGCTCGTCGTCGATCAGGCCGGCGGCAAGATTCTTTGGCAAGGGCCGGCGCGCAGGTCTGATCGTCTGGTCTGCCCGGGCCCCTGTGCTCGAGCATGACCACTCGTGCCAGCAGCCAATCACTCGCCGCCTGCGTTGAGCCAGCGCAGAGCGGCGCTGAGACAGGTATTCAGCGTGTGGCGGTCCGGATGTCCGGGTAGCTGGGACAGCATCCGGTCGCAGCACGGCGCGTCGTCGCTGTCGAAGCACTCGAGCAGCGCGAGCACGCTGCCGAGCAGTCCTCGATGTTCACAGAGCGCGTTGCGCACTTCGCTGTCGACCGCGATCTGGTCGAGGATTTCGTCGATCGGCAGGCCGAGGGCGGCCGGCATCATCGACAGGATGCCGGTGAGAAAGGCGAGATCCGGTGCCCGGTCCGGACTGCGGGATAGCCCTGACTGGACGAGCAGCTCCATCATCCGGCCACGCAGGGCGGCAACCTGAAGCAGCGGTGCGCGAGCCGGATCGGTGGCTCCAGCTGGCGCCAGCAGCAGCAGCGACAACCAGCGCTGCAGGGGGCGTCTGCCGAAAAGCGTGATCGCATGGCGTAGCGAGGTGATGGGCTGGCCGAGGCGGCCGCCGCGGTAGCCGACCGAGTTCACGATGCGCAGCAGATTCAGGGTCAGCGCCGGCTCGTGCTTGAAAGCGTCTTCTATCCGCGCACTGTCGGCGTCGCGCCCGACCAGATTGATCAGACGGATCAGCGTAGCCTGGGAAGCAGAAAGCCTCCGCCCACTGATGATCTCGGGGTGCGCGAAGTATCTCCCCTGGAAAAGCTCGAAGCCGACGCTGCGGCAGTGCTCCATCTGCTCGCGGGTGTCGACTCCCTCGGCGAGCAGCCGGATCGGGAGATTGCGTAGCGATCCGGCCAAGTCGGCGAGTTCGCCGGGGCGGGCAGCGGTCGCATCGATCTTGACCACCCCGACCAGCGGCAGCAGCGGCCGGCTGCGTTCTTCGATTCCTCGATAGTCGGTCAGCGCCAGTTGGTGGCCACGCTCCCGGAGACTGCGGCAGCGGGCCAGCGTGGCTGGGTCGGGTGGGCCATCGAGGAGCAGTTCGAGGACCACGGCGTTGATCGGCAGGAACTCGACGAGGTCGTCCCGCAGCAAATCGGCGTCGATGCCGATGAACGCCACCGCCTTGCCAAGCGCGCTCTGCAGTCCCAGTTCGGAATAGGCGCCAATCAGCGCGGCGCTGAGTTCATGCCGGGGGCGAAGCTTGCCGGTGGCGTCGTCGCTGCGCAGCGAGAGGTGGTATCCGGCAATCTCCTGCTTCCGGTCGAGGATCGGATCGCGGAAGAGCAACGCGCTGCTGATCGGTTCCGTCATCTCATCCAGGCGGTGCCGAAGGCCGATTCGTCTTGGCTGGCGGTGCGCAGTTCAGAAGGGCAGCGTCAGAGCTGGACGGGCAGCCAGGATGACCCGCCGGAAGTCTGCCTGGATGCGCGCCAGCGCCTCGTCGCTGTCGGCCTCGAATCTCAGCACCACGACCGGTGTAGTGTTCGACGGTCGGGCCAGGCCAAAACCGTCGGCGTACTCGACGCGCAGACCGTCGGTGGTGATCACTTCACGGGCTCCGTCAAAGGTCGCGTGGCGCGCCAGTTCGTCGATCAGCGAGAACGGCTCGCCCTCGCCCATGGCGATGTTCAGTTCCGGGGTCGAATGGCTGTCGGGCAGGGCCTTCAGGACGCGGTTGGCGTCGGCCTCGCGGGAGACGATTTCGAGCAGGCGCGCGCCGGCGTAGAGTCCGTCGTCGAAGCCGTACCAGCGCTCGCTGAAAAAAACGTGGCCACTCATTTCCCCGGCCAGCGGGGCTCCGGTTTCGCGCAGCTTGGCTTTGACCAGCGCGTGTCCGGTCTTCCACATCAGCGGCTTGCCGCCGTGCTGGCGAATCCACGGTGCGAGCAGGCGCGAGCACTTGACGTCGTAGATGATCGCCTGGCCCGGACAGCGCGCGAGCACGTCGGCGGCGAAGAGCATCAGCTGGCGGTCAGGGTAGATGATCTCGCCGTCACGAGTGACGACGCCAAGTCGGTCGCCGTCACCGTCGAAGGCGAGGCCGAGTTCGGCGTCACCGGTCTGCAGAGCGTCCACCACATCGCGCAGGTTCTCGGGCCGCGACGGATCGGGGTGATGGTTCGGGAAGCGGCCGTCGACCTCACAGAACAGCTCGACCAACTCGCAGCCGAGACGGCGAAAGAGCTCCGGGGCCATTTCACCCGCCACGCCATTGCCGCAGTCGACGACGATCTTCATCGGGCGCGCCAGTTTGACGTCGTTGGCCACCCTCTCGAGATACGCCTGACGGACGTCGGCGCTGGTTGCCCGGCCCTGGCCCCGGTGCAGCTCACCGGTCGCGACGCGCTCGCGCAGGCCGACGATCGCTCCACCGGCGAGTGTTTCGCCAGCGACGACCATTTTCAGCCCATTGTACTCGGGTGGGTTGTGACTGCCGGTGACGGCCACGCAGTTCTGGCAGCCGAGGTGGTGGGCGGCGAAGTAGACGACCGGGGTCGGGACGCAGCCAACGTCGATCGTGTCGACCCCGGCAGCCCGGATGCCATCGCTCAGGGCGGCGGCGAGTTCGGGGCCCGAAAGTCGACCGTCGCGACCCACAGCGACCGCCTCCTGGCCTCGTTCTGCGGCGAGCGAACCGAGGGCCTGGCCGATCAGCCGGACGATCCCGGGTGTCAGGGTCTTGCCGACGACCCCGCGGATGTCATAGGCCTTGAAGATCTCGGCGGGAAGGGATGTTGCCATTTCAGACCTCGTGCTGAAGGAAATGCAGGATACGCTGCGGGAGCCAGGCGATCGAACCAGGCGGCCTGCCGACGACAAAGCCGACGTGCCCGCCGTGGCTCGGGAATTCGAGCCTGACCGCGCGCGCCGTGTCGTGCGGCGAGGGCAGTGCGCTTGCGGGCAGGAAGGGATCGTTCGTGGCGTTGAGAATCAGCGTTGGCAGCCGGATTCCAGCCAGCCACGGCTTGCTCGATGCCCGGCGCCAGTAGTCGTCGACACCCGCGAAGCCGTGCAGCGGCGCAGTGACCGCATCGTCGAACTCGTAAAGGGTTCTCGCCGCGGCCATTCGCTGCTCATCGAAAAGGCCGGGAAAGCGGCGCAGCCGATCGCGCGCGCTGCGCTTGAGGGTGCGCAGGAAGTAAGCGGTGTACAAGCGGTTGAAGTTCCGTCCCAGGTGATGCCCGGACGCCGCGAGGTCGAGCGGGGCGCTGATCGCCGCCGCGGCCTGGAGCACGTCGCTGGCCGCCGTTCCGCGCTCCCCGAGCCACTTGAGCAGCACGTTTCCGCCGAGGGAGACACCGACGGCATAGCGGGAACGGTTACTGAAGCGCGCCTGCAACCGCCGGAGAACCCAGTCGATCTCCTCGCTGTCCCCCGAATGGTAGGCCCGCGGAAGACGGTTCAACTCTCCCGAGCAGCCGCGGAAGTGAACCACCGCGCCGGTCCAGCCGATCGCCGCCAGAGCGCGCATCAGGCTCACCGCGTAGTGACTCGCCGAACTGCCCTCGAGTCCGTGGAACAGCACGAGCAGAGGCCGACCGGGGCCGGCGCGTACGCTCTGCGGCGGCGCCGCCCAGTCCACGTCGATGAAGTCGCCGTCGGGCGTTGCCCAGCGCTCGCGGTGATAGGGCAGGGGGGCCGGCCTGATCAGCAGCGGGTAGATGGTCTGCGCGTGCCCACCGGGAAGCCAGGTCGGCGCTTCGTAGGCGATCAATGGAGGATCCGCGGGCTGGCCCCGCGCTCGCTGCTCTGTTCGCCGTCGCCAATCTCGCGATCGAGCGCCGTCGAGGAATGATGGATGAGCAGGCGCCAGCCCCTCGCCCCCCGCTGAAAGACGTTGGTCGCCAGCATCGGCCCGTGCCCCCGGCGCTCGTCGCCGACGTAGAGCGTTTCGACGACGTTGTGCACAGCGATCAGCATGCCATGCCAGCGGATCCCGCGGGAGATGCGCACCCTGAGCCGTGGATTATTGGTGAAGATGCTGCGCCAGCTTTCGCGGATGGCCTCGGCGCCGGCCAGACGCTGGCCAGTCGGATGAATGCAGACGATTTCTTCGTCGTCGGCCCAGACGCTCATCAGTGCCGCCAGGTCGGCGCGCGCGATGGCCTCATAGAAGGCGGCTTCGACGTCGTCGGGGGTGGCGAAGACGGCGATCATCACGGCACCCTGGGCCCGTTCGGCGACCGGCATTTCGCGGGCCGCAGCTTCACCGCCGGCCGCCGTTCAGCCGTTCTCGCCACGCGCGGGACGGCCGGACGCGGCGGCAAAGCCGCCGGTCAGTGATGCCCTCGAGGTGGTTCGCCCTTGAGCACATACCGCGCACTGCAATAGGGGCAGACGACTTCTCCGGTGTGCGTGATGTCCAGGAAGACACGAGGGTGCCTCGCCCAAAGAGGCGAATCCTTCGTCGGGCAGTGCAGCGGCAGATCCTGAGCGGTCACCTCGATGGGCTTCTGCTGGGTGTTCTGGGACATGATTGGCAATCTCGCAAACGGGGTTCAGACGTAGGCCAGCCAGTCTGCATGCGCTGGCACGCGGCCATTCACACAATCGAAAAAGAGACTCTGGATTCGTGTCGTCACCGGCCCGCGCCGGCCCGTGCCGATCTGTCGGTTGTCGAGTTCGCGGATCGGCGTGACCTCGGCGGCCGTGCCGGTGAAGAAGGCCTCGTCGGCGCAGTAGACTTCGTCGCGGGTGATTCGCTTCTCGATGACCGGGATGCCCAACTCTTCGGCAAGTTCGAGCACCGACGAGCGGGTGATGCCTTCGAGGCACGAGGTCAGATCAGGCGTATACAGCTTGTCCCTCTTGACCATGAAAATGTTTTCTCCGGCGCCTTCGGCAACGTAGCCGTCTACGTCGAGCAACAGCGCTTCATCGTAACCGTCATGCGCGACTTCCTGATGGGCGAGGATCGAGTTGGTGTACGTGCCCACGGACTTCGAGCGACACATGTTGATGTTGACGTGATGCCGGGTGAACGACGACGTGCGGACCCGGATGCCCTTTTCCATGCCTTCCGCGCCGAGATACGCGCCCCATGGCCAGGCGGCGATCGCCACATGTGTACTGATCGAGGTGGCGGCGATACCCATCGCTTCCGAGCCGTAGAAGACGATCGGCCGGATGTAGCAGGCCTCGAGTCCGTTGGCGCGGACGACTTCCTTTTGCGCCTCGATCAGCGTTTCCCGGTCGTACGGCATCTTCATCTGGAAGATGTACGCCGAGTTGAACAGCCGGTCGGTGTGTTCAGCGAGGCGAAAGATGGCTGTGCCGTTTGCCGCCTTGTACGCCCGGACGCCTTCGAAGACGCCCATTCCGTAGTGCAGGGTGTGGGTCAGGACGTGGGTCGTCGCCTCCCGCCATGGCACCAGCTTGCCGTCGTACCAGATGAAGCCGTCACGATCCGCCATGGACATCGTCTTCTCCCGTCTTGCTGGAAAAACTGAAGCGCAGATTCTAGCCGAATTCACCCCCTGCTTGGCGGTAAAATGGCGCATTCACGACTCCTGGGCTGCTTCGGATGGTCTGGAAACCCAATGTGACGGTCGCCTCGGTGCTCGAGCGTGAAGGCCGCTTTCTGCTCGTCGAGGAGGATACCGAGTTCGGTGTCTGCTACAACCAGCCGGCAGGTCATCTCGAATGTGGCGAGTCGCTGGTGCACGCCGTGATTCGCGAGACGCTCGAGGAGACGGGCTATGTCCTGCGACCGGAGTACCTGATCGGAATCTACAACTGCCGCAACGAACGGCGTGAGGTGACCTATCTGCGTTTCGCTTTCGGCGGGCTGATCAGCGCCCACGATGCGCAGCGGCGGCTCGACGAGGGCATCCGCGCCGTGCACTGGCTGACCCTCGACGAGGTTCGCCGCCGCGAGGCGCAGCATCGGAGTCCCCTGGTCCTGTCGTGCATCGAAGACTGGCTGGCAGGCCGGCGCTACCCTCTCGATCTCCTTCACCATTGCACATGGGCTGGGTGATCGTTCTCGCGCTGCTCGTCGCGGTGCCCCCGGCCGCTGCCGACACGGTGCGCGTGTGCTACAACTACGGCTGCCTGAGCGAAGACGACGTGATCTACGATGGCAAACAGCTCGCCGAGGTGCAGCGCCTGCTCGGCGCGGCAGGCAGTGCCGAGGAGGAGCGGGCGGCGCTGTCGCTGGCCATCGGGAGTCTGCTCGCCTGGGCTGGCACGCAGACGCCGATCGCGGCGGATCGTGGCGGCAACGTCGCCGACCAGGGGGTCGTCGGGCGGATGGACTGCATCGATCACTCGACGACGACGACGCGGCTGCTCAGGATGCTCGAAGGGCGTGGCTGGCTGCGCTTCCATCGCGTGCTCGATCCAGTGCAGCGCGTGCGTTACCTGTTTGCGGTTCATCTTTCGGCGCAAGTCGAGGAACTCGCCGGCGCGGGTCCCGACCGTGTGGCGGACGACGGCGAGCCGACTTCGGCCGGCCCGGCGCGTTTCGTCGTCGACAGCTGGTTCCGCGACAACGGTCAGCCCGCAGTCGTGATGGCCCTCGGCGACTGGCTCGACGGGGTGGATCCGGAAGATTACCAGGCCTTCAGCGTCGCAGCCGGTGGCCAGCGAGGCGATCCGGCGGGCGCGAATTAGCAGGGGACTCAGGATGAGCAAGGGAGAACGGATCGTCGTCGGCTTGTCTGGCGGTGTCGATTCGGCGGTTGCCGCGCTGCTGCTCAGGGAGCAGGGCTGGGATGTCGTCGGCCTGTTCATGAAGAACTGGGAGGACGACGACAGCGACGAGTACTGCTCGTCGCGGCAGGATCTGCTCGACGTGCTCAGCGTCGGCGACAAGCTGGGTATCGAAGTCGAAGTGGTCAACTTCGCCGGCGAATATCGGGACAGGGTATTCGCGCAGTTTCTGCGCGAATACCAAGCCGGTCGCACCCCCAACCCGGACGTGTTCTGCAACTCGGAGATCAAGTTCCGCGCCTTTCTCGATCACGCCTTGCGTCTTGGCGCCGAGCGAATCGCCACCGGTCATTACGCGGGCGTGCGCTTCTTCGAGGATGAGTGGCAGCTGCTCAAGGCCGAGGACGGGACCAAGGATCAGAGCTATTTCCTCCATCGCCTCAATCAGGAGCAACTGGCGAGAACGATCTTCCCGCTCGCCGAACTGTACAAGCGCGACGTTCGGCGGATCGCCGAGGCCGCCGGCCTGCACGTTGCCTTGAAAAGGGACTCGACAGGCATCTGTTTCATCGGTGAGCGACCGTTCAAGGACTTCCTGATGCGCTATCTGCCACCGCGCAAGGGAGAGATCCGCAGTCTCGACGACGGACGGCTGCTTGGTGAGCACGACGGGGTGGCCTACCACACGCTCGGTCAGCGCAAGGGGCTGCACATTGGCGGAGTGAAAGGGGGCAGGCCGGGTGAACACGGCGACCACGACGCCTGGTTCGTCGCGCGCAAGGACGTCGCGCGCAACATCCTCTACGTCGTCCAGGGACACGAGCACCCGGCCCTGCTCGCCGACGAGCTTACCGCCCGGGATCTGTCGTGGGTCGCCGGCCGGCCGCCGCACACGCACTGGGTGTATACGGCGAAGACGCGCTACCGGCAGGCGGACGCCCCGTGCGAACTGGAGAGTGTCGACGCCGAGACTTGCGTGCTCAGGTTCGCCGAGCCGCAATGGGCGGTGACCCCCGGGCAGTCGGTCGTCGTTTACGAGAGCCGGGTCTGTCTTGGGGGAGGTCTGATCTGCGCTTGAGCAGCAGGCACGCGGCCGACTGATGCCGAGTGACCTGGCCGCGCGGGCACCAGAGAACTCCTGCCCCGGCGACGAAAGCCGGGGCAGGAAGCGCGTCGACCGCGACTAGCGCTTCGAGAACTGCTTGCGGCGGCGTGCCTTGTGGAAGCCCACCTTCTTCCGCTCGACTTCGCGAGCGTCGCGAGTGACGAAACCGGCCCTGGACAGCGCCGGCTTGAGCGAACTGTCGTAGGCGATCAGCGCTCGCGTCAGGCCGTGACGGACGGCCCCCGCCTGGCCGGACTCGCCGCCGCCAGAAACATTGACCATGACGTCGAAACTGTTCATCTGGTCGAGCAACTGGAGCGGCTGACGAACGATCATCCGTCCGGTGACGCGCGAGAAGAAATCATCGATCGTCCGACCGTTGACCACGAACCGGCCCGAGCCACGCTTCATGAAGACGCGGGCGACGGCGCTCTTGCGCCGGCCGGTGCCATAAAAGTAATCTTCAGCCATCATCACGCCCTTCTAGATTTCGAGAACTCTGGGCTGCTGGGCAGCATGCGGATGGCTGGCACCCGCGTAACATTTCATCTTCTTGATCATCGCGTAGCCAAGTGGTCCCTTGGGAAGCATGCCCTTCACCGCCAGTTCGAGGACCCGCCCGGGGAATCGCTGCTGCATCTTGCTGAAGGTCGTCTCATGGAGGCCACCCGGGTATCCCGAGTGCCGGTAGTACTTCTTGTCTTCAGGCTTTCTGCCGGTGACCCGCAACTTGTCGACGTTGGTCACGACGATGTAGTCGCCAGTGTCGACGTGCGGAGTGAATTCGGGCTTGTGCTTGCCGCGAAGGCGGCGAGCGATTTCTACCGCCAGCCGACCGAGCACCTTGTCGGTGGCATCAACCACAAGCCATTCGCGAGTCACCTCGTGCGGTCTGGCCGAGAAAGTCTTCATCAAGCGCCGTCCTTGTTTGCCATGTAACGGAAAGCTGCGCATCTTATGGCAAGTCTAAAACTCGTGTCAATTGGCGTGGCCCGACGTCGCGCTGTCCGGTTCAACGATCCGGCTGTCCGGCAGGGCGCCGTCACGGCATCGGCCAGGCGCTTCTTGCCCGGGACGAGGCTTGCCCGGCCGCCGGCTCACCGTTCAGTCGGTGACCGGCGGCGGACGGCCGGAGTCGAGGCCCCGGCGCTGCGGCTCGAGCTTTTCGAGCATGGCGACGAACTCGCCGAGACGCTTTCTCTCCTGTTCGACGACAGTTGCCGGTGCACGGACAATGAACTGCTCGTTGGCCAGCTTGGCCCTCGAACGGCCAATTTCCGCGGCCAGCCGGGCAATCTCGCGGTCGAGGCGTTTGCTCTCGACGTCGACGTCGACGGTCACTTCGAGCATCAGTCTCGTCTCTGCAACGATCGCCGTCGGGGCGCTGGCTTTCTCGGGCAGCGCGTCCACGATACGCAGCTCCGACAGCCGGCAGAGCGCTTTGAGGTACGGCGAAAAATCCCGGAGCATTTCGCCGTCGCCGCAGGCCAGCAGGGGTAACCGTTGTGCCGGCGAGAGGTTCATTTCGCCGCGCAGGTTGCGGCAGGCGTAGGCCAGGTTCTTCAGTTGCTGGACCGTCGCTTCACTGGTCGGGTCGAGCCGTTCGGCCCGGGCCAGAGGATACGCCGCGAGCATGACCGAGGAGTGGGTCTTGCGGCCGGCGATCGGCGCCACGAACTGCCAGAGCTCCTCGGTAATGAACGGCATCAGCGGATGGGCCAGGCGGAGAACCGCCTCGAGCACGCGAGCCAGATTCCGGCGCGTCGCGCGCACTTCGTCGGGGGAGCCCTGCTGGAGCTGGACCTTGGCCAGTTCGACATACCAGTCGCAGAACTCGTCCCAGACAAACTCGTAGATCGCGCGCGCGAGAAGGTCGAAGCGGTATTCCGCAAAGTGCTGGGCGACTGCCGCCTCGGTGCGCTGCAACTGGCTGACGATCCAGCGATCGGCAAAGGACAGCCCGCCATCCGGACGTGAAGCGTCGCTTGCGCAGCCTGCGAGACCGAGGTCGTGTCCGGTCGTGTGCATCAGCACGAAACGGGTCGCGTTCCACATCTTGTTGCAGAAGTTGCGATAGCCCTCGCAGCGGGCGAGGTCGAACTTGATGTCGCGGCCTGGACTGGCCAGAGAAAGAAAGGTGAAGCGCAGGGCATCGGCACCAAATGCCGGGATTCCGTTCGGGAACTCCGTGCGTGTCCGCTTCTCGATCGATTCGGCCTGCCGGGGGTTCATCAACCCGCTGGTGCGCTTTTCGACGAGCGCTTCGATCCCGATGCCGTCGACGAGGTCGATTGGATCGAGCACGTTGCCCTTCGACTTGCTCATCTTCTGACCTTCGGCATCGCGAATCAGGCCGTGCACGTACACATGCCGGAACGGGACTCGTCCGGTGATGTGCCGGGTCATCATGACCATCCGCGCGACCCAGAAGAAGATGATGTCGAAGCCGGTGACCAGCACGGTCGATGGCAGATAGAGATCGAGCGCAGGGTTGCTCTCGGCGGGCCAGTGGGGGGTCCAGTCGAGCGTCGAGAACGGCCAGAGTGCCGACGAGTACCACGTGTCGAGGACATCGGGGTCTCGCCGCAGCGCGCCGTCGTAGCCTTGGGCTGCAGCGAGCTCGCGGGCTTCGGCCTCGTCGTGGGCAACGAAGATTTCCCCGTCCCGTCCGTACCATGCCGGGATCTGATGGCCCCACCAGAGCTGCCTCGAGATGCACCAGTCCTGGATGTTGTTCAGCCACTGATTGTACGTGTTGACCCAGTTCTCCGGGAAGAAGCGGATTTCGCCCGAGGCGACGCAGGCCAGGGCCTTTTCGGCGATGCTCGTTCCGTCGGGCCCGGCACGGGTCATTGCCACGAACCACTGGTCGGTGAGCATCGGCTCGATGACGCTACCCGTCCGGTCGCCACGGGGCACCTTCAGCGGGTGCGCGTCCACGCGCTCGAGCAGACCAAGTTGCTCGAGGTCGGCGACGACACGCTCGCGCGCCGTGAAACGATCCAAACCCTGGTATCGTGCCGGGGCGTTTCCGCTGATCCGGGCATCGAGGGTCAGGATCGGGACCATCGGCAGCCTGTGCCGCTGGCCCACGGCATAGTCGTTGAAATCGTGCGCCGGTGTCACCTTGACACAACCGGTTCCGAACTCGAGATCGACGTAGGCGTCAGCGATGATCGGTATTTCCCGGTCGCAGAGCGGTAGTCTGACGTACTTGCCGAGCAGATGGCGATAGCGCTCGTCGTCCGGATGGACCATCACCGCCGTGTCGCCGAGCATCGTTTCGGGGCGCGTCGTCGCAACCGTCAGGTGCCCGCTGCCGTCGGCGAGTGGATAGCGGATGTGCCAAAGCCAACCCTGTTCTTCTTCCTGAACGACTTCGAGGTCCGAGACGGCGGTCTGCAGCACCGGGTCCCAGTTGACCAGACGCTGGCCACGGTAGATCAGTCCTTCCCGATAGAGCCTGACGAAGGTCTCGGTCACCGTTCGCGACAGGCCGGCGTCCATCGTGAAGCGTTCCCGGCTCCAGTCGGGTGAAGCACCCAGCCGGCGCATCTGCTGGGTGATCGTGCTGCCCGAGAACTCCTTCCATTCCCAGACTTTCTCGAGGAAGCGCTCGCGGCCGAGGTCGTGACGCGACACGCCCTGGGCATCGAGTTGACGCTCGACGACGATCTGGGTGGCGATTCCGGCGTGGTCGGTTCCTGGTTGCCAGAGCGTGTTGTCGCCACGCATCCGGTGGTAGCGGGTGAGGGCGTCCATGATCGCCTGGTTGAACCCGTGGCCCATGTGCAGGGTCCCGGTCACGTTCGGTGGCGGAAGCAGGATGCAGAAGGAGCGTGTCTTCTCGCGGTCGAGGCCGGCGGCGAAGTAGCCTCTGGCTTCCCATTCCGGGTACCAGCGACGTTCGAGGTCTGCGGGTTCAAAACTCTTCGCGAGTTCCATCGGCGAGCACTGACGAGTCGGGGAGGCGCGAATTATACTGGATCGGACCGATCCTCCGCCCGAAGCGCCGGGGCCTGGACGGCGGCGCGCCCATCGCCTGGTGGATCGAGTGGCAGGTTGAGCTGGCCTCGCTGATCGAGAAAATCGGCGACTGCCGATTGCATTGCTTCTCCGATGCCGCGACTCAGCTGGTCGGCGGCGGCGCGTAGCGCGGCATCGACCAGCTCAGGCAGCTGTTGCTGCAGCCGTCGGCCGACGCTTTCGGCGAGATTGGCCGCCAGCTTCGTGCGCAGTACGAATTCGCCAGCCTGCCGAGTGCGGCTGACGGTCGTCGCGTCAGGTGGAACCACCTCGGTCAGCAGCGGCAGATCCTCGTGATCTTCGGCTGCCGCAAGCGCTTCGGGTTCGCCGACCGGTGCGGCCGCCGAGGCAATGAACGTTCGCCGGCGGCGCAGCGGCAGCGAAGTGCCGCGGCGGTCATCGCGAGCTGGGCCGGGTTCGGCCCTGATCAGCGAATCGGCGCGCGCGAGCAGGTCAGTCGTGTCGGCCATCATCCGGTCTCCGACATGTCCACGTAGCTCAGCTCGTAACCCCGATCGAGATAGAACTTCGCGCGCCGGCGGCCGGCGAACCGCTCCTCGTGACTGCGCCCGACGACTTCGACGACGCTGGCGAAGCGGGAAAAGCCCGGGGGGACGTCGGAGGCGAGATTGACCAGGCGTTCATCGTGGGGCAGCGATTCGAGCTGGCTGGCGATCACTACCGGCGTTTCGCCGGCCAGCGGAGAGTCGGCGAAAACGTGCGGAATGAAGCCTGTCGGCGGGTCAACCCACAACTGTCGGTCGAGGCCCGCGGCCAGTTCGGGGTCCGGCGCGTACACGAGAAGCCTTTTCCGCTGGACGACGGCCCTGGCGATCAGGCCGGCGGCGGCCGTGATGCGGTCTGCCGCGTGGTGGTAAAAGAAGATGCGCGTCAAGCGATCTGTCCTGCACGTCTGAGCAGGTAGTGCATGAGCAGCGGTACCGGACGCCCCGTCGCACCCTTGTCGTTGCCCGACTTCCATGCCGTGCCGGCGATGTCGAGATGGGCCCAGACGTACTTGCGGGCGAAACGGGCCAGAAAACAGGCAGCGGTGATGCTGCCCGCCCAGCGTCCACCGACGTTGGCCATGTCCGCGAACGGGCTCTTCAGCAACTCCTGGTAGTCGTTCCAGATGGGTAGTTGCCACGCGCGATCATGTGCTTCCTCGCCGGCGTGGATCAGTTCGCGGGCCAGCGCATCGCTGTTGGCGAACAGGCCGGTGGCCACGTGGCCGAGGGCGACCACGCAGGCACCGGTGAGCGTGGCCACATCGATGACCACCTCGGGCTCGAAGCGCGCTGCGTAGCTCAGCGCATCGCAGAGGATCAGTCGGCCCTCGGCGTCGGTGTTGAGAATCTCGATGGTCTGCCCGGACATCGAGGTGACGATGTCTCCAGGCCTCGTCGCCGCGCCTCCGGGCATGTTTTCCGCAGTCGGTACGATGCCCACGAGATTGATCGGCAGCCTGAGCACTGCGGCCGACTTGATCGTCCCGAGCACGCCGGCAGCGCCGCACATGTCGTACTTCATTTCGTCCATGTCTGCGGCCGGCTTGAGCGAGATCCCGCCACTGTCGAAGGTGATCCCCTTGCCGATGAGGACGACGGGCTTCTCGTCAGACTTGCCGCCGCGATGCTGCAGAACGATCAGCTTCGGATCCTGGCGAGACCCGCCAGCTACCGAAAGGAGCGAGTGCATTCCCAGAGCCGTCATCTCCTCGCGATCGAGGACCTGACACTCGAGCTTGTGTTCGGCAGCGAGCGTCGCCGCCGCCTCGGCCAAGTAGGTCGGCGTGCACACGTTCGCCGGGAGATTGGCGAGATTCTTGGCCAAGGCCACGCCTTCGGCTATCGCCTGGCCCTGGCGCAAGGCGTCGTCGGCTCCTGCCAGTTCGCTGCGCCGGTCGACGACGAACGTCAGCTTGCGCAGCGGTCTCCGGACCTTGTCCTTCTTGCTCTTGAACTGGTCGAAGCGATACACCGCTTCGCAGGCGACGATCGCTGCCTGCCTGATGCGCCACGCCGTGCCGCGCTTCCTGACTCCGTTCTCGGTCAGGAACACCGTTCCGTCGAACGATCCGGTTTCGTTGAGTGTCCTGACGGCGGTGCGGATCGCATCGGCGTATTCCTTGTCGCCGAACTCTTTCTCCTTGCCAAGTCCGACCAGCAGGACGCGGTCGCAGAGTGTTCCCGGGACGTTGTGCAGCAGCAGCGTCGAGCCCGCCTTGCCCTCCATGTCGCCACGGCGGATGATGTCCGAAAGGTGGCTGCGCGCAGCGTTGTCGAGCAGTTCCGCGGCCAGCGTGAGCTTCCTGGGCTCGAACACGCCGACGACCACGCAGGCGCTCCGCTGCTTCTCCGGGCTACCGCTTTTTATGCTAAATTCCACTCATCCCTCCGCAGGACCGACGGGTCTCATCCAACAAGTCGATTATCCCTTCAGTATTTCCGCAAAGTCAAAGCATGATCTTTCAGCGCGCGGTCAGGCGCGAATTCTCGCAGTCGGCAGCGGGAGTGTTCGCGGCGCTCTTTGCGATCATGACCACGACGCAGCTGATTCGACTGCTCAACGACGCAGTTCGCGGCTACGTCCAGCCGGAGGCCGTGGCGGCATTGCTCGGCTTCGCAGCGCTGAACTACGTGCCGCACCTTCTGTCCATCTCGCTGTTCGTCGCCATCCTGCTGAGCCTCTCGCGGGCCTATCGCGATTCGGAAATGGTCGTCTGGTTCTCGTGCGGGGTGCCTCTGACCGCATGGGTGCGGCCGGTGATGAACTTTTCGTTGCCGCTGGTCGCAACGATTGCTGCGCTGGCCTTCTTCGTCTCCCCGTGGGCATTGTCGCAGAGCGCCGAGTACCGCGACAAGTTGAGCGCTCGCAAGGACGCCAGCCAGGTTTCCCCAGGGACTTTCCAGGAGTCGGCGGCGGGAGACCGGGTGATCTTCGTCGAAGCGGTCGCCGACGACACGAGCTACGTGCGCAACGTCTTCGTCAGCGACACGCGCAGCGATCGGCACTCGGTGACCATGGCGGCGACTGGGCACCAGGAGATCGCCGACAACGGCGACCGGTTCATCGTGCTGCTCGACGGTCGTCGCTACGAGTTCGTTCCGGGGACTGCGGAGCTGCGGATTCTCGATTATGAGCGGAACGCCGTGCGCATCGAGACACGGGAGTCGCGCGGCATCGAACTGACCCCGCGGACGATGCCCTTCTTTGAACTTCTGGCGATCGATCTGCCGCTACATCGCGCCGAGCTGCTCTATCGCCTGAGCCTTCCCCTGTCGGCGATCGTTCTGGCTTTGCTGTCGATTCCGCTGTCTTTCGTCAATCCGCGCGCGGGACGCTCGGCGAACATGGTCTTTGCGATCCTTGTCTACCTGGTGTACAACAATCTGATCACCATCAACCAGAAGTGGGTCGAGAGTGGAAAGCTCTCGTTTGCCGGCGCGGTGCTCGGAGTGCACCTGCTGATGCTCTGCCTCCTGCCCATTCTCTTCTATCGCCGCATCGCCGTGTCGTCCTTCACGCGGCTATCCAGATGAAGGTCTATCAACTGCACATCGCTCGCGAGGTGGCTGCTGCCACACTCCTCGTGCTGCTCGCCTTCCTCGGCCTCTTTGCGTTCTTTGACCTGCTCGCCGAGGTCAAGAGCATCGGGCAGGGCGGCTATAAGCTGCAGCATGCCTTCGGGGTCGTCGCTCTGCGCGTCCCCGGGCGGGCCTACGAGCTGATGCCGCTGGCGGTGCTGATTGGAACGCTCTACGGTTTGTCTACGCTGTCCCGCCACTCGGAGCTGACCGTGCTGAGGGCATCCGGCCTGTCGATCGGGACCTTCCTCGGCGTGCTCTTTCGTGTTGCTGCGGTTTTCGCCGTGGCGACCTTCCTGATCGGCGAGTTCGTCGCGCCACCTGCGGAACAGGCGGCCAATCGACTGCGAGTCAGGGAAAGGAGCGGGGTGGTGCGCGAGATGCACCTGGCTTCAGGGCTTTGGGTTCGCGACGAGCAGAACTTCATCAATGTCCGGCTGGTCGCTTCGAACACGCGCCTGAGCGGCATCCGGATCTACGAGTTCGACCGCGAAGCGAGACTCAGCTCGATCACCGAAGCGGCCAGCGGAGAATACATGGGGTCCGACAAGTGGCGCCTCAGCGACGTCGTGCGCACCGTCGTGCACGATACGCGGGCCGAGGTCGAGCGGATCAGCGAGATGTCGTGGCATTCGGCGCTCAACCCGGACATCCTTTCGGTGCTCACCGTATCGCCCGACCGCATGTCCCTGCGCCACCTCTCGGCCTACACGAAGCACCTTGCCGACAACCGTCAGAAAACCAACCGCTACGATATCGCCTTCTGGAAGAAGGTCGTCTATCCGCTCTCCGCGTTCGTCATGGCGGCCCTCGCGCTGCCTTTTGGCGGTGCGCATTACCGAGCTGCGGCGGTGGGCCTCAAGATCTTCACCGGGGTGATGATCGGCGTGCTTTTCCACACGCTCAACGGTCTGTTCTCGAATCTCGGCGCAATCAACAACTGGTCGCCGCTGTTCAGCGTGATCACCCCTTCGCTGCTTTTCCTGTTCGCCGCGACGACCTTGATCTGGTGGACCGAGAGGCGCTGACCGGGTTCCTCCAGGGCAGGGCACTGGCCTGTCCGGAAGGCCAGCGACGCGCGTGGGGAGGTTCCTGGATGTCGTCATCAGTCGCCGGCCGGTTGTTCATTCGCTGACCAGCATCGTTCCGGCCAGCCGGTCATGCAGGAACTGTCGATCGCGATCGAAGAACCCCCAGAGAATGCCTGCTCCACCGATCAGAAGGCTCGGCCAGCAGAGCAGATAGCGCAGCAGAGCCTGAGCCGGACGGACCGGACCTCCGTCACGGGTCAGCAAGCGCATCCGCCAGGTCTTCATCGCCAGCGTTCGCCGTCCGTTGCTCCAGAACCATACGAAATAGACCAGCAGCACGAGAAAGCAGTGCGCCCGGACGACGATCGGCGACGCCAGACGGTGCGCAAAGGCGCCGAGAAGGATGTGCGGGACGACCACAAGGACGGCGGCGACGGCCAGCAGCAGCAGACACTCGTAGGCCATGCTCGCCAGCCGACGCGGAATGCCTGGCCACTTGCCCGATGCGCCTGGCCGGGGCATCAGTGGCGGTGTTCTGCCTCACCAGTCGGCGTGGCCACTGCCGGGCGTGCCGGTGCCGCCGGGGAGATGCTCTCGGTCGGCGGAGCAGCGACGCCGTTGGTCGCCGCAGGCGTTGCCGAGGGCGCAGGTGAGGGCACTGCCGCCGGAGCCGGAACGATCACGCCCGCTGCCGTCGTGGTTGGCGACGGAGCGCGTCCCGGCCTTGGAACCGGCCTGCTCTCCGCCTGCTGCTTCAGCCGCTCCTTTTCTTCCTCGGGGAGGTTCGAGTATTCCTCCCACTTCTGGCGCAGCTCCTGTTTCTTCTCGGTCGGGAGTTTGCTCGTGCCGATGAAGTTCTCGCGTGCCAGACGCCGCTGCTCGGGGGTCAGCTTTCCCCACTCCTGCATCTGTACCTGCACCCTGCGTTGTTCCTCAGCGGTCATCGTCGCGAAGCGGCGGGTGATGCCCAGCCACTTCTTCTGCTGGCCGTAGTTCATCGCGTCCCATTCGTCGCTGAGTGGGGCGAGGATCACCCGTTGCTCGACGGTCAGTTCGGTCCATTGCGGTTGCGGCGGCGTGGCGAGCGCCGTCGCGCTGGGCACCTCGGCCCGGCACGACAGCGCCATCAGGATGCCGGCGACCAGACCACCCGCCGCTACTGGGAGGCAGCGCTTTTCAGCCATGCATCGAAGCCGCGATCGGTGAACGCCGCAATCGGGAGATCGTCCGAAAGCAGGGCGCTGTCGATGATCTCGAGCTCGGTGATGCTCTGATCCGCGTACCAGTACGTGTAGGTTGCCAGCCCGAGAACGACGATCAACGCCATCAGCGCCTGCTTGAGCGTTTGTTCACCGAAGTGCTGCTGGACGAAGCTGCCTGCTGCAGCCAGTACCGACTGGCGAACGGCGACCTTGCGGCGCGCGACTGCCCTTTGCCGGGCTCTTTCAAGCTTGCCGACCGTTTCCTCGGGCAGGTCATGAAGTCCGCGGTTCAGGTGCTGCCTGACCTTGTGCACGAAGTGCAACTCGTTCATAAGGTAATTCCTTTTGCCTTCAGGGCCGTCGCCAGCGCGTGATTGGCCCGCGAGCAGTGGGTCTTGACACTGCCTTCCGAGCAGCCCATCACCGAGGCGGTTTCGGCCACGTCCATGTCTTCCCAATAACGCAGCAGGAAGGCTTCGCGTTGACGTGGCGGCAGAAGCTTGATCTCCTTTTCGATGATCGCCAGGATCTGCGACTGTTCGAACTGGCCGTCCGGCGTTTGCGGGCTGTACGAGCCGGACTCTCCGCTGATCGTTTCCAGCGGGTCGTGATCTTCGTCGTCGTTCGGCGAGAGCGCCGAGAGGAGTGTCGTCCATAGCGAACGGACCTTGCTCCTGCGGTAGTAGTCGCGGATCGTGTTCTGCAGGATGCGCTGAAACAGCAGGGGCAGTTCCGCCGGCGGATGGTCGCCATACTTCTCGGCGAGCTTCATCATCGCATCCTGGACGATGTCGAGCGCGGACTCTTCGTTCTGCACCGCGAACATCGCCTGCTTGAATGCTCGGCGCTCGCTGGAAGCGAGGAAGTCTGACAGTTCGCGTTGACTGGCCAGAGCGAAAAATCCTTGCTGTTGTCGGGCCGGATGCTATCCCTGCCGTTGCCGTTTGCCGTAAACGCCTTGACCAATCGCGGGCAAAGCTTTAACGTTGCCAGATTTTTTCGAGCAATTGGCTTGCTGGGGCGACGGCGATGACGATGATGACCGGTGCGGAGATTGTAATCAGGTGCCTGCAGGAAGAAAAGGTCGAATACGTGTTCGGCTATCCGGGCGGTGCGGTCCTTCACATCTATGACGCACTCTTCAAGCAGGATCAGATCAAGCACGTGCTGGTGCGTCACGAGCAGGCGGCGGTGCACGCGGCAGACGGCCTGGCGCGTTCATCGAACAAGGTGGGCGTCGCGCTGGTCACCTCGGGCCCCGGCGCGACCAACGCGGTGACCGGCATCGCCACGGCGTACATGGACTCGGTCCCGGTGGTCATCATCTCGGGCCAGGTGCCCAATGACTACATCGGGCAGGACGCCTTCCAGGAATGCGACACGGTGGGCATCACGCGGCCCTGCGTCAAACACAACTTCCTGGTCAACGACGTACACAAGCTGGCGGTGACCCTGAAGAAGGCGTTCTACATCGCCAGCAGCGGTCGTCCGGGGCCCGTTGTCGTCGACATTCCCAAGGATGTCACTGCCGCCAGGTGCCGCTTCGAGTATCCCGGGACGATTCAGATGCGCTCCTACAATCCGGTGATCAAGGGCCACCTGGGGCAGATCAAGAAGGCCGTACATCTGCTCCTCGAGGCCAAGCGGCCGATGATCTATTCGGGCGGTGGGGTGATCCTTTCCGATGGCGCGGAGCCGCTGACCCGGCTGACGCGCCGGCTCGGCTTCCCGATCACCAACACGTTGATGGGGCTGGGTGCTTACCCCGGCACGGACAGCCAGTTCCTGGGCATGCCGGGGATGCACGGCACGGTCGAGGCCAACCTGGCGATGCAGCACTGCGACGTGCTGCTGGCCGTCGGCGCGCGTTTCGATGACCGCGTGATCGGCAACCCGGACAACTTCGCCTCGCTGCCGCGCAAGGTCATCCATATCGATGTCGATCCGTCTTCGATCTCGAAGCGGGTGCGCGTCGATGTGCCGATCGTCGGCAACGTTCCCGACGTCCTCGAGGAGATGATCAGGCTGCTGGCCGCCGGCAATGCTCACCCCGATCCAGAGGCGCTGGCCGACTGGTGGAAGCAGATCGAGGAGTGGCGCGGCAAGCAGTGCCTGAGGTACCGCCACCGGAAGAGCGTGATCATGCCGCAGTACGTCATCGAGAAGCTCTACGAGGTGACCGGCGGGCAGGCGATCGTCACCTCTGACGTCGGCCAGCACCAGATGTGGGCCGCCCAGTACTACAAGTTCGAGCAGCCTCGCCGCTGGCTGAATTCGGGTGGTCTCGGGACGATGGGCGTCGGGCTGCCTTACGCGATGGGTGCCGCGCTGCAGAATCCCGATCGGCAGGTGGTCTGCGTCACCGGCGAAGGCTCGATCCAGATGTGTATCCAGGAGCTGTCCACGGCCAAGCAGTTCCGCCTGCCGATCAAGATCATCAACCTGAACAATCGTTATCTCGGCATGGTCCGCCAGTGGCAGGAAATGTTCTACGGCAGCCGCTACTCCGAGTCGTACATGGACTCGCTGCCCGACTTCGTCAAGCTGGCCGAGGCCTACGGCCATGTCGGCATTCGTGTCGAGCGCCCCGAGGACGTCGAGGGAGCATTGCGCAAGGCCTTCGTCGAGCACAGGGACGACCTCGTATTCATCGATTTCATCACCGATCAGAAGGCCAATGTCTTCCCGATGGTCGCCGCGGGGAAAGGTCTGGCGGACATGATCCTGACCGAAGATCTGTAAGGGAGAGCCAATGCGACACATCATTTCGATCCTTCTGGAGAACGAGGCCGGGGCCCTGTCGAGGGTCGCCGGGCTGTTCTCTGCGCGCGCCT
The DNA here is from genome assembly GCF_023806625.1 of Accumulibacter sp. Classification (GTDB taxonomy): domain Bacteria; phylum Pseudomonadota; class Gammaproteobacteria; order Burkholderiales; family Rhodocyclaceae; genus Accumulibacter. The sequence goes on from NZ_JAMTDX010000062.1 coordinate 47,284, forward strand.
ACAACATCGAGACGCTTACCGTCGCGCCGACCGAGGACCTGTCGCTGTCTCGCCTGACGATCGTCACTTCGGGAACCGATGCGGTCATCGAGCAGATCACCAAACAGCTGAACAAGCTGATCGACGTGATCAAGGTCGTCGACCTCTCTGAGGCCGCACACATCGAGCGCGAGCTGATGCTGATCAAGGTCCGTGCGACCGGCAAGGATCGCGAGGAGCTCAAACGGTTGGCGGACATCTTTCGCGGACACATCATCGACGTGACCGAGTCGACCTACGTCATCGAGCTGACGGCGAGCGGAGCGAAACTCGATTCGTTCATCCAGGCGATCGATTCCGGCCTGATACTCGAGACCGTGCGCACGGGGACCTGCGGCATCGGTCGTGGCGAGCGGATTCTGAAAGTCTGAACGGTTGTGAGGATCTCGTTGCGAGCAGGCCTGTACGCCACGCGCAGTCAGGCGATGCCGCGTACGGGTGGCACAGCCGATTGATTTCACGGCCTCCGGGCAGATCGACCAGCAAGAGAGGAAATGGCATGAAAGTGTATTACGACAAGGACGCCGACCTGTCCCTGATCAAGGGCAGGAAGGTGACGATCGTCGGCTACGGTTCGCAGGGACACGCGCACGCACAGAATCTGAGCGATTCGGGGGTCAAGGTCACCGTCGGTCTGCGCCGGGAGGGGGCTTCGTGGGGCAAGGCCGAGAGCGCCGGTCTCAAGGTCGAGGAAGTAGCCCGGGCCGTGCGCGGCGCGGACGTGGTCATGATGTTGCTTCCCGACGAGAGCATCCCGCAGGTGTACCATGCCGAGGTCGCGCCAAACATGAAGAAGGGCGCCGCACTGGCTTTTGCTCACGGTTTCAACATCCATTACAACCAGGTGGTTCCCCGCGACGATCTCGACGTGATCATGGTCGCTCCGAAAGGTCCGGGACACACCGTGCGCTCGGAATACCTGAAAGGCGGTGGCGTCCCCTCGCTGATCGCCGTACACCAGGATCGTTCGGGAAAGGCCAGGGACCTTGCGCTGTCTTACGCCGCGGCGAACGGCGGGACCAAGGGTGGGGTCATCGAGACGAGCTTCCGCGAGGAAACCGAGACTGACCTTTTCGGCGAACAGACAGTCCTCTGCGGCGGGGCGGTCGAACTCGTCAAGATGGGTTTCGAGACGCTCGTCGAGGCAGGCTACGCACCCGAGATGGCCTATTTCGAGTGTCTGCACGAACTCAAGCTGATCGTCGACCTGATGTACGAAGGCGGCATCGCCAACATGAACTACTCGATATCGAACAATGCCGAATACGGGGAGTACGTGACCGGCCCGCAAGTCATCAACGAGCAATCTCGGGCAGCGATGCGCAGCGCTCTGCAGCGCATACAGAACGGCGACTATGCCAAGATGTTCATCCTCGAGGGCAGGACCAACTATCCGGCGATGACCGCACGTCGCAGGCTGATCGCGCAGCATCCGATCGAGACGGTGGGCGCCCAGTTGCGGGACATGATGCCCTGGATCAGGAAGAACCGCCTCGTCGATCAGAGCAGGAACTGACCGTCGACGTGCCGGGGATGCTCGATCGCGGCGAGGATGGCCTCAGTTGGGGAGGCCGCTCCCTCTTTCTTGCTCTCCGGCTTGCCTTCCAGGGCCGATGATCGCCGGGAGCACTTTCTTCCGGTTGTCCCCGGTTCCCGCGCATCCCGCTTTGCCACCGTATCCTCCGGGCGTCGATCGCCAGTCGTGCAATGCCTGAAATCAAGCCTCGCAAGACCCTGTTCAACCCCGAGTTGCGGCGGCGAGGCATTTACGTGCTGCCAAACCTCTTCACGACCGGCGCTCTGTTCTGCGGGTTCTTTGCCATCGTCCAGGCGATGACCGGCAGCTTCGAGCGGGCTGCCGAAGCGATCTTTGTGGCGATGGTCCTCGATGGCCTCGATGGCCGCGTCGCGCGGATGACCCGCACGCAGAGCGCATTTGGTGCCGAGTTCGACTCGCTTTCCGACATGGTCTCCTTCGGCGTGGCTCCGGCGCTGGTGACCTACGCCTGGGCGCTCGAGGACATGGGACGCCTCGGCTGGATCGCAGCGTTCATCTATTGCGTCGGTGCGGCTCTGCGTCTGGCGCGTTTCAACACGACGCTCGAGGTGATCGACAGGCGCTACTTCCAGGGCCTACCGAGTCCGGCTGCGGCAGCGCTGGTCACCGGCTTTCTCTGGGTGATGATCGACAAGCAGGTGGCTGCCGACGACGTACGCTGGTTTGCCTGCGGTCTCGTGATTTTTGCCGGCATCTCGATGGTGTCGACCATTCGCTTCTACAGCTTCAAGGACGTCAACCTGCGGCGCAGCGTGCCTTTCATCTCAATCGTGGCGATCGCGCTGGCCTTTGCCGTCGTTTCCTACGATACGCCGGTCGCGCTCTTCGGTCTCTTCGTCGCGTACGGCTTTTCGGGTTACGTTCTCGCTCTCGTCAGCCGCTTTCGCCGCAAGCCTCCGTCGTCTCAGCCGCCGCCGGTCTGAGCGCTTCGCGTCGCCGGCCGCCCGTGGTCCGGCAATGGGGTTGGTCGATCGGAGCGGATCGGCTGAGCTCCGCAGGGCTTGTGCGGAGGGGCGAGCGCCACCCATGATCATCCTCACTTCCGGAGATTCGGAACATGAAAGAGCATCTGGTCATTTTCGACACCACCCTGCGCGACGGCGAGCAGAGCCCGGGCGCATCGATGACCCGGGAAGAAAAGCTGCGCGTTGCCCGTCAACTCGAGCGGATGCAGGTCGACGTGATCGAGGCGGGCTTCGCCGCGGCGTCGCCCGGGGACTTCGAGGCGATCAGGTCGATTGCCCGGGTGATCAGGGGCTCGACCGTCTGCTCGCTCGCCCGCTCCAACGAAAACGACATCCGCCGGGCGGGAGAGGCGATCGCTCCGGCCGCGCGCGGTCGAATCCATACGTTCATCGCGACCAGCCCGATCCACATGGAAAAGAAGCTGCGCATGACGCCTGATCAGGTCGTCGATGCGGCCGTGCGGGCCGTGCTCTGGGCGCGCGAGTACACCGATGAAGTCGAGTTTTCCGCGGAAGACGCGGTACGCTCGGATGTGGACTTTCTGTGTCGGGTTTTCGGGGCGGTGATCGACGCCGGAGCGACGACGATCAATGTGCCGGATACGGTCGGCTACAGCGTTCCGCACGTCTGGGGTGGGCTGATCCACACGCTGATCGAGCGTGTTCCCGGCGCTGATCGGGTGGTGTGGTCTACCCATTGTCACAACGATCTCGGGATGGCCGTGGCAAACTCCTTGTCGGCGGTCCTGGCCGGTGCACGCCAGGTCGAATGCACGATCAACGGCCTCGGCGAGCGTGCCGGCAATGCCTCGCTCGAGGAAGTGGTGATGGCCGTGCGCACGCGCAGCGACCTGTTTCCGGTCGACACGCGGATCGACACGACGCAGATCGTCCCGGCGTCCAAACTCGTCTCGCAGATTACCGGTTATCCGGTTCAGCCGAACAAGGCCGTCGTCGGGGCAAACGCCTTCGCCCACGAATCGGGAATCCACCAGGATGGCGTGCTCAAGCATCGTGAAACCTACGAGATCATGCGTGCCGAAGACGTCGGCTGGGCGCAGAACAAGCTGGTTCTCGGCAAGCACTCCGGACGAAACGCGTTCAAGTCCAGGCTGTCGGCCCTGGGGATCGTCTTCGACAGCGAGGAAGCGCTCAACGTCGCGTTTGCGCGCTTCAAGGAACTGGCTGACAAGAAGCACGAAATTTTCGACGAGGATCTGCAGGCGCTGGTGTCCGACGAGGTCCAGACGCCCGATGGCGAGTACTACAAGCTGGCCTATTCGCGTGTCTGCTCCGAAACGGGAGAACTTCCGGCCGCCGACGTGACGCTGATCGTCGAGGGCTGCGAACGCAAAGCTTCGGGAATCGGCAGCGGGCCGGTGGACGCGACGTTCAAGGCGATCGAGTCGGTTGCTGGCAGCGGTGCCAAACTCATGCTCTATTCGGTCAACGCGATCACCACGGGCACCGATGCCCAGGGCGAGGTGACTGTTCGCCTGGCCAGAGGTGGGCGAATTGTGAACGGCAACGGGGCAGATACCGACATCGTCATCGCCTCCGCCAAGGCCTATCTCAATGCCCTGAACAAGCTGCAGTTCCCCGATCGGCTCGATCCTCAGGGCGACGTGTGAACGCCGCCGGGGCGAGGGCCTCAGCTGCGGGGGAGGGGACCTGCGCGCTGCGTCGGGCGCGTCAGCCTGACGTAGGCCAGGCAGGCCGCGAAGAAGATCAGTGATAGCGCGATCTCGACGACGGCGAGCGCCTGGGCCATCCCCTGATCGGTCGTCGCACGCACGACGCCCTCACAGAAATAGGCCAGAATCAGCATCGAAGCCCACTGGCAGGTATAGCGGCGGCCATGCAGGATGCCGAACAGCGGGGCGAGAAGCGGCAGGCTCTTGATCGCCAGCCAGGATCCCCCGGGGCTGATCGGCGCCACACTCAGCTCCCAGGCCAGGCCGAGGAAGATCAGCGCGATCAGCGAGACACAGGCGGTGAGATGGAGTGCGCGAATCATTTTCCGGCGTGGATTAGTTCCCGGCGAGTCTCAAGGCGATCGTCGCCAGCCGTCGTCCCTGCGCAAAAGCGAGTTGTCGCTCGTCGTCACTGAGTGTCGGGTTGCCTTCCGCTCCGGCCACGTGGCTCGCGCCGTAAGGCGTACCACCGGTGCGCGTCGCTGCCAGCGCCGCTTCGGAGTAGGGCAGACCGACCAGCAGCATGCCGTGGTGCATCAGCGGGAGCATCATCGACAGGAGCGTGCTTTCCTGTCCGCCGTGGGCACTCGCGGTGGACGTGAAGACGCAGGCAGGCTTTCCGGCCAGCGTTCCGGCCGACCAGAGGGCAGCGGTGCCGTCCCAGAAGTACTTCATTGGCGCGGCCATGTTGCCGAAGCGCGTCGGACTGCCGAGCGCCAGACCGATGCATTCGGTGAGGTCAGCGGGCTCGACGTATGGTGCGCCGGAGGCCGGGATGTCCGGTTCGACCGCGCTGCAGACTGACGAAACCCTGGGGACCGTGCGCAGACGTGCGGCGACGTTCCCGGTGGACTCGACGCCGCGAGCGAGTTGCTGGGCCAGTGCGCGCACCGAGCCCCGATGGCTGTAGTAGAGAACGAGAATGTCTGGCATCGGTCTATTATAGGAACATCATGTCTGGCGTGTCCCTTCCGTTTCGTCGTTTCGTCGCACGTCTGGGACGCCGCTTCGTCGAGGAGAACTTCGATCAGATCAGCGCCAGTCTCGCCTTCACGACGCTGCTCTCGCTGGTCCCGCTGGTCGCGGTGGTGTTGAGCATCGTCGCCGTCGTGCCGTTCTTTCCCAACCTCGTCGAGCAGCTCGAAATATTCCTGGCGCGAAGCTTCCTGCCCGAACGCAATGCCGGTCTGATCATCCAGCACGTGCTGCGCTTTTCCAGGCAGGCGGTGAAAGTCACCGCGGTCGGTTCGGTGGCCCTCGTGGCCACCGTCGTGCTGCTCCTGTTGACCATCGAGCGAGCCTTCAACCACGTCTGGCGAGTAACCGAGCCGCGGAAATGGTGGCGGCGCCTGCGCCTCTACGCGGCGATGGTCGTCATCTGGCCACTGGTCATTGGCGGGGTGGCCCTGGCCAGCTCCTATGCCGTGACCACCTCGCTCGGTCTGCTCGACGAGCCGCCCTGGGTCAGGCGAATGTTGCTCAAGGCGCTCGCTCTGATGGTTGCCGGCGCATTCCTCGGCGGCCTGTACCATGCTCTCCCGAACACCCGGGTTGCGCCTCGTGATGCCGGCGTGGCGGGACTGTGTGCGGCGCTCGGTTTTCTCGTCCTGCAATGGGGTTTCGAGCTGTACCTGGCAAGGTTTCCGTCTTATGCGGCGGTGTACGGCACACTCGCGACGCTGCCGGTCTTTCTGTTGTGGCTTTATCTGTCCTGGGCCGTCGTGCTCATCGGGGCCCTGATTGCGGCGACTCTGCCCGAGTTCAGGGATTCGCCCGGCGGCTCCGGGTTCGGCTAGAACGGATCGTCACTCGTCTCGATCGAGAGGATCTCGACGCTGCCAGTCTGTTCGTCTACCTGGCTGGCGTCGACCTCGCGGACGACGACGTTCTGGCCCTCGGTGAGCAGGAGCAGCTTCCGGCGTTCTTCTCTTGGCAATGCCCCGGAGGCGACGACCAGCGACTGGCGGTCGCGCAGCTTGGGGATGGCTGGAAGGATCAGCACCTGCAGATACTCGGCTCCTTGGTTTGTTGCCCGGCGTGCGAGAATCGCCGGCTCGGCTCTCGGCGCGAGCAGCTGCAGTCCGAGTTCGAGGTGCTCGGGGTTTTCCGAGGCTGCCCAGCGAACCATGCAGATCTGCCAGTCCGGGCTGGACCCTGGACGAATGGTGACGACATCACCCACGGAGATCGCTCCGGTGTTGCCGGATACATGCATCACCGCATAACCGTCGGGGCTGGCGTTGGTGATCATCCAGGTCGACAGGTCTACGCTCGTCGACTCACCTTTCCGGCTCAATTGCCAGAGCCCTTCGATTCCCGTTGCCAGGAGCGTCCGGTGGTCCTGCCTCCGGCGCTGAAAGCGGCGCTTGGCTGGTTCCCCCCAGCGCCTGACCAGACGCCGCAGGACTCCGAGCCCGCCGGGAGTTCCGGCGAAATCGGGCAGATCGATCGCCGCCGGAAGGGCGCCTGCTTCGAGCTGGGCGATGTGGCTCCTGAGCAGCATGCACAGGCGGTAACACGAGAAACCGTCGAGCGCAGCCAGTGGCACGATACCCTTGCGCAGCGACGGGATGGCCGGGACGTCGCGCTGCGGATCGATCAGGAAGGTGTCCGGCTCGGCGGCAGTCACTCTGCTGAGGGCTTCGATCTGGTCGGCGTGCCTCGCGAAACACTCGGAAAGGAAGACAATCTCGCGCGGCGTCAGCGATGCGGGCTGCGCACAGCCGAGCAGAACCGCCGAATGATACACGTTCTGCAGACTGTGTTTCGCGCCCACAGGAAGCGCATTCTGGAGCTGCAGGCCACGCGCGGCAGCGTAGGTCTGGTGAAGCTGTTGCCACGTTCCCGGCCGGGCAGGGGAAGCGATCAGGTGGCCGATGAGCAGCTGCTGGGTGAGTGCATCGACACTCCGCCAGAGTGCCAGAGCAGACGACGCAGACGTGCCGAATCGCTGTTCAGGAAGCTCGGACAGGGTGCGTGTGTCATCGGCAAGCATCTGCAGCAGGTCGATGACGCTGCGCACGAGCCGCCGCTCCTTCCTGGGGACTGGCAAGACAAGGTCATTGCCCAGCGCCGAGACCAGGTCGGAGATCACCGTCATGCTCCGCGCGTACAGTCGTCCGAAGGCGTCCGCCCGTTGCGGCGGGCTTGCCTCGACGTCGTGCAGGGCCTTGAGGTGCGAGCGGAGCGATGGGACTTCCTCTGCCGGGTGAGGCGCCGCAGGCAGTTCCAGCCACTGAAGGATGCTCCTGATCCCGGAATGAGGTAGGGCGCTCTTCTCTTTGCCCGCAGTGCCAGATAGCATTTCGGTCATCAGACCACCAGCCGGAAACGGATTGCCTCCCGATGCGGCTGGCTCCACCGGTCACCGCCGTCAGGCGGCAGGTGCCTCCAGCCTCGCCGCGCGCGGCACCCGACGCACGGGATACCGGTCGATCATGTTTGAATTATAGCGCAGAAAGGATCGCCTACTTGCACTGCAGCGCGTGCTGCACTCTGGAGGTCGAATCGGAGAACTTCCACATCTCCGCGGCGGGGTCGGTGAGCGAGGCGTTCACCTTCAGGTAGACGTTTCCATAGCCATCGAAGTCATGACCCAGATTGCCCTGGATGCGGCCCTCCCTGTTGCACACGAGCCAGAAGCGCGCCTGGGCTGCCGTTTCGCCCTTGCCGAAGGTGACCACGACGGCACTGATGATCGGATCGAAGTCCCAGGTCTTGTTCTCCCGGACGAGGAAGGCCACGGAGATTTCTTCCGGAGCTGGTTCCGACAACTTCGCCGTGAGCGTGAAATGTCTCCTGTCGGCTTCGCTCGATGCTCGCCGCGGCGGGCCGGGCCAACTCAAGTCGTAGCTGTTCCCTTCGACAGGCGAAAAATCTGCCGAAACGAGCCTGACGGTTCGTGTCGTCGATCCGAACTGCGCCAGGGCCGCGTCGGCCGCCAAGCCGACGAGCAGCGCGAGGGCAACCAATCTGGTCATGGCCATGCATCTCTCCTGAGACATCTGCAAAACTTCACGGATCACCCAGCATCCTCGGGTCGGCAGGAGCCGGCGTCGATCTCGTGGCTGCCTGCCGCTCGTCAGCCCAGTCCGTAAATCGCTGTGGCGATGGCGAAATAGTTGAGCACTCCGAGCACGTCGATCGCCGTCGTCACGAAGGGTCCAGTGGCGATCGCGGGGTCGATCTTCATCCGGTGGAACATCATCGGCAGCACGACGGCGAGGATCGCCGCTCCAGTCATGTTGCCGAGAATCGTGAAGCCGACGACCTGCCCCAGCGCGAGGCTGTGGTGGACGAAATAGCCGAACAGGCCGAGGCTCGTTCCATAAAGCGCGCCGAGGATCAGCCCGACCCTGAACTCCTTGAACAGGAAACGTCCGGTATGGCGAAGGTCGATAGCCCCGGTGGCCAGACCACGCACCGCCACCGTCGCAGACTGGACACCGACGTTGCCGGCCATGCCCATGATCACCGGCAGGAAGGCGCTCAGCGCGAGCACCCTGGCGAGGATACCTTCGAAGTGTTCGATCACGCCGGTTGCCGCAAGCCCTCCGCCAAACGCTGCGAGCAGCCACGGCAGCCGGATGCGAGCGATCCTGAACGGCGAATGCGCGAGGATCTCGGATTCGCTCGTGCCGGCCATGCGCAACATTTCCTTGGTCGTTTCGCTCTGGATCACGTCGAGGACGTTATCGACGGTGACCGCTCCGACCAGGACGTTTTCGCCGTCGACGACCGGAAGTGCCAACAGGTTGTGCTTGTCGACGAGACGGGCGACGGTCTCCTGTTTCGTGTCAGTGGTCACCATGATCGTCTGCGGGTTCATCAGCTCCTCGAGCCTCGCCTCGGGGGGGGCGAGCAGCAATTGCCGAAGCGAGATGACGCCAACCAGGCGGCCTCCGAGACCGGTTACGTAGAGGTAGAAGACCGTGTCCTGTTCGTCGCGCGTGCGGATCGCCTTGATTGCCTCTTCAACGGGGGTGTCGAGGGGCAGCGAAAAGACGTCGGTGGTCATGATTCCGCCCGCCGTGTCGGGCGGGTAGCGAAGAAGGCTCTCGACGTCTTCCTGGTCGTCCTTGGGCAGGATCGCCAGGAGCCGGTCGCGTTGCGCTTCGTCGAGCGAACCGAGCAGGTCGGTGAGCGCCTCAGGACTCAGGTACAAAACGAGTTCGGAGAGCACTGTCGGCGGCAGGTCGGTGAGCAGGAACTCGCGCAATTCGGGGGAGACGAGCTTGAGCACCTCGGCGGCGACTTCCTTCTCCTGGATGTCGCAGAAAACCCCGGCGACCCGATTCCTGGTCAGGGCCTCGAGTATGCTCGCCAAGTCCTGTGGCGAGATCTTGGCCAGCATGCGCTTCAGCGAACGATGGGCGCTGTAGTCGTAGAGACGCCCGATCGTCTCGATCAGCAGTTTGGCCTTCGAATCGTCCTCGTCTTCGGGCCTGGGCGCTTTGTTTTCGGTGTCGATGAACATGGCGGAACTCCCGTGGTCGCTGGCCGTCACGGCTCGGGAAGCTCGCGCCCCGATGCTCCTCCGGCCAGCGAGGTAGGCTTATAGCACAAGCTCGCCGGGTCGCAACAGGAATATGACAAAAACCCGGTCATTCACCGGAAAACATGGCCAAAAACAAGAAAAAATTCTTTCACATCGGTCTGGATATGACAAAGTCGTGATCTGCCGAGGGCCCGACGGAGGCCTTTCGGGACTCGCGTACCGGGGCGGTCGAGGTGCGCCGGAAGTCATCCGCTGGCCACTCGGCGGTGGCTGTGGGTCGTCGCGTGGCGGCTCTTTCACGCCGCGGGGAATATCGGTTGCCGCGGCCCTTGGCGAGCGCATTCGTCGCTTCGCCTACGCCCGTGGGCGACGCCCGTTCCTCCGGTCGGCCGGACCGGCGGGCGCTTCGTTGAGCGCGTCGATGCTAACTGGCCGGGGCTTCGCCGCCGAGCTCGGCGACCAGATCGCCGATCATCTTGCCGAGTTCGCCGGTCATCAGCGTGAGATCGCTGTCGAAACGCTCATCCGCGTCGTCTGTCTGAGCTTCCGCCTGTTCCCTGAGGATGTCGAGAAAGGCCAGGCGCCTGATCTGCAGGGATTCACCGAGGACGAACGAAATCCGGTCATTCCAGGTCATCGCCAGGCGCGTCACGGTTTTCCCGGCAGCGATGTGTTGCGGAATCTCCACTCCTTCGAGTGGGTGATTGAGGTAGCGGACGGTCGCCTTCTCGTTCGATCGCAACTCGACTTCCTGGTCGACGGTGAACCCCGCCGGTGCCTCGCCGTCGGCGACCCAGGCGGTCATCGCCGCCGACGGTGAGCGGAGCACCTTGAGCGGCTTGACCGGCGGCCGCTCGGTCGACCTGCGCAGATGCTCGAGAAATTCCTCGGCCTTGGCCGGCGAAGCCGTGTCGACGACCAGCCAGCCTCCGACCCGATCGATCCAGCCAAAAGTCGTTCTCCGGCGGACGAAGGCCCGTGGCAGAAGTTCGAGGGTCATCGCCTCGACGATCGTGCGCATTTCGCGCCGCCCGACGCTCCGGCCCTCGCTCTCCTCGATTTCCCGGGCGCGGTCAGCGGCAAAGCGTTTGACCACCGACGCCGGGAGCAACTTCTCCTCGACGCCGAGGGCGAGCAGCCACTGCCGATCCACCGCGTGCACCAAGGGGCCGGGTTCGCGCGGAGCAACCCAGCCGAGACTGCGCGCCTCGGTTGCCGCACAACACTGGAGGCCATGCCTGGCCAGCTGATCGGCTAATTGCTCGGCGTCGATCGCCCAGTCTGCCGGCAGGCGGTAGAGTTGCAGGTTCTTGAACCACATCGTCGGCTCCGAAAAAGCGCTCAATTATAGGCGCCATCGCCCGCCGGCGCGTGGCACGGTCATCTCGGGCAGCGCGCGTCGCAGGGGACTTGCCGCCGGGAGGAGCGAGTGCCTGTGCTATGATCTACGGCTTGCCTTCGCGCTGTTTGGCGTTTGTCCCGATGAATTGCGATCTTCATTGTCACTCCACCTGTTCGGATGGGCTGCTGCTGCCAGGGGAAGTCGCGCGCAGGGCTGCGGCGAACGGGGTGACCCTTCTGTCGCTGACCGACCACGACGATCTTCAGGGTCTGCCGGTGGCGCGCGCGGTTGCCGGCGAGACGGGGATGCGTTTCGTCAGCGGCGTCGAAGTCTCGATCGAGTGGGGCGGGCTGCAGATCCATGTCCTCGGCTATGCCTTCGACGAGTCCGATGCGCTGCTGCGCGCCGGTCTCGAAGGGATCTGTTCGGGACGGATCGAGCGGGCGCAGCGGATGTCCGCGGACCTCGAAAGGATAGGCATCACCGGCGCCTTCGACGGCGCGATGCGTTACGCGGCCAACCCGAAGCTGATCAGCCGCGCGCATTTCGCACGTTATCTCGTCGAGATCGGGCTGTGCAGGGATCTGCACGCCGTCTTCGACTCGTACCTCGTCCCCGGACGACCGGGCTATGTCGCCCACCGCTGGGCGACGCTCGCTGATTCGCTGGGCTGGATTCTCGGCGCCGGGGGGGTCGCGGCGGTCGCCCATCCTGGCCGCTACCGCCTGTCGCGTTCCGAGTTGCGGCGCTTCCTCGGTGAGTTCAGGGATCTCGGCGGGCAGGCGATCGAGGTCCTGTCGGGGAGTCACACTCCCGAGCAGGTCGAGACCTTCTCGCGACTGGCCAAGGAGTTCGACTTCCTGGCCTCGCGCGGTTCCGACTTTCACGGACCGGGCGAAAGCCATGTCGACCTTGGCCTTTTGCCGCCGCTGCCCGAAACCCTGAAGCCGGTCTGGGTGCTTTTCTGACGATGCCGAACGCTGCCGATGGCTGAGTATCTGTTGGTCCATCCCGACAATCCCCAGGGCCGGCTGCTGGTGCGAGCCGTCGAGGTCATCCGCCAGGGGGGGGTCATCGCCTTGCCGACCGATTCGAGCTATGCGCTGGGCTGTCAGCTCGGCGACAAGGCCCCGGTCGAGAAGATTCGCGCGCTGCGTGACGTCGACGAGCGGCATCATCTGACGCTGATGTGCCGCGACCTGTCGCAGATCGGGCAGTTCGCCCGTGTCGACAACGCGCGGTACCGCCTGCTCAAGGCGACGACGCCGGGCAGCTACACTTTCATCCTCGAGGGGACCCGCGAACTGCCGCGGCGCGTGCTGCATCCGAAGCGCAAGACGATCGGCCTGCGCGTGCCCGCGCACACGGTGACGCGGGCCCTGCTCGAGACGCTCGGCGAGCCGCTGCTGACCTCGACGCTGATCGTCGCCGGAGACGATCTGCCGCTCACCGAAGGCTGGGAGATCAGAGACCGGCTCGGCGCGCAGCTCGACCTGATCCTCGACGGAGGCCGCTGCGGAATCGAGCCGACGACGGTGATCGACCTGACCGGAGCGCTGCCCGAACTCGTCCGCGCCGGTCGGGGATCGCTGGCGCCGTTCGGCCTGGATTGAGGAGTCGGATGATGAACCTGTTCGCTTTTGTCGCGAGCATTGCCATTGCGGCGCTGCCGGTGGTCCTGGCGATCACCCTTCACGAGGCGGCACACGGTTACGCCGCTCGCCATTTCGGCGATCCCACTGCCTGGCAGGAGGGGCGGATCACCGCCAATCCGTTGAAGCACATCGACCCGATCGGCACGATCCTCGTTCCGGCGCTGATCCTGCTGCTCTCCGGCAACAGTCTTTTGTTCGGCTGGGCCAAGCCCGTGCCGGTCAATTTCGGCCGTCTGCGGCACCCGAAGCGCGACATGCTCTGGGTCGCCGCTGCCGGACCGGGGGCCAATCTGGCGATGCTCCTCGCCTGGGCCGCCGTGTTCAAGCTCGCCTGGCTGCTGCCGGTCAACGTCTTCAGCCTGCCGATGGCCGAGATGGCGAAGATCGGAATCGGCATCAACATCGCCCTGATGGTCCTCAACCTGTTTCCCCTGCCGCCGCTCGACGGCGGGAGGATCGCGGTCAGCCTGCTGCCGCCCGAAGCCGCGTGGCGCTTCGCGCAGATCGAGCGCTTCGGCTTTCCGATCCTTCTGCTGCTGCTCTTCACCGGTGTGCTGGGCTCCGTGCTGACCCCGGTGATGCGTGTGGTCGCCGGCGTAGTCGAAGTCCTCTTCCAGTTACCCTCCTGAACCGTCTGACGCCCGACATGTACGCAGAACGAGTCCTCTCCGGAATGCGCCCCACCGGCAGCCTGCATCTCGGTCATTACCACGGCGTGCTCAAGAACTGGGTCCGCTTGCAGGAAGAGTATCCCTGCCTGTTCTTCGTCGCCGACTGGCACGCGCTGACCACCGAGTACGACGACCCGCAGGGGATCGTCGCGGCCTCGTGGGAGATGGTCATCGATTGGCTCGCCGCCGGTGTCGATCCGTCGCGGGCGACGCTGTTCATTCAGTCGCAGGTTCCCGAGCACGCCGAACTCCATCTGCTGCTCTCGATGATGACGCCGCTTGGCTGGCTCGAGCGCGTGCCGACCTACAAGGACCAGCAGGAGAAACTCGAGAACAAGGATCTGTCGACCTACGGCTTCCTTGGCTATCCGCTGCTGCAGGCGGCCGACATCCTGATCTATCGCGCCGACAAGGTGCCGGTCGGTGAGGACCAGGTGCCGCACATCGAGTTTTCGAGAGAGATCGCTCGCCGGTTCAATCATCTCTACGGGCGCGAGTCGGGCTTCGAGGACAAGGCCCGGGAGGCGGCGCGCAGGCTCGGCGCGCGCCGGGCACGGCGCTTCGACGAACTGCGCACGCGCTTCCAGCAGCAGGGAGAGCAGTCGGCGATCGAACTCGCGCACGCCCTGCTCGACGAGGTTCACGACCTTTCGCACGCCGACCGCGAGCGGCTCTTCGGCTATCTCGAAGGCACCGGCAAGATGATCCTCGTCGAACCCGGCGCGCTGCTCACCGAAGCGTCGCGGATGCCGGGTCTCGACGGGCAGAAGATGTCGAAATCCTACGGCAATACGATCACGCTGCGCGAGGACGCCGCGTCGGTGACCCAAAAGCTCCGCCGGATGCCCACCGACCCCGCGCGAATCCGGCGTAGCGATCCCGGCGACCCCGGCAAGTGCCCGGTCTGGCCGCTGCATCAGGTCTATTCCGATGAGGGCTGCCAAGCGTGGGTGCAGCAGGGCTGCCGGAGCGCTGCGATCGGCTGTCTCGACTGCAAGCAGCCGGTGATCGACGGCATCCTGCGTGAGCAGGCGCCGATGCGCGAGCGTTCGCAGCCCTACCTCGACAATCCGGCACTGGTCCGCGAGATCATCGCCGATGGCAACGGCAAGGCGCGTCACCTGGCCCGCGAGACGATGCGCGACGTACGCCAGGCGATGGGCCTCGATTATGACCGGGGTCGCGTGGGGGGGACCTGAGCGGTGATCGGCGACGTAGCGATTCTCGACCAGGGACGGGTCGGCCAGGCTGCCGGCGCGCCGCTCGCGCGCGTCTATGGCGCGCCGCTCGACCAGTTGCCGCACGACCTGTACATCCCGCCGGACGCGATGGCGGTGATGCTCGAGGCCTTCGAAGGACCTCTGGACCTTCTCCTCTACCTGATCCGCAGGGCGAACGTGAACGTGCTCGACATTCCGATGGCCTTGCTGACCGAGCAGTACCTCGTCTACGTCGAGGCGATGCGTTCGCAGAACCTCGAACTCGCCGCCGATTACCTGGTCATGGCGGCGATGCTCATCGAAATCAAGTCGCGGATGCTTCTGCCCAAACCGAAGGTGGTCACCGGCGATTCGGCCGAAGACCCGCGTGCCGAGCTCGTACGCCGTCTCGTCGAGTACGAGCAGATGAAGCGCGCGGCGCAGCGGCTCGGCGAAGTCCCGCAGGCCGAGCGCGATTTCGACTGGGTCGAGGCGTGGGTCGAGAAAGGGCTGCTGCGCCTGCCGGAGGTCAGCGCCGAAGACCTGCAGAATGCCTGGCGGGGGATCCTGCGCCAGGCCCGACTGCACACCCGGCATCTGGTGCAGCGCGAGGAACTGTCGGTGCGCGAGCACATGGGCAAGATCCTTCGGTGCCTGCGCGAGGCGAGCGGCTTTGTCGACTTCGTCGATCTCTTCGATCCGGGACAGGACGTTGCGGTGGTCGTCGTCCATTTTCTCGCGCTGCTCGAACTGGCGCGCGAGCGTCTGCTGGAAATGACCCAGGTCGAAGCCTTTGCCCCGATCTATCTCCGCCTGACCGATGAGCGAAGCGATTCCCGACCGGCGTCCGGATGATGCCCTGCCGGGCAGCCCGGCAGCGGTCAGGAAGGTGCTCGAGGCGGTATTGCTGAGTGCCCGCGAGCCGTTGTCGCTGGCCGACCTGCGCAAGGTGTTTGCCGATCAGCTCGCTGGAGATGTCGTGCGGTCGCTGCTCGACGAGTTGCGCGCCGAGTGGGGAGATCGCCCGCTCGAGTTGCTGCAGGTGGCCAGCGGCTGGCGCTTTCGCACGCGCGCCGAGTTCATGCCTTACCTCGAACGGCTCAATCCCGAACGGCCGCCGCGCTATTCGCGCGCGGTGCTCGAGACCCTGGCGATCATCGCTTATCGCCAACCGGTCACGCGCGGCGACATCGAGGACATTCGCGGGGTCAGCGTGGCGACTCAGGTCATCCGCGTCCTCGAGGAGCGTGGCTGGATTGACGTCGTCGGCCACCGCGATACCCCCGGACGACCGGCGCTGCTGGCGACGACCCGCAAGTTTCTCGACGACCTCGGTCTACGCAGTCTTGCCGATTTGCCGCCACTCGATCAGATCAATCCCGACCTGGACCTCGTCGATGTCAAGCCCCCGACGCAGACTTCCTCCTGATTCCGCTCCCGGCCGACAGCCCGGCAATCCGGCGCGAGGCCAGCCCCGATCGCCGGTCAGGTTAAGCGGTGAAGTCGCTGACCTGGGCATTGTCCGGCCGGGTCAGCCTGCGTCGCCGGCCCGCCGGCGTCAGCCGGCGGCGCAGGGCCAGCCAGAGAGACTGCACAAGCTGCTGGCCAACAGCGGAGTTGGCTCGCGCCGGGAGATGGAGGGGCTGATCGCTGCCGGGCGCGTCGCCGTCAATGGTCAGGCGGCGCATCTCGGCCAGGTGGTCAGCCCGGGCGATCGTGTCAAGGTCAATGGCAAGCTCGTGCAGCTGCGCTTTTCCGATCGGCTGCCACGGATAATTCTCTATCACAAGCCGGAAGGCGAGATCGTCTCGCGCAACGATCCGGGTCGTCGTCCGAACGTGTTCACAGCACTGCCGAAGATTTCGGCCGGGCGCTGGGTGGCTGTCGGCCGCCTGGACTTCAACACCAGCGGCCTGCTGTTGCTGACCACTTCGGGCGAACTGGCCAACCGGTTGATGCACCCCCGATACGAGCTTGTCCGCGAGTACGCGGTGCGGGTTCTCGGCGAGATCTCCGCCGACGCCCGGCACCGTCTGATCCAGGGCGTCGGTCTGGCCGACGGCCCGGCACAATTCGCGAGCTTCGAGGATGCCGGGGGTGAAGGAGCCAACCGCTGGTACCGGGTCGCGCTCCACGAGGGCCGCAATCGGGAAGTGCGCCGGATGTTCGAGGCCGTCGGCGCGGTCGTCAGCCGGCTGATCCGGGTGCGTTACGGCCCGTTCTTCCTGCCGCGAGGGCTCAGGCGGGGCCAGGTCGTCGAGCTCGCGGAGGCCGAAGTCCGTCGCCTGCTCGATGACTTCGGGCTATCTACAGGCCAGCCGGGTCGTTTTCCGGCCGTCCGGCGCAGCCGACCGGGCTGATCCGGAGGGTCCGCCGACCAATTTACGTCCACAGCGTTTTTCATTATAATCCAAGGGCTTTCCGCTGGCCCCACGGGGCATTCTTTCGGGATGGGCTTTTCGCCCATTTTTTGTTTGCAGAGATGGATGTCTACGAAGTTCTGGAGAAGACAGTGACCGGCCTCGGCTATGAACTGGTCGATGTCGAGAGGAGCCCGCGCGGGCGCGTGCTCCGCGTGTTTATCGACAGGCAGCAGAAGCCTGGCGGGGTGGATATCGATGATTGCGTTCTGGTCAGCAATCAGCTTTCCCGGGTGCTGGCCGTCGAGAATGTCGACTACGATCGGCTCGAGGTGTCCTCACCGGGTCTCGACAGGCCGCTGCGCCGCGAGTCGGATTTCGTACGCTTCGCGGGCTCGGTGATCAGCCTCAGGCTGCACCTCGCGCTGAACGGGCGGCGGAACTTCAGCGGAGTTCTGCAGGGTGTGCTGTCCGGAAAGGTGATCGTTCAGACCGACGGTGGGGAACTGCAGTTTGACCTTGCGAACATCGAGAAGGCGCGGCTCGTGCCCCGGTTCGAGACACCGAAGTCGGGCGACAGGCTGGTTTAGGAGGTGATGAGGAAATGAGCCGAGAAATCCTGCTGCTGGTGGATGTCCTGGCGCGCGAGAAGAACGTGGCCAAGGACATCGTCTTCGGCGCTCTGGAGCTGGCGCTGGCCTCGGCGACGAAGAAGCGGATTCACGACGAGGCCAACGTTCGCGTGGCGGTCGATCGCGAGACCGGAGATTTCGAAACGTTCCGTCGCTGGGAGGTCGTCGCCGATGAGGACTTCGTCAGCGAGCAGCATCAGGTTCCACTCTCCGAAGCGTTGACTCAGGACCCCGAAGTCGAGATCGGGGACTACCTCGAAGAGGCGCTCGAGCCGATCGACTTCGGTCGTATCGGGGCGCAGGCGGCCAAGCAGGTGATCCTGCAGAAGATTCGCGACGCGGAGCGGGAGCAGGTGCTCAGTGACTTCCTGAGTCGCAAGGAGCATCTGGTCACCGGAACGATCAAGCGCATGGAGCGCGGCAATGCGATCATCGAAACCGGCAAGATCGAAGCGCTGCTGCCGCGGGACCAGATGATTCCCCGCGAGAACCTGCGCGTCGGCGACCGGGTCAAGGCCTACCTGCTGCGCATCGACCGCTCGGCGCGCGGCCCGCAGCTGATCCTCTCGCGGACTGCTCCGGAATTCATCATCCAGCTCTTTGCCTTGGAAGTCCCCGAGGTCGACGACGGCCTTCTGGAGATCAAGGCCGCAGCGCGGGATCCGGGGATGCGTGCGAAGATCGCGGTCAAGTCGAACGATCAGCGCATCGACCCGATCGGGACTTGTGTCGGCATGCGTGGCTCGCGCGTGACCGCGGTGACCAACGAGCTTGCTGGCGAAAGGGTGGACATCGTTCTCTGGTCGGCCGATCCGGCGCAGTTCGTAGTCGGTGCGCTGGCTCCTGCCGAGGTGAGCTCGATCATCGTCGACGAAGACAAGCACAGCATGGACGTCGTCGTCGACGAGCAGAATCTGGCGATTGCCATCGGTCGCGGTGGTCAGAATGTCCGCCTTGCTTCGGAACTGACCGGCTGGATAATCAACCTGATGACGGAAGAGGAGTCGAAGACGCTCGTCGAGGCCGAGGCGGCAGCAGTCCGCGTGCTCTTCATGGAGAAACTCGACGTCGACGAAGACCTGGCCAACGTGCTGATCGACGAGGGGTTCTCGACGATCGAGGAGGTGGCCTACGTACCGCTGCACGAGATGCTCGAGATCGAGGCCTTCGACGAGGCCACCGTTCAGGAGTTGCGCGAGCGGGCACGCAACGTTCTGCTGACCGAGGCGATTGCCACCGAGGAGCACCTCGGTGACGTCTCGGAGGACCTGCTGAACCTCGAGGGAATGGACAAGTCGCTGGCCGGCAAGCTCGCTGGCAACGGCGTCAAGACCCGCGACGAACTCGCGGATCTGGCCGTCGACGAGTTGACCGAGATGACCGGCATCGATGAGCAGCGAGCGAGACAATTGATCACCAAGGCGCGTGCGCACTGGTTCGAGTGAGGGGGGAAGAGGAGTCCACATGGCGCAAACAAGTGTTGCCCAATTTGCCACGCAGCTGAAGATGCCGGCCAGTTCGCTGCTCGAGCAACTGCAGCGGGCCGGCGTGGTCAAGAAGCAGGCGGACGACCTGCTCACCGAACAGGACAAGTCCCGGCTGCTCGATTACCTGCGGCGTGCACACGGCCCGGCGGACACGCGCACCAAGATCACGCTGACGCGCAAGGAAACGACCGAGATCAGGCAGCAGGATTCGCGCGGCAAATCACATACCGTGCAGGTCGAGGTGCGCAGGAAGCGGGTTCTGGTCAAGCGCGAAGCACCCGAGCCGAAACCCGAGGCGACGAGCGCGAAGGCGGTCACAGAAGCCGTGCCGGTGGCCGCGGTCAGTGAAGCCGTCGTTCCGCCGGTTCCCGAGCCGGTTCCCGAGCCGGTCGTCGTGTCTGTCGCTCCACCTGTCGCGGCGCGTGCCGAGGCGGTGGCCACGGAAGCAGTCGCCCCACCGCCAGCGGAGGCGCCGGTCCGCGCACCCGAGCCAGTGGCTCAGGAGGTCGCTCCGCCGCCTGCCGAGCCACCGGTCGGCGCCGCCGGTGGCAGGAAGGGTGAGCAGCCGGCGGCCGAGGCGAAGCCACCCGGCACGCGCAAGGTGGTCACGCGTGCGTCTATCATCGGCGAGGAGCAGGAGCGCCTGCGCGCCGAGGAGGAGCGGCGCCATGCCGAGCTGCGAGCGATCCAGGAGGCAGAGTTCAAGAGCAAGCAGCAGCGCAGCGTCGAGCTCGCGCGGCTGAAGCAGGA
Organism: Accumulibacter sp.; assembly: GCF_023806625.1. GTDB lineage: Bacteria > Pseudomonadota > Gammaproteobacteria > Burkholderiales > Rhodocyclaceae > Accumulibacter. The sequence goes on from NZ_JAMTDX010000062.1 coordinate 67,133, forward strand.
AGCCGAAGAAAAGGCCGAGGCGGCCAAGGCCGCCGGAGCTGCCAAGCAGGCCGCCGCGCAGACGGCGAGCGACCGGGGGGTCGAGGACAAGACCCTGCACAAGCCCGCTGCGAAGGCCGCGCCGGGCGACAAGAAGCCCGTCGAGAAGAAGGCGCCCGAGAAGAAGGGCGCCGAGAAGAAGGGCCCGTGGAAGAGCGAGGGCGCGAGCCGGCGGCCTGGCCTGAAGACTCGCGGAGTCACCGGGGCCACTGGCTGGCGCGATGCGAAGCACGGCAAGCGGCCGGGCCGCGGGTCGAGCGAGGAAGACGAAGCGCATGCTTTCCAGCTGCCCGTCGAACCCGTCGTGCATCAGGTCTTCGTGCCCGAGACCATTTCGGTGGCCGACCTCGCGCACAAGATGGCGATCAAGGCAACCGAGGTGATCAAGGCGCTGATGAAGATGGGTTCGATGGTCACCATCAACCAGGTGCTCGACCAGGAGACGGCGATGATCATCGTCGAGGAGATGGGCCACAAGGCGTTGGCCGCCAAACTCGACGATCCCGATGCCTTCCTCGCCGAGGTCGTCTCCTCCGACCAGAAGGACGTGCCGCTCGAACCGCGCGCACCGGTGGTCACGGTGATGGGCCACGTCGACCACGGCAAGACCTCGCTGCTCGACTACATCCGGCGGACGCGTGTGGCCAGCGGCGAAGCCGGGGGGATCACCCAGCACATTGGCGCCTACCACGTGAAGACGAGTCGCGGAACGGTCACCTTCCTCGACACGCCGGGTCACGAGGCCTTCACGGCGATGCGTGCTCGCGGCGCCAAGGCGACCGACCTGGTCATTCTGGTCGTCGCTGCCGACGATGGCGTGATGCCGCAGACCCGCGAGGCGATTCACCACGCCAAGGCGGCCGGGGTGCCGATCGTCGTCGCCGTGAACAAGATCGACAAGCCCGGTGCGCAGCCCGACCGGGTGAAGCAGGAGTTGGTTACCGAGCAGGTGGTTCCCGAGGAGTATGGCGGCGACGCACCGTTCGTCCTGGTCTCGGCGAAGACCGGTGCGGGCATCGACGAGTTGCTCGAGAACGTGCTCCTCCAGGCCGAGGTGCTCGAACTCAAGGCGCCGAGAAAGGCGCCAGCCAAGGGCCTGATCATCGAAGCCCGGCTCGACCGGGGTCGGGGACCGGTGGCGACGATGCTCGTCCTTTCGGGATCGCTCCACCAGGGTGACGTGCTGCTCGCCGGGCAGGTCTTTGGCCGGGTGCGCGCGATGCTCGACGAGAACGGCAAGGTCCTCAAGGAGGCTGGCCCGTCGATCCCCGTCGAGATCCTCGGTCTGTCCGACGTCCCGGCTGCCGGCCAGGAAGCCGTCGTGCTCGCCGACGAGCGGAAGGCACGCGAGATCGCGCTTTTCCGCCAGGGCAAGTACCGCGACGTGAAGCTGGCCACCAAGCAGGCGGCCAGCCTGGAAAGCATTCTCGAACAGATGACCGAAGCCGAAGCGAAGGTCCTCGCGCTGATCATCAAGGCCGACGTCCAGGGTTCGCAGGAGGCGCTGGTCCAGTCGCTGCAGAAGCTGTCGACCGGCGAAGTGAAGGTCAACGTCATTCACGCGGCGGTCGGCGCGATCAGCGAGTCCGACGTGTACCTGGCGCAGGCCTCGAAGGCGGTGATCATCGGCTTCAACACCCGCGCGGACGCCGGCGCACGCAAGGCTGCCGAGGCCGCCGGGGTGGACATCCGCTATTACAACATCATTTACGATGCCGTCGATGAGGTCAAGGCCGCGCTGTCCGGCATGCTCGCGCCCGAGAAGCGTGAGGAAGTCACCGGCCTGGTCGAGATCCGCCAGGTCTTCCGGGCGACGAGGATCGGCACGATCGCCGGCTGCTACGTGCTCGAGGGGATCGTCAAGCGCAGCTCCCGGGCGCGTCTGCTGCGCAATCACATCGTCGTCTGGGACGGCGAGATCGAGTCGCTCAAGCGTTTCAAGGACGACGTCAAGGAGGTCAGGGCGGGCTTCGAGTGTGGCCTTTCGCTGCGCAACTTCACCGCCTACGAGGAGGGCGACCAGCTCGAGATCTACGACGTCACGGAAGTCGCGAGGACGCTCTAGGTGGCCGGCAACAGGGGATTCTCGCGCAGCGACCGGATCGCCGAGCAGATCCGTCGCGAGCTGGCCGAACTGATCCGCAGCGAGCTTCGCGATCCTCGCGTCGGCATGGTCAGTCTGACGGAAGTGCAGATCAGTCCCGACTACGCGCACGCCAGGGTCTATTTCAGTACGCTCGCCGGCAGCGAGGGACTCGCCGAGGTCCAGGCCGGTCTGGACAAGGCCTCCGGGTTCCTGCGCAGCGAACTTGGCAAGCGGATCACCATCCACATGACGCCGCAACTGCATTTCGTCTTCGACGAGTCTCTCGAAAGAGGGGCCCAGCTCTCGAAGCTGATCGGCGAGGCGGCAGCGATTTCCGGACACGGCGATCCCCCGGACAGGGGGTAACTTGGCTGCACGCAGGCACTGGCGCCGGGTCGACGGCGTCCTGTTGCTCGACAAGTCCTGCGGGATGTCGTCCAACGCCGCCCTGCAGGCTGCGCGGCGCCTGTTCGGCGCGGCCAGGGCCGGACACACCGGAACCCTCGATCCGCTGGCCAGCGGTCTGCTGCCGCTGTGTTTTGGCGAGGCGACGAAATTTTCCTCCGACCTGCTCGGTGCCGACAAGAGTTATCAGGCCGAAGTGTGCTTCGGCGTACGGACCGACACGGGCGACGCGGAAGGTGCCGTTCTCTCGCGCCAGACAGTCAGCCTGTTGCCCACCGAGCTCGACGCGGCTCTGGGGCGCTTTCGTGGTCCGATCACGCAGGTGCCGCCGATGTATTCGGCGCTCAAACGGGACGGTCGGCCTCTCTACGAACTGGCCCGGCGGGGAATCACGGTGGACAGGGAAGCGCGCCAGGTCTGCATCCACGAACTCCGGTTGCTCGCCTTCACCGGTGACTCGTGCCGCCTTTATGTCTCGTGCAGCAAGGGGACCTACGTGCGCACCCTGGCCGTCGATCTCGGTGAAGCGCTCGGCTGCGGCGCCCATGTCAGCGCGCTGCGGCGAGTCGCCGTCGGCGCGCTCGCTATCGCCGACGCATGGACGATCGAGCGCATCGCGGCGCTTCCCGAAGAACGGCGACACGACTGCCTGCTTGCTGCCGATACCCTGGTGCAGACGCTGCCGGCGGTCGACCTCGACGAGGCAGAGGGCAGGCGCTTTGCCCGCGGCAATCCGGTGCCAGCCTCCGGGACGGGCGGCAGAAGGCGCGTCTACTCCGTCGGGCGCTTCCTCGGCGTCGGCGAACTCGATCCGCTCGGCAAGCTCCACCCACGCCGCGTCGTCGACAGCTCGTCGCCTTCCGCCGGCGACTGATTGCGAAGGGCGCAGGCGTTCGAGTCGTCCGGTTCAAGAGGAAGCGTCCGGGTCTGTTGGCAACCAGCCGTCCGCTGACTGACCGTGACGTCGTCGAGCGTGCCGGTTGCAGCGGAACCGGGAACGGTTGTGCTGCCGCCGGACCGCCGCCCCAGGGAAGAGGACCGACCTCGGGCCGGCTGCCCCGTTGCGCCTCCGGAACTGCGCGATCACGATGATTTAAGGTGCAAGTTGTCACGCCGCTGTATTACCATGTTGGTCTGCTCGGGAGCGGGGGCGGCCGGTGGGGAAGTCGGAGAATCGTCGAAACATCAGGAGCGGCGGAAGCGGTTGCGGGAGTCGTGCGCGCTCGTCGGGCCGGGCGTCCCCCGCGGCGAGGCGGGGTTTTCCTTGGGGCTGCGTCGTCGGTGGTGCTCCTCCAGTGCCGGTGGTCGATCTGGGGGCAGTCCGGTGAGGCGGTCGACGCTCAGTGCCGGAAGGGCGACCGGCGATCACCAGGGCGGCGCTGTCGACGTGTCGGATCTCGAACTGGCCAGCGAACTGTGTCGCGCCGCTCTCCATTCACCACTAGGCTTCTGCCGCCAGACGATCGGCTCACTGTTCAGGAGGGCGCTGGCGAGCGGCGAAGCGGTCGTCGAACTGTCCGGCCAGATCCGGTGCAGCGGCGAGCACTGGCAGCGGGCGTTCGCCAGCGCGACCGAAAGAAGGGGGGTGGTCGGTGGCGAGACGATCGCAGGTGGTGGTCGCTGCGCCTGGCTCGCCGCCCCCCTGCTGGGCTACCGGGGAGTTATCGGATTCGTCGGCGTTTCCGGCAGGCGAGGCGGTTACGATGCTGCTGCGCAGAGCCGATTTTCGGCGCTCGCGTCGCTGCTGGCGAATGCCCTGTCGGCGCGCGACAAGGTGCCGCGCGCACCCGCGGCGCCGCCTGGAGTCGCCAAGCCGTCTCCGCTCCGAGGCACGCAGGTCGACCGCGGGAGCGCTGCCGCACACCCGGCCAGCTGGCCGGGCGGCGCGAGCGAAGTCGAGCAAACCCTGCGCCTGCACGCAGCGATCGTCGAATGCAGCGGTGAGGCGGTTCTGGTGACCGACCGTGAGGAACGCATCGTCTCGATCAATCGCGCGTTCTCGGACATGACCGGCTATCCGGAGAGTGAAGTGCTCGGCAGGTCGCCGGGCATGCTGCTTCACCGGGACGGACAGTCGACGCTGCTCGCGCGGATCGCCGACAGGATGGGCGTCGCGGGAGAATGGCGAGGCGAGCTCCAATTCACGCGCAAGGACGGAAATCCATTTCCGGCGCGAACCCTGATTGCCGCGGTGCGGGATGCCGTTGGCCGGGTGCAGAACTACTTCTTCGTGTTTTCCGATGTCAGCGAACGGAAAGAGGCGGAGCGCCAGATTCATCAGCTCGCCTACTACGATGCGCTGACCGGTCTGCCCAATCGCAGTCTGCTGTACTCGCTGCTCGACAAGGCGCTGAGCATCGCCGTGCGCAGTCGCACACATGTCGCCGTACTCTTTCTCGACCTCAACCGCTTCAAGCACATCGTCGATTCGTTCGGCCACACTCAGGCAGACCTGATTCTCAAGGAAGTGAGCCGTCGCCTCAGCGCGACGCTCAGAGCCGAAGACATCGTCGCGCGCCTCGGCGGCGACGAGTTCGTCATCGCGTTGCCGGACATCGGTCGTCGCGAGCATGCCGGTCAGGTGGCCAGGAAGCTGCTCGCCGTACTCGCCGAAGCATACTTCCTCGAAACCCAGGAGATCCTGCTCTCGGGAAGCATCGGGATCAGCATCTTCCCCGAGGACGGACGCGACACCGAGGCCCTGCTCAAGAACGCCGACGTGGCCATGTACCGGGCCAAGGGCAGGGGCAGCAGCGCGCTCGTCTACTACTCGCAGGAGATGAATCAGCGTTCCTTGGAGCAGCTGAAGATCGAAGGGGCGCTGCGCCGGGCGAGCGAGCGCGGCGAATTCCACCTGGTCTATCAGCCGCAACTCGACCTCGGCAGCGGCCGCATCGTCGGCGCCGAAGCGCTTCTGCGCTGGAATCATCCCGAGCACGGGCCGATATCGCCGGCACAGTTCATCCCGGTCGCCGAGGAGACCGGGCTGATCCAGCCGATCGGCGAATGGGTGATCGACGCGGCCTGCCGGCAGATTCGCGAATGGCTCGATCTCGGACTGAGCAAGGTGCGTGTGGCGGTAAACCTCTCGGCGCGTCAGTTCAGCGCTTCGCTGCCGAAGCGGGTCGTCACGATCATCGCCCGGCAGGCGATTCCGCACGATTCGCTGGAACTGGAGATCACCGAGAGCATGCTGATGCACAGCGCCGACTCGGTGGTCGCGATGATGCGCGAGTTTGGCGAGGCCGGGCTGCTGATGACTCTCGACGACTTTGGAACCGGTTACTCGAGCCTCTCCTATCTCAAGCGGTTTCCGATCACCAACCTGAAGATCGACCGCTCGTTCGTGCGCGGGATTCCCTGCGACAGGAACGATTCGGCGATCGCTCGCGCGATCATCAGTATGGCCCGGAGCCTGCGCATGTCGGTGATCGCCGAGGGGGTCGAAACGGCAGCCCAGATGGAATTCCTGCGTGGTGCGGGCTGCGAAGAAATCCAGGGTTTCTACTTCAGTCGGCCATTGCCGCCCAACGAGTTCGCCGAGCTGCTGCTCCGGACGAACCTCTGAGTGGCCAGCCCGCCGTGGACGGCTCGGCCGTTCAGGTCCTCGCCGGTCGCCGTCCGCTAGGGCATGCCCGGAAAACGCTTGCAGTCGCAGGGCGAGCAGCTAAACTGAAGTCTGTGTCATACTGCTGCAGTTCCCATCAGCCACCAAGGAGAGCGATCATGAGCGGGAAGTTGTTGCGCGCCTGCATAGCGGTGTCGGTAAGCGTGTTCGCGGCGAACGCCGCGGCTGCCGAGCGCCTCGATATCGGAAAGCGGGAGTACGAGGCGAACTGCGTCGTCTGCCACGGCACCAAGGGGCGGGGCGACGGACCGTTCAGCGACCTGCTCACCGTGAAGGTGCCCGACCTGACCGTGCTCACGAAGAACAACGGCGGACTGTTCCCGGTGAACCGGGTCGTCGAGATCATCGACGGCCGGAACATGGTCAAGGGGCACGGGACACGCGAGATGCCGATCTGGGGTGACGTCTACAACGCCGAGGCGGTTCCGCAGTTCGACGACTATCCTTACAACGCGGCGATCTTCGTCTGGGCGAGGACGCTGGCGCTGATTGATTACCTGAATCGGTTGCAGGTCAAGTAGGCGCCGCTGCCCAGCGGGCCGCACCCGCCGCAGGCTGTTCCGGCTGCGCCCGTCAAGCGGGCTCCCCGGGCCGAAATGCGCCAGGCGAGCCGGGCTGCGCCCGATGGCCGTGGCGGCGGTTCCGCACGCCGCGACAGTCTGCCGGTCCGTTCGCCGACCGGCTGGTCTGCGGTAAAATCGCGGATCATGTTCTATCCGCTTCTGCGCCGGCTGCTCTTTTCCCTCGACCCGGAGACGGCCCACGGCGTGGCAATGGCCGGAATCGACTGGATCAATGCCTTGCGGGCGGGCGCTCTGCTGGCCGGTCCAGTGTCTGCCGACCCGGTCGAGGCGATGGGGCTCAGCTTCCCGAACCCGGTCGGACTCGCTGCCGGTCTCGACAAGAACGGCGAACACGTCGATTCCCTGGCCGCGCTGGGTTTCGGCTTCATCGAGGTTGGCACGGTCACGCCACGTCGGCAACCAGGGAATCCCCGGCCGCGGCTGTTTCGCCTGCCCGAGCGACAGGCGCTGATCAACCGGATGGGGTTCAACAACGCGGGCGTCGACCGCCTGCTGGCCAACGTCGCGCGCACCGACTTCGTCCGCCGCGGCGGCATTCTCGGGATCAACATCGGCAAGAACTTCGACACGCCGATCGAGCGGGCGGCTGACGACTACCTGATCGGTCTCGAGCGCGTCTACGCTCTGGCCAGCTACGTGACCGTCAACATCTCGAGCCCGAACACGAAGAACCTGCGCGAGCTGCAGCAGGACGAAGCGCTCGACGCGCTGCTCGGCGAGATAGCCAGCGCCCGGTCGCGTCTTGCCGATCGCCACGGTCGCTACGTGCCGGTCGCCGTGAAGATCGCTCCCGACCTCGACGAAGCGCAGGTTCAGGCGATCGCCGATCTGCTGCGCAGGCACCGCATGGATGCGGTCGTGGCCACCAATACCACGCTCTCGCGGGCCGGCGTCGAGGGTCTGCCGAACGCCAGCGAGGCCGGTGGACTGTCGGGCGCTCCGCTGCTCGCTGCGGCGACGGCCGTTGTCGGCAAACTCGCCGCGGCGCTGGCCGGCGAGTTGCCGATCATCGCCGTCGGCGGAATCACGACTGGCGCGGATGCGGCCGCCAAGATCGCCGCAGGCGCAACGCTGGTCCAGCTGTATACCGGTTTCGTCTATCGCGGACCGGAGCTGATCGGCGAGGCGGCGGCAGCGATCGCCGGAGCGCGCCACCGGCCGGACGCCGGATGACGTACCCGACGAAAGGGTTGAACACGTGCACCCGGCGGGCGATAATCGGCAGGCTAGCGACTGCGCCGAACTGATTGCCCGCGAACCATGACTCACTACCTGTTCATCATCGTCGGCGCGGTCCTCGTGAACAACGTCGTCCTCGTCAGGATTCTCGGACTTTGCCCGTTCATGGGCGTCTCGAAAAAGCTCGACACGGCGATCGGCATGGGTGCGGCGACGACCTTCGTGCTGACCGTCTCGACCGGGGCGAGTTACGTCATCGACCACTACCTGCTGATGCCCTTCGGGCTCGAATACCTGCGCACGCTGTCGTTCATCGTGACGATCGCCGCGCTGGTCCAGCTCACCGAGATGGTCATCCAGAAGGCCAGCCCGGTGCTGCACCAGGTTCTCGGCATCTACCTGCCGCTGATCACGACCAACTGCGCGGTCCTCGGCGTGCCGCTGCTCAACGTCGGCAACCGGCACGATTTCATCGAGTCGCTGCTTTTCGGCGCGGGCAGCGCGGTCGGATTCTCACTCGTCCTCGTCCTCTTTGCCGGGATCCGCGAGCGGATCGAAGGCGCAGACGTGCCTCCGTGCTTCCAGGGGGTGGCGATCGCGATGGTCACCGCGGGGCTGATGAGCCTCGCGTTCATGGGCTTCGCCGGTCTGGACAAATACCAGTGATCAGTGCGCTGGCGATCATGGCGCTCGGCGCGGTCGTTCTCGGCGCAGCGCTCGGCTACGCGGCGATCCGCTTCAAGGTCGAGGGCGATCCGCTGGTCGAGAAGATCGACGCGATCCTCCCGCAGACCCAGTGCGGCCAGTGCGGCTATCCGGGCTGCCGACCCTATGCCGAGGCGATTTCCGCGGGCGAGGCCGAGATCAACCTTTGCCCACCGGGTGGCCTCGACGGCGTACGCAAGCTGGCTGACCTGCTGGGTCGGGAGGTCAAGCCGCTGGCTGCCGAGGAGAAGCCGAAGCAAGTGGCAATCATCGACGAACAGACGTGCATCGGCTGCACGCTGTGCATCCAGGCGTGCCCGGTCGACGCGATCGTCGGCGCGGCCAAACAGATGCACACGGTCGTCGAATCGCTGTGTACCGGTTGCGAGCTGTGCGTCAAGCCTTGCCCCGTCGAATGCATCACCATGGAGCCGCTGACCGAGAAGCTCGATAACTGGAAGTGGAAGTACCCGGTGATCGAAATCAGGCGGGTGGCCTGAGATTCGGCGAGGCCATGTGTCGAGCACTGCGACAGGCGCTTGGGCAAGCCCGGCGGCAAAGAAAAAACCGACCGATTGGAGCGGCTGCGTGACGAAGAGCGGGCAGCGCGGGTGCCTTGAGGCAAGCCGCGTCCGCTGAAGGAGGGGGATGCTCCAACGACTGTTTTCGTTCCGCGGCGGGGTCAAGCCCGAAACGAACAAGGCGCCTTCGGTGCAGGTGCCGATCGGCCTCGCGCCGCTGCCGGAGCGCCTCTACGTGCCGTTGCACCAGCATATCGGGGGGCACCCGAATCCGCTCGTCGAGGCGGGTCAGCGCGTGCTCAAGGGAGAACTGATCGGCGGAGCCGAGGGCTGGGTTTCGGCGGCAGTCCATGCGCCGACCTCGGGGACCGTCATCGCCGTCGAAGAGCACGTTGCTGCCCACCCCTCAGGCCTGACGACGCTGACCGTGGTCATCGAGCCTGACGGCCGGGAAGAATGGATCGAACGCCAGGTTGTCGATCACCGCAGCCTGCCGCCCGAGCGCGTCCGCGAGTTCCTGCGCGACGCCGGTGTCGTCGGTCTCGGTGGCGCCGTCTTCCCGAGCCATGCCAAACTGACCGCAGCGAAGGCCGTGGCCATGGAGGACCTGGTCATCAACGGCGCCGAATGCGAACCGTTCATGACCTGCGACGACGTGCTGATGCGCGAGCGCGCCGACGAGATCGTCCGTGGCATCGCGATCTTCCGTGACCTGCTCGGCGCACGGCGTGTGCTGATCGGCATCGAGGACAACAAGCCCGAGGCGGTCGCCGCGATGCACGAGGCGGTGGGGCGACTCGGCGAGGACTATCAGGTCGTCGCCGTGCCGACGCGTTATCCGGCTGGCGGCGCCAAGCAGCTGATCCGCGTGCTGACCGGCAAGGAAGTTCCGGCCAGCAAGCGGTCGACCGAACTCGGCGTGCAGTGTTTCAACGTTGCCACGGTCTATACGGCGTATCGGGCGCTGGCCTTCGGAGAGCCGGTGCTCTCGCGGATCGTCACCCTGACCGGGAACGTTGAACAGCCTCGCAACTGGGAGGTCCGTCTCGGTACGCCGATGCGTGATCTCGTCGCGCTCGGCCGCCCGAAACCCGACACGACTCGCTTTCTGATGGGCGGGCCGATGATGGGATTCGAGATTCCCGACCTCGCCGCTCCGGTGGTCAAGGCGACCAACTGCATCATCGCCGGGTCGCCGGCGCTTTTCCCGCCGGCGCCGCCGGAAATGCCGTGCATCCGCTGCGGGGCCTGCGCCGAAGCCTGCCCGCACGAGTTGCAGCCTTTCGATCTGTACTGGTTCGCCCGGGCGAGGAACTTCGGCAAGACTCAGGAGTACTCGCTGTTCGACTGTATCGAGTGCGGCTGCTGCAGTTACGTCTGTCCCTCGCACATTCCGCTCGTCCAGTACTTCCGCTTCGCGAAGAGCGAGATCTGGGCACGCGAACGCGAGAAACAGGCGGCCGACGCGGCGAAGGCGCGCTTCGAGCGCCGGAACTCGCGCGAAGAACGCGAACAGGCCGAGAAGGCCGAGCGCCTGGCCAAGGCTTCTGTGGCCCGGACGTCCGGGAGCAGGCCCGCGGCGACGGACGCCGGGCCGCCCGCCCGCCCGCGGGGCTCATCCGCTGAAGCCGGGTCGGGCAGTCGGGCAGAATCGCCGACCGATGCCGCAGCCGCCCCCGCGGTCGGCGACGCCGAGGCGCTCAGAAAGGCGACTATCGTCGCGGCGATGGAGCGCGCCCGCGCCCAGCGCGAGTCGGCCCAGCCGAAGAACACCGACCACCTGAGCGCCGCGCAGCTGCGCGAAATCGCGGCCATCGACGCGCGCCGGGCGGTGCTCGGGTCAGCCGGCGAGTCGCCGAAAGGTCCCGACGAGTGATCGACTTCTCCACACCGCCGTACCTCCTCCAGGCACACACGAGCGTGCGCCGGGTCATGGTCCAGGTGCTCGTCGCGCTGCTGCCCGGGATTGGCGCTTACGTCTGGCTGATCGGCCCGAGCATCCTGCTGCAGTTGCTGGTCGCGTCGCTCGCCGCACTGCTTGCCGAGGCGCTGATGCTGCGCCTGCGCGGCAGACCGCTGGGTCTGTTCCTCAGCGACGGCAGTGCGCTGGTCACCGCCTGGCTGATCGCCCTGACCTTCCCGCCACTGGCCCCGTGGTGGCTGATCACCGTCGGCACGCTGCTGGCGATCGTCGTCGCCAAGCATCTGTACGGCGGCCTGGGCCAGAACCCGTTCAACCCGGCGATGATCGCTTTCGCGGCCTGCATCGTCTCGTTTCCGGCGCTGATGTCGCAGTGGCCGGTCCTCGGTCTCAAGCTGACCCTGGTCGAGCAGCTCGAGATGATCTTCGGACTCGCCCCGCGGATCGATGCGCTGAGCGGCGCGACGCCGCTCGACGCGCTGAAGACCGCGCTGAAGATCGGCGAGGGGAACATCGACATACCGACGCTGCTGGCCACGCAGGAGGTCTTCGGAACCTTCGCCGGTCGTGGCTGGGAGTGGGTGACCGCCGGCTATCTGCTTGGCGGACTCTGGCTCTGGCAGCGGAAGGTCATTCACTGGCAGGCGCCCGCCGGCTTCATCTGCGGTCTGTCGCTGCTCGCGGGTGCCCTCTGGCTGTGGAATCCCGAGCGCTTCGCCAGCCCGCTGTTCCATCTGTTCTCCGGCGGTGCGATGCTCGGCGCGTTCTTCATCGTCACCGACCCGGTCTCCGGGTGCACGACGACCCGCGGCCGGTTGATCTTCGGCTTCCTAGCCGGGGTGATCGCGTACACGATCCGCGTCTTCGGCGGCTATCCGGACGGCGTCGCGTTCGCCGTTCTGCTGCTCAACCTCTGTGTGCCGCTGATCGACATGTATACCCGGCCGCCGATTTTCGGCATGAAGGACGGAAAGTGACGCCGCAGGTGAGGAAGCCAACGGCTGCCCGGATGGCGCTGCGCACGGCGGTGATCCTGCTGCTCTTCGTCGTCGTGTTCACCAGCCTGCTCGCCGGCGCGTATCTGTGGACCAGACCGGCGGTCGAAGCGGCTGCCGCCGAGGAGAAGATGAAGTCGATCAGCGAAGTGCTGCCCGGTGAACTGTTCGACAACGATCTCTTGAAAAGCAGCCTGCGCATCGCCCCTGATCCCGCGCTCGGGCTCGAAGACGAATCGCTCGCTTACCAGGCGCGCAGGGGCGGCCAGGTGACCGGGCTGGTCTTCGAGGCCGTCGCTCCCGACGGCTACTCGGGCAGGATCCGCCTGTTGATCGGCGTTGGTGTCGACGGGTCGCTGCTCGGCGTGCGCGTGACGCAGCACAAGGAGACGCCAGGGCTCGGCGATTACATCGACCCGCGCAAGGACAGGAACCGCGAGCGACCGTGGATCCGCCAGTTCGACGGCCTGTCGCTGGCCAGTGTGCCCGAGCGCGAGTGGCGGGTGCGCAAGGACGGCGGTCGCTTCGACTCGCTGGCCGGCGCGACGGTCAGCCCACGCGCCGTGATCCGCGCGGTGCACAAGGCGCTGCGTTACGTGGAAGACAATCGCCAGCGGCTGTTTGCGGCGAATTCAGGAGAGGACGGATGATCAGTCGTGAAGAATTCGCCCAGATCCGGAACAACGGCGTCTGGAGCCAGAACACCAGTCTCGTGCAGATCCTCGGGCTTTGCCCGCTGCTCGCCGTGACGACCAACCTGGTCAACGGCGTGATGCTGTCGCTGGCGACGATCCTCGTCATGGCCGTCTCGAACGTCGCCGTCGCCTCGCTGCGCAATCTGATCCCGCACGAGATCCGCATTCCGGTCTTCATCCTGATCGTCGCCGCGCTGGTCACCGTCGTCGATCTCGTCTTAAATGCCCAGCTCCATCAGCTCTATCTGGTCCTGGGCATCTTCATTCCGTTGATCGTGACAAACTGCATCGTTCTCGCTCGCGTCGAGGCCTTCGCCAACCGCAACCCGCCGCTGCAGTCGCTGTTCGACGGTGTGTTCATGGGTGTCGGCATGTTGTGGACGCTTGCCCTGCTCGGCGGGCTTCGCGAGCTGATCGGCGCGGGCACGCTGTTCTCGGGAATCGACATGGTCCTTCCCGGCGTGCAGCCGCTGCAGCTGCTGCCGGCCGACTACCCGGGCTTCCTGCTCGCGATCCTGCCGCCCGGGGCGTTCATCCTGCTTGGCTGCCTGATCGCCTGGAAGAACTGGATCGAAGCGCGGATGGCCGCGCGCGCGCGCCGCCCGGGCCATCGCCAGACTGCCACGCCGGCCGTCGCCGACGGCAGGTAGCCCGTGGAGATGCGGAGCCGATGACCGACGCCGATTGCCGAGAAGTCTTCGCGCGCCTGCGTGCGGCGAACCCCGAACCGGCGAGCGAGCTCGAGTACGCGACGCCCTTCGAACTGCTCGTCGCGGTCATCCTCTCGGCGCAGGCCACCGACCGGAGCGTCAACCTGGCCACGCGAAGACTCTTCGCCGTTGCGCCGACTCCCGAGGCGATGCTCGTGCTCGGCGAGGATGGACTGATTGGCTACATTAGCCGCATCGGCCTGTACCAGAGCAAGGCGAAGAACATCATCGCTACCTCCCGGCAGCTGATCGAGCAGCACAACGGCGAGGTCCCGCGCGCCAGGGCGGCGCTCGAGGCCCTCCCGCGGGTCGGCCGGAAGACCGCGAACGTCGTCCTGAACGTTGCCTTCGGCGAGGCGACGATTGCCGTGGACACGCACATCTTCCGCGTCGCCAACCGCACCGGCCTGGCCCCGGGGAAGACGCCGCTGGCCGTCGAGCGCGCGCTTCTGCAAGTGGTTCCCGAAGAGTTTCGCCGGTCGGCGCACCATTGGCTGATTCTCCACGGTCGCTACGTGTGCAAGGCGCGGCGACCCGAGTGCTCGCGCTGCGTGATCGCCGATCTGTGCGTCTACCCCGAGAAGGCCGCCGGGGTTGCGGGAACTGCTCGGCGGTGATCGCAGACTAAGACCGCGTCGCCGTGCGCAGCTGCTTCCCCGAAACCGTCCGCCGCCCCGAGATCCGCAATGTTCAACCCCAGCCGCGATCAGGTTCGCCAGTTCTTCTGTGAGTCGTGGCGCAAGTATCGCCAGCGTCTGCCGCTGCAGGGGGCCGAAATGACCGCGGCTGAGCTGATCCTCGAACATCCCGAGTATCACGCGTTGCTCGAGAACCTCGAACGGGCTCTCGAGGAGGAGTTTCTTCCCGAGCGCGGGCAGACGAATCCATTTCTCCACCTCTCGCTGCATCTCGCCGTCGCCGAACAACTGAGCATCGACCAGCCGCACGGAATACTCGCCGCCTACCAGGCCCTGCGCTCGCGGCTCGATGTGCACGACGCCGAGCACGTCGTCGTCGAGTGCCTCGGTGAAGCGCTGTTCAATGCCCAGCGCCGCGGTGGCGCGATCGACGGTGCCGCCTACCTCGATGCGCTGCGCCGCGCTGCCGGCAGTTGAGTCTTCGCGATGTCCGCGCAACTGTCGATCCGCTGTCTGAGCGCAGCGAGTTCCCTGCCGCGCGCCGTGTGGCAGCGACTGTGTCCTCCGGATCATCCGTTCCTGAACGGCGACTTCCTGGCGATCGTCGAGCAGCACGGAGCGGCGGCTCCAGAGTCGGGCTGGACAGCGCGGCATCTGCTCGCGCTTGACGGTAGTGGTGCCGCGGTCGGCCTGTTGCCGCTCTATCTCAAACGGCATTCGCACGGCGACTTCATCCACGACTGGTCGTGGGCTGCGGCGTACCGGCAACTCGGCCGCGCGTATTATCCCAAGCTGATGACCTGCCTGCCGCACACGCCGGTCGGCGGGCCACGCCTGCTGACCGTGGATAGCCCCGAACGCGTGCCGATCAGGTCAGCGCTGATCGAAGCGGCGATCGAGCTGGCCAAGGCCTCTGCGGCTTCCTCGTGGCACGTCGCCCTGCCGAGCGCAGAGGAGGTTCCCTTCCTGGCCAGCGCCGGCCTGCTGATCAGCGATGACGTCCAGTTTCACTGGCGCAATCCCGGTTGCGCCGACTTCGATGGCTATCTCGCCGGCTTCACTTCGGAGAAGCGGCGCAAGGTCCGCGCCGAGCGGCGGCGGGTCGCCGAAAGCGGCCTGCACGTCGAGACCCGCCACGGCGACCAGATCGATGCCGGCGAATGGCCCCGACTGCACGCGCTCTACGCCAGCACCTTCGACAGGTTCGGCAATTACGCGGCCCTCTCGGCCGAGTGCTTCGCTGCCCTTGCCGACGCCCTCGGGCGGCGTCTGGTCGCGTTCATTGCCCGCGAGGCCGGAGTCCCGGTGGCCGTCGCGATCTGCTTCCGCAGCGACCGCGCGCTGTACGGGCGCTACTGGGGCTGTCGGGGCGAATACCACAGCCTGCACTTCGAACTCTGCTTCTACCAGGGAATCGCCTACTGTCTGCGCGAGGGGCTCGACCGCTTCGAACCGGGTGCGGGCGGCGAGCACAAGATCGCGCGCGGCTTCGTCCCGTCGGTCGTGCACTCGGCGCACTGGATCGCCGATCCGGCGATGCGTCAGCTGCTGCAGCGGCATCTCGCCGTGCAGCGTCGCGAGGTCTCCGCCTATCGCGAAGACGCTGCGCGGCACCTGCCTTTCCGGCTCTCTGCGGCGCACTGAGGGACACGGTGTCCGGTGATCCCGGGGCACGGCGGCACTCCGGGGGTGCCCGAGCTCGCGGTCAGCGGCCGGGGAAGCGGCAGTCGATCGCCTTGCGCGAAGCGTCGATCCGGCAGTCGCTGATCGTTTTTCCTTCGGCGTCGAGCAGCGCTCCGCTCCACCCGGCATCGCTTCGTTCGAGGAGCAGGAAGCCGTAGCGGTTGACGACGATGCCGCTGCTCGCCCGGATGCCGTCGTACAACCGGCTGTCGGGCTCTGCGCTCTCCCTGCTGCCCGGGCCATCGCGGCCCTCGTAGAGCGGTGACGCCGGGTCGAGCGCTTCGAGCTGGGTGCCGCCGTTGCCGACGATCAGCTGCGCCGGTCGCCCCTCGGGGTAGCGCAGCGGGTCGGCGCTGCGATCGAAATTGATCGTCTCGAAAGCGTGTTCGTGGCCGGAGACGATCAGCTGGACCTGCGTGGGCATCCTTGCCGCAAGGACGCGCTGCAGCGCATTGGCTTGTGCCGACGCGTCGATCAGCGGGTACCACAGCGGGCGGTGGACGAGCAGCCAGGCCGTTCTCTGGGGGGGCAGTTCCTCGAGCGCCGCGAGCGACCTCTCGAGCATCGCCGAGTCGTCGGGTGTCGCGTCCGCCGCGAGGAAGTCGCGCTGCGCGGCATTGTCGGCGACGACGAGCGTCAGGTTGTCGTCGAGGTCGACCCGGTACGCGTCGGCGGTCAGGTTGTTGGCCAGAACTGACGCGCTGGCTGTCCGGTACTGCTGGTCAGGGCAGGGCTGATACCCCGACGGAGCGAGAAAGCGCATCCAGCCTTCGCCGCCGCGGTCGCAGTCTTCGTGGTTGCCGCGCACGAAGATCCACGGAGCTGCGGCGAGCAGCGGTGCCGCCGGCGCGAAGAAGTCGGCCTTCCAGCCAGCCCAGTCGTAGCCGATGATCTCGCCACGCGCGCGGAGTAGCGCGCAGAGCGCCGGGCTGTCGCAGTACTCGCGGTAGTGATAGTCGCCGACGTGAATCACCAGATCGGGGCGGGTGCGCGCGGCGGCCGCGGCGATTGACGGCCATGGCCAGTTGGCCGCGCTCGTGCAGTCCTGAAGCGGATCGCCGGGACCGTTCGCGGGAACCTTGATCCGGCAGCCGGTATCGCCGACTACGACGATCCGCCGGACCGCGTCGCGCGGCATCGGCACGAGCCGTCCGGCGACGCTGGCCTGCCGTGCCGAAGCTGGCAGCGTCAGCTCGCAGGCGGTCACCGGGAAGGCTGGCCGGTACGCCGGATTGTCGCGGAGCTTTCCGACTTCCTCGCCCGAAGTCGCCCGGGCGCGCTCGGCGAGGGCTTGGGGCTGGCCGTCGACGCTTGCCGACGGGCATTCGCTGCCGGCCGTGACGACCGCGCGCAGGCTGGTTCGGCCGTCGGGAGCGAGTTGCGTCCATCCGGCCAGCGGCGGAATCCGCCCGTTCGGCGGCGTCACGCAGCCGGCGAGCACGACCAGGCTCGCGGCGACCGCCGGCCGTCGCCAGCACGAGGGCGGAGCGGATGGCGAGCGCAGCATCGACCGATTTCCGCCGGCCCGGGAGGTCAGAGGTGCAGGTAACCCGCTGCGCCGGCGACGACGCCGAGCGCGGCCGCACCATAGACGCCGAAGAGCATCCAGCGCTTGCGCGTCAACAGGGTGATCGCGGCCATCGCGATGGCGATCTGCAGCAGCGTCGTGGCCATCGCCCAGCGCTCATGGACGTGCATCTCCTGGTCGCTCCTGCGGTCGGCCTCCTTGGCGAGGTCTTCGAGCTTCTCGGCGTCGACCTTGATCTCCTGCTTCTCCCGCTTGTAGCGCTCGACTTCCTGGACGTAGCGCTCGCGCGCTTCACCGCTGGTCAGGGCGATCGACAGTTCGGCGAGGTTCTGCTTGTTGCTCTTCGCCTGATAGTAATTCCACTGGTTGGACGCGGCGGTCTTCTGGATCGCCGCCTCGTTCTTGTAGATCAGCGCGGCATTCTGCGAATGGCCGCCGAGGTAGCCGAAGATCGCGCCGATCGTCGACAGCACGGCGGTCAGCACGGCGATCCGCGAAGTGAAGCTGTCGCCGCCGTGCTGCGCGACGTGCTCGACTTCGTGGTCGTGCGGGCCATGTACGTGGAATCCGTGACCAGACATGCTGATTGCTCTCCGTGGATCGTTGGGGGTGCGCATTCTAACGCGGACGGGCGCCCGGCGAGCAGCTTCTCATGTCTTGAGATCTGCGCGCCATCGTGTCATCCTGACACACGCTTCGATCAGGGGAAAGAGCCATGGCTGAACGATCGTGGCGCGCCGTCTGCGCCGCGTTGCTGCTCGTCGTCGTCGGCCTCGGTCAGCTGCACGCCGAGTCACGCCATCTCGCTCCGGGTTTCTCGTCGCTGCCCAAGGGCGCAGCGATCGTCGTCATGCCGCCGGACATCGAACTCTTCTCGCTGTCTGCCGGCGGTGTCACCGAGCCACGAGCCGACTGGACGACGGCGGCGATGACCCATGTCGAAGCCGCTCTGCAGGCCAGGGCGGCCGAGCTCGGCGTCCAGGTTCGCACGGTTTCGGAGAGTCAGGCCGACGATCTCGCCGAAGTCAACGCGCTGCACGCTGCGGTGGCGCGGTCGATTGCCATCCATCACCTGTGGGGCGGCAACAACGCACTGCCGACCAAGGAGGGCAAGCTCGACTGGTCGCTTGGCGATGCCGTGTTGCCGATCCGCGAGGCGACCGGCGGCGACTACGCACTGTTCATCTGGATTCGCGACAGCTACGCGAGCGCCGAGCGCAAGGCGGCGATCGTCGTCTTCGCGCTGCTCGGCGTCAGCATGAGTGGCGGCTTCCAGGTTGGCTACGCGTCGCTGGTCGACCTGCGCAGCGGCCAAGTGCTCTGGTTCAACCAGTTGATCCGCGGCACCGGCGACCTGCGCGAAGCAGAGCCGGCAAAGGAAGCGGTGTCTGCGTTGCTCAAGGATTTCCCGACCAGCCAATGAAGCGACGCGACCTGCTCGCCGGTGGGGCCGCATGCTGGGCCTGCTCGCTCGTGCACAGCGCCTGGGCGCAGACGCCAGCGGATCTCGATTATGCGATGCCCGATCGGCTGACCCAGCCCGATCCGGCTTCGGACGAAGGCGGGCTCTGGGCGCTGATGGACCGCGAAGAGCGAAGCCTTCGGCGCAGCCCGTTCGCCGTTCGCGACGGCGGGCTCAAGGCCTACGTCCAGGACGTGGCCTGCCGGCTCGGCGGCGATCACTGTCCGGACTTGCGCATCCATCTCGTCCGCACACCGGTCTTCAACGCGACGATGTCGCCGAACGGCATGATGCAGCTGTGGACCGGGCTGTTGCTGCGGATCGAGAACGAGGCCCAGCTGGCCGCCGTCGTCGGCCATGAGATCGGTCACTACCTGCAGCGCCACACCGTCGATCGGCTGCGCGACATCAAGGCCAGGTCGGCATTCGGGCAGTTTCTCGGGCTCTTCGGGCTCGCCGGAGCCGTCGGGCAGCTCGCCGTGCTGGCCAGTGCCTTCGCCTACAGCCGCGATCACGAGCGTGAAGCCGATCGCATCGGGGCGATTCTGATGCACCAGGCCGGTTACGACGTCGCCGAGGCGTCCCGCGTGTGGGGCAACCTGCTCGACGAACTCAAGGCGCGCGGCCAGGATCCCGAGCTGATCAGCCCGCTGTTCGCCACCCATCCGGCGCCACCCGAACGCCGCGAGACCCTCGCCGCATACGCCGCGGCGTTGCCCGGCGGCTCCGCCGGCGACGCGGCCTACGAGACGGGTACGGGCCGCTTCCTCGACGAGTGGCTCGACGACGAGGTGAAAAGGGCCCAGTACGCCGAGACGCTGGTGCTGCTCTCGCGCCTGCTCACCCGGCGCAGTGGCCAGGGGGTGATCCACCTGCATCGTGGCGACGTCTACCGGCTGCGCGGGGAGAAGGGCGACGTCGACCTGGCTATGGCCGATTACCAGGCGGCGATCCGCTCGGCCGATGCGCCTCCGCGGGCCTATCGCGGCATCGGGCTGACCGCGCGCCAACTCGGCCAGAAAACGGAGGCCGTCGCTGCCCTGTCCCGGTACCTCGAACTGGCGCCCGACGCACCCGATGCCAGACTGATCGGGACCTATGTCGCGGAGCTACGCTGATGAACAAGCTGCTCGTCGTCGCCCTGGCCGTCGTTCTCGCCGCCTGCGCGACCGTCCGGAAGGTCGAGTCCGGTAGCCGGCCGGTCGGCGAGCGGATGACGATGACCATCGAAGGCGACTGGAACCATCTCGACTATCCGGGAATCCGTCCTGCCCAGATCTGGACGATGGAAGGAGTGACGATCGACGAGTTCCTGATCTACTCGGGGATCCGCGACGGACAGGTGATGCATCCGGAGACACCGGCCAGCAGCCAGAAAAAGAATATCGTCTTTCGCAGCAACATGCAGATCGAGGACGTCGTGGCCATGTTCGAGGGCCTGCTGACTCGCGACGGCTCGACGTTCAGAGTGATCAGCGTCGAACCCTACCCGTTCGCTGGTGGTCAGGGCTTTCGCTTCGAGTACGAGCGGATCCGCAAGGTCGACAACGTCCAGCAGCGCGGCGTCGGCTTCGGGGCGGTCGACCGTGGCGAACTCTTCGCGCTGATCTACCAGGCTCCGCGGCTGACCTTCTTTCCGCGTCACAAGGATCGCGTCGAGGCGATCGCCAGGACCGTCTCGATTCGCTGATCGCCACCGGCCAGCTTCGCCGGTTGCCCGGAGAAAGCCTTCAGCCGAGTTGGCCGGCGATTGCGCGCAACGCGGCGAGTCCGCCTTCGGCGAGCGACACGCCCTTGCCCGGTGGCATCTGCGGCTCGGTCGGGTTGATCCGGATCAGCCGGCCCGGCAGGCGCTCGCCGATCAGCCGCGCGGTCGGGATGCGGGTTCCTGCGCCGATCTCGATGACCAGCAGGCGATCGACCGTCCGCAGCCAGGCGTCGAGCCGTCGCTCCTGCGCGTCGCTGCGTTCGGAGAGCCATCCCCAGTCGCCGAACATCAGGATGTTCGGTCGGGCGATCCCGCTGCAGCGCGGGCAGCACGGGAAATCGCCGGTGAGCAGGCACTCGTCGTCGTCGATCTGCGGCGCGAAGTCGTCTGCCGGCCAGATTCCCTCGTGACAGCCGGCGAGGCACTGCAGGTGATGGATCGAGCCGTGGAATTCGCTGATCCGTTCGCTGGCGAAGCCGGCCTTCTGGAACTGACCGTCGACGTTACTCGTAAACACGAACGCGCCGTGTCCCATTCGTTCGCCGATCCGGCGCAGGATCGCGAAGCCCTCGTGCGGGACGGTTCGTCGATAGAGCGCCAGGCGGTGTCCGTAGAAACCCCAGGCGAGGCGAGGTCGTGCGGCGAAGGCCGCCGGATTGGCGATCTGTTCGAAAGCGATCCGCGCGCGTCCGAGTGCCGGGTAAGCGCCCCAGAAGCCCTGTGGGCCACGGAAATCGGGCAGCCCCGAATCGACCCCGATGCCGGCGCCGGCGGTGACCAGCAGGCCGTCGGCCTCGCCGATCAACTCGGCGCAGCGCCGGTAGTCGCCGCTCATCTACAGTCCGCGGGCCCAGGCCGGCCGCAGCGGCGCCGCTTCCGGATCGTCGATCGCCTGGTGCAACTCGCCGAGCAGCCGTGCCTTGTCGGCGCCGAGCATTCCCTTGAGGATCAGCCAGTTCGAAGCATGGTCGCTGCGGAAGACCGTTCGTTCGAGTTCGAGCCCGGCGATGAAGCGCTCCATCTCGACGAACAGCTCGCGCTGACTCAGCGGCCGCCAGCCGGGAAAGGCCTCGCGGAAGCGCTGCTCGCCGAGCGGAAAACTGACCACCAGCGTGGCCAGGTACTCGGGCGGGCTGGCGTTGACCAGCCGTGCCGAGTTCTCCGCGTGGCGCAGCGACAGCGCCGGTCCGGCGAGGCCGTTGACGATCATCACCGAGCGCGTGATCCCCGCTTGCGCGAGCTTGTCGAGCGCTGCGAGCGTCGAGGCGAAAGTCTCGCCCTTGTGGACACGTTCGAGGACCTCGTCGTCACCCGACTCGGCACCGACGTAGGCGATCGCCAGCCCCGCCGAGGCGAGCTCGCGCAGTTCGCCGACCGACTTGCGGCGCAGGTTGCGCGGCAGGCAGTAGCTCGACACGCGGCGCACGGCCGGCAAGTGCTTGCGGATGGCCTCGAGGATCGCCAGCAGGCGGCGGGTCGGCAACACCAGCGCGTCGCCGTCGGCGAGAAAGACCCGGCGCACGACGCTGCCGAAGCGCTCGCCGGTGAGCCGGACGCTCTCGAGCACTTCGCCCTCGTCGCGCGCACGGAAGCGCTTCTCGGGCGCCGTGTACATCTCGCAGAAGGTGCAGCGGTTCCACGAACAGCCGTCGGTGACCGGAAGGATCAGCGATTCGGCCTCGCTCGGCGGACGGTAGACGGGTTCGACGTAGCGGATGGGTACGGTCGGGAACATGCGCGGTCAGCTCCGGTGAGGCTTTGGGCAGGCGCGCAGTGTAGCGCACTGCGGCGTCGCCGCCGCCCGTCCGAGTCGCCGCGCACGTTGCACGAGCTCAGCGATCGGCTTCGGCGCGTTCGGGCGAGTTGCTCTCCGGGCCGACGCGGACCAGCGCATAGTCGGTGCTGCGCAGGCCACGCAACAGCATTTCGGTTTCCGCGGACGGGATGCCCAGCGATTCGAGGCTTTCCGCGGCGAGGCGCAGGCTCGCTTCGAGCGTCTCGGGGAAGGCCTTGGTCACTCCCGCGCGCAGCAGCGCGTCACAGGTGACGAGGTCGCGGGCACGGGCGACGATGGTCACCTCCGGGAGCCGCGAACGGATCAGCGTCGCAGCCCGGACCGCTGCCTGGCGGTCGTCGATCGTCAGCACGACGAGATCGACGTTCTGCAGCGACGCGCTGCCGAGCAGCCCCGGATCGCCGATGTCGCCGTAGAAGACCGGGTGGCCCTCGCTGCGCCAGCGCGCGACGAGTTGCGCGTCGGTCTCGAAGGCGAGGTAGCGGATGCCGCAGCTCGCCAGGATCGTGCCGACCGCATGCCCGACGCGGCCATAACCGCCGATCACCACGCGTGGCTCGCTGTCGTCGCGGGCAGAGTGGCGGAAGCGTTCGTGGACTTCAGCCCCTTCGTCGGTAAGGTGCCTGGCCAGCGCATTGCCGAGTCGGGCGAGCAGCGGCGTGAGCAGCATGGTCAGCGAAATCACCGCCACGGACATCACGAAAAGTCGATCGTCGATCACGCCGAGCGCCTTGGCCGCGCCGAAGACGACGAATCCGAACTCGCCGCTCTGCGAGAGCAGGAAAGCGACGCGCACGGCCGTGCCGCGACCCGTACCGAAGCCCAGACACAGCAGGTAGAGTGCGACGATCTTGAGCAAGACGATGGCCACGACATGCAGCGCAAAGCGTCCAGGATTCGCAGCCAGTGCGCCGAGGTCGATGGACATCCCGACCGCAACGAAGAACAGGCTCATCAGCAGGCCCTTGTGCGGTTCCATCGTCGCTTCGATCTGCAAACTGTAACGCGAGGTCGACAGCAACATGCCGATCAGGAAAGCACCGAGGGCCATCGACATGCCGGCGTCGTCCATCGCCCAGGCCGCGGCGAAGACCGCGGCCATCGCCGCGAGGAAGAAGGCTTCGCGGTTGTTCTGTCGGGCGAGCCGGTCGAGCAGGCGCGGGACGACGTAGCGGCCACCGACGACGACCAGTGCGACGTCGGCGACCGCGCGCGCGATCTGCTCCCAGAGCGGCATCTCGCTCGGCAGTGGCCCGTGCTCGGCGAGGATCGGGACCAGCGCGAGCAGCGGCACGACGGCGAGGTCCTGCATCAGCAGGACGGCGAAGGCCGTCTGGCCGTGGCGGCTGGCGATTTCCCCCTGGTCCCTGAGCATCTGGACGACGAAAGCCGTCGACGAGAGCGCGAAACTGGCGCCGAGCAGCAGCGCCGTCGACCATAGCGGCAGGAAGAGGCGCAGGTACGCACCGATCAGCACCGTCGACACGACGATCTGCAGCGAGCCGAGACCGAACAGCGTTCTCCGAAGATCCCAGAGCCGGCGGGGCTTCATCTCCAGGCCGATCAGGAAGAGCAGCAACACGACGCCGAGTTCGGTGAAGTGGCGCACGTCCTCGACGTGCGTGGTCACCAGGGGGCCCGGCGTGTGCGGTCCGACGACGACGCCGGCGACCAGCAGACCGAGGATCGAGCCGAGCCCGAAATGCCGGAAGACGGCGACGGCGATCGACGCGACGACGAGCAGCAGGACGGCAGAGTAGACGAACGATTTCGGGTCCATGGCAATCCCTTGCTCTGCCCCGAAGCGGTGACGCCGCTCGCGGTCGAGCCTGCGGGTGGCGGAGCAGACGGCAATACTAACCGATCGCGGGGGGCCCACCGTTCCGGCCGACTCGCGGGCAATGCTAACATGCGCGCTGGTCAGGCGCTGCGCCGGCCAATCGCCCGCATCCGTTCCGTGAGGAGTCCCCGTGAGTCTACGCCTGGTCTTCGCTAGCTGCCTGATCGTGCTGGTCTCGCCGCCGTCGCTCGCCCAGACCCCGCTGCGCCTGCCGAGCAGTGCGCAGGATTACCGCGACCTGCTGCATGACCCGCGCGGCGGGCTCTGCGCGCAGTGCGGCGTGGTCACCGCGATTCAGACGCGCAGCCACGAGGGGCCCGTACCACGCAACCTCGCGCCGGCAGCCGGCGACGGCGCGGGCCTCGGCGGCAACCTCAAGACGACGCCGATCCTCGGCACCGGCGATGTGGTCGCCGACGCGCGCAAGGGCAGTGCGCCGGTGGTCAGCTACGTGATCACCGTGCGCTACCTCGACGGCAGCTACGGGTTCATCGACGAAGACCGTGAGCCGGTCGTCCGCCGCGGCGATCCGGTCCGGGTCGTCGAAGGCCGCGTCGAGCTGCGCAACGACTGAAGCGGCCGCCGGACTAGTCGAAGTAGGTCCGCGCGGTTTCGAAGCGCTGCGCGAAGTAGCGCGCGCCGAGCTGATCGATGCGTACCCGGCCGTTGCTCGACGGCGCGTGCACGAAACGGTCGTCGCCGATGTAGATCCCGACGTGCGAATACCCGGCGTTGCGCGTATTGAAGAAGACGAGATCCCCGGGGCGCAGCGACTCGCGCTCGATGGGCCGGCCGCGCCGGGCGATGTCCGCGGCGCTGCCGGTGATCCGCAGCCCGGCTGCCCGCCCGTAAATGTACGAGACCATGCCGCTGCAGTCGAGGCCGGCGTCGGGGTTCTTGCCGCCGAAGCGGTAGCCGGTATCGACGAGGCTCAGCGCGAAGATCACCACGTCGTTGCCCTGCGCGCTGCTCGCCAGCCGGTCGGCTGGCCGCCGTGAGGCATCGACCGGCGCCGGCGGTCTGCCCGCACACGCGGCGAGGACGATGGCGATCGAGCAGCTGACGAGCAGGTGGACACGCATGGTGCACAGTATAAACTGCGGCTCTCGCAATGGCGGAGTGCCGCCAGCCGCAAGACGGGTCGTCCGACGGCGCTTCGTCGGTGCCGGTTGGCGGTCGCCTCACGAAGAGCGACGCTCAGCGTTCGGTGAGGTCAGCGAGGGCTGGGGAAGAGGAAATCCGGATGAAGATCGTCATCGTGCTGGCCTTCGCCGGCCTGATCGTCGCGTCGATTCTCTGGTGGCGAGCGCTGCTCAGAAAGCGCGTGGCGTATATCGAGAGCTACCCGTACGCCAGGCTTCTCGACCGGCGGCTCGCCGACCGCCGGCCGGAACTCGGCGAGGCGCAGCGCGCGCTCGTCTTCGAGGGGCTGCGCGAATACTTCCAGCTCTGCCGCCAGGCCGGGAACCGACTCGTGGCGATGCCTTCGCAGGCCGTCGACGACGCCTGGCACGAATTCATCCTGTTCACGCGGCACTACCAGCAGTTCTGCACGCGCGGTCTCGGTCGCTTCCTGCACCACACCCCGGCCGAGGCGATGCGTTCGCCGACCGAAGCTCAGCAAGGAATCCGGCGGGCGTGGCGCCTGGCCTGCCGGCGCGAGGGGATCGACCCACGCGCGCCGAACTCGCTGCCGACGCTCTTCGCGCTCGATGCGCTGCTCGGCATCAGCGGCGGCTTCATCTACCAGCTCGACTGCCTGGCCGCCGCGCAGACGGGCGCCGGAACCGCGTTCTGCGCCGGGCATATCGGCTGCGCTGGGTCGGGCGACGCCGGGTGCAGCGGCGGTGATGGCGACTCAAGTGCGGGTGACGGCTGCGGCGGGGGCGGCTGCGGCGGCGACTAGCTAGAAATCGGTAAAAACGGGGACAGACCCCTATTTTCTCCGAGAAAATAGGGGTCTGTCCCCGTTTTTACCGTTCTTGCAGTTCTTCTTCAGACGCCGTGCTGCCTGAACCACGCGATCAGGCGGCGCCAGCCGTCCTCAGCCTCGTCCTTGCCGTAGCTCGGCCGGTAGTCGGCGTGAAAGGCGTGCGGTGCCTGCGCGTAAACCTGAATCGTCGACGCCCGGCTCGCCGGGCTGACTCCCTCGGCGAGTGCCACGCGCATCCGGTCCACCGTGTCGAGCGGAATCCCCTTATCGGCGCCGCCGTAGAGCCCGAGGATCGGCGCGTAGAGTTTGCCGGCGACGTCGATCGGCTGTTTCGGGGTCAGCTCGCTGGCCTGGCCGACGAGTCGGCCGTACCACGCGACGCCGGCTCTGAGCTGCGGGTTGTGCGCCGCGTAAAGCCAGGTGATCCGCCCGCCCCAGCAAAAGCCGGTGATCCCGAGGCGTGCGGTATTGCCGCCGTGCGCGCCCGCCCAGGCGACGCAGGCGTCGAGGTCGGCGAGCACCTGCGCGTCGGGAACGCGGCTGACGAGTTTCTCGATCAGTTCGGGAACCGCCGTGTACTGCCGGGGATCGCCCTGCCGAGCGAAGAGTTCGGCTGCGATGGCCAGGTAGCCAACCTTGGCGAGGCGGCGGCAGACGTCGCGGATGTATTCGTGCACCCCGAAAATCTCCTGGACGACGAGGATCACCGGCCAGTCGCTGCCGCTCGCCGGCTGCGCGCGATACGCCGGCACCGCGCCGCCGTCGGTCGTCGGAATGCGCAGTTCGCCGGCAGTCAGACCCGAGCTGTCGGTCGAGATCGCCGTCTGCGCCTCGATCGGCTGCACCGAGAGTGCGAAGCCGGCACCGAGAGCGCTGACGACGAACTCGCGGCGGCTGATCTGCCGGGCAGGAAAGAGGCTGTCGAAATCGCTGTCTGGGCTCACACGCGTCTCCTCTGGATCGGCCGGGATATTGTGTATCATGCCACGAAGAGCACCACGCCCGGCGCCCGCACCGCAACCCATTTTCCTGGAGGAACCGATGAATTCACCGGCAGGCCACACCATAGAAGATCTGGCCGGCATCGAGCCGAGCATCGCCGGCCCCGCGACGCGCTGTTTCACGACGGCGAGGGGCTGAGCGATGGGCGCCCCGATCAGCCGCTTCCCGGTCCCCGAACTCGACGAACTGCCCGAGGACGTGCGCAGCCGGATCCTCGAAGTCCAGGAGAAGGCCGGTTTCGTGCCCAACGTCTTCCTTACCCTGGCGCATCGCCCCGACGAGTTCCGCGCCTTCTTCGCCTACCACGATGCGCTTATGGAGAAGGCGAGCGGTCTCAGCAAGGCCGAGCGCGAGATGATCGTCGTCGCGACGAGCGGCGCCAACCAGTGCCTCTACTGCGTCGTCGCGCATGGCGCGATCCTGCGCGTGCGCGCGAAGAACCCGTGGATCGCCGACCAGGTTGCGGTCAACCACCGCAAGGCCGATCTTTCACCGCGCCAGCACGCGATGCTCGACTTCGCGCTGAAGGTCGCGCTGCGCTCGTCCGGGATCGTCGATGCCGATTTCGCCGCGCTGCGTGAACACGGTTTTTCCGATCAGGACATCTGGGACATCGGGGCCGTGGCGGCGTTCTTCGCGATGTCCAACCGTCTCGCCAACCTGTCTTCGATGCGGCCCAACGACGAGTTCTTCCTGATGGGCAGGCTGCCGAAGGCCTAGCGCGGCGGCCCCGCGGGCAGTCATTCTTGTCGTGCGGGGCTTGAATTCCTCGCTTCGACCGCTATTCTGAAGTTGAGACCTGTCGTCGTTCCGGGCGCGGCGCACCAGGCAGCTTCGCCGTAACCGCGACGCGCAGGTCGGGCAAGTGTCGGTCGTCAGCCCCCGCTGCCCGGCAGCCCGCGGCACTCATGTGGCGGGCCTTCCGGCGAGCGGCAGGGCGCAATTTGCTGAGGAGAGTCCCATGGCAGACAAGGAAGCCAAGTCGGAAGCGAATGAAGAGAAGGGCGGCAAGGCCCTGCAGGTTCAGCGCGGTGTCCTCGCTCCGTTCAAGAACCTCGAAGACCGCTTCGAACAGATGGAGCGATTCATGGACCGGATGATGGGCGGCTTCTCGCCGAGCCGCTGGATGCGGCCCTTCGAGCGTGAATGGTCCGAGCTGGCCGAGTTCCGGGCTCCGGCGGTCGACCTGATCGACCGCGAAACCGAGATCGTCGTTCGTGCCGAATTGCCCGGAGTGAGCAAGGAAGACATCTCGATTTCGCTGAGCGGCGACTCGATCACCATCGAGGCGACGAGCCGCAAGGAAGAAAACGAGGAGAAAGGCAACTACCGGCGGCGCGAGATCAGCTCGTCGGCGTTCTCGCGCTCGATGTGGCTGCCCGCGGAAGTCGATTCCGAGAAGGCCAAGGCGGCGTTCAAGGACGGCGTCCTCGAAGTGACCCTGCCCAAGCTCGCCGGCGCCAAAGGCCGGAAGGTGCCGATCGACTGATCCCGCCCCTTCGCTGGTTCACCCGCGCCGGCGGACTGCCGGCGCTGCCCTTCGGCCGGACGAGCCCCCGGGCAGCGGGAGCTAGCGCCCGCCGCTGCGCACCGCTCCGAAGATTCCTTCGCAACCCGCCGGCAGGCATCGCCAGTACTGGGCAGGCGCGCTCACCTGGGCGCCGAGCCGGGCGGCCGCGTGCCACGGCCAGCGCGGGTCGTAGAGGATTCCGCGGGCCAGCGCGACGAGGTCGGCCTGACCCGCAGCGACGATCGCTTCGGCGTGCTCCGGGTCGCTGATCATTCCGACGGCGACGACCGGAACGCCGACTGCCTCGCGGATCCGCGCGGCGAGCGGCACCTGGAAGCCCGGAGCCGGGCTGATCCGCTGCGCCGGCGACAGCCCGCCGCTCGACACGTGGATGTACGCGCAGCCGATCGCTTCGAGCTCTCGGCAGAAGCGTACGCTCTGCTCGAGGTCCCAGCCGCCATCGACCCAGTCGGTCGCCGAAATGCGCACCCCGACGGGCCTTCCGGCCGGAAACGCCGAGCGCACCGCGGCGAAGACCTCGAGCGGGAACCGGCAGCGGGCGTCGAGTGAGCCGCCGTAGCGATCGTCACGCCGGTTCGACAGCGGCGACAGGAACTCGTGCAACAGGTAGCCGTGCGCGGCGTGCACCTCGATCGCCTCGGCGCCGATCCGCGCCGCGCGGCGCGCGGCTTCAGCGAAGGCGTCGATGATCCGGGCGATGTTCGCGTCGTCGAGCGCGGCCGGCGGCTCCTCGCTGTCGGCGTGGGCGATCGCCGA
The DNA here is from genome assembly GCF_023806625.1 of Accumulibacter sp. Lineage (GTDB taxonomy): Bacteria > Pseudomonadota > Gammaproteobacteria > Burkholderiales > Rhodocyclaceae > Accumulibacter. The sequence goes on from NZ_JAMTDX010000062.1 coordinate 96,477, forward strand.
CGGTGCGAGCGCGGTCCACCCGCCGCGGCCACTCGGGATCTGCGCGCCGCCGTCCCAGGGCAGCTCACTCGAGGCCTTGCGTCCCGCATGCGCGAGCTGGATCGCCAGCGGCGTGTCGGCGTAGCGGCGGACGCTCGCCAGGACCCGCCCGAGTGCGGCTTCGCAATGGTCCGAATAGAGGCCGAGGTCGCCGGGCGTGATCCGGCCCTCGGGCGAAACCGCGGTCGCCTCGACGATCACCAGGCCCGCGCCGGAGATCGCCAGTTGGCCGAGGTGGATCAGGTGCCAGTCGCTGGCCACTCCGTCGTCGGCCGAGTACTGGCACATCGGCGCGACGACGATGCGGTTCTCCAGGGCCAGGGTTCCGATGCTCATCGGAGAGAACAGCGCGCTCATTGGCAAGCTCCTCGATCGGCGGCGCGGCCGCGACGACGCCAATGATGCCCGGCGTTTCCCGCTTCGTGCAACAGGATTCCGCGCCTTTCGGCCGCGGGGGTCACGCTTGCGCGGGAAGCTGCTGCCGCCGGCTCCGCCGGCCTGCCCGCTCAGTTAGGACCTCGGGCGAGCCGGAAGCCGATGTTGACGTTGCGGTAGCCCGCCTCGAAGTGGTAGCGGAGGGCGGAACGCAGGACCCTGCCGTCGTCGTACCACGAGCCGCCGCGCAACACGCGGTGGGCGCCCGACGGAGGCCCCTGCGGGTCCACCTGCGCCGTCGCCGGGTACTTGCCGTACCAGTCGGCACACCATTCCCAGACGTTGCCGTGCATCTCGCAAAAGCCCCACGGATTTGCTGGTAGCGAGCCGACCGGCACCGTCTTCTGCCGAGACACGCCTTGCTCGCCGCCCGCGTACGGGCGGCGGCCATCGTAGTTCACCTGCTCGGGGGTGATGTTCGCGCCGAACGAGAACGGCGTCGTCGTCCCGGCGCGGCACGCGTACTCCCATTCGGCTTCGCTCGGCAGGCGCTCGTCCAGCCCCCGGCGCGCTCGTCGCGCGGCGGCTGCCAGTCGAGCCGGCAGCGCTCGCCGAGCCAGAACACTTCGGCGTACAGGCCGCGCGCGTCCCGGCCGATCGCCCTTGCCCAGCCGGGCCTGGTCAGCGGCGCGATGGTCAGCTCGAGATGCTCGCCGTGCAGCGTAATCTGCGCCGGCTCGCCGAATCGGCGCGCCCGGCAGCCGCAACGACGCTCACCTCGATCGCCTGGTCGACGAGCGTCAGTTCGGCAAGCGGGCTGCCGGCGACGAGCGCTGGCGCGTCACCGGTCGCCGCGGCCTCGAGCCGAAGTTCGTCGCCGCGCTGCCGCAACACGCACTCGCTGCGCGGCGCCACCTCGCCGGCATCGCGCAGGGAGTAGGCGAGATCTTCGCCCCTGACGCCGGCCAGCCGCGCGCGTTGCGCGCGCTCGGCGAGTTCGCACGGCACGGCTTCGGCAGCCAGGTGGCAGCAGGCGAGCACTTCGGCGTGGCGCACCGAATCGGGCCGCGAGTCGTTTGCGAGGACTCGCGCACCGGCGAGCCACGCGGGCGGCGCCGGGCCGACGTCGGTGGCCGGATCGGGCTTGTGCTGGCGATGTTCGACGACTCGGTAGAAGCGCGTCTTCGGCAGTTCCGGCGGGCGCTCGGGAAGGGGCGGGGCACCCGCCAATGCCCGTGCTTCGCCGATCGGCTCGACGACCGCGTCGGCGACTGCTGCTTCACGCCTTGGCAGGGGCGTGTAGCCGAGTGCGGCCGCCGCCTGGGCGAGTCCGTCGTCGCCGTGCGCAGCCCAGACGCGCAGCAGGTCGGCGCGGCCGACCGCCGCTGTGCTCGTACTGGCGCTCTGCCGAAAGCCAGTCGAACACCCACCACACCGCGCCCGGACTCAGGTCGTTGCGCTGCTCGAGGCGCTGCCGGACCTCTTCGGCGCTGCAGTGGTGTGCACCCATCGCCTGCGCGTCGCCGAGGCGGCCGAGCGCGTCGAAGCGCCATTGCAGGGCCTGACTCTCGCTGCGCGCATGCACGACCTCGGCGACGAACAGCCGGCCGAGCGCCTCGGCGGCCGCGCGGGCGAGCTGGCTCTTCCCCGATCCGGGTTCGCCGCGGACGAGCAGCGGCCGCTGCGCGGCGAGCGCCGAGCGCCGAGCGCACCGCCCACGCCGATTCGTCGTCGAAGCGGTGCACGGACTCGGGCCACGAGCCTCGTTGCGGCAGCGGGATTTCGGTCAGCGGAAGGTCGGGGATCGGGGTCAGGCTCATCGCTTCTTGGCCAGCACTTCGGGAATCGTCAGGAACTCGCGCATCAGGCTCATGAAATAGTACTCGTCGCTGACCAGTAGCGCAGGTGTGCCGGCGTCGTCGTGGAAGACGATCACCGCGAGATCGGGCAACTCGGCGACCAGGCGGGTTATCAGCCCGGGGCTGGCGAGCGCCGTGCTCTCGCCTCCAGGCAGCGCGATGTAATGGTGAAAGGTCTTCTGCTCGCGGCGCACGCGCAGCGTCGCGCCAAGGATGCGCCGGTCGGCCGCCGAGAGTTGCGCGCGCGATTCCTCGGGGAAGACGCATCGCCACACTTCGAGCAGCAGATTCTCGAAAGCGGCGTCCTCGTCCCAGCCGCTTTCGCCCACCGGCACGCCGATCGCTCCCTCGCCGACGACCCCGCTCTTGTCGATGCGCAGGCGGGGCGCCATCTCGCGCGAGCGCGAACTGACGATCTCGACGCCGAGCGGCGTGCTGACGCAGATCTCGAACGCCAGCCTGCCGGCGGCCAGCGCCTTGCGCGCGCCGCCGGCGAGCGACCGACTGTCGACGGCGAGCAGCGTCAGCCAGGCGAGCAGCGACTTGGCGGAGTTCCAGATGTCGGTGAAGCCGCCGGAGGAAGCGGCCGCAAGCGCAGCGAGACAGGCGCGCGTCGCCGGAAAGAGCACCTCGCCGATCGCCTGCTCGGGCGGCAGCGCACAGAGCGCCGCGGCGAGATCGCCGGCCGGCGTTCCTCCGGACGCCGGCAGACGGCTGCCCAGCGCGCCGCCGAGGCGAGCATCCCGCGCCAGAATCTCGCGTACTTCGCCGGCGATCGTCTGGCGAAACTCGTCCGGCGCGATGCGCTCGAGCAGCGCCGCAAAGTCACTGCCGAGATGGACGTCTTCGGTCAGCGCGTTCATGTCGGCGAGGATGCTCGTCAGCTGGTCCATCAGCCGGTGGAAGTCGGCGTAGTCTTCGAGGCTCCTGCGCAGTTCGAGCGTGTGCTTCGGGTCTCTGAGCCCATTGAGCGCCTGCTCGAGCTTCTCCTCTTCGGCGATCCAGTGCTTGATGAAGGCGATCCGGTCGCCCGGCTTGTGCAGGTGCGTTCCGGCGAGGACGACCGGATGGACGCGCGCGCGGAAGTCGCGGAAATGTCGGTGCCTGTAGATGCCGCGCAACTCGTACATGCACGAATCGGAGCGGAAGTAGCTGTTGCTGAGCACGAGCACGATGTGCTCGGCGGCGCTCAGCTCATCCATGAACTTGCGGATCGAGTCGCCGTAGCCAATCCTCCCCGTGTCGCGCACGAGTTCGATGCCGCGCTTGGCACACGCCTCGGCGAGCTTGTCGACGAGCCGGTTCTGTCGTTCCTCGTTCCACGCATACGAAACGTAGACGCTGACCATTGCCGCCTTCCCGCCAGGACTCGAACGACCGGCCGCCGGATTCGACGACCGCGCCCCTGTTCGCCGGAACCTCGTGCGCTGCGCCGATCACGACCCGGCAGCCGTGCAGTATCGACACTCGCCCACCGTGCGTCAAACATCAGTTCGCTGATCTCGCGCGCAGCAGTCCAGGCGCTCCGGAATGTTGCAGAGGACGCGTGGAAACACTGGATTTGGGGTCTGACCGCGTTTTCTCCTGCTTCGCGGCCGCCGACGACTTGGGCGCTGACCCGGTTTTTTATTCTTCGCTGCCGCCGCCGACTGGTCGTGGATTGGCGCTGGCCGTCGTCATTCGCCGGCGCCCGTTTCGATCCACAGGGCGCCGAGCTCGAGCGTGACTTCGCCGAACGGCTCGACGCTGACCAGATCGTTCTCCTGCAACAGTCCGATCACCGTCCAGCTCCCGTCGCGCAGCGCGAAGGCTTCGAGCGTCCTCGCGAGCGGGTCCACCAGCCAGAGATGCGGGACGCCGTAGCGCGCGTACACCGGCATCTTGAGCCCCCGGTCCTGGCGCGCCGTCGATGGCGAAACGATCTCGCAGACCCAGTCCGGAACCACTTCGAAGCGCTGATCCACGGGAGGACGCGGCATCCGGGAGCGGCGCCAGCCGGCGAGATCGGGAACCAGAACTTCGCGATCGCGCACGAAGTGCAGCTCGGGCTCGTCGAGGATCCACCAGCCGCCCGGCCCGCCGCGTCCGCGCTGGTACGCCGAACCGAGGTCCATTCCCAGCACCGAGCCTGCGACGGCGTGGGGCGAAGCCGGACGCGGCTGAGTGTACAGTCGGCCGCCAATGATTTCGCCGGTCAGGTCTTGCGGCAAGGCTTCGAGTTGCGCGTAGAGCGCCTCCATACTCGCGGTGGCTTCGCTGGTGGAGTGCATCGTTGGCTCGTTTGATGGGCGCTGACGAATGCCTGGTGTGCCAATTTGTGCTTCTTGGGGTCTGCCCCCTTTTTTGGCCGACCCCGTTTTTTTCGCCGGCAGCGGGCAACCCGGTTCGCCGGTCGCCGTGCGTCCGCGCACGAAACCGCGGCCGCAGGAATGATAGCGCTGGCGGCCGGCGGGTGGCAATTCTCCCCTTCGCGCGTCTTCCCCGTCGCCGATTCGCCAGGCCGCCTGGCTCAGCGAGCTGCTGCCGCCGGTCATCGCCGGGTCGCACCGACGGCCACGCTGCGAAGTCCGGACGAGTCGGCGCGAGGGCGAGTGCACGGACCTGCGTTTGGCCGTACACTTCGCTCTTGTTTACCATCCTGTCGATGAGGAGAAGACGATGCCAGTCAGCCTGCAGCAGATCGAAATCGACGGCCAGCCGATCTGGGTCGAGGTCGCCGAAGTCAATGTCGTGCCGGTGCGCGGAGGCGCCGCGAGAGACGAGCGCTTTGCGCCGACTACGGCGACGAGCGCCGTTACCGACGAGCTCGCCCGCGTCGACCTGAGCGCAACTCTCGCGGCGGTCGTCGGGCCGGTGCGCGCCGCGCTCGATCGCTTCACTCCCGACGAGGTCACCCTCGAACTGGCGCTCGGCTTAAAGGCCGAGGTTGGCGTCTTCGTCGCCAAGGGCGAGGCGAACGCGCAGGTCAGGATCAGCGCCAAGTGGAAACCGGCGCCGGCGGCGCCCACCAGCGGCCGCGACTGAGCGCGCGATGGTCAGGGATGCGCTCGTCTCGCTCTGGCGCTCGAAGGATTCGACGGCGCTGGCCGACTTCGTGGCCAGCGGCTTCTTCGTCGCGCCGGCGACGGTCCTGACCGCCAGGCACGTCCTCGACGGCGGTGCGCTGCTGTGGGTGCGCGCGGCTGCTGACGCGACGACGGCGTATCCGGTCCTTGCGCCACTCTGCCACTCCGACCTCGATGTCGCGCTGCTGCGCATCGAGGCGGTGCCAAGCGGCTCGCGCTGGCTGGAGGCGAACAGCGCAGCGCAAGCCCCAGGCGATCTGTCGCTGAACGGTTTCTTCGAAGGCGGGTACGAAAACCCGCAGAAAGTCACCGCACTCCAGTTCGATCCCCAGGCCCGTCACTGGCTGATCGAGCCCAAGCAGCCGCCGGGGCACAGCGGCAGCGCGATCTGCTCCGGCGACCGCGTCTGGGGAATCGCCGTGCGCCACTACTCCGACCCCAACGTCCATCGCGGCTGCGTGCTCGGAATCCATCAGTTCGCCGACTGGCTGCGCGAGCAGTTGCCTGCACGCCCCGACCTTCTGCGGCGTCCGCCGCCGACTTGGGACGAGTGGCTCGCACGCTGGCGGGAGGTCATGACGAAGGCTTTCCGGAAGCCGGCCTTCGAAAAATTCGACGCCGTCGTCCGGCGTGACGGCGGCGGGCTGCCCGAGGCGCTCAACGACGCGCTCACCGGCGCGCAGCCCGAGCGTGCAGGTGACGCCTGCGTCGACGCGCTGATCGACCTCGTCGAGCACTGTGGCGAGGCCTTGCGCGACGACGAGCTGCTGCCCGCGGCGCACGAGCGTGGCTCGGCACGCGAAGCCTTCCTCGTGGCGATGGGCGCCGCCGCTCGACTGTGTCTCGACCCGGGGCACTTGCAGGCGCTGGGCATCGACCCGGCCGGCGAACTCGCGTCGGTCCTCGACGTCGAGGCCAGCCGGGTCGCCGGTGCGGGAATCGCCGTGCGTCCGGCACCGCAGCATGCCTGGAAAATCGGAGACGATCGCGGCATACCGGTCGTGCGCGACCAATTCGCGCACGAACTGCCGCTCGAACTCGGCGCCGGCGAGAACCGCAAGCGCAAGTTGGCCAAGGCCGCGTTTCTCAGCGTCTCCCATCTCGACCAAGCGCCCGAGAAGATCGACGACGCGCTGCAGGGGACGATCCGTGGTCGAGCGAAGATCCTCGCGCGCAAGGGCCAGGCGCGGCTGCTCGTCCTCGGCCAGCGCCTGCCCGAGGAAGAACGGCGCGAGCTGCAGGAATGGGTGGCCAGCCAACTCGGCGTCAATCTGCTGACCCTGACGCCACCGGCCGCCGGCAAGGGGCTGTTCGTCTGCGACGAGGATCTGTTGCTCGCGCGGATCTGCGAATTCCTGACCCTGCTCTCCAACCCCGAATGGAACGTGAAATGAACACGACGCTTCCCGCCTACGACCAGAGCGAAATCGACCTGCCGGCGATCGGCTCGTGGCCGGCGAGCCGGCACCGCTTCAACGCGCAGCAGACCGGCGCGTTGCGCGCTGCCGAAGCCGCGGGCCGGCCGCTGCTCGTGCGCGGCGACCCGGGAACCGGCAAGAGCCAGCTCGCCCATGCCGCGGCGGTGGCCAGCGGCCGGCTGTTCCTTTCGGTCGTCGTCGACTCGCGCAGCGAGGCGAGCGACCTGCTCTGGCGCTTCGACGCCGTCGCCCGGCTCGCCGACGCGCAGCTCGCGGCGCTTCCGGGCGGCTGGGCACCGCGCGACCTCAGACCGGCGCGCTACGTCGAACCCGGCGTACTCTGGTGGGCGTTCAACTGGGAGGGGGCGGCAGAGCAACTCGCACACTGCCGTACCAGCGGCGTCGCTCCGGCCGATCCTGAAGAAGCTCCCGCCGACTGGAAGCCTGAGCGCGGCACGGTCGTGCTGATCGACGAGATCGACAAGGCCGAAGCCGATCTGCCGAACGGGCTGCTCGAAGCGCTCGGCAACGGCCGCTTCGGCGTGCCGCCGCTCGGTCGCGTCGTCTCGAGGCCGAAGAACGTTCCGGCGCCGCTGGTGATCGTCACCTCGAACGAGGAACGCGAGCTGCCGCCGGCGTTCGTGCGCCGCTGTCTGGTGCTGACGCTGGCGCTGCCGAAGGCGCCGGCCGAACTCGCCGAATACCTCGTCGACCTCGGTCGGCTGCATTTCTCGGCGCTGTACGCCCGCCACCCTGGCGTCCTCGCCACCGCCGCCGAACAGCTCATCGGCGATCGCCGCAGCGCTGCCGAAGCCGGTGCGTACACGCCGGGCCTCGCCGAGTATCTCGACCTGCTGCGCGTGCTCGAGCGGATCACCTTCGAGGGCGGCGGCGACCCGTCGGCCCATCTGCAGGCGCTGCGCGCCTTCTTCTTCGACAAGCAACCGCCAGAATGAAGGCTGTGCGCCGTGCCCGCACGCGCCCCGGCGTGCTGCCGCCGCGGGCCAGCGCGGTCAGTCGTGCCGACCTCGCCTGGCTGCTCTACGTGCTGCCAGCCGGAGAAGCGCAGGGCTGTGCGGCGCTGCTCGGCTTCGCGCGCGAGGAAGAAGTGGTCGTGCAGCCAACATCGCCAGTGCCAACGGCGCCGCGCCCGCTGCAGCCACGCGAAGAGCAGGCAGCCCGTCGGCCGTTGCGCGCCGTTCACTTCGCGGTCATCGAACTGCAGCGGGTGCCCGCCGAAGGTGCAGAAGACGCGAGTCGCGCCGACGAATCCACCAAAGAACAGGCCGATGACGTTTTCGCGACGCTGCAGCCCGAGCCGGGCGCCGTCGTCCCGGCTGCGTTGGCACTCAGCCCGCCGGCGCGGCTGGCCAGCTTCCTGCGCCGCACGCTGCGTACCCCGGGCCGCGGGCGTGAAGTCGACGTCGATCGACTGCTCGCGCGTCTCGCTCGCGTCTCGCTGCCGCGGCGGTTGCCATTGCGCCGCTGGCTGCACTGGAGCGACGAAGCCGCGCTGATCGTCGACCTTTCACCGGCCGTCTGGCCGCTGCGCGAAGACCTCATCGACCTCGCCTGGCAGGCTGCTCGAGTTTCCGCCGGTCGGCTGCCGGTCTACGCGCGCCCGCCCGGCTCGGGCTGGTTGTGCCGACGCGCCGGCCGGCGCGGCGAATGGGTACCGGTCGACGAGGCGGTGCTCTCGAGCGCTCACCACTGGCTGCTCGCCGGTGACCCGGGCCATGCGTCCGCCGATTGCGCTGCTGGTCGCGAGTGGCAGAACCGCTGCCGCCGGCACCTCGCGACTGGCGGCACGCTGACCGTTCTTTGCGCCGGCTCGCCGTCGGAATGGCTGCGCCGCTTGCCGCGTCGCGGTCGCTGCGTCGGCTGGGATTACGGCCGGCCGTTGCGCGCGCGCCGCCCCGGCGCGGCCGCCGCCGGCAGCGGCGCAGAGGCGGGCAGCGAGCGCCTGCTCGCTGCGCTGTCGCTGGCGGTCGTCGTCGAGCCGCCACTGCTGCGCGCGATCCGCGTCGCGCTCGGGCTGCCGCTGGCCGACGAACTCGCCGCCTGGAACCACGCCGACAGCGAAGCATGCGTCCTCGGGATGCAACTGCGCCAGGATCGGCTGTCCGCGCACCGGGGTCGGCTTGCCGGCGAGCCGCTGGCCGACCGGCAGCGCGTCGCGGCGCTGATCGCCGGCCATCATGTCGGCCATTACCGGGCGATCCGTTCCGAAGAGGCGGCGCTCGCCGTCGATCTCGCCGGTGTCGACGCCGACGAGGCCCGGGGCGACTGGGCGCGCGCGGTGCGCACGCTGCAGCGCGCGCCGCAGAGCGAGGCGGCGTGCGAGCTCGCCGCGTATCTCGGGCGCGCCGGGGGGCGCGCGCACGAGTCTCTGTGGCAGGCGCTGCCGGCACTTGCCGACGCCTACGTGATTGCCCGGCGCGCCGAGTTGCGCGCCGGTGAGGCGGTTCCCCCGGGGTTGCCCGGGCGCAGCCTCGAGCGCCTGCTCGCGCTGCCGGAAGAGACCGCCGTGCGTCGCCGCTGGTCGCTGCGTCTCTGCGGCCCGGCGCTCATCGCCGGCGTCGGTGCGCCACAGGTGGGCGAGTTCGTTCTCGCCGAAGGCGAAGCCGTGACCGGGGTCGCGGTCGAGGCCGCTCGCGCGGCCAGGTTCTGGCAGTCGCTGCCGGCGAGCGACGCGGACCGCGTCCGGCTCGCTGCGTTGCGTTCCGGGGGCGGACCCTGGGTCGTGGCCAGCGCCCGCGAGCGGATCGTCGTCGCCGAAGTACCGCGGCCGTCGTGGGCGCTGGCCTGGGGGCGCGACCGGCAGGGCCTGTTCGCGGTGGCGCCGTCGCTGGCCGGCGAGCCGCTGCGACTGTACTGGTCGGCCGACGGCGAGGCACCGGCGGTCTGGCCGCCACCTCCCCGCGGATTCCGCTCGTCGGGGCAGGCAGTCGGGCGGGGTGTCCGGGTCGGTGCCGACCTCGAATACGGCCTCTGGCTCGACGTCGACATCGCCGGAGTCGTCCAGCGCTTCCGCTGGATCGAGCCCGGCGAGTTCTCGATGGGCTCGCCGGCGGACGAAGCGGGGCGCGACGATGACGAAGGTCCGCGCCACCGCGTCCGGCTGACGAGCGGTTTCTGGCTCGCCGACACGGCGTGCACGCAGGGGCTTTGGGAGGCGGTAACCGGCAGCAACCCGAGTGTCTTAAGCGACGATCCGCGGAAGCCGGTCGAGACCGTGAGCTGGGACGACGTGCAAGAGTTCCTGCGCCGCGTCGAGGGTTTGCTGCCCGGCGTCCGTGCGGAGCTGCCGAGCGAAGCCGAGTGGGAATACGCGTGCCGGGCGGGCAGCGAAACCGCGTACAGCTGGGGCGACGAGCCGACGCCCGAACGCGCCAACTACGGCACGGGCGGAACGGTACCGGTGAAGTCGTTCGCGGCGAACGCGTGGGGTCTGTACGAAATGCACGGCAACGTCTGGGAGTGGTGCGCCGACGGGAAGAGGACGTACGACGAAGCAGTGGTCGACGATCCGCGGGGTCCGGAAGGCGCGGATGCCCTGCGCGTCGAGCGCGGCGGCTCGTGGCTCAGCGGGGCCGGGTGGCTTCGCTCCGCGTCCCGCTTCCGGGGGCACCGCGTCGAGCGCTACGTCGACCTGGGCTTCCGTCTCTCCCTGAGGTCCACAGCCGCGGAGCGGGCGCCGGGCACGGAGCGCCTGGCGCAGGGTTCGCCGCCGGCCCCGGAGGGGTCGGCGGAGGCGGCGGCCGCCGCCGGAGGCGAAGGCCGCCGCGCGTCCGGAGCGGACGAAGGGGGCGAGCCAGGCGGGTTCGGGCGCGGGTCGCAGGCGAGCGCCGGTGCGTTTCGTCGTCCGCGCGCGAAGCGATGAGCGAAGCGCGGCAAGTGCTGGCGAAGTCTGCGGATTCCCGGTTCGATCGGGAGAGAGGTCAGTCGATGAGTTTTCGTTTCTTCGTGATTCCGGTGATGCAGCCGCGTCCGGCCGAGGACGAACTCAACGACTGTCTGGCGAAGAACCGCGTGCTGGCCGTCGAACGCCATCTCGTCGACGCCGGGATGGCGTCGTTCTGGGCGGTCTGTGTCAGCCTCGCGCCCGGGCCCGGCCGGCTGCCGGAATCGCTGAAGGCCGACGCGCCAGGCGGGCGGCGGATCGATTATCGGGAAGTGCTCAACGAGGCCGACTTCGCGGTCTTCGCGCAGTTGCGCGCGCTGCGCAAGCAGATCGCCGAAAGCGAGGGCGTTGCCCAGTACGCGGTGTTCACCAACGAACAGCTGGCGAGCATGGTCCGCGCGCGCGTGCGGACGCGCGAAGCGCTCGGGGCGATCGATGGCGTCGGCGAGACCCGGCTCGACCGCTACGCGGAGCGCTTTCTCGCGCTGCTCGCCGAAGCGTCGGGCGATCGCTGAGGGCAGCGCGGATGCAGCGCCAGACGATCACCCTCGAAGCTCTGGCCGCGCGCGACAACCTCGCGCTGGCGACGTGGAAGGCAGCGAAGGGAAAGAGCAGCCGGCCGGCGGTCGCGCGCTTCCTCGCGGACCTCGACCGACAACTGGCGGCGCTCGCGGAAGCGATTCTCGAAGAGCGCGCGCCGCTCGGACGGGCGACTTGTTTCACGATTCACGATCCGAAGCGGCGAACGATTCACGCGGCGTGTTTTGCCGACCGCGTGCTGCACCACGCAATCCTCAACCTCGCCGAGGCGCGCTTCGAGCGCATGCTCGTCGATGGCACGTACGCCTGCCGGCCGGGGAAGGGCGTGCACGCCGCGGTGCTCGCCGTGCAGCGCGGCCTGCGCTCGCGACCGTGGTTCGTGCAGGTCGACGTCGATGCGTACTTTCCGTCGATCCGCCACGACTTGCTGCTCGAGTTGCTGCGCCGCCGTTTCCGCGGCGAGCCTTTCCTCCGCCTGCTCGAACGAATTCTCGACCGGGCTGCAACCAACGGGCCTAGTGTCGGCCTGCCGATCGGTTCGCTGACCTCGCAACACTTCGCGAACGCCTTTCTCGACAGTGCCGACCGTCTGCTGCTCGCCGAGCCGGGCTGCGGCTGCGTCGTCCGTTACATGGACGACCTCTTCTGGGTGTGTGACGACCGGCGGGTCGCCGAAACGAGCCTGGCCGCACTGCGCGCGCACCTGCTCGAGCAGCGCGGGCTGACGCTGAAGTCGAGCGTGCGGATCGCGCGCAGCGAACAAGGGACCCGCTTCTGTGGCTTCCGCGTTCGGCAGGGCGTCGTGCTCGCCAGTCCGCGCAGGATGAGCCGCTATCGCGCGGCGCTGGCGCGCATCGGGCGCGCGGCGGACGAAGGTGTGGCCAGCGACGGCGAACTGCAGCGGGCGGTCGATGCGGCGCTGGCGACGCTTTGCGGCTGCCGGAGCGACGCCTTTCGCCGCCGCGTGCTCGAGGAGCTCGGCGCTGCGCGCGCGGATGCGGTGCTATAGTGTGCGCCGGGATGTCCGTCGTCAGAGAGAAAGGCCCTGCGCGTCGAGCGCGGCGGCTCGTGGAACAACGAGGCCAGGAGGCTTCGCTCCGCGACCCGCAACCAGAGGCACCGCGACAAGCGCAACGACAACCAGGGCTTCCGTCTCTCCCTGAGCTCGATGGCCCGGAGCGCGACGACCGTCGCCGGATGGCGACGCCGCCCAGCGAAGCTGGCGCGAATCGGGAAGCCCGCGGGACCGGCATGGATTTGTCGGAAGCCATGGACCAGACGCGACGTCCTGCCGCCGTGCGGCTGCGCGGCGGCGAACTGCAAGGCGCCCGGGGCGCCGGTAGGCGCGAACGGGGGATGCCGGCGCCGACAGCCTCCCGGGTCGCCGTCCTTTCCCGATCGGGGGGCGCCGATGCCTGAAGCGCCTGTTCGTCCGCCGGCGGGCGAGGGGCCCCCGGCGCCCGGACGAGACGACGAGGACGGGCTCCCCGACGAGCGGCGCTGCCCGCCGCTGTGGCCACCTCCCTTTGTCTGCGCTTTCGGCGACGACGCGTACGGGCTGTGGATCGACGTCGAGATCTCCGGAGTCGTCCAGCGCTTCCGCTGGATCGAACCCGGTGAGTTCTCGATGGGCTCTCCGGACAACGAAACCGAGCGGTCCGACGGCGAAGGCCCGCGTCACCGCGTGCGGCTGACGGCCGGATTCTGGCTCGCCGACACCGCCTGCACGCAGCAACTCTGGCAGGCAGTGATGGGAAGCAACCCGAGCCGGTTCCAGGACGAAGCGCAGAATCCGGTCGAGAACGTGAGCTGGGACGACGTGCAGGACTTCCTCGGTGGAGTGCGGTCGAGCGTACCCGGAGTCACCGCCGATTTGCCGAGCGAAGCCGAGTGGGAGTACGCGTGCCGCGCGGGAAGCGAAACGCCGTTCTCGACGGGGCCGACGATCGATACCGCGCAGGCGAACTTCGACGGCAACTACCCTTACGCGGGCGGCGAGCGAGGGATTGACCGCGAGAGGACCGTGCCGGTGAAGTCGTTCGCGCCGAACGCCTGGGGCCTGTACGAAATGCACGGCAACGTCTGGGAATGGTGCGCCGACGGGATGCGCGAGTACACGGACGAGACCGTCGACGACCCACGGGGTCCCGAAGGCGCCGGCGACTGGCGCGTCGTGCGCGGCGGCTCGTGGGGCCGCGGGGCCGGGGGGCTTCGCTCCGCGACCCGCTGCCGGTGGCGCCGCGGCGAGCGCCTCGACCTCCGGGGCTTCCGTCTCTCCCTGAGGTCCATAGCCGCGGAGCGGGCGCCGGGCGCGGAGCGCCTGGCGCAGCGTGCGCCGGTCGAGCGGGACGCGTGACCGGCGCCGGCGCGGCTGGCTCGGGAACACGCGGGTCGCCTCGTCAGGCCCGGCGGCGGGCGGGGCTCACCAGCAACGTCCTTTCCGGAATTCGCAATCGTCAGGTGCCCGGCGACGCTTTGCGCGATGCCCCCGCCTGTCCGCCTGGCCGATCGCCACAGACCCCGGGGCGCGGCGGGTTCGGCTGGCTGGCCTGCGGACTGCTGCTCGCGCACACCGCAGTCGCCGGCGACCTGCCGCTGTGTCTGAACCGCGCCGCGGATCAGGCGCCACAGGCCGCGGTGCTCGCCGTCCGGCCGTCCAACCAAGATCTGCTCGCCCGGCTGGTGTACGCCGAGACGCGGTCGACGGGCTTCGCCGATGATCCGCGCGTCGCGCGCGGAATCGCCTGGGGAGCGATGAACCGCGTGCGGCTCGGCGAAGTGTCGGCGAGCGCTCGTCGCCGCTATGGCAGCGGGGTCGCCGGAGTGATCTTCCAGCCGCAGCAGTTCAACCCGGCCGTCTCGCGACGTTCGCCGTTCGCCGGCGACTTCCTCTGCCCGAAGGATGCGGCGGCGTGGCAGCTCGCCGTCGACGCGGCCGGCGCCGCGCTGCGCGGACACGACAATCCGCTGATCGAAACACCGTGGGAGCGGCGCCATGGTCTCTCGCTGGTGGTCAACTTCTACTATCCGCGATCCCCGCAGGCGCGTGGTCCGCTCGCCCCCTGGGAAGGCAGCGCCGGGCTGAGCTTCATTGGCAAGCCGGAGTCGGTCGATCTGCCGCCGGCCGCGCGTGTCCGCTTCTACCGTCTCGATCGGCCGCCCGCCGACCTGGATCCCGCGCTGCGCCGTTCTTCGCCACCGGCTTCTGGACGGGAGGTGACGAACTCGCCTTGAGGCGCCGCGCGACGACTGCCGGGCCGGGGTTGGTCGCCGGTTTCGTGTCAGGACGGAGCGAAAACGTCGTCGAGAGACGTCGCGTCGAGCACCCGAATCGCCCAATGTTCGAGCTGATCGGTCGTCGCCGCGGACAGCCGAGCCTGCACCGCTTCAGGCAGCGGCCCGAAGCGACGGGCCATCTGGCGCGCGAGAACGGCTGCTTCGCCGCGCTGCAGTCCCTGCTCGAGTCCCTGCTGCAGCCCCTGCTGCAGCCCCTGCTGCAGCCCCTTTTCGATGCCCAAGCGTTCGGCGGACGTGACGTACGGCATGCTGACCTTCCTTTCGAGTTCATAGACCTCGTGCAGGAGTTGTCGTTCGAGTTCCTTCGGCAGGCGCAGCAACCAGTCGATGACGCCGAAGAGGTCGAGGATTCGCTGGCGGTCCCAGTCGCGCTCGTAGAGCAACCGGGCGAGGCGCCACTTCGCCGCGTAGCGCCGCTGCATGTCGCCTCTGGTCTCGCGCGTATAGAGGTGGGCCGCGGTGACCAGCGCAAACGGATTCGGATCGGCGAGCAGCGGCTCGATCCGGTCCGCGTAATCGACGAGCTTGACCGCCGGAAAACGGATGCCCATCCGGCAACCGAAGAGCTCGTAGCCGTACGAAGTCGGCTTCCAGTCGGCGCGCTCGTCGGCGAGAACGGCCAGACTGGCGACCGGACGCCGGTAGCGATCGTAGATCCGGTAGTTGTAGGTGAACAACCGCTCGGGGAAATCCCGGTCGGGTTCGCCCTGGACTTCGACATGGATGTAGACCCAGCGCTCTCCGTCGGCCAGCGTCGCCACCTGCACGAGCCGGTCGACGAGCCGCCGGCCGAGCGCGGCGTCCTGGACGACCTGTGCGAGCTCCTGGTCGAGAAAGACGTGCGGTCGTCGCCAGTCGATCCCGGCGTGGGCCTGCGGGAAGTAGAAGGCCATGAACTCCGGGAAGTAGCGCGCCAGCGCTTCCTTCCACGGAGTGTCGTAGTCGTCGTGAGGCAGGGTCTCGGGGTCCATCGTCGGTCGGTGCGCCCGGCGCGTCGGAAGAGTCGCGGCGATGCAGTCGGCAGCGCCATCGCCGCCGCCGATTCGCAGGCGATGTGGCTATGGTAGCGCAGCGCGGCCGTCCCGGGATCTGCGCGCGCTATACTTGCGGTGAGCGAGCGGGGGAGGGCGAGCGAGGGATCCTCGCCGGGCAGCGTCCGGCCACCGATCGCGCTTTCGATTGCTTTCCCCGGCCGATCAGCCGCCGACTCCGATGAGCCTCCTTCTCCGTGCCGTCACTCTGCTCCAGCCACACCTCGGCGGGGACAAGCGCGCGACCTGGCTCGCGCTCGCCTTCGACGAGCAGCGGGCGATCTTCGACGCGATCGATCGCAGCGGCGCGCCGGACGATTTCACCGTGCGCTGCGTCCGCGGCCTGCTCGACCGCGGCTGTGTCGGCTCGCGGCACGCGCTGTCGCTGCTCCTCGAAGTCGTCGCGAAGGCCGCGGGCAGCGAGGTCCAGGGCGAATTCCGCGCGCTGATCGACGAACTCGACCGCCGCTGCGCCGCGCCAACGCAGGCCGACCAAGGCCAGATCGGGCCGGCGACGCAGGTCGCGCCGTCGAGTCCCGTCGTTGCCGCGGCCACCGGCTCGCGACCGGCTGCCGCCGGTCGCCCGTTCGCCTCCACGCGCCGACAGCGGCGCTCGACGATCCTGATGCTCGCCGCCAATCCCGGCGACACGACGCGCCTCGCGCTCGACCACGAGGCGCGGGAGATCGAACGGAAAATCCGCGCGGCCGAACGCCGCGACGCGCTCGACCTGCGCACGCAGTGGGCGGTCAGCCTGGATGACCTGCTGCAATACCTCAACCAGTACCGGCCGCAGGTCGTGCATTTCAGCGGGCGCGGCCAGGGGCAGGCGATCGTCCTCGACGACGGCACAGGCCACACCCGGCTAGTCGGAACGGCGGCGTTGGGCGCGCTGTTCGCGCTGCATCGCACATCCGTTCGCCTCGTCGTGCTCAACGCCTGCTACTCGAAGGGCCAGGCGGAGGCGGTCGTCGAGGCGGTCGACTGCGCGGTCGGGATGAACGACGCGATCGGCGACCGGGCGGCGATCGTCTTTGCCGCCGCCTTCTACCGCAAGCTCGGCTTCGGCGCTTCGGTCGCCGATGCCTTTGCCGAAGCGCGCGTGGCGCTGCTGCTCGAAGGGATCGCCGAAGAGGACACGCCAGAGTTGCTGGTCCGCAAAGGGGTCGACGCAGCGACGGTCTTTCTCGCCGGGCAGGCGACGCGCCGCCGGCTGCCGCGGCGCTGGCCGCGCTGCGCGCGACGATCGTCGCTGGCGGCGCGGATCCGCTCGCCCTGCCCGAAGGCGAACTGCAGCGTGTCCTCCGTCACTCGCCACGCGACCTCGACGAATACCGCCTGCTGCGCGTCGCCGAATGGTCGCAGCCGCGCTACGCGCTCGACCGCCGGTTCACCCGGCTGACGCTGCTGCTCGACCAGGGGCCCGACGCGCAGGGTTCGCGCTGGCAGGCATAGGCGCGTCGGCAACCGTTCGACGACCTGCGCGACGTCCTCGCCGAGACACCCGACTCGCCGGCGCTGGTCGTGCTGGGACCGCCGGGCTGCGGCAAGAGCACGCTGCTGCGCCGGCGAAGTTCCACCGGCGGGTGCGGGTCCCGGCGATCCGCCCCCGATCAGCTTTTTCGTCCCGCTCAACCGCCATCGACCGCCGGCGGCCGGTGGCGAACCGCCGGCCCCGCGCGACTGGCTCGCCGACGAATGGGCGCGGCGCAACGCGAAGTCCGTGTCTCGCCTTCGCTGCGCGAGCGGCTGCAGCAGGCGCTCGTCGAACGCAGCCGGGACCCGGCGGCCGACCTGCGCGCGCGGATCGCTGCCGCCGGTCGTCGAGATTCCGGCAGGCGAGTACCCGATCGGCAGCGACGAGGGTCCCTACCATGACGAGGCGCCGGTCGATGAGGTGAAACTCGCGCCGTTCGCGATCGGGCGCTTCCCGGTGACCAACGCCGAAAGGCGGCTGTTCGTCGATGCCGGCGGCTACCAAGACGAGCGCTGGTGGCAGGGTGAGGCGGCGAAGCGCTGGCAGCGCGGCGAAGCGACCGACGAGGGGCCAAAGGAGCACTGGCGAACGGACCGCCGCTACCTGCGCTAGCACCCCGATTGGGCGGCGACCGCGTTGCGCGAAGGCCGGATCACCTCCCGACAGGCCGAACTCTGGGACGAGATCCGGCAGATGTCCGACGACGAGTTCGAGAGAACGCTGCGCGACTGGTATCCCGGCGGGCGGCAGCGCGAACCCGCGCACTGGAACGACCCGGCGTACCACGACGCGAGCCAGCCGGTAGTCGGCGTCTTCCCCGGCGGCGACACTCCCGAAGGCGTGTCGGACTTGACCGGCAACGTCTGGGAATGGACGAGCAGCGCGTACGAAGCGTACCCTTACCGAGCCGATCGCCGGCGCGAAGACCCCGAGCGGACCGATGCCCGGCGCGTGGTGCGCGGCGCCTTCCGCTACGTCGACGTTCCAGGCTACCGGAACCACTACCTGGGGTTGCGGTTGGTGTGTTTCTCCCCGATCCTGGACCGCTGATCACTGTTACTCTGATCTCTGACGCCTCTGGCCCGCTGACCCTCTGCGCGCCGTGCAGCGGCGCGTCTTTTTTTTTCGCGCCGTCGGCAGTGGTCGGACGGGCGGTTGGCGGGCAATGTGGAGGATTCTCGATGCGCGTCGATCATCTTTTCGCGGGCGGGGTCCGCTTTCTCGAGCCCGAGGGGCAGCGCACCGGCCTGTTCAAGGAGCCAAGGCTGCGGGTGCTGGTCACCCGCCAGGGAATCGCCGGCGACTTCCAGGCCGACCGGCGCCATCACGGCGGCGCGGAGAAGGCGATCTGCCAGTACGCCGCCGCGAACTACCGGCGGATCGCCGCGCGTTTCGCGATGGCCGCCGTCCCGAAAGCGGGGTCGTTCGGCGAGAACGTCGGCGCGTCGGCAATGGACGAGTTGTCGGTGTGCATCGGCGACCGCTATCAGGTCGGCGGTGCGCAGATCGAGGTGTCGCAGCCGAGAACGCCGTGCTGGAAGCTCAACCACCGCTTCGCCGAGCGCGAACTGTCGCGCTTCGTCCTCGCCGAGCGGATCACCGGCTGGTACTATCGGGTGATCGGCGAAGGGGCGATCGCCGTCGGCGACGCGTTCAGCCTGATCGCCCGGCCGAATCCGCGATGGACGATCGATCGAATGTGGCGCGCGGTTAACGAGCACCGTCCCGACCCGGCCGAGCTGCGCGAGCTGGCCGGGATCGCCGGCCTCGCGCCCGACTGGGCGCGGCGGTTGGGCGAGCGCGCGGATTTTCTCGAACGCGCGGCGCCTGGCACCCGAGGCGCGTAGTCGAAGAACCGGCCCGGTCGCGCGTCGCCGGGGGCCGAAGCTGCGCGGCGAGAATCTGGAGGCGCTGGCCGGCAGACAGACGCGGCGCTCTCGGGTATCATCGGCCAGCGAGTCGGGTGAGGGTCGGCCGGGAGTGTCGGCCGGTTTCGCTGCGCGGCGTGCCCGCAGCTGCGATGTGCCGGCCAGGGACGAAAGGGCCGCGGTCAGCGGGGGCGGCAGAATGAAAAAGCCGCCCGGAGATGGCGGCTTCTCTGTGGCGGCTTGTGTGCGGCGGTTCCTCGTTGGCGGCTCATGCCGGACGGTCTGGCCGGGCGGTCCGCTGATCGCTGCAATCGCTTGCTGGTGCCCAAGAGAGGAATCGAACCTCCACGGTGTTGCCACCACTAGGACCTG
>NZ_JAMTDX010000063.1 GCF_023806625.1 Accumulibacter sp.
GACCAAGGAAGCTGATGGTTCGCCCCGTTTCGCGACGGGGCGAACCGCTCGTTCATGCTGCGATCTATGGCGAGGTGGGACGCGATGCCGCTAAGGAGCCATGCTGCAGGGACATGGTTCGGCGCGACTTTGTGCGTTGGCAAAGCGACGCATCGCCAGTGTTCGAATTCCGGTACCATGTCGATGCCAGCACCGATTGCAGCGAGGCAGGTGCGAGCCTGCGGCATGATGCGTCGGATGGCGCCGGTCGCGCTGGCGGCTACGCTTACCGCCTGCCAAGGCAATGCGATCAAGAGCAATCTGTTTGCCGCAGCGGATCACGATCGCGGGGAGAGGATCGAATGGTCCGCCCCTCGGGCGGCACCCGAGGCGACAATCCAGGTCGCGGATGCCTCCGAGCCGCCCCTGGTGCCGGTACCATCTGAGCGTAGGGTGGCAGCGGCAGCTTCGCCTGTCCCGCCTGCCAGTTCCGATGGCCAACAAGGCGATGTCGCCGAAGTCGGCCGCAAGCTCGCCGATCCGACCTCGAACGTGTGGGCGCTATTTACCGAGTTTGACTGGAACTTCATGCAGGGCAAGGCGACCACAAAGTATCGCCATGCACAGGAGATCCTGTTCCAGCCCGTCCTTCCGCTCCCACTGACGGAAAACACCAAACTCATCACCCGGCCGGTCGTGCCGTTCGCGAGCGTACCGCTGCCCGACGGCAATGGCGGATTCGATCGCAAGACCGGCCTTGGTGATATTCAGTTGCCGTTGCTCTTCGTTCCCAAGGGCTTTTCTGCCGGCGACTTCAGTGTAACGTTCGGCACCGGGCCGACCTTCGTCTTTCCGAGCGCAACCAGCGACTCCCTGGGTGCCGACCGCTGGGAAGCCGGGCCGGCGCTCGTCGGTGTCTTCAAGAACGAACAAATAACAGCAGGGGCCCTGGGACAGTACTGGTGGTCTTACGCCGGCGGCAGCCCATCCACCAGCCACGGCTCGCTCCTGTACTTTGCTTTCTACAATCTGCCAAATGCCTGGCAGATCGGCACCAACCCGACGATTACTTATAATGACAAGTCGTCCTCGGATAATAAGTGGGACGTGCCGATTGGGATCACCGTCGCCAAAACGACCAAGATCGGCGCTGTGCCGGTAAAGTTCCAGTTGGGCGCAGAATACTTTGTCGTTAACCAGGAAGACTATGGATCGCGCTTCCAAATCAAGTTGAACATTATTCCTGTGATTCCAGCCCTGGTCAAGACGCCGTTGCTATAAGGGAAAGATGGACATGAATTTGCGGTTGATCAAACGCTCGCTCGCGGTCGTTGCAGTCTTCTGGCTGTTTGCAATGGCCTCTGTTGCCGGGGCCGCCGACGATCCCCTGCCATCGTGGACTGCGGGGCCGGCAAAGACGGCGATCCTTGAGTTCGTCAAGGCGGTAACCGACGCGAAGAGCCCGTCGTTCGTCAAACCCGAGGAGCGGATTGCCACCTTCGACAACGACGGAACGCTTTGGCCGTCCCACCCGATGTACACTCAGCTCGCCTTTGCCTTGGACCGCATCAAGGCGCTCGCACCCCAGCACCCTGAGTGGACGACGACCCAACCCTTCAAGGCCGTGCTCGACAACGACTTGGAGGCGCTCGCAGCCTCGGGCGAGAAGGGGCTGGTCGAATTGGTCATGGCCTCCCATGCCGGCATGACGACGGACGAGTTCGAGGCGATCGTCAGCGATTGGTACGACAAGGCGCGTCATCCGCGCTTCAAGCGGCGCTACACCGAGCTGGCTTATCAGCCGATGCTCGAACTGCTGGCGTTTCTGCGGGCCAACGACTTCAAAACCTTCATCGTTTCCGGTGGTGGTGTTGAATTCATGCGGCCGATGACGGAGGCCGTGTACGGCGTGCCGCCCGAGCAGGTGGTGGGCTCGACCATCAAGACGCAGTATGCGGTCCAGAACGGCAAGCCGGTGCTGATGCGTCTGCCGCAGATTGATTTCATCGACGACAAAACCGGCAAGCCGGTCGGCATCAACAAGTTCATCGGCAGGCGGCCCATCGCGGCGTTCGGGAATTCTGCCGGGGACCGCGAGATGCTAGAATGGACCGGTGCGGGCGGTGGCGCGCGGCTGATGATGCTCGTGTTCCACGACGATGCCGAACGCGAGTATGCCTACGGTCCTGCCAACGGGCTGCCGGACACCAAGTTCGGCACCTTTCCGCAGGCCCTCATGGATGAGACCAAGCAGAAAGGGTGGGTCGTGATCAGCATGAAAAGCGACTGGGCGGCGATTTTTGCTGAGACACCAAAGTAATAGAGGAGGTTAGGCCAGTATTGAGTGTGGCGTGAACGCACTCGTGCGGTGAGACGAGCCGGAGAGCTCTAAGCCGCAACAATACGCTGGGATAGGGATGAGATTAAACGACATGAAGGCGCTTCGCGTTACTTTCGTCTCGACCTTGGCTCCGATGGCAATGGCAATGTCAGCGCTGGCCGGGGAGGAGAACCCCGGCAGCCCGGACAAGTGCACATCTGTCGTCTCTGAACAACTGAAGGTACTCGGCGTCAACATGGCGAGTTTGAAAAACCCGCAATGGCTCACCGATAACTTCAACCACAGGGGTGTAAACACTGTATCGGGATACCGTTTCTACGGCGAGCCGCCGACGTGCACGAACGGCGAGATTGCCGTCGAGATGAATGCACTATGCGGCATTAGTGACGTCTACACGACGGGCGAATGCCGCATCAAAGGTGCGCCCCACTACTGGTTCTAAGGATCTGGTTTCTGACCCGTAGTTCTATTAACTTGGGTCGGAGCCGCTATAAGGACTCCGGATCTCTCTTGCAGGAACAACGGCTGACGTTCTCGAATTGGGAATTCGGTATAGGGATGCCCTCAAAGATGGCTCGTAAACGCCTCCTCTCTCGCGTGAGCGTTGTTTGGCTCGCCATTGGCGGCGGCCTGCTGGTCGCCCAGCCAGCGCACAGTGCAGGCCTGTTCCTTACCGAGATGGCGACGCCTGACCTCGGCACGGCCGCAGCGGGACGGGCGGCGCTGGCAGTGGACGCAGCGACCGCGTTCGGCAATCCGGCCGGCATGACGCGGCTCGACAAGTCGCAGATGCTCGCAGGTATCCAGCCGGCCTACGGCATCACCCAGTTCGACAGGGACAGCGAAACCACGATTTCTGGCGGCAACGGCGGCAACGCGCTCGGCTTCATCCCCGGTCTCGCCGGCTACTACGTCTACAGTGCCACGCCGGA
>NZ_JAMTDX010000064.1 GCF_023806625.1 Accumulibacter sp.
TTCGGATTGCTGGTCATGGTCAGTCCTCTATAGGGAATAGCAATGTGGCCTTCGCATCGATCGGCGAAGTGGGAAACTTTCTCACAGAATCCCGTAAAGGGTCAATCGGCGCGGAGATCCGGGGGGCGGTCAGAAGATTGCGCGGAAGGTGAGACCTCCCGCATGGTTGGTGGTTCGGTAAGTTCCGTTGACGGTCGGATTCGGGCTTGCGGTGACGACACGTGGGTCGAAGAGTAAGGCTTGATAGGAAACATCTATGCCGATTGCGCGCTTGGAGAGTATTCCTTGACCGGTCTCCGAGCAAGCCAGCAAGCCCAGGACCGTGCCCTGGCTGTGACAGAGAAATCCGACGCCGACCGTTAACATGTGTACGTCGCTGTCCGCAAAGGCTGGATCGAAATTGAGATCCGTAACCGGCGTATGCGAGCGGCTATAGCCTGTGCGGAAGGCCACATCCCAAGCATGCAGGTCGGTCAAATTCAACCATTTGTATTCCGTTCCGACATTGACTGTCACGACATTCTTCCACTTTTGTGGGCTCGGCAAGGTCGAGCCGTTCGAAAGCGATACATCTCCATTCCGAATCGATTGCCATCGAACATAGTCCACATCGGCTTCGATCTTCCATTCCCGTTCCTGATCGCGAATGGCCCAGAACGCAAGCCCCCCGGTCCAAACCTCCGGCAGCCGGATCGAACTCGAAGCGTTGGCGAGTAGAGTCCGATCCACTAGAAAAGCGCCGTTCAGCGGCAAGACAGCCTGACTTCGCCAGACCCCGGCAACTGTGAGTCGAGGTTTACCCCCCTCCGTACGCCAGGGGGCGTACAGAAAACTGGCGTTGAGTCCGGCCGTTGTGCCTTTGCCATTCAACTCTACTTCGGATCCCGGCGGTAGTCCGGACCCTGGGGCAGCGTGAAAACGGCGCTCGGCCTGGCCTTCTCCAAGGAAACTTGCGAACGTCAAGATGTCGGCGCCCAGCCCAATGGAAAGGGACTCAGTGATGGCATAGGCGAGAGTTGGCTTAATCGCCATGAGAGGCAGCTGTGCGAAGGTCACGGCTGTATTGAATGGCCCATTCGCCGGGAATTTAGCCGCAAAGCCATAGAGATTCTGCACTCCAAGGCCGGCACTCAGGTCTCCTAGAGCGGACACCCCCAGGTCTTTCAGCTTCGCCGTCAGAAAAATCTGCCCTGGCGGTGGCAAGCCGATCGGAAAGGGGTGCTCATTGCGGACAGAAGCGCCGGTCGGACTGGTGAACCTTGTATTGACGCCGACGAATTGAGCGCCACCCGCAAGATGCACCCCCGACAATTGGGTCATGCCGGCAGGGTTGTAAAAGACTGCGGAGGCATTGTCGGCCTGGGCAGCGAAGGCATTGCCCTGCCCCATGGCAGCCGCATCATGAAACGGATTGCGAAAGCCGTCGGCGAACGCAGAAACACTGGAGAACAGAGCCAGGCAGCCAATCGCCAGTGCCACAATAAGGCGTCCTGCTGGCATGAAAGGTCGGTTTGAACGAATCGGTAAGTTAGTATGCATAGTCTTGCCGAATGAGTTCGGGTGGTCCCTAGCACGAGCAATTACATATCGTCAATATTTCTCTTGCGGTGCCTGGGAGTGAGTAGAGATAGTCCTGCCTCTTTCTGCTCGCGAGAGCGGGGGATGATGCACGGTGACCCGCTCCAAGCAATCGCGTGTCCATTCTGTTACTTGTGCGAAGCTGGTCCCGCCTGCTCGATAGATCGACACAGCGCCGATTGATTTGGATCACGGCTCCCGCCGGCGAGGGGAAGGCCACCCTCGTTGTCCGTTATTAGAAATCCAAGCGTTTACCGGTCTTGTGCTATCGGCTGGACGAGAGCGATGCCGCTTGGCGCTCGCCCGAAACTGTCCGACTCGTGATGGCGATGAATCGTGCAGCGGGAAACCTACGGTGATCCGGTGTTCGAGTTTCTTTTCAAACTCAAGCAACCGGCTCATCTGGTCAGTGGTTTAGTTAGACGAGAAGCAATTTCGCGTGCTGGATCTGCGAGCTCTGGTCGGAGGCAAGCTGAGGTCCGAAGGTGCCATGGCGGGTAGTCGCAGTCTGCCGCTAGAAGTGCGGCAGAACTCATCTTGCGTCCGAAGCTGACTTCCTGAGATACTCGTGACCTTCGGGGGCCATGCGACTCATCAGGAGGCAGTGTCTTGTCCCCTGGCTCGAACGCTCGTCCTTCACCAGCCCGTCTCGCCAAACTCACACCACCTCGCTTGCCGGCGGTGCTGGCGCGGCCCCGTCTCTTTCGTCTACTCGATCGGGCATCCAAACATGCTGTGGTCTGGATTACGGCGCCGCCTGGCTACGGCAAGACCACGCTGGTCGCGAGTTATCTCAAGGCTCGCAAGCTCAAGACCCTCTGGTATCAGGTGGACGAGGGCGATGCCGATGTGGCGACCTTCTTCCATTACCTGGGGCTCGCTGTCCAGCAGGCTTCACCTCGATCCCGCACCCCCCTGCCGAAACTGACACCGGAATACCTGCCGGGCCTGCCTACCTTCACCCGCAACTTCTTCCAGGAGCTCGGCCGTCGGCTACCGACGCCAGCCGTGCTGGTACTCGATAACTATCAACTCGTCCCGTCCGACTCGAAATTGCACGATGTCGTTGCCTACGCGATTGAAGCGCTGCCGCCGGGAATTACGCTTGTGGCGCTCAGCCGCGTAGGGCCTCCCGCATCCTTGGCGCGGGCACAGGCGAATCGGATCATGGATGTCGTGGCGAAAGAACCCCTCGAACTGACGACGGCTGAAACGCGTGCGCTAATGCAGTTGTATGGGAAGGCCGGAAAGGAACCGCCCAATCGGACTCTCCTCACGCATGTACAACGCAAGGTCGGCGGATGGGTTGCGGGAGTGATGTTGCTGCTCCGGCATGCGATGTCCCACCGAGGCGTCACACCGCTGGCGACGGGGCAACCACCGGAGGTCTTGTTCGATTACTTGGCCCGCGAGGTGCTGCACCATCTGCCGGACCAGGAGCAGAGTTTTCTGATGCGGAGCGCCTGGTTGCCTAAGATGACCGCAGGGATGACGGCGCGGTTGACAGGCTATACGCGAGGCGGCGAGGTGCTGGCACGGCTCGCGCGCACCCACTACTTCACCGAGCAGCGGTTCGAGCAGGAGCCGATGTTCGAGTACCATCCGCTCTTTCGGGAGTTTCTCCAAG
>NZ_JAMTDX010000065.1 GCF_023806625.1 Accumulibacter sp.
AGGAAGTCGCCACAGATCTCGAGGATTCGCTCGGTCGCGCGCCCATCGCCGTAAGGATTGTGCGCGCGCGCCATCCTCTGGTAGGTCGCACTGTCCGTAAGCAGTTGGCTGACCTCGCCGACGATCTGCTCGCGGTCGCTCCCGACGAGACGAACCGTCCCCGCATCGACTGCTTCAGGGCGTTCGGTCATGTCCCGCATCAGCAGCACGGGCTTGCCCAGACTCGGCGCTTCCTCCTGGATGCCTCCAGAGTCGGTGAGCACGAGTGTGCTCTTTTCGAGCAGGGCGACGAAGGGTAGATAAGCCAGCGGTTCGATCAGGTAGACGTTGTTGTGCCGGTTGCCAGAGCGGAGCAGTATGTCCTGGACGGGTCGGCGAACGTTGGGGTTGAGGTGGACGGGGTAAACGAAAGCGGCGTGCCGGAACTCCTCAGCAAGGTCGGCGATCGCCAGGCAGATTTGTTCGAAGCCGTGTCCGAAGTTTTCGCGGCGATGCCCGGTGATCAGAACCAGCGGGCCGCGACGATGATCGGCCAATACTTCGGGTGAAAGGCCGGGGATTGTCGGCGGTTCCCTATGGACTCTGTCGAGGGCCAGGAAAAGGGAGTCGATGACGGTATTGCCGGTTAGGTGGATCCGTTCTGAGGGGATTCCTTCGGCAAGCAGGTTCTCCCGACTCCGTTTGGTCGGGGCGAAATGAAGGTCGGCCAGACGCGAGGTCAGGACGCGATTGGCCTCCTCGGGCCACGGAGACCTCATATTCCCGGTTCGCAGCCCGGCCTCGACGTGACCGATCGGGATGTGGTTGTAGAAGGCGGCGAGGCTTGCGCAGAGTACAGTGCTCGTGTCTCCCTGGACGAGCACCAGATCAGGTCGCTCCTGTCGGAAGTGTTCGTCGAGTGACACGAGGGCGCGCGCGGTGAAAGAGGCAAGGCCCTGGTCGGGGCGCATCAGGTCCAGGTCGACGTCAGGCTTGATGGCGAAGACGTCCAGCACCTGGTCGAGCATCTGGCGGTGCTTTGCGGTCAGGCAGACGTGACACGTGAAACGTCGGTCCGCAGCCAGGGCAAGAGCCAGGGGGGCGAGTTTGATCGCTTCCGGGCGCGTACCAAATACGAGCGAAATGGTCTTCATCGCGCAGGTGAAAATGGCAATCGGGCTGGCGTCGGGCCCGGGGCAGGTTCAGGGAGACACATACTCTCTCCGACGAATGATTTCCTCGGACATCTCACGCAAAGTGACGAATTGCGCCCCGCTCGCGCGCAGCGCGTCGAGCACTTCGGTGAGCAGGTCGAGCTTGCGCGGCAGGCCCACCTCCCAACGCTCGAGGTTGCTGATTTCCAGGCCCTGGTGCTGCAGGTCCTGGGGATCGCTGAGATCAGCCGGGTGCATGAGGTAGTAGAAGTACCGCGCCTGGCGACTGGTTCGGAAAGCGTGTCGGTACATCCATTCTGGAAGCACGAAGCGTGCCGTGTGCCAGCAGGGGATTCTCAACGCTGGGCTCACCGGCACCGGGAGGATGAGCACGCCGTCTTCTTGAGGCTGATGCAGGGACCTACGCGAAGCGAGATAGGGACGCCGGCTGGCGATCAGGTTGGCCAGCGCATCCCGCCTCTGGAGAAACTCTTGTCGCCGCGGATCGCCGCGGAAGTTCAGCCACAGCTTGGCGAGAATCAGCCACATGAAGTACGACGGGAAGACCGACGTGTCGTACAGATAGCCTGCGTCCTGAAGCACGCCGACGAGTTCCGACGACGTCGACCAGCACGGAGCAATGAAACCTTTAGGTTCGGCGCCGATGGCTGAAGCGATCGCGTCGTGTGAACGCATCACCTCGTCGCGCATCTCGGCCAGCGGAAGCGCGCCGAGGTTCTGGCGATGGCTGTACGAATGGTTGCCGATCTCATGCCCGGCCGCGGCCCAGTCGCGAACCCGTGCGCGAGCCTCCGGCGATTCGAGGTCGCGCCCGATGATGAAGATCGTGTACCGGAAGTCGTAGCGCGCGGACAGATCGAAGAAGCGGTCGGCGACGTTCGTGAAACTCGGGTCGCGAAAGCGCGTGCGGTCGGCGTCGAGCGACTATCCCAGGGAGTCGAAGTTGATGTTCATGCCAACTTTCGCAGCCTGCGGCCGCGCGGCCAGTCCACTGGCCTCCTGCTGAGTCACCGTCGGCATCGCTCACCCCAGGTTGAAGCGTTCGCGAAAGAGGATGGCGAGCGTGCTGTACACTGTGCTGAAGACCGGCATTTTCGAGTAGCCGCCTTTCTGATCGTAGCGCAGGACGATCGGCACCTCGCCGCAGATGGCATCCTGCTTGTGGAGTTTGAGCAGGATTCCGACCATGCAGGCAAAACCTCCCCTGGAAAAAAGTTTTTCTCCGTGCCTGTTCAGTGCTGCCTTGAGAAACGACGCCCGATAGGCGCGGTAGCCACAGGAGTAGTCACGCACGCCAGGGATCGGGAACGCCGTTCGAAAGAGCAGGGACATGGCTCGCGACAGGAATCGCCGGAAGAGGGGAACGCCGCGGACGACGGCGCCGTACTGGTATCGGGAAGCGATGACCACGTCGCGGCCTTCCTGGATGTTCCGGGTCATGCGCAGGATCTGGCTCGGCATGTGCGTATTGTCGGCGTCCATGCAGACGATGATGTCGTCGGTTCTGGACAGTTGGTCGGCAGCCTGGACACCGCGCATGAAGGTTCCATCGAGCCCAAGATTGATCTCGTTGCGCAGGACTCGCACGGGTAGATCGCCAGCACTTCGTTTGGCCACTTCGGCCGTGTCGTCGGTCGAACAGTCGTCGACAAGGATGACGTTGATCTCTAGCCGATAGGTGTCACGGACCAGAGCACGCAGGCCATCGAAAATCGCCGGAATATTCTCCGCCTCGTTGTAAGCCGGCAGCACGACCCAGATTCGCATGATCAGCTTCCCTCCAATCAAACCCCCGCGGTTGTCAGCATGGCCGGCCGATTGCAGCCGTCCCCCGATGGTCGCAGGCCTGTGGGCCAGCGGCGTTTGGCACCACCAGCGATGAATCCTCCCGGGGACAGGCCGCGCGCATAGCGCTCCATGAAGGAGCCGACGAGCTTTGGGCGGCCGGTCGTACGTTGCACGCTGGTCGCCGCTCACCGTTGGTCGAGCCAGGTGAGCGAACTCAACGGGTTGATGTTAACAGAATCACCCGATCTTTCCGTGACATTCCTGGCACAGAGGAAGAGTCCTCGTGTAACCGACGGCTACGGGAGCTTTGCCGGTGTCAGTCCGCGCGGTCCCGGTCGCACTGGTCTTGCCGGGCCGGAGACAGTCTCCAGGAGGGGATTCTGGCCGTGAATGTGCTTCCCGTGCCCACCTGCGAATCGATTTGCAGATCCGCCTGGTGGCGCAACAGGATGTGCTTGACGATCGCCAGCCCGAGCCCGGTTCCTCCGGTTTCGCGCGAACGGCCGCGATCGACGCGATAGAAGCGCTCGGTGATCCGGGGCAGGTGCTCCGCGGCGATGCCCATTCCCGAGTCGGACACCGAGAAGATTCCCTGACCCTCGCGAACCAGCCAGCTGATCTGGATCGCACCGCCGGCCGGCGTGTAGCGAACGGCATTGGAGACCAGATTGCCGAAGGCGCTGTGCAGTTCCCCGAGGCTTCCGCGCAATCCTGGGCCGTCGCAGCGGACTTCTATCCGGTGCCGGCCCTCGCTGAGCCCACGTCCCTCAGCGAGTAGCTGCGCGAGCAGTTCGGCCATGTCAACGGTTTCGTTGCTCGCCGGAACGTCATCCGATTCCAGGCGGGAGAGCGTCAGGAGGTCATCGACCAGGCTGAGCATCCGCCTCGTCTGGTCGGACATTAGGCGGACGAAGTGCTGGCGTTCCTCGACAGTCATCGCCTGATGATCGGACAGGTGCTCAAGGAAGCCATGGACCACGGTCAGAGGCGTACGCAACTCGTGCGAGACATTGGCGACAAAGGCACTGCGCATCGCCTCGACACGGCGCGCTTCGGTGACGTCGGCGCTGGCCAGCAATCGTTCGCGCTCGCCCAGCGCTATCATGCGGATCGAGTAGGTGCGGGGCAGCGCGGCAGATGGCTGAAAGATGAACGGCGGCTGGTCCCCTGAGCCGCTCAGGTACTCGGCGAAGCCAGGTGTCCGGACCAGTTGCTCGATGATCGTTCCCTGGTCGCCGGGCAGGTGAATGCCGAGGTGAGCGCCAGCGGCGCGGTTCGCCCAGACGATCTGGTGCTGGCCGTCAATCACCACCAAGCCATCCGGGATCGCGTCCATGGCCACTCTGAAGGAGCGGAGTTCCCCTTCGACTGCCGAGCGAAGCCGGCCTTCGTGCCGCAGTCTCCGGCCGAGCCTGACGACGAGTTGGCCCACCACTCCCGATACCTCCGGGAGGGGATGCTCGGCGATGGAGTCGAGCGAGGCGGTCAGGTCTCGCAGTGCCCGCGTCTGACGGATCAGCGCCCACACGCAGCCGAGCGCGACGACTGCCCATCCCCAGGACGGCCCGTGCAGCACACCCGCCGCGAGAGCGACACAAACCACGGGCAGGACTCCGGCCGGTAGTCCCCAACTCGTTCCAGACGCCCGCAGGCTCACCGTGCGCCCTGTGGCGGGCCCGACGGCTCCCAGAGCTTGTAGCCGGCGCCGCGCACGGTTTCGATAACCTGCTCGCCGGCCGGGCCAAGGGCGACTCTCAAGCGACGGATGTGGATGTCTACCGTGCGATCCTCGACGTAGACCTGATCGCCCCAGACATGATCGAGCAGCTGCTGTCGCGAATAGACACGCCCCGGGTTGGCGATCAGGAAGCGCAGCAGGCGGAACTCGGTCGGCGTCAGGTTGACACGCTGTCCGGCAACTCGGGCTTCGTGGCTGACCGTGTCCAGTTCGACGGGGCCGACGCTCAGCTTGCCCTTGGCCAGTTCGGGGGTACAGCGGCGCAGGACTGCGTGGACCCGGGCAGCGAGTTCCTTCGGACTGAAAGGCTTCACCACGTAATCGTCGGCACCCCCTTCGAGGCCGGCGACGCGGTCGGCTTCCTCGCCTCGGGCGGTCAGCAGGATGATCGGCAGACCGCTGGTCCGACGGTCGCGGCGAAGCCGCCGGGTCAGCGAAAGCCCCGACTGGCCGGGCAGCATCCAGTCGATCACGGCAATGTCCGGCAGGGTCTCGCGCAGGACGGTCTCCGCATCCTCGGCGCTGCCCGCACAGATGGGTCGGTAGCCGGCGCAGACCAGCGTGAACCGAAGCAATTCCTGGATTCCTCGATCGTCCTCGACGACGAGGACCTGCGCTGCTGAAGACTCGTGGCGCTTCACGGTTCTCGCCTGACCGCGGGCGCAGCGGAACTGTGGCGTACGTCGACGCCGCTGACAATGTAGATCACGTTTTCGGCGATGTTCGTCGCATGGTCGCCGACGCGCTCGATCGCCTTGGCGATCCAGATGATGTCGAGGGCTTCGCTGATCGTCCGTGGGTCTTCCATCATGTAGGTGACCAGCTGACGCAGGATGGCGTTGAAAGCCGCATCGATCGCCTTGTCCTCACCGATGACCTTCCGGGCCGCCTCTGCATCCATCCGGGCCAGCGAATCGAGCGCGCCGTGCAGCATCTGGATGGCCAGATGCCCAACCTGCTGGACATCCGACAACCGCGGAGTGCGCTGGCCTCCAGCGCGATGGATCTTGCGCGACTTGTTGGCGATCTTCGCTGCCTTGTCGCCGCAACGCTCCAGGTCCGTGACGATCCTCGAGATCGCCATCACCAGCCGAAGGTCGCGCGCTGCAGGTTGGCGGCGCGCGATCAGCAGGGTGCAGTCCTCGTCGATCCCGAGTTCGTAGCCGTCGACCTCGCGGTCCGCACGAATCACCTCCTGCATCTGTTCGACGTTGCCGGTGCTGAAGCCCTCGATTGCCGCCAGAATCTGCTTTTCGACCAGGCCACCCATCTGCAGGATGCGGGTGCGGATATTCTCCAGTTCGAGATCGAACTGCCTGCTCAGATGATCGTTCATGGGGCGATGCCAGAGTTCGCAAACGGGGGGACGACCGAAGGGTAGCCCCGCCATGTTACGGGAAGATGACAGAGCAGCGGACATCGCTCGCTCGGCGCTGTGCCCGGGCGTGGCCGTGGCCGGCCGGGGTCAGCTCGGGACGACCTCGATCAGGGCTGCTGCGAGGCGATCGCATAGCGATTGGGCGCTTCGGATCAGTCGCTTTCCCGAAGCGGGCCGCGCCGAACTCGGCGAGGGTCCTTCGGCTCGCTGATCAGTACTTGATCGAGCAACCGTAGGGTGTCGTCGTGGCAACCGACACGGGCTTCCCGGCGAGAACCTCGGTGAGTGCCTCCCGGATGTGGTTTCGCGCGCCCGGAATGTCGGCCGGGTCGGCAGATCGACGGTCGTCGATCGCGCCATTGTACACCAGGCGGCCATCCGGATCGATCAGATAGAGATGCGGCGTCGTCTTCGCGCCGTAGCTGCGGCCTGCTGCACCGCTCTCGTCGAGCGTCGCGTAGGCTGGTGCAGCCTTCATCCGCGCATTCCAGTCGCGCATCTGCGCCGGGTCGTAATGATCCCTGTGCCGGGGATTCGTCGAATTGATCTGCACCCAGACGATTCGCCGGTCCCCGGCGAATCTCTGGGTTTCCTGCATGTTGCCGCTGCCATAGTGCTTCTGTACGAACGGGCACTCGGGATTCGTCCATTCGAGAATCAGCCAGCGGCCCTTCAGCGAATCGAGCGACACCGGTTTCCCTCCGAGATCGGCAAGCGCGAAACGGGGCGCAGAATCACCAGGGGCTACGGCCTGTGCAGCCGTGTTCATGGCCAGGACGAAGAGTGGTGCGAAAACGAAAAGACAAGGGCGTTTGCTCATCGTTGTCTCCGGGAGATCAGGAATGACCAGGCGCTCGAAAGAAAGGACGGAGCGTTTCGATGACCACGCCCGGGGTGAGGATCTCCGGCAGAAGTCTTGCCTCACCCTGTGGCGGGAAGAATGCGTATACGGGTACGCCGCTGCGACCCAGGCGGGCAAGCTCGGCGGTGATCGTCGGGTCGTGACGCGTCCAGTCCCCGCGCATCAGCAGTGTTCCCGACGCCGCAAAGGCCGCGAGTACCTCTGCCCGTTCGAGTACCAGTCGCTTATTGACTTGGCAGGTGACACACCACGCGGCCGTGAAGTCGACGAAGATCAGCCGTTGCGTCGTCCGGGCGGAAGCGAAAGCCTCCGGGGTCCACGCCTGCCAGGCTGCATCTGTTTCGCGAGACCTGCCGTCTCTGCCTGGTAGTCCTGGCCAGATGGCAGCCCCCAGCGCCGAAGCCAGAGCCAGCGCGACGGCGCAGCGGCGCAGCCACCCGCCGGCGAGGCGCCGGGCCCAGGCGAGCAGCCCGATAGCGACGACCCCGCCGCCGACGCTGATCACTGCGCTCGATCCGATCTGCTCGGCGAGCACCCAGGTCAGCCAGACGACCGTCCCATAGAGCGGCAGGGCGAGGAACTCCTTGAGCCGTACCATCCACGGTCCGGGTCGTGGCAGCCAGCAGCTCAACAGCGGATAGCGGACGAGCAACGCGAAGGGTAGTGCCATGCCGAGACCCAGCGCGACGAAGACGAGCAGCGTTCCACCGGTCGGCATGGTCAGCGCGGCGCCGAGCGCCGCGCCCATCAAAGGAGCCGTACAGGGCGAAGCGACGAGAACGGCGAGGCCCCCGGAGGCGAGCGCGTCGAACTCCGGGTGGCGCAGGCGCCACGTGCCGGGAACGTCGTCGGCGAGGCTGCCGATCGGCAGTGCGCCGGAGAGCGAGAGAGCCAGCGCGAAGAAGAGCAACGCCAGCGAGGCGACGACGGCCGGCGATTGCAGGTGGAAGCCCCAGCCGAGCGACGCGCCGGCCGCGCGCAGGACGAGCAGCAGCACGGCAAGGGCCACGAAGGCGCTGATCACCCCGATGCTGTAGAGCAGCGCGTGCCGGCCTGCCGGAATCCCCTGATGCTCATTCCGGACCAGGGCCAGCAGCTTGATCGACAGGACCGGGAAGACGCAGGGCATGAGGTTGAGCAGCGCGCCGCCGACGAAAGCGAGCAGAGCGGCGACGAGCAGCGGCAGCGAATCGGTGGGCGGAGAGTCCAGGGATGCGTCGACGGTGGTCGAGCGCTGTGACTCAGCTGCCGGCGAGTCCGGTGCAGCCGCAGCAGCGCCGGTCAACGGCTGGTCGACGACGAAAGCGGCCGGGGTCGCCGGCTTTGCACCGGCCAACCGGGCGACGACTATCCCCGACACGCGCTCCCAGGGTGCCAGCGGAACCTCGGCCACGCTCAGGTCGAGCTCGTGTTGCTGGCCGTCACGACGCAGCACTTGCGCAGCCGCCGCATCCATCAGCCCTTCGCCAAAGGGGAAGAAGTTCGCGGCGGAGATCACCACGCCGGGCGGTGTCTCGAACTGCAGTCGTACCCCACCCTGGCGCGGCAGAGCCGAAATCGTCCATCCAGCCGGAGGCGAGGCGAGTGGCCAGCGCGCCCGGGTTCGCGCGAAGGTGTCGGCGTATTGGGGGTCCGGACTCGCCGCAGCGGCCACCGGAAGGGTCAGCGCCAGCGTCGCCGACTCCGGAATGCAGACGTCTGCGCAAACGAGCCACCTGACGGTGGCCACCACGGGGAGGTGCAACCCCGCGTAGTCCGTGGGGAGGGTGATCGGCGAAGCGAGGATGACTTCGCCGGTGTACCCGAAGTTGGTCAATGGGCCGACGGGCAGACGCTCCGGTGTCGGCCAGAGGATTTCGCCCGCCGTAACGCCTTCCGGGAGATCCCAGGTGATCCGCGGCGGATAGCCCGAATCGCCCGGGTTGCGCCAGTAGATGTGCCAGCCCGGATCGAGGCGGAAACGCAACCCGAGCCAGTTGGTGCTCCGCGGCGCAGCGGTCGCCTGTTCGGATAGCAGCGCCACGCTGGCGTGAGGCGTACGTGCCTCTGCGCGGTGATTCGACTCGGCCCGTCCGCGATCAGCCAGGCCGGCCAGGAGGCTGGACAGGAACAGCGTCAGCAAGAGCGGGATCGGCATGCGTACACCTTGCTCCGTGTTTGCCAGCGCGGGAAGAAAGGCTCGCCATCGTCGGCAAACGTCGAAGGTGAATCACCCATCGTCGCGACGGCGAGTCGGGAAACCGGGGATCCCGTGTGCAGTGTGGCGCCAATGCCAGCGGCTGGCGTCGGCGTGCCGTCTACCCGACCCAGCGCCGGGCATTGCGGAAAATCCTCAGCCAGGGCGACTCGTCCCGGCCGTCGCGGTCCCACTGGACGGGATGCCAGGACATCTGGACGGCCCGGAAGATTCGTTCAGGGTGCGGCATCATGATCGTAAACCGCCCGTCAGCGGTGGTCAGGCCGGTGATTCCGGCGGACGATCCATTGGGGTTGTACGGATAGACCTCGGTCGGCTGACCCGCCGGGTCGACGTAGCGCATGGCGATCAGCGCCCGCGCCTGCTCTTCGGGTGAAGCGAAGATCGCCCGCCCCTCGCCGTGCGAGACGACGACCGGCAAGCAGCTTCCAGCCATCCCGGTGAGGAACAGCGAAGGCGATTCGGCGACTTCGACCATCACCAGCCGGGCCTCGAACTGTTCGACCCGATTGAGTGCGAAGCGCGGCCAGTCGGCCGCACCGGGGATGATCGTCCGCAGCGCGCTCATCATCTGGCAACCGTTGCACACGCCGAGTGCGAAGCTGTCCGGACGGGCGAAGAAGGCCGAGAAATCATCGCGCGCGCGGTCGTTGAAAAGGATCGTCTTCGCCCAGCCCTGGCCGGCGCCGAGAACGTCGCCGTAGGAAAAACCACCGCAGGCGACCGCTCCGGAGAAGTCCGCCAGGCTGACCCGGCCGGCGAGGAGGTCGCTCATATGCACGTCGATCGCCGCAAAACCGGCGCGGTCGAAGGCCGCGGCCATCTCGACGTGGCCATTGACACCCTGTTCGCGGAGGATCGCCAGACGCGGTCGGGCGCCGGTGTTGATCAGCGGCGCGACGATGTCCTCGCTCGGGTCGAAGCTCAGCGATACCCAAAGGCCGCGGTCGTCAGCGTCGAGAATCCGGTCGTATTCCTGCTGCGCGCACTGCGGCTCGTCGCGCAGCCGCTGCATCCGGAAACTCGTTTCCGACCATGCGCGCTGAAGGTCAACGCGCCTCTCGTCGAACACCGCGCGCGCGTTCCGGATGATCCGGATGTGGTCCCAGGGGTTCGGCGCGCCGATGAACTGCGTGCACGCGCCCAGCCCGGCGCCGCGCACGATGCTCATCACCTGGCTGCGCTGATCGCGGCGGATCTGCACGACGGCGCCGAGTTCCTCGCAGAACAGCGCGCGGATCAGCGTCTCGAACGAACGTCCGCCGAGCAGGTTGGGGCGCTTCTCGTTGCCGTCGACGTCGTTGACCAGCGGATCGAAACAGAGTCCGTCGGTGTCGATCGACACGCCACAGCGCGCCGCGAAGGCCATCTCGCAGACGGTCGCCAGCAGCCCGCCATCCGAGCGGTCGTGGTAGGCGAGCAGCAGGTCGTCGCGGGCCAGCTGGCGGATCGCAGTGAAGAAAGCGACCAGCCGTCCGGGATCGTCGACGTCCGGCGTGTCGCTGCCGGTCGCCGCGTAGACCTGCGCCAGCGCGGAGCCGCCGAGGCGATTGCGTCCGGCGCCGAGGTCGATCAACAGCAGGTCGGTCTCTCCGGCGTCGAGGACGAGCTGCGGAGTCAGCGTCCGGCGTGCGTCGTCGACGCGCGAAAAAGCGGTGACGATCAGCGACAGCGGCGAGACGACCTGCTTGCGCTCCTCGCCTTCCTCCCAGGCCGTACGCATCGACAGTGAATCCTTGCCGACCGGGATGGCCAGGCCGGCCTGCTGGCAGAAGCTGGAAACCGCGCGGACCGTGTCGAACAGGCGCGCGTCCTCGCCTGGGAAGCCAGCAGCCGCCATCCAGTTGGCCGAGAGCTTGACGTCGGCGAGCCGCGCGACGTCGGCGGCGGCGAGGTTGGTCAGTGCTTCGCCGACGGCCATTCGGCCGGACGACGGGCCGTCGATCACCGCGAGCGGCGTACGCTCGCCGAGCGCGAAGGCTTCACCGGCATAGCCGTCGAAGGACATCAGGGTCACGGCGGCATCGGCGCAGGGAACCTGCCAGGGTCCGACCATCTGGTCGCGCGCGCTCAGGCCGCCGACGCTCCGGTCGCCGATGGTGATCAGGAAGCTCTTGTCGGCTACCGCCGGCAGGTGCAGGACGCGGTATGCGGCTTCGCGGAGATCGACGTCAGTCGGGTCGAAGGCGACCAGCCGAGCAGGCATGCGGCGGACTTCGCGGAGCATTCGCGGCGGTTTGCCGAGCAGCGCGTCCATGGCCATGTCCACCGGCGCGTTGCCGAAATGGCGGTCGCTGACCCGCAGCTGCCGGACGGCGGTCGTCTGCCCGACGACTGCAAAGGGGCAGCGCTCGCGTGCGCAGATCGCGCGGAACTCGACGAGCCGTTCGGGCGCGATCGCCAGAACGTAGCGCTCCTGCGCCTCGTTGCACCAGATCTCGGCCGGCGACATGCCCGGCTCCTCGATATGCACCTCGCGCAGCTCGAAATGCGCGCCACAGCTGGCGCCGTGCGCGAGTTCGGGCAGCGCGTTCGATAGTCCGCCAGCGCCGACGTCGTGGATCGAGAGGATCGGGCTGCCGTCGCCGATGGCCGATCCGTCGCCCAACGGCGCGCCCATCTGCCAGCAACGATCGATGACCTCCTGCGCCCTCCGCTGCATCTCCGGGTTGCCGCGCTGCACGGAAGCGAAGTCGAGGTCGGCGGTGTTGCTGCCCGTGTTCATCGAACTCGCCGCACCGCCGCCCAGCCCGATCAGCATGCCTGGGCCGCCGAGCTGGATCAGCAGCGTTCCGGGTGGCAGCTTTGCCGCCTTGAACGACTGGCCTGCGTCGATGTTGCCGACGCCGCCGGCAATCATGATCGGCTTGTGGTAGCCGCGGACCACCTGCGCGTCTCCGCTGCCGGTGATCTGCTCGTAGCTCCGGAAGTAGCCGGCCAGGTTCGGTCGCCCGAACTCGTTGTTGAATGCCGCCGCACCGATCGGGCCATCGAGCATGATCGTCAGCGGGGAGGCTATGCGTTCGGGCCGGCCGTAAGCAGCGGTTGGATTCTCCCAGGGCTGCGGCGATTCGGGAAGGCGCAGGTTCGAGACCGAGAAGCCGCACAGTCCGGCCTTTGGCTTCGCACCGCGTCCGGTTGCGCCCTCGTCGCGGATCTCGCCGCCCGCTCCGGTCGCGGCACCCGGGAATGGAGAAATCGCCGTCGGGTGGTTGTGCGTCTCGACTTTGGCGAGGATGTCCGTCTGCTGCACCGACGCGCGATAGTGACCGGCCGGATCGGCGTGAAAGCGCGGAACGCTGGCGCCCTCGATGACTGCCGAGTTGTCGGCGTAGGCGACCACTGTGCCGGCGGGGTGGGCGGCGTGCGTTTCGCGGATCATCCCGAAAAGCGTCTCGTCTCGTGGCTCGCCGTCGATCACCCACGAGGCATTGAAGATCTTGTGCCGGCAGTGCTCCGAGTTGGCCTGCGCGAACATCATCAGTTCGACGTCTGTCGGGTTGCGTCCGGAGCGCGCGAAGAGATCGACGAGGTAATCGATCTCGTCGTCCGATAGCGCCAGCCCCAGCCCTGAGTTGGCCTCGACGAGCGCGTCACGCCCGCCATCGAGTACGTCGACCGAACCCGGTGGGACAGGCGGGAAGTGACGAAACAGCGTCACCACCTGGGTGAAGTCGTCGAAGACGGTTTCGACCATCCGGTCATGGAGCAACGCGCGGAGTTGCTGGCGTTCGCTTGCCGAAAGCCTGCTCCGGCGACCGGAGACGCGCACCGCGATGCCCCGTTCGACGCGTTCGACGGCGGCAAGACCGCTGTTCCAGACGATGTCCGTCGCTTTCGACGACCAGGGCGAGATCGTCCCGACCCGCGGAGTGACCAGGAAAAGCTCGCCCTCGGGGACCTCATCGGCCGCTCTCTCCTCGAGCAGCGCGGCGAGCTGCTCTCGTCCTTGCGCGCTCAGCGCCTCGCGCAGCGCGACGAAGTGCCAGTGTTCAGCGACGCACACGCGCGCGCCGGACACCGCCTCGGCGAGTCTCTGCTCCAGGCGCTGGAGACGGAAGGCGGAAAACGCGGGGGACCCGCGGAGGTGGAGGATTTCGGCCATGGCGGGCTGCGCGGGAGGCGGGCGCAGAGGAGGGCTGAAGACCGCGCGATTATAGCCGATGCGGACTGGTCCCCGGTCCGGCCCGGAGTTCCCCGGGGCGCGGCGTCCGGAGCCCGAAGCGGCTGCCGCGCCGGTTCCCTCGCCGGCCAGGTCAGGCTAGAATCCTGCCGGCTACGCGTTGCCAAGCCTGATTGCCGACGGCGAGTGAAACTCTTTTACACGGACATCTTCGTCCTCCCGCTACCTCCGGGCCACCGCTTTCCGATGGAGAAATACTCCCGGCTGCGCGAGCGCCTGCGCTCGAGCGGAGCGTTCGCTGAAACCGATTTCCGGGCTCCCGCCGCGGCGACGACCGCCGAGCTCTGCCTGGCTCACGATCCGGCTTATGTGGCGCGAGTGAGACGGGGCGAAATCAGCGTCGCCGAACAGCGGCGAATCGGTTTTCCGTGGAGTGCAGCCATGGTCGAGCGTTCGCGCCGCTCGGCCGGGGCGACCCTGGCCGCGTGTCGGGCGGCTCAGCTCGACGGCTGTGCGGTGAATCTGGCGGGTGGTACCCACCACGCTCATGCCGCGCACGGCGAGGGTTTCTGCGTCTTCAACGATGCCGCGGTCGCCGCGCGGGTCCTGCTCGAGGAGGGCCGGGTGAGCCGCGTCGCGGTTGTCGATTGCGATGTCCATCAGGGCAACGGCACGGCGAGCATCTGCGCCGGCGACCATCGGCTGTTCACCTTCTCGATCCACGCTCGCGGCAATTTTCCGTTCGTCAAGGCGACGAGTGACCTCGACGTCGAACTCGCCGACGGAACCACCGATGGGCCGTATCTCGAACAGCTCTCCGACGCGCTCGATCACGTTTTCCGGCATGCGAATCCGGACCTGGTCATTTATCTCGCCGGCGCCGATCCCTACTACGACGACCGGTTGGGTCGGCTCGCGCTGAGCTTCGCAGGGCTCATCGCGCGCGACGAGATGGTGCTCGGGGCGTGCCGCAGCCGGAGGATCCCGGTCGCCGTGGCGATGGCTGGCGGTTACGCGCGACAGATCGACGACACCGTACGTATCCATGGTCAGACGGCACTGATTGCCCGGAGGCTCTTCGGCCATGGCTCGTAAGGAACGCAGCCCGTCGCCCGCGCGCTCGAGACGGGCGGGTGATGGCGGCGTCTCGCGATCAGTTGCTCGGCGGGTAGCCGCGGACATCAGCGAACACTTCTCCGCGTGTTGCGCATCGCCCGGCACTCGGGCCGCCCGGTCGGGACGCGTCTGCGAGCCGACGCCAGGCATGCCGAACGCGCGTCGAGGAGAGCCGCTTCGTAGGAGGAGATCATGAAGACCATCAGTCGTTCACAGCCGCTTTATCGTGCTGCCGATCTGCGCGCCATCGAGAATGCCGCCGCCGACCTGCCGTTGATGCAGCGGGCAGGACTAGCCGCGGCCGATCTGGCGACCGCGTTGTGTCGCCTGCAGGGTGCCTCGCTGCTGGTCATCGCCGGGCCGGGCAACAACGGGGGCGATGCACTGGTCGCTGCGCGCCACTTGCGCGAGCGCCGTTTCGTGGTCAGCGTCGTTCTGGCCGGAGAAGCCGGTCGCCTGCCCAGGGACGCCGCAGCGGCCTACCGACGCTTCGTCGATGACGGCGGGAGCGTGCTCGAGGGGATCCCGACCGGCCAGCGCTGGGCGCTGATCATCGATGGCCTGTTTGGCATCGGCCTGCAGCGGCCGGTCAGTGGGCATCATGAAGAACTCGTGCGGATGGCCAACGCCCTCGCCGTTCGCGACCGTTGTCCGCTGCTCGCCCTCGACTGTCCGAGCGGGCTCGACGCCGATACCGGCCGGATCTGCGGAGCGGCGGTCCGCGCCAGCCACACGATCACCTTCATTGCCGGCAAGCCTGGTCTGTTCACCGGGGATGGGCCAGACCACTGCGGGAACGTGTCGGTCGCCTCGCTCGAACTCGACGCCGAACGTCTCGCCAGGCCAAGTGCTCATCTGGTTGGCAATGATCTGTTCGCCGACTGGCTCCGTCCGCGAGCGAGGAACAGCCACAAGGGAAGCTTTGGCAATGCGGGTGTTCTTGGCGGTGCGCCGAGCATGGTCGGCGCCGCCTTTCTGGCCGGTCGCGCGGCGCTGCGCCTGGGCAGCGGTCGTGTCTATCTCGGCCTGATCGATCGGCAGGCTCCGCGACTCGACGTCGTCCAGCCTGAACTGATGTTGCGTGCGCCGGATGCGCTGCTCGCCACGCCGCTGACCGCGCTCGCCTGCGGTCCGGGAATGGGCAGCAGCAGCGAAGCACTCGCGTTGCTCGAAAGCGCCTGTGCGCTCGATCTGCCGCTGCTGCTCGATGCGGACGCCCTGAACATGCTGGCCAGCGAGCCGCGCCTGGCAGTCGTGGTCGCTGCGCGCCAGGCCTCGACGGTGCTGACGCCTCACCCCAGTGAGGCCGCCAGACTGTTGGGCACCACCACTGCTTCGGTTCAGGCGGATCGCGCGGGTGCTGCGCTCGAACTGGCGGCGCGCCATCACGCGCTGGTCGTCCTCAAGGGCTGCGGCAGCATCATCGCCACGCCCGACGGAAGATGGTTCGTCAATGGAAGCGGTAACCCCGGGCTGGCGAGCGCGGGAACGGGCGACGTGCTCAGCGGTTTCATCGTCGCGCTGCTCGCCCAGGGCTGGCCGGCGTGCGAAGCCGCGCTGGCTGGCGTTCACCTGCACGGCGCTGCCGCCGATGAGCGGGT
Source organism: Accumulibacter sp. (assembly GCF_023806625.1). Lineage (GTDB taxonomy): Bacteria > Pseudomonadota > Gammaproteobacteria > Burkholderiales > Rhodocyclaceae > Accumulibacter. The sequence continues at coordinate 15,958 of NZ_JAMTDX010000065.1, forward strand.
CGGCGGTGGCTGCGGCCCACTCGGGCTGACCGCCGGCGAGCTCGTCGACAGCGCGCGCGGCCTGCTCAATCGCTGGGTCGGGCACCGACGCTGACGGGCGTCTGGAGTCGTCGCCGGCGGGAGCCTGTGATCTGCCGGTTGCATGGCGTCCGCTTGCGCCTGATTCCGTTGGCAAGTGTGGAATCTCGCAGAGATCGGCGAGCGCGGCGCGTGTACAATGTTTTTTGCCAGGAGCCGAGGCGGCGGAATGGCAGGCCCTTCTCAGTCACCTGAGGCGGTTCGAGCAGCTCGCTCACCTGATCCCGGCGCAGAGGCGCGAATGACCATGGCTACCTCCGAAGCAGGAAAACAATCGAACTGGGACCACTCGAGCAACCCGGAGTTTCTCGATTACTACGGGGCGCGCAGCCTCCTGCCGGAGACGGTCAACCGTTTCACGTCGGTTCGCGACAAGTGTCTGGCTCTGCTGGTTGGGTCGGGCCATCCTCCGACGGGAGCGCTCGAGGTGGTCGATATCGGCTGTGGAGCGGGCACCCAGTGCCGTCTTTGGGCTTCTCTGGGGCACCGCGTGCATGGGCTGGACGTCAACGCGCCGATCATCGAAGTGGCTCGCCAGCGGGCCCGCGAAGCCAAGCTGGACATCGACTTCGAGGTCGGATCGGCAACCGCCCTGCCTTACGCTGACGGCTCGATGGACGTCAGCCTGTTGCCGGAACTGCTCGAGCACGTCACCGACTGGGAGACCTGCCTGGAAGAGGCCGTTCGCGTCCTCAGGCCCGGCGGGCTGCTCTACATCAGCACGACCAACTGGCTGTGTCCGATTCAGGAGGAATTCACGCTGCCCTTGTACAGCTGGTATCCAGGCTTCCTGAAGCGGCACTACGAGCGCCTGGCGGTGACCACTCGGCCGGAGATTACCAATCATGCCAAGTACCCGGCTGTACATTGGTTCAGCTACTACCAGCTGGCCTCCTGGCTGGAGCAGCGCGGCTTTCGCTGCTTCGATCGCTTTGCCCTCATCGAGACCGAGCAGATGAGCTGGATGAAGCGCGCCGCAGTCGGTCTTTTGCGGGCATTTCCTCCAGCCCGTCTTGCCGGTCATGCGCTGACCTCGTACTCGGTGGTTTTCGCGCTTAGGCAGTGCTGACCGATGCAGAACCTTCAGGGAGTTCAGGCGGCCATCACCGATGACGGAAAGCGCGAGGTCGGACACGCTGCGCACACTCAACCCTGGGGAACGCGCCAGGACACCGTGTGGCGGGCGGGGAACCGGGGCCACGACCAGCAAAGGACGGTTGGCCGATGGCAGTTGGCGCGGGCCAATCGCTGACCGCTCGATGCGACCCTCCTGCGCGGCCTATCGGGCGATCCCCCGCGCCGTCGGCGGTGCCACTTGGCCATCGACATGCTCGACCGCGACGGCTACGCGTTGCCTCGCGAAGCTGTGGTCCTCGGCCTCGCGGGCAAGTTCACGACTGAGAGCATCGAGGTCGAGGCGCTTGAGAATTCCGGCGGTGCTTGGTCGCTTGTCAGACCAGAAGCTCATCGACAATGGTCGCCGACCCCGAAGATCGAGCAGGGCGGTCGATCGCGGTACACCGAAGTCGCTCGCCTGCGCAAGAGGTCGGCATGTGCCTCCAGGTAACGCCAGGTCTCGGGCGCCGTATCCCTGATCGACGCCGTGTCTTCTCCCACGTACTTCTGCGCGACGAACAGGTACTTGCGGCCGTAGCGGATCGGTCCGTCCCCGATGTCGGAACTCTCGAGCAGCGGAAAGATGCAGGCATCCTCGAGGGAAACGAGTTCGCGGAGCGCGCTCTGGTACCTGTTCCCAAGCGCCCGAGTTCCATGACCGACGAGCAGTCATGCTCGATTCCCCGCCGCCACCTGTGGTGGGCCGGAGCGTTTCCGCCGAGGTGACGCAGTCTCAAATGGCTGCGGGTTCGGCAAGCACCAGACCCTCGTGGTAACCGATCGTCCGTGACGGGCGAGCAGAACTTCGCCGGCTGATGGTTCGTACCGTCTCGATCAGCTGCGCAGGACAGGCTCGTCCACCGGATCAAGTCCGTAAACTGCTGTAAATCGGGTGGCTTGGCAGCCACCGCTTCGG
>NZ_JAMTDX010000066.1 GCF_023806625.1 Accumulibacter sp.
CCGAAGCGGTGGCTGCCAAGCCACCCGATTTACAGCAGTTTACGGACTTGATCCCCAGCCGCCTGCCGGCAGCACGCCTGCTGGCCAGCCTCGAGCAGTGGTATCGTGAGCCTTGAGGCGTGGATGTGGGCGCGTGAACCGAAGGACGCTGCTGGCCACTGCCCGGGACCAAGGAGAGTGCGCGCTGGATCGAGGGCTGAGAGCGGGTGACCGAACTGGCGGCGAAGCTCCGAGTCCCAGCGCCCATGCCGGTTGCGCTCCTTCGACTCGCCGTTCCTGCAGGGTGGCGCCAGCTACGGCACTCTTGGCAGACGGAATTCCCGGGAACGTCGCTCCGGGATTGATCGCGATCAACGCCGGTCCGCCCGACGGCTGCTAGATTGACGACTTCGAGGCCTTTTCCCGGGGGAAGGATGATGATTCGAGCGATCGTCGCGGCGCTGCTCGCCGGCTGGGCGATCAACGCGGTGACCGCCGCGCCGCGCGCGCCGGGGATCGAGAGCGGCGACTACCGGTGGAACGTTCGCGAGGGCGAGCAGAGCGCGGCACTCAAGCTGAAGGGCGACCGCAAGCGCGGTGAGGAGGTCTACGAGGTGTGCGTGGCGTGTCACTTGCCTTCGGGCGCCGGGCGTCCCGACGGGAGCATCCCGCAACTCGCCGGCCAGCACCGCAGCGTGCTGATCAAGCAGATGGCCGACATTCGCGCCGGGGTGCGCGACAATCCGCTGATGTACCCGTTCGCCGCGACGCTGACCGAGCCACAGGAACTCGCCGACGTCGCAGCGTACATCGAGGGCCTGTGCGTGACGCCCGAGCATGGCCGCTACGCGGGTCCGGACGCGGCCCGGCAGGTCAGCGCCGGCCGGCAACTCTATGAGAAGGCGTGTCGCGACTGTCACGGCGCGAAGGGCGAGGGCGACGCCGAGCGCTTCCATCCGCGGATCGCCGGCCAGCACTACCGTTACCTGCTGCGCCAGATGACCGAGATTCGCGACGGGCACCGGCGCAATGCGAATCCGGAGATGGTCCGCGTGATCGTCGCCTACAGCGACGAGCAGCTCGTCGCGCTCTCGGCGTATCAGGCGAGCCTCGTCGTTCCGGGCAGCCTGTGCCGGGCCGCGCCGGCGAAGAGCAGGTAGCGGGAGAATCGACGAATGGCGAAGCGAGTCTGCAGCCTGATCCGTGGCCTGCTCGGCGTGTCGTTGTTCATCCTGGCCGGATGCGCGGCGCCACCGCTGCGCGGAACCGGCGACCTCGGGGTCGTCGTCGAGCGTGCGAGCGGCGAGTTGAGCCTCGTCGATACGACGCGCCGCGAGGTCTACGGGCGGGTCGGCGGGCTCGGCGACCTGTCGCACGCGTCGGTCGTCTACTCGCGCGACGGTCGTTACGCGTACGTCTTCGGCCGTGACGGCGGGTTGACTCAGGTCGATCTGCTCGAGCAGCGCGCGGTGCGCCGTGTGCTGCAGTCGGGCAACGCGATCGGTGGCGCGATCTCGCAGGACGGGCGGATCGTCGTCGCGCAGAACTACACGCCGGGCGGGATCAAGGCCTTCGACGCGACGACGCTCGAACTGCTCGCCGAGGTTCCCGCGGAGTACGCACCGGGCTCGTTCTCGAAGGTCGTCGGGCTCGCCGATCTGCCCGGCCAGCGCTTCGCCTACGCGCTGTTCGAGGGCGGCGAGATCTGGGTCAGCGACTTCTCGGACCCGCGCCGCCCGAAGACCGAGCGCTTCGCTGCCGGGCAGCAGCCGTACGACGGGCTGGTGACTCCCGACGGCCGTTACTATCTGGCCGGGCTGTTCGGGGAGGACGGCGTCGTGCTGCTCGACACCTGGCAGCCCGACAAGGGAACGAGGCGGATCCTCGACCGTTACGGCCGGGGCGAGGAGAAGCTGCCGGTGTTCAAGATGCCGCACCTGCGTGGCTGGGCGGTCGCCCAGGGCAAGGCGTACCTGCCGGCGATCGGCCGCCACGAGGTGCTCGTCGTGTCCACGGACACCTGGCAGGAGGTCGGCCGGATCGGCGTCAGGGGACAGCCGGTGTTCGTCATGGCTCGTCCCGACGGCCGCCAGGTGTGGGTCAACTACGCGTTCCCCGACAACGGCTGGGTCGAGGTGATCGATACGCTGAGCGGCCAGGTGATCCGCACGCTGGCGCCGGGCAAGGCGATTCTGCACATGGAGTTCACGCCGCGCGGCGAGAACGTCTGGCTGTCGGCGCGTGACGACGATCGGGTGCTGATCTACGATACGCGGACCTTCGACAAGGTCGGCGAGCTGCCCGCACGCGCGCCGAGCGGCATCTTCTTCACCAGTCGGGCACAACGCACGGGGTTCTGAGAGGGTGGTCTGCCGGTGAGGGGCCCGGGCCGGCCATTCGGTGAAAGGGGGGAAACATGGACGAGAGACTCGACTTCCGGCTGCTCAACGATTTTCAGCGCGACTTCCCGCTCTGCCCGGCGCCTTTTGCCGATCTCGCGGCTCGGCTCGGCGTGGCCGAGGCCGCCGTGCTGCGCGCGCTCGAAGCGCTGCGCCGGGCGGGCAAGGTCGCCCGCGTCGGGGCGGTCTTCGCGCCGAAACGGATCGGCGCGAGCACGCTCGCCGCGATGGCCGTTCCGGCTGCCGAGCTGGCTACGGTCGCCGGGGTGGTCAACCGTTTCCCCGAGGTCAATCACAACTACGAGCGCGAGCACCGCTACAACCTCTGGTTCGTCGTCACCGCCGGTTCAGAGGCGCGCCTGCAGGCCGCTCTGGCGGCGATCGAAGCGGCGGCCGGCTGGCCGGTGCTGCGGCTGCCGCTGATCGAGGAATACCACATCGATCTCGGCTTCCGGCTCGACGGCGCCGACGATCCGGCGCGGCGCGGTGTCCGTCGAGAGTCGTTCAGCGCGCCGACTCCGCTCGAGGAGCGCGAGCGGCGCCTGGTGATGGTCCTCCAGGAAGGGCTGCCGCTGTTCATCCGGCCCTTCGCCGTGCTCGCCAGCCGGATCGGCTGTGCCGAGGATGAGGTCATCGAGACGATCGCGCGCTGGTGCCGCGAGGGGATCATCAAGCGCTTCGGAGTCGTCGTCCGCCACCACGAACTCGGCTATATGGCCAACGCGATGCTCGTTCATGACGTGCCCGACGGTGAGGTCGGCGAAGTAGGGGAGCGGCTCGCCCGCGAAGCGGGGATCAACCTCTGCTACCAGCGGCCGCGCGTCGAGCCCGAGTGGCGCTATAACCTGTTCTGCATGATCCATGGGCAGGTGCGCGCCGAAGTCGAGGCACGAATCGCCGAACTGCGCGCGCGCCTCGACCTGATGCGTTACGCGCACGATGTGCTTTTCTCGTTGACCCGCTTCAAGCAGAGCGGCGCGCATTATGCGTGAGCCGGCGCCGATCGACCCCGTCGACCGGACGATCATCGACGGTCTGCAGGGCGGTTTCCCGATCTGCGAACGGCCGTGGGCGGTCGTCGCCGAGCGCCTGGCGATCGGCGAGGGCGAACTGATCGCGCGCGTCCGGCGACTGCTCGAGACGCGGGTGCTGACGCGATTCGGGCCGATGTTCCAGGTCGAGCGGATCGGCGGGGCCTTCGTTCTCGCTGCGCTGCGCGTTCCCGAAGCCGACTGGGACCGTGTGCTCGCGGTGGTCAACGGTTTTCCGGAAGTGGCCCACAACTACCGCCGGGAAGGCGGCCTGGGCAGCGATTTCAACATGTGGTTCGTGCTGGCCACCGAGTCCGGCGAGGCGATTGCCCCGCTGATCGCGCGCATCGAACGGGCGACCGCCCTCGAAGTTTTCGCGTTTCCGAAGCTGCGCGAGTATTTCATCGAAATGAAGCTCCCGGTGCGCTCGTGAACGCGCCGATCGACGAGACCGATCGCCGTCTGGTTCGCGCGACGCAGGCCGGGCTGCCGCTCGTCGAGCGGCCTTACCATCAGGTGGCCGACGAACTCGGCATCGCTCCCGAGGAGGTGATGCGCCGGCTCGCTCGGCTGCTCGAGGAGGGGGTGATCCGCCGGATCGGCGTCGTGCCGAACCACTACGCGATCGGTTACACGGCCAACGGGATGAGCGTCTGGGACGTCGCCGACGAGCGCGTCGACCGGCTCGGTGAGCGCGTCGGCGCGCTCGACTTCGTGACCCACTGTTATCACCGGCCGCGCCGGCTGCCCGAGTGGCGCTACAACCTCTTCGCGATGGTCCACGGGGCGTCCCGCGCCGAGGTGCTGGACAAGGTCGCGCGGATCGCCGGGCTGCTCGGCGACGACTGCGCCGCACACGACGTGCTCTTCTCGACGGCGATCCTCAAGAAGACCGGGCTGCGCATCGGTGAGTGAACGCCGTGCGGGATCGCCGCGGGCCTTGAATGCCGCGGCGCCGGCCCCACTCGCGGAAGTGTCGATCGAGGATCCCGCTGGCGAATGAGGACTTCTCCGCTGCTCGTCGTCTGTCCGAATTGTCACCGTCCCAACCGCGTGCCCGCCGAGCGCCTCGCCGATCGCGGGCGCTGCGGGCACTGTCGGTCGGCGCTCTTCGCCGCCAGGCCCGTCGAGCTCGACGAGGCGAGTCTCGCCAGCCACGCGACGCGCCCGGACCTGCCGCTGGTCCTGGATTTCTGGGCGCCGTGGTGTGCGCCCTGCCGGGCGATGGCGCCGGCTTTCGACGCCGCGGCCGGCCACCTCGAGCCGGCGTACCGGCAGGCCCGGGTGAATACGGAGGAGCATCCGGCGCTGGCCACGCGCTTCGCGATCCGCTCGATCCCGACGCTCGTTCTGCTCCGTCACGGGCGCGAGGTCGCACGCCAGTCGGGTGCGCTCGATGCGGCGAGCATCGTCCGCTGGGTGCGCGGGGCGGCGTGAGCCTGGGGTGCTGCCGGCGTGCGCTCCACCGATCATCTGCACCGCGCCGCCCGTCGCCTCAGCCCGCCTCAGCCGGCCGGCGACGACTCGCCGCCGTGCGCCGCGGCCATGCTGCCGCGTTCGCGGGCGATGTGCACGGCCAGCGGCAGGTCGAGGTGTACGTCGCGCTGCGGGAAGGGGATCTGGATCCCGGCCGCGCGGAGCCGTTTCTCGATCGCGTAGCGCAGGTCGCTGTCGACGCGACGGGCGACGAGGTTGGCACCGAGTTCGACCCAGAAGACGAGGACGAGGAGCAGCGCGCTGTCGCCGAAATCCTCGAAGAAGACTTCCGGCGGCGGTTCCCTGAGCACCTGTCCGTGGTCGCGGGCGCAGCCGACGACGATCTCGGCGGCCTGGCGAACCGGCGATCCGTAGCCGATGCCGACGCGGATCTCGCGCCGGATGCGCGGGTTCGTGTAGGTCCAGTTGACCACCTGGTTTTCGAGGAAGCTCGAGTTCGGGACCAGCGCCTCGACACCGTCGAAGCCGCGGACCGTCGACGCGCGCAGGTCGACGGCGACGACGTGGCCGGTCGTCCCGCCGACGGCGATGATGTCGCCGACGCGAATCTTGCGCTCGAAAAGGATGATGACTCCGCTGATCACGTTCTTGATGATCGTCTGCGTGCCGAAGCCGACGCCGATCGCCAGCGCACCGCCGAGGAAAGCGAAGGCGGTCAGCGGAATGCGCGCGAGGTTGAGGATGAAGATGACCAGAATCACGGCCAGCGCGATCATCGCCCAGCGGCGCATTACGCTGGCCACCTGCTGGTCGACTCCGAACCGGCTGACCATCAGGCGCTGCAGGCGCCGCGAGAGCAGCGAGAACAGCGCGTAGCCGAGGAGGAAGAGAAACAGCGCGCCGACGCTCTTGCCGATCGTCACTCCGTAGCCGACGGTCACCGTCTTGCCGTCGATCACCGTCGATTCCTCGACGGCGAACATTTCGAAGTCCCAGATTCGCTTGAGCACCTCGATCAGTTGCAGCTCGGCGAGCTTCCAGTCCGGCGACGCGGCGCTCGTGCCTCGGTAGCCGAAGTCCTCGAGCCAGCGCTCGATCTGTCGCTGCAGGCGCAGGGACACCCGGCCGACCCTTTCGTAGGCGACGACGCGTTCGCTGAGCGCGGCGAGCAAGGCCTTGTCCTGGGTGGCCGCAGTGCGGTCGACCTGGCTTCCGGCGAGGCGTAGCTCCTGTTCGCGGGAGCTGACCGACGCCGCGTACTTCATTTCGTCGACGAACTTCATCCGGCCGGAGAGGTCGTCCCGCGTCTTGCGCAGCCAGTCGACGACCGCCTGCCGCGTCGTCGCGTCGGGCGCGTGGAAGCCGGCGTAACGCTGTCCCCAGGCGTCGATGCTCAGTTGCAGCAGAGTCTGCAGCCAGCTCAGCGTGAGCAGCTGGACGCGTTCGGTTTCCAGCCGGGCGTCGAGCAGCTGCAGTCGGCGGACCTCGCCGACGTCGCCCGGCTTGCGTTCGACGAGCTCCGCCAGGCGTTGGCGCTCGGCTGTCCGCCGGCTGTTGGCGCTGACGATTGTGTCCGTTTCGCCGTTGACCCGGGCCAGTTCCTTGCCGAGCAGAGTCTGTTCCTGTTCGAGTTCTTCCTTGCTCAGCCGCTGCTCGGGCAGGACGCGGGCGAGCAAGTGCTCGCGCTCGCTGTTGAGTACCTGCAGGTTGGCGATCCGCTGGCGGGTGATGTCGAGCGCGAGGCCAAGATTGGTGACTTCGGCTTCGGCGAACTGGCGCTGGAGCAGCGCGATGTCACGGGAGGCTCGCTCGCGATCGATCGCTTCGGGCCCGCGCGCGCGGGCGAGCCTGTCTTCGGCCAGACGAACCGACTCGGCCGCTCGCCGCTGGCCTTCGACGCGCGCGGCGCGCATGCTTTCGAGGCCGCGTTCGGCCGATTCCTGGCTGCGCAGGCGGTCTCGCCCGGCGTCGATGTCGTCGCGCAGCGAATCGATGCGCAGCACCGAGTACGGCGGTGGACCCGAGAACTCGGCTGCCCAGAGCTTCTCCTGCGCCTGCCGGGTGTCAGCCTTCTTCAGCGCGGCGAGTTCGTCGTGCAGCTTGAGCTGCTCGCTGTAGGCGATGACCAGCCGATCGATCAGCCGCCGGCGCTCGCTGATCGGCTGTGCCTGGCCGGCGCGCGGCGAAGCGCTTTCGGCCTGCTCGGCGTCCTGCTGGCGGCGTGCCTCGTCGAGGCGCGCCTCGCTCTGGGCGCGGGGATCGGCCTCCGCAGCCGGCGCGCTGCGCGCCGCTTCGGGCTTCGCCTGGACCAACGGGATCTGAGCCTGGACGGAGCAGGCGATCAGCAGGCCGAGCAGTGCCGGCAGCGCGAGGCGCGGCAAGGGGAACCCGACGCGCGTCAAGCAGTCGAACGACGAAAAAACGTCATTCCGCCGCTACCCGATCACCGCTCGCTCGCGCTGGCTCAGCGGCGTGCGGCGACGCGGGCGAAGCGGCGCGCGCGCCGGCGATCAGCCGTTATGGTTGCGGCCGTTCTTGCCATTGCGCTCGCGAGCCTTCCTGAGTTCGGCCGCCGCCGCGTGGTACTTGCGCTCGATCTCCGCGAGATCGACTCGTGCGGGGGGCAGCTTGAGTCCCATCGCGTCCATCGTGTCGGCGATGATCTGCGAGATCGCCAGGTTGCGGAACCACTTGTGGTTGGCCGGCACGACGTACCACGGGGCTTCCCTGGTGCTCGTCCGGCTCAGCGCCTCTTCGTAGGCCTCGACGTACGCGGGCCAGAGTTCCCGTTCGCTGTAGTCCGACTCACTGATCTTCCAGTTGCGCGCCGGGTCTTCGAGGCGCTGCCGGAAACGCGCGAGCTGCTCCTCGGGGCTGATGTGCAGGAAGAACTTGAGGATCCGCGTGCCGTTGTCGGTGAGCATCTTCTCGAAGTCGCAGATCAGCTCGTAGCGCTTGCTCCAGACCGACTCGGGCACGAGCCCGTGCACACGGACGACGAGCACGTCCTCGTAGTGCGAGCGGTTGAAGACGACGACCTGCCCTCGCGCCGGAGCCCTCTGGTGCGCTCGCCAGAGGAAGTCGTGCGCCGCCTCTTCGGCGCTCGGCTGCTTGAAACCGAACACCGATGTGCCCTGCGGGTTCATGCCGGTAAACAGGTGACGGATCACGCCGTCCTTGCCCGCGGCGTCGAGCGCCTGCAGGACGACGAGCAGCGACTGCCGGCCGTCGGCATAGAGCAGCGCCTGCAAGGCGTCCATCCGGCTGACGTTCCTCTGGATTTCGCCCTGTGCGGCTTCCGCCGAGGCGTGCTCGCCGGTGTACGACGGATCGATGCCCGACAGATCGAGCTTGCGGCCGGGTTTGACGACGAGTTCCTTGCGGCAATCCATGGTTCCGTTCTCCGTGAAGTCCGGCGCAGCCTGCGGCCGCGCATTCGGCGACGATTATAGAAGCATCGGCCGGCGAGCGGCGCGCGAATGGGCCGGCAAGCAGGCTGCCCGAGGCGCGCCGAGCCGGTGGTGCGCTCGCTCTCGCTGGCCGGATGGCGCCGCAGGCGAGGCGGCGAGTGTCTGTGCCGGGTGCTCGCTTGACCATCGCCCGGCACGGCGATAGAGTCCGCGGGTCGTCAGTCTGCCCGCGGGAAAGGAGATGCCATGGCCAATACGAGTGCGTCCGGCGGCGCACCGTCCTCGAGCAAGCTGCGCCTCGTCAGCCAGTTGCTCGTCCCGTACCGCGGCTGGGTGATCGTGATCCTCGCGGCGATGCTCGTCGAGACGGCGATGTCGCTCGCCGGCCCGTGGCCGCTGAAGATCATCCTCGACAACGTCGTCGGCAGTCACCGGCCTCCGGCGTGGCTCGACGCGCTGCGTTTCGTCGACCTCCACGGTAACAAGATGGAACTCGCCGCGGTCGCCGCCGCGGCGGTGGTGATCATCGCCGTGCTCGGCGCGGTGGCCACGTACATCGACAACTACTTTACCGAGAGCGTCAGTCAGTGGGTCGCCCACGACCTGCGCATGCGCGTCTACGACCACCTGCAGCGCCTCTCGCTCGGCTACTACGACACGCATCAGACGGGCTCGATCCTGTCGACGCTGACCGCCGACGTCAAGACGATCCAGGGCTTCGCGTCGTCCGGGACGCTCGGCATCCTCGTCGATCTGCTGACCATCGTCGGCATGCTCGGGATCATGTTCTGGCTCGACTGGGATTTTGCGCTGATCGCCGTCGGCGTGACGCCGTTCCTGCTGATGTTCGTCGCGCGCTTCAATCGCGCGGTGAAGAGCGCGACGCACGAGGTGCGGCGCTTTCAGAGCGACATCGTCGCGGTCGTCCAGCAGGGGCTCGAGTCGATCCGCATCGTCAAGGCCTTCGGGCGCCAGGAACTCGAGGAGGACCAGCTCGCCAAGGTCAGCCACGAGACCGTCGATGCCGCGCTCGCCGCGCGCAAGGTCAAGTCGCTGCTTTCGCCGGCGGTGTCGCTGACCGTTGCCGGGTGCACGGCGTACGTGCTCTGGCGCGGCACGGGCCTGGTCCTTAACGACGTGATGACCGTCGGCGCGCTGACCGTCTTCTTGACCTACCTCAGCAAGTTCTTCAAGCCGGTGCAGGATCTGGCCAAGATGAGCAGCACGATCGCCCAGACGGCGGTGTCGATCGAGCGCATCCAGATGATTCTCGACACCGACGACATCCTGCCCGAGAAACCCGACGCGCGCGACCCGGGCACGCTGCGCGGCGAGATCGTCTATGAGCACGTCGCCTTCAGCTATGGCGCCGAGACGCAGGTGCTCAGCGACGTCAACTTCCGGATCGCACCCGGCGAGACGATCGGTGTCGTCGGTCCGACCGGCAGCGGCAAGTCGACGGTGGTCAGCATGATCCCGCGTTTCTACGATCCGACCTCCGGGGTCGTGCGCCTCGACGGGGTCGACGCCCGCGACTACGACCTGCAGGCGCTGCGCCGGCAGATCGGCTTCGTCCTCCAGGACACCGCGCTGTTCCATGGCACGATCCGCGAGAACATCGCCTACGGTCGCCCGGGAGCGACCGACGAGGAGATCGTCGAGGCGGCGCGGCTGGCCAACGCCGACGAGTTCATCGCGCGGATGGCGCACGGCTACGACACGATGGTCGGCGAGCGTGGATCGACGCTCTCCGGTGGCCAGCGCCAGCGGATCGGCATCGCTCGGGCGATCGTCCGCAACGCGCCGATCCTGATCCTCGACGAACCGACCGCGGCGCTCGACACCGAGTCCGAGAAGCTGGTCATGGACGCGCTGCAGAAGCTGATGAAGGGGCGGACGGTGATCACCATCGCACACCGGCTGTCGACGATCCGCGACGCCAACCGGATCATCGTCGTCAAGGGCGGTGTCGTCGCCGAGCAGGGCAGCCACGACGAACTCGTCGCGCTTGGCGGCGTCTATGCCGATCTCTACCGAACCCAGGTGCAGTCCGCGTCGCCGGCCGGCGCCTGAAAGCCGGTGACTGGACTCATTGCACGGTCGCTCGGGGGTGTGCTGCCCGCCCGCCTGCCTCCGAGGCACCGGGTGTGTCGTACCGTCCGCGCGCGGTCGGCTTCCCGGCGTGTGCCCAGCGATTTCTCAACCTCCCCTGATTTCCGGAGTCCCCGTCCATGCACCGTTCGCTCATAGTCCTGCCCGACGATACCGGCCGGCCGATCATCGAAGCGATCGCCGCGGCGCGCGAGTCGCTGCGCATCAAGATGTTCCTGTTCTCGGACCCTGATCTGCTCGCCGCGGTGATCGGCGCGCGGCAGCGCGGCGTCGACGTGCGAGTGATGCTCAACCCGGCGCGGCGCAGCGGCGAGGTCGAGAACCAGGGCAGCCGCCAGGCGCTCGAGGACGCCGGGGTTTCGGTTGAGGACAGCAATCCGGCCTTCGCCGTGACCCACGAGAAGTCGCTGGTCATCGACGGCGAAACCGCGTTCGTCCATTCGCTGAACTGGGAGACGAAGAACCTGACCGAGACGCGGGATTACGCGGTGGTCACCTCGCACCGCCACGAAGTCGACGAGATCGTCACCTGCTTCGACGCCGACTGGACGCGGGAGAAGTTCGACCCCGGTGAGGACTCGCATCTGATCTGGTGCAACATCAACGGGCGCAACCGCGTTGCCCGGTTCATCGACTCGGCGAACGAGAGCCTGTTCCTGCAGAACGAGCGCTACCAGGACGAAGTGATCATCGAGCGCCTGGTGCGCGCGACCCGGCGCGGTGTCCGGGTGCACGTCCTCGCGCGACCGATGCACTTCCTCAAGGCGGGCAAACTCGTCGAAGGCGTCGAGGGGCTGCGCATCCTCGAGGACCTCGGCGCGAAGGTGCACAAGCTCAGGGGCCTCAAGCTGCACGCGAAGATGATGCTCGCCGACGGCCAGCGCGCGATCATCGGCTCGATCAACCTCGCTCCGGGCAGCTTCGACGACCGTCGCGAACTGGCCATCGAGGTCCACGACGAAGCGGTCGTCGGACGCCTGCGGCAGGTCGCCGACCGCGACTGGGAGAACTCGCGGCCGCTCGATCTCTCGGACGAGGGGCTGATCGCCGACCTCGAGGCCGACGAGCCGGACATCGCCGAGAAACTCGCACTCGAGGAGCGCAGCGAAGCGGAGCACGGGCATCACCGGCGGCACGGCGACAAGGAACAGGCCGGACATCACGGCGAGGAGCACCACGAAGAGAGCAACCACAAGGGCCACCACGGTAACCACCGCGTCGGCTGAGAACGCGGTGCGGCCCCCGGCTGAGGGCCCATCGTTCGCCGGTGCTGCCGATCGGTCAGACGACGGCAAGCGGCGGGAAGACGGCGGCGGGGGGAAGCACGGTCGCACAGGCGAGCGACAAGTCGGCGCGCTGGCTCTCGCTCTCATCTCGCTGGCTGCCGGGAGTGCCTGCGGATTCCTCGCCGTTCTCTTCCGCCTGTTCCTGAACGAGGGCGATCGCTGGCGGGGCGTGTTCGTCGGCTGGGCGCAGGGCGAAGGGGTGGCCGGCCTGGTGCTGGTCGTCGCCGCGGTGGCGACGGCCGCCGCGCTGGCTGCCTGGCTCGTCCGCCGCTTCGCGCCGGAAGCGGCGGGAAGTGGCATCCCGTCCGTCGAGGTGATCGCTCGCCACGGCGGGAGAATCGAACACCCGGCACGGCTGATGCTCGTCAAGTTCACCGGTGGCGTTCTGGCCATCGCCGGTGGCCTCGCGCTCGGTCGTGAGGGACCGACGGTGCAGATGGGAGCGTGCGCCGCGCAGCTCTTCGGAAATGGCGTCGGTCTGGGCGACGGCGACCGTCGGGCGCTGGTCGCCGCCGGTGCCGGTGCGGGCCTCGCTGCCGCGTTCAACGCGCCCATTGCCGGCGCCGCGTTCGTCCTCGAGGAACTGCTCGGCCGCTTCGACAAGCGCACGTCGATTGCCGCCCTGGGCGCGTCGGGCGGGGCGATCCTGGTCGTCCGCGTGTGCCTGGGCGACCGTCCCGATTTCGACGTCGAGGGCCAGCTGATGTCGTTATCGCACGCCGCGCTGCCGCTCTACCTGCTGCTCGGTGGTCTCGCCGGGCTGGCCGGGGCCGCGTACTGCCGGGCGATCGTCGGGCTGATGGCGCTCGCCGACCGCCTCGCCTGGCTACCCGTGGAGTTTCGCGCGGCGGCGATCGGATCGGCCATCGGAGCACTGGCGTGGCTGGCGCCGACGGCCGTCGGCGGCGGTGATCCGCTGGTCCAGGATCTGCTCGTCGGCGACGCGATAGCCGTCTCGGCGCTCCTCGGCTGGTTCGCCGTGCGCTTCGTCGTCGGTGCCGTATCGTACGCAGCGCTGACCCCGGGGGGGCTGTTCGCGCCGATGCTGGTTCTCGGCGCTCAGATCGGTGTCTTCTTCAGCACGGTCGCCGGAGTCGTCGTGCCCGGGATGGTCAGCACTCCGCTGGTGTTCACGATCACCGGGATGGCGGCGTTGTTCGCCGCGTCGGTGCGCGCTCCGCTGACCGGGATCATCCTGATCGCGGAGATTACCGGCGGCGGATCGGTGCTGCTCCTGCCGATGCTCGTCGCGTGCTGCAGCGCCATGGTCGTCCCGACCGCGCTGGGTGTGCTCCCGATCTACGACTCGCTGAAGCGTGCCCGGACTCGTCCAGGCGAAGGACCGGCAGTCCGGTCGGGATGAGCGGGGCGCTGCGGCCTGGCGCCGCGCCGGCGGGCAGACCGCATGCCTTATAATGCAGCCTTGCGGCGGATGATCTTTCGCCCGGTGTGCCGGCCGAGCCTTCTCGGACACGGTGTTTCCAACGGGATTCATGGAGAATTAGTCGATGAGCAATCTGATCGTGGTCGCCTATGATGATCAATTCAAGGCCGAAGAAGTGCGGACGAAGCTGCGCAAGCTGCAGCAGGAATATCTGATCGACCTCGAAGACGCCGTCGTCGCGGTCAAGGACGCGAAAGGCAAGATCAAGCTGCACCAGACGTACAACCTGACCGCGACCGGCGCGCTGAGCGGGGGCTTCTGGGGCACGCTGATCGGGCTGATCTTCCTGAATCCGCTGCTCGGCCTGGCGGTTGGCGCCGGCGCCGGCGCGGTGAGCGGGGCGCTGAGCGACATCGGGATCAACGACGACTTCATGAAGGGCCTCGCGGCGACCTTCGCCGAGAACACTTCGGTGCTCTTCGTGCTCGTGCGCAAGGCGACTCCCGACAAGGTCCTCGAGGAACTGCAGGGCACCGGCGGCAAGGTGATCAAGACCTCGCTGACTCACGAAGACGAGCAGAAACTGCAGGCGGTGCTCAGTGCCACCCAGCAACCGGCCGCCGGCGAGGGCTGAAGAGGCGGAGCGCGGATCCTGGCCATGGAGCTGACCGTCTATCATTTCCTGCTGATCGTCGCTTTCCTCGCCATCGTCGCCTGGGTCTTTGCGCGCAAGCGCAAGGCCCGGTTTGAGGAGAGCGCGCGGATCCCGTTCGACGAAGGCAAGGACTGAACTCGCGACGGGTTCGCATGGACCCGCTCGCTTCTGCGACGGAGACGACGATGCGCATGAGAATCCTGCTGGCAGTGGCTGTCGCGACTCTGGCCGCGGCGGCGCGCGCGCAGCCGGTCTATGAGTCGAAGGACCGCGCCGGCCCGGTTTTCTCGGACCAGCCGACTCCCGGCGCGCGCGAGGTCGATCTTCCGCCGCTGAACATCATGGACCCCGTCGCTGCCCCACCGGCGCTACCACAGCCGTCGCCCGCGGCGACCGCCTACCGCGAATTTGTCGTCGTCGAGCCGGCGGACGGCGGGACCGTGCATACGAACACCGGGCAGTTCACCGTGCGCTGGCGCCTCGACCCGGCCTTGCAGTCCGGGCAGGGCGACGCGATCGCCGTGCGCCTCGACGGCACGCTGCTGCCGACCACGCGGACGAGTTCGGAGTTTGACATCAGCACCGACGAGTGGCAGTTGGCGGCGGTCGATTCGGTCGAGCACCAGTTGCAGCTCAGCGTCGTCGATCGCTCGGGCCAGGTGCGCATCGTCGCTCCGGTGGTCAGCTTCTACGTGCACCGCGCCTTCCGTCGCTGAGCCGCTGCGCCGTGGCAGTGGCGCCGAGCTTCACCGGCCAGTGAGGACCCGCCGGGTCAGCGGAGATTCGTGAGTCGACGGACGACTTTCGTGCTAGGCTGTCGGCATGCGCATCGTTCAGCTTTCGGATCTGCATCTGAGCGAAAGTCCCCTTTACGGGATCGTCGACACGCTCGGGGCGCTCGATCTGGCGATGCAGCGATTGCTCGCGTCGCCGCCCCCCGACCTGCTGCTGATCAGCGGCGATCTGGTCAGCGCCGGGCGGCGAGCAGAGTATCGGCTGCTCGGCGAACGGCTGGACGGGCTGCCATTCCCGGTGGCGCTGCTGCCGGGCAATCACGACGATCGGGCCGCCTTGCGCTCGATGTTTCCCGGGCAAGCCTGGGAGGCACCGCCGCTCTGCTGTCAGCGCATCTTGCTCGGAAGGGGCTGTCTGCTGCTCGTCGACACCGTCGTTCCCGGCGAGGAATGGGGCGACATCGGCGATGTGCAGATCGACTGGCTCGATCTCGCCTGCCCCAGGGAGCACCCGGTGCTGCTCGTCCTGCACCATCCGCCGTTCGCCGTCGGCATCCCGGGGATGGACGCGATCCGCTGCCGCGGTGAGGCGCGTCTGGCGCGCTGGCTGGCGCACCACGACGGCGTCGAGGCACTGCTCTGCGGACACGTCCACCGCTTCGTGTGCACGACCTTCGCCACGCGGCCGGCACTGACCGCGCCCTCACCGGCGCATCAGATCGCGCTGCAGGAGGGCCCGCTGGCCTTCACGCTCGAGCCCGGAGGCTATCTCGTTCACGACTGGTCGCCGGGCGAACGCCTGCTGACGCACTACGTGCCGTCGCAGAGGCGTTGCAGCGAGGTCTACGCCGAGTAGCCGGACGATGTCCCGGTGCGCGCGGCGGCTCAGCGATCCGGTGGCCGGGTGAGGGGGCAGCGGTGGGCAGCGAAATCGGCAACGAGGGCTTCAGCGCAGACGACTTCGGGCGCTTCCGCCGGCAGTTGGTCGTCGAGACCGAGCACGCACGTGCCGCCTTCGGCCGTGGCGAATTCGCCGAGGGCGGTCGGGTCGCCGGATTCGAACTCGAAGCCTGGCTGATCGATCGGGCGCTGCGTCCGGCGCCGCACAACGTCTCGTTCCTCGAGCGGATGGCCTCGCCGCTGGTCGTCCCCGAGTTGTCGCGCTTCAACGTCGAGATCAACGGCACGCCGCAGCCGCTATGCGGCGCGGCGCTGTCGCTGCTCGAGAGCGAGCTGACGACGACCTGGCAGCGCGGCCTCGGCGTCGCCGATCTCGATGAGATGGCGCTGATCGCCATCGGGACGCTGCCGACGCTGCGCCAGGGGGACCTTTCGCTGGCCAGCATGTCGCCGTGGCGGCGGTACGCGATGCTCAACGAGCAGATCCTCCGCCTGCGCGAGGGACGGCCCTTGCCGGTCGACATCGTCGGCATCGACCGGCTCTCGGCGACCCATGCCGACGTGATGCTCGAGGCGGCGACTACGTCGTTCCAGGTCCATCTGCAGGCTCCGGCGAGCGAGATTTCGCGAGCCTACAACGCCTCGCTGATCCTTGCCGGGCCGCTCGTCGCCCTGGCCGCCAACTCGCCTTTCCTGTTCGGGCGCGCGCTGTGGCACGAGACGCGCGTGCCGCTCTTCGAACAGGCCGTCGACGGCTGCGATCCGCGCGACCCGAGATGCCAGCGGGTCACTTTCGGGATGGGCTACCTCGGCGCCGACCCGACCGCGCTGTTCGCCGAGAACCTCGCCAACCACACGGTCCTGCTCCCTGCCCAGCTCGACGAAGCGGTCCAGAGCTACGCGCATCTGCGCCTGCACAACGGCACGATCTGGCGCTGGAACCGGCTGCTGATCGGCTTCGACGAAGACCATCGCCCGCATCTGCGCGTCGAGCAACGGGTCATGCCCGCCGGCCCGAGCATCGTCGACATGATTGCCAACGCGGCGCTGTACTGCGGCGCCGTGTTCATCCTCTCGAGGCAGCGCGTCGCTCCCGAGTCGCAGCTGCCGTTTGCCGTGGCGCGCGAGAACTTCTATCGGGCTGCGCGGCACGGACTCGACGCCCAGCTCGACTGGCTCGACGGGCGCACCCACCCGGCCGGGCGCTTGCTCGAGCGCAAGCTGCTGCCGCTCGCGCGCACCGGCCTCGATGAACTCGACCTGTCTGCCGGAGACATCACGCGCTACCTCGAGGTCATCGGCGGCCGACTGAGTGCCTGGCAGAACGGCGCCGCCTGGCAGCTCGCGCACTACGCGAAGCACCAGGATCTCGTCTGGCTGACCGCCGACTACCTCGACCTCCAGCGTCGCCTGCTGCCCGTGCACGAGTGGCCGACCTGAAGCTCCACTGCCATGCTCACCGTCCTCGAATCGCTTCCCGAAGGTTTTCTCGAATCGTCCGCCGGCGAACTCCACCGCATCCTTCCCGGCCCGACGCTGATCCATCTGCCCGGGCGACGCCCGGCGCCGCTGTTCGCTTCGGTTCTGCTCCACGGCAACGAGGACACCGGCGTCGTGGCGATTCAGAGGGTGCTGCGCGAGCACGCCGGGCGGACGCTGCCGCGTGCGCTGTCGATCCTCGTCGGCAACGTTGCCGCGGCCCGCGAGGGCCTGCGGCGCCTCGACGGGCAGCCCGACTACAACCGCGTCTGGCCGGGCGGCGAAGCGCATGCGGAGTCTCCCGAACGTCGCGTGATGGGCGAGGTGCTGCGGATCATGGAGGAGCGTCGGGTGTTCGTGAGCGTCGACGTGCACAACAACACCGGACTCAATCCACAGTACTGCGTCATCAGTCACCTCGACCAGGTCGCACTGCACCTCGCGTTGCTCTTCTCGCGGACGGTCGTCTGGTTTCGCGGGCTCCGCGGCACGCAGACGACGGCTTTCTCGGAAGTCTGTCCAGCGCTGACCGTCGAATGCGGCAAGCCCGGCAGACCGGCCAACGAGGAGCACGCGGCGCGCTTCATCGAAGCCTGCCTGCATATTGCGCAGTTTCCGGTACACGACGTGCACGAGCAGGACCTCGATCTGTACCACACGGTGGCCACGGTGCGCGTCCCTGCCGCGGTGTCCTTCGCTTTCGGCGACCGACGCGCCGACGTCGACTTCGACCCGCGGCTCGACCACCGGAACTTCCGGCCGCTCGGTCCGGGGACGGTCTTCGGACACACGCGCATCGCTACACCACTCGATGTGCGCGACGAGGCCGGGGCGGACGTCACCGGCCGATTCTTCGACTTTCGTGACGGAACGATCCGGCTCCGCCGCCCGGCGACGCCGGCGATGCTCACCCTCGACGAGCGCGTCGTGCGGCAGGACTGTCTCTGCTACCTGATGGAACGGCTGCCGCTGGCCGGCCGCGAGCTGCGCGATCGGCTGCCGGCCGAGTGCGCCGACTAGCCCGAACTTTGGCCACTGAGTAGCCGCTCAAGCTAACATTGGCGCAGGGTT
>NZ_JAMTDX010000067.1 GCF_023806625.1 Accumulibacter sp.
CGGTGGGCCAGGCTCGCCCGCTGCACTCCCCACCGGACCCATCGCCGCCGCGCCCACCGCCGGCACCCGCGCGACGAGCTGGGCGTGGTCACGCCGGGCCGCGCGCTCGATCGCCTCTGTGCATGGCCGCGCAACGAGCAGCGCCTGAGGATTGAGCAACTGCTCAATGCGGCTGCACGGCACCGGCCAGTCTTCCCGCAGGAGTTGATTGCCGGTCAGGTCGTTCGTTGCCCCGCAGAGCACACGACGCCGATGCCAAGGTCGTGCGCTGCGGCGCTGGCTGGCAAGATCCTCTGCAGAACCGTCCAGAAGTTGGTGAGCCGGCAAGGCTCCCGCAGCGCTCGAAAATGCCGTGCCAGACACGCTGCGCTGATGGACAATAGACCACTCCGGGAAGCGAACCACGACGACCTGTTCCGATCGGCGATGAAACTCGAACAACTGCAGACCAGCGCGGTGATCCGCGGCATCGTTCCTGATGCACTGGTGACCTGGTCAGCGTCCAGTGGTTTGGCTCCGAAGCCCTGGAGCTGACCTACAAGACGGCCTCCGGCCGCGTCGCCAACGAGCTGCTCTACCGCCACGACGAGCCGCGACTGGAACTCGTCGAGCAGGGCCGGCCGTGGAGCTTCGACGGCGACGGCGCACGCTTCCGCCGCCTTTCCGAGGCCCAGCGCATCCGGCTCGCGCATCTCTTCGACCCGGTACTGGCCGTGCGTACCTCGGTGGTCGACCCGCTGCCGCATCAGATCACCGCCGTCTATCTGCGAAGCGCGCAGTATCCGCCGTCTGTCGCTGTTCGGCTCGCACCTCAAGGGAACGGCGAGGCCGGACAGCGACGTGGATCTGCTCGTCGAGTTCGATCCCGAGCATGTCCCCGGACTTCTGGGTATTGCCGAGATGGAGCTGACGTTGTCGGAGATGCTCGGAGGGCCGCGGGTCGATTTGCGCACCGCGCAGGATCTCTCCCGTTACCTTCGCGACGAAGTGGTGCGCACGGCCGAGGTGCAGTATGTCGCCGCATGACCGCTGGCGCCTGCAGCACAGGATAGAGGCCGCTGAGCGCACGGAGAAAATCATTTCCGGTCGCGAGCGTGCCGATCTTGACCGGGATCAGATGCTTGTTTTCGCGATCGTGCGTGCGGTTGAAATCATCGGCGAAGCGGCCAGCAAGATCTCCGAGGAAACACGAATTTCCCATACGGTGATTCCCTGGAAGGCCATCATCGGCATGCGCAATCGTCTGGTGCACGCCTGCTTCGATATCGACGCAAGCATCGTCTGGGTGGCGCTCACTGAGGAGATTCCCTTCTTGCTCGGTCAACTGAAAACACTGGCGGCAAGCGAACGGAACCAATAGGGATAGCCCATGGCCCTCACCAACCACGAGCGCGTCGGAAAAGCGCTGGAACGTCTGAATGCTCCCCAGTGCGGCAGGAGATCAATGATGGAATGGATCGACCAGGCAAGGACCTGTCTTGCTGAAAACTTGCCCAATGGCAGTCGGATGATTGTGTTCGGGTCGCAGGCGCGAGGCGATGCCAGGCCGGATAGCGACCTGGACCTGCTGGTGATCGAGCCCGACGTCGCGGACCGCTTTGCCGAGATCGCGAGGCTGTCGACCCTGCTCGGGCAACGCCTGATTCCCTGCGATGTGGTGGTCATGAGCGCCGAGACTTTCGAGCGCCAGAAGCGGGTCGTCAATACGCTCGCCTGGCGTGCGGACCTGGAGCGGCAAGTTCATGACTTCGCCACCTGATCACGCCCGTGCGCTGCTCGCCCGTGCCCGCGACGATTTCTATGTGGCTCGGCATCTGCGCGGGGAAGCGGATGCGCCCCTCTGGGTTCTTGGTTTCCACGCCCAGCAGGCGGTAGAAAAAGCGTTGAAGTCGGTACGGTCGAGCTGCGGCATCGAATACCCCCGGACCTATAATCTTGCGATGCTGGTAGAGATGTTACGGCGTGCCCGGACCGGCCTAGTGCCGTTCATCGAACGGGAATTGAAGGCCAAGTATGGCAATGGCTGGGCTTTCGAAGTGAAGGACGTCCTGTCCGACACCCGCCTGGCCGCCGGCAACGGCGAAGCGCTGCAGGACGTCGCCGCTTCGCTGGTGGTCATGGATCGTCGATGGACCGAGGCGTTTCGCCAGATTCTCGGCAAGAGCGAGCGCAGCCTGGTCAACGAGCTGCTCGGCGTGCGCAACGCCTGGGCACATCAGGAACCCTTCTCCAGCGACGACGCCTACCGTGCCCTGGATTCAGCCGGCCGCCTGCTGTCCGCCGTTTCGGCGCCGCAGGCGGACGACGTCGAAAGGATGAAGATGGGACTGCTGCGCGTGCGCTTCGACGAGCAGGCGCTCAGCGAGAAGCGGAAGTCGGCGAGCATCGGCGTCGAGAGCGGCGTCGCCGGCAACCTCAAGCCCTGGCGCGACATGGTCATGCAGCACGCAGACGTGGCCAGCGGTCGCTACCAGCAGGCCGAGTTCGCCGCCGATCTCTGGCAGGTGCATCTTGGCGAAGGGACACCCGAATACCGGGACCCGGTGGAGTTCTTCCGCCGCACCTATCTGACCGAAAGCCTGAAAGGGATGCTGGTCGGCGCGGTGCAGCGGCTGACCACCGGCGGTGGCGACCCGGTCGTGC
This sequence comes from Accumulibacter sp., assembly GCF_023806625.1. Lineage (GTDB taxonomy): Bacteria > Pseudomonadota > Gammaproteobacteria > Burkholderiales > Rhodocyclaceae > Accumulibacter. Next base: position 2,644 of record NZ_JAMTDX010000067.1, read on the forward strand.
AGTTGCAGACCAACTTCGGCGGCGGCAAGACGCACTCGATGCTGGCGCTCTATCATCTGTTCTCGGGTATCGCGCCGCCCGAGCTGGCCGGTATCGACGAAGTGATGTCCGGCGCCGGCGCGAGCAGGATTCCAGCCGACCGGCGCGTGGTGCTGGTTGGCAACAAGATTTCTCCGGGGAACCCGGCGACGTGCTGCGCGAGCTGTTCAACGACTACGGCCCGTGCGTGATCCTGGTCGACGAATGGGTGGCCTATGCGCGCCAGCTCCACGACCAGAGCGACCTGCCGGCGTCGGATACTTCCGGCTCGCCGCAGAAGTTGCCCTACTCGCAGGCGAACGACGTGGAAGTCGGCGGCACGCGCGGCCGCGAGGCGCTCGAGCGGCTGCGCAACGTTGTCGGCCGGGTCGAATCGTCGTGGCGTCCGGCGAGTGCCGAAGAGGGCTTCGAGATCGTTTGCCGGCGCCTGTTCGAGCCGCTTGCCGACCC
>NZ_JAMTDX010000068.1 GCF_023806625.1 Accumulibacter sp.
TGCCGGCGCCGGGGTCGTCGGCGAGCAGGAAGCGCAGCGGCTGGCGCGGCAGCATCGCTTCGTACACCGCGGTGATCTGGTGCGGCAGCGGGTCGACGAGCGAGCTGTGCACCGCCAGCACCGGGTCGAACAGGTGCGCGAGGCGGATGCGCTGCGCTTCGGCGACCAGGCGGAACGTCGCGCCGTCGCCGTCGAAGCTCCACGGTCGGCCCTGCTCGACGACTGCGAGGCGCGCTTGATCGTGGCGGTAGAGGATCTCGTCGGCGACGCGGCCGGATGGGTCGCGGTATATGAGCGTCAGGGCATCCGCGCCGTGCCACTGCACGCTGACGACGGAGACCGCGGCGTCGACGACGATTCCGCGCAGCGTCGCGCCTGGTTGCAATTCCTCGAGCTTCACGGGTCGCTCGCTCCGGTCATCGATCGGCAGGGCATCGTCGCGGAGTCCATGGGCCGGTGAGGGCTTCGCTGGTCGGCGCCTGACCAGCGGGATGGCCGGCAGAGCGTGCTGGCCACGTCTGCCCCATCAAGGGCCCCTGCCTCCGTCCTGTCTCGGGAAGGCGCTCGCGACGCCGCTCAGCGCATTCCCGGCAGCATTCCCCGCATGCCGCGCATCAGCTGGGCGATCCCTCCGCGCGAGAACTGCTTCATCATCTTCTGCGTCTGTTCGAATTGCCGCAGCAGGCGGTTGACCTCCTGCACCTGAACGCCGGCACCGAGCGCGATCCGGCGCTTGCGTGCGGCCTTGATCAGTTCGGGATTGCTGCGCTCGGCCGGGGTCATCGAATTGATGATCCCCTCGATCCGGGCGACGGCCTTTTCCTCGGTGCCGGCCGGCAGGGCGCCGGCGGCCTGCGAGAACTGCGCCGGCAGTTTCTCGATCAGCGACGACAAGCCGCCCATCCGGCGCATCTGGCCGATCTGGTCCTTGAAGTCGTTGAGGTCGAAGCCCTTGCCCGACTTGAGCTTGCGGGCGAACTCGACCGCCTTCTGCTCGTCGATCCCCTTGCGCGCGTCCTCGATCAGCGACAGGACGTCGCCCATGCCGAGGATTCGCGAGGCCATCCGCTCGGGGTGGAAGGGCTCGATGCCGGTCAGCTTCTCGCCGATCCCGGCATACTTGATCGGCCGGCCGGTGACCTGCCTGACCGAGAGTGCGGCGCCGCCGCGCGCGTCGCCGTCGAGCTTGGTGAGGACGATTCCAGTCAGCGGCAGCGCGTCGCGGAAGGCCTTCGCGGTGTTCACGGCGTCCTGACCGAGCATCGCGTCGACGATGAACAGCGTTTCGATCGGGCGCAGCGCCGTGTGCAGTTCGGCGATTTCCTGCATCATCGCTTCGTCGATCGCCAGTCGCCCCGCGGTGTCGACGAAGAGCACGTCGTGGTAGTGGCGCTTCGCCCAGTCGACCGCGTTGCGCGCGATGTCTACGGGCTTTTCGCTGGCCGTCGAGGGGAAGAAGTCGACGCCGGCCTGGGCGGCAACCGTCTTCAGCTGTTCGATCGCTGCCGGGCGGTAGACGTCGCAGGAAACGACCAGCACCTTCTTCTTCTGCGTTTCGCGCAGCAGCTTGGCCAGCTTGCCGACGGTGGTCGTCTTGCCCGACCCCTGGAGGCCGGCCATCAGGACGATCGCCGGCGGCTGCGTGGCCAGGTTGAGTCCGCTGTGCGCCTCGCCCATCAGTCGGGTCAGCTCGCGGTGCACGACGCCGACCAGCGCCTGCCCCGGACTCAGCGAACCGATGACCTCCTCGCCGACCGCCTTCTCCCTGACCGCCGCGATCAGTTCCTTGACCGCCGGCAGGGCGACGTCGGCTTCGAGCAGCGCCAGCCGAACCTCGCGCAGCGCTTCGGCGATGTTCGACTCGGTCAGCCGCGCTTCGCCGCGCAGGGTCTTGACGATGCGGGCGAGGCGTTGGGTGAGGTTGTCGAGCATCGCGATTCCGGCTTGGTGTACACTTGGCTGATGCGCGATATTCTACTGCAGCTTCTGCCGCACATCGTTTCGTCGCTGCTTTATGCTGCTCTGGGCTTCCACTTCTGGCGCACCCGCTGGAAGGAGACCGGGCAGCCGCTGGTCACCCTGCCGATGCAGCCCTGGGAACGCGCGGGGATCCTCGGCGCGCTGATCATCCAGGGCTGGGGTCTCGCCGAAGGTCTGTTCGGCGCCGGCGGCATGCGCTTCTCCTTCAGTTACGCGCTGTCGCTGATGCTCTGGCTGGCGGTCCTGATCTACTGGATCGAGAGCTTCCGCTCGCGGATGGACGGGCTGCAGCCGATGGTCCTGCCGCTGGCCGCGCTGGCCGCCGCGGCGCCGGCCGCGTTTCCGCAGTTGCGCGTCGTCGCCAACGCCGACTCGTGGGGATTCCTGCTGCACTTCCTGACGGCGATGCTCGCCTACAGCCTGTTCACGTTGTCCGCGCTGCACGCGGTGTTCATGGGTTTTGCCGAGCGCAAGCTGCACCGGCGGGCGATCACCCGCGGCCTGAGCAGCCTGCCGCCGATCCTGACGATGGAAGCGCTGCTCTTCAGGATGATCTCGGTGGCCTTCGTCCTGCTCACCGTCGCGCTGCTCAGCGGGGTGTTCTTCTCCGAAGCGCTGTTCGGTCGGGCGCTGGCCGTCGACCACAAGACGCTGTTCGCCTTCGCTTCGTGGGGGATCTTCGCCGCGCTGCTGATCGGCCGCCGCGTCTATGGCTGGCGCGGGCGCGTCGCCCTGCGCTGGACGCTGGCGGGATTCATGGTCCTGTTTCTCGCCTACATCGGCAGCCGTTTCGTCGCCGAAGTCGTTCTTGGGCGGATCTGAGAGGTCTCGAGGGCGCGGCCGAAAAGGTCGTCGCGGGCCTTCGCCTCCGGCCGGCAGGAATCCGTTCGGTGCCGCCGGAGCCGGACGGCGGGTCTGCGCCCTGGCCGGTTCGCCGGCGATCGTTCGAGCGGCGACCGGGTTTCGTGACGAGGCGCGCTGCCGAGGATCATCGAGATGACATTCGCTGCCCTGTCCTGTCCGCAATGCGGCGGTCCGCTGCCCAGACAGGCGATCTGGCGGACGGTCGTCTGTCCGTTCTGCTCGGCGACGGTGACGCGTAGCAGGTCGCTGGTTCATGCGGCGAGCTTCCGTGAGGCGCACCTGCGCATGCGCGAGCGGGCTCTCGCCCGCTGCCCTTCTTCGTCGCGCATGCTGCACTGTCTCGGCGAGTGCTATCGGCTGATCGGCCTGGTCGGGGTCGGCGAGCACGCCGAAGTCCATCTCGCCGAGCGAGTGAGCTGCCTGCCCGAGCGGGTGATCGTCAAGCTCGCCCATCTTGACGCGCGTTCCGGAGAACTCGCCCGCGAAGCCGAAGTCCTCGGCCGCCTGCAGGCGAGCGAGGCCGGCGGTGCGGCGCATTTCTCGCGGCTCCTTCCCCAGGTGATCGCCGTTGCTACGGCCGAGGTGACTGGCGGCGCGCGGCGCGAAGTACTGCTGCTGCGCCATCTGCCGGGTTACTGGGGCAGCTGCGCGCAGGTCCTCAGCCAGTCGCCGCGCGGCGTCAACGCCCGGCACGTCGTCTGGATCTGGCGGCGGGTGCTCGACGTGCTCGGTTTCGTCCATGCCAGCGGCTGGTGCCACGGCGATCTGCTGCCCGAACACTGGCTCGTCCAGCCCCGTGACCACGGTGTGCTGCTGGTCGGCTGGGCGGCGGCCCGGAAACTCGGCAGCGGGGGCGACGTCGCTCGCGATCTGATGCAGTCGGCGTGGACGGTGCGCATGTTGCTCGGCGGGAGCGACGACCAGCCGCGGATCGCCGACAGCGTCCCGGCTCCGCTTCGCCGGCTGCTGCAGCGCTGTTGCGAAGACGCGGCCTGGTGCGCGAGCAGCGGAGCGCTGGGCGTCGACGAGGCGCTGGTCGCAGCGGCTGGCGCAGCCTTCGGCGCGCCCCGCTTCGTGTCCTTCAATCCCCTCGCGGCCGATCAGGCCTAGGAGAAGACCATGGGTTACGGGAGCTATTCGCAGAGCGCGGCCGACAAACTGGCCGCCGACCGCGCCACGCTGTCGCGCAACGAGGTTTTCCGGCAGCGCGGCTGCCATCCGCTGATGGACCCGAAGGGACTGCTCGTCCGCGAGTGCCGCGACAGCGCCGAACATCCCGAGTCGCTGGGCATCGTCTTTGCCCTCGACGTCACCGGGTCGATGGGCAGCATCCCGGATCTGCTCGCCCGTCAGGAGTTGCCCGAGTTCATGAAACTGCTCGGCGCGCTGGCCATTCGTGACCCGCAGGTGATGTTCATGGCCATCGGCGATGCGACGAATGACGACGCACCGCTGCAGGTCGGCCAGTTCGAGACGACCGCCGAGCTGATGGATCAGTGGCTGACCTGGAGCTACCTCGAAGGGGGCGGAGGCGGAACCGGCTCGGAGAGCTATGAACTCGCTTTCTACACGCTGGCCCAGCACACCGACCTCGACTGCTGGGTGAAGCGCCGGAAGCGTGGCTATCTGTTCATGACCGGCGACGAACTGCCGTATCCGGTGGTCTCGCGGCATCAGGTCGGCGCGCTGATCGGGGAGACGCTCGACGAGGACATTCCGCTCGAGGAAGTCGTTTCGGCCGCCGCCGAGACCTACCACCTGTTCTTCCTGATTCCCGACCTGAAGCGCCGCAAGGCCTGCGAGGCGAGGTGGCGGCAGGTGCTCGGCGATCACGTGATCTGCATGGAGTCGCCCGCCGACACCTGCGCGGTGGCGGCGGCGATCGTCGGGCTGACCGAACGGGTGCTGCCCGACGTCGACGCCGTCGCGCGAGCACTGGCGGCGCACGGCATCGACCGGCAGCGGGTCGCGGCGACGGTTCGCGCGCTCCAGCCGTACGCCGACCTCCTCGATCCGCAGGCGCCGCGCAGCGTGTTCGCCCATCTGCCGTCAATGCTGCCGGCGCGGCCCGCCTGGTGGAAGCGGCTGTTCGGCTGATCGCCGGCAGCGGTGCCCGCCTCCCGCCTGGTCTCGGTTCTCGGACTCGCCTTCGGCGACTGCGGCAAGGGGCTGTTCACCGATGCGCTGTGCCGGCGCTGGCCGGTGCACAGCGTCGTGCGCTTCAACGGCGGGGCGCAGGCCGGGCACAACGTCGTCCTGCCGGACGGGTGCCATCACACCTTCGCGCAGTTCGGCTCCGGTACGCTGGTTCGTGGAGTCGCCACCGTCCTCGCGCATCCGGTGGTCGTGCATCCGACGGCGCTGCTCGTCGAGAACGAGCGGCTCGGGGCGAAGGGAATCGACGACGCCCTCGCGCGTCTGACGATCGACGCCCGTTGTCCGGTGAACACGGCATTCCATCAGGCCGCGGGTCGTCTGCGCGAGATCGCCCGCGGCGCGCGTGCGCACGGAACCTGCGGCGTCGGCGTCGGCGAGACGGTGCGCCACCGCCTCGGCCATCCCGACGAGGCGCTGAGCTACGGCGAACTGACGAGCCCGGCAAGGGCGCTGCGCAAGCTCGAAGCGATTCGGCTGCGTCTCCGGGACGAGTTCTCCGGCTTTGGCCGCGAATGGGCTGAAACGCCCACCGCTCGCCGCGAGCGCGCGCTGCTCGCCGACCAGCGCGTCGCCGAAACCTGGCTCGCCGCCTGTACGCCATTGCTGCGCGAGGTTCCCCCGGCCTCGCCCGAGCAGATCGCCGCGCGTCTCGACCGCCCCGGCGCGGTGCTCTTCGAAGGCGCGCAGGGTGTCCTCCTCGACGAAGACCACGGCTTCCATCCGCACACCACCTGGAGTTCGATCGGCACGCCGGCGGTCGATGCCGTCGCACGCGACTACGGGCTCAGCGGCGAGATCGAGCACCTCGGCGTCCTGCGCGCGTACCTCACGCGCCACGGGCCGGGGCCGATGCCGACCGCCGATCCTGCTCTCGACGTCCTCCGCGAACCCCACAATTCGGCCCATGGCTGGCAGGGAGCCTTTCGCCGGGGCCATCCCGACGCCGTGCTGCTGGACTACGCGGTGTCGGTCGTCGGCAGGCTCGACGGCCTGCTGGTCAGTCACCTCGACGCTGTCGAGCGCGTCCGCTGCCTGCGCTGGTGCGCGGCCTACGAACTTCCGCGGCGTCCTGGCGACGGCCAGCTCTGCGTGCGCAATCCGGCCCGACGCGAACGCGTCGAGCGCCTTCGTCCCGGCTCGGCCGGGGCGCTCGACCGTCAGGCACGGCTGACCGCATTGCTCTCCCGCGCCACACCCGCTTACGAACCGGAGCGGATCACCGGCGCAGGCGAACTGATCGAGCGCCTCGAGGCGGTCGCCGGCTGCCGGGTGCGCTTCGTCTCCGCCGGACCGAGCCATCGCTCGGTCTCTGCGCGATGACCGTCCCTGGCGGATGCCCCCGGAGCGTCGATCGTCCGGGCACCGGGCTTCAGCGCTCGAAGTGCCGGTGCGACCGCCAGCGGCCGGCCAGCGGACCGAGCGGGCCGACGGCCAGCGACACGAGGTAGGCGGCGCCGAGCGTAAGGACGATCGCCGGGCCGGCCGGCAGGTCGAGGTAGAACGAGAGCAGAAGGCCGGCGAGCGACCCGCAGCAGGCGACGACCACCGCGACGAGCAACAGCGGGCCGACGTTGCCCACCCACAGGCGCGCGGCCGCCGCGGGCAGGATCATGATGCCGACGGCCATCAGCGTTCCGAGCGCATGAAAGCCGGCGACCAGGTTGAGCACCAGCAGGACCAGGTAACCGTAATGGGCCAGTGGCCCGAGACGGCTGACCCGGTTCAGGAAGGCGGGGTCGCTCGCCTCCAGGACGAACAGGCGGAAAGCCAGCGCGAGGGCGACGATCGACAGCGAGGCGAAGCCGGCGAGCAGCAGGAGTGCATCGTCGTCGAGGGCGAGCACGCTGCCGAAAAGGACGTGCAGCAGGTCGACGTTGCTGCCGCGCAGCGAGATCAGCAGCACGCCGGTGGACAGCGAGAGAAGATAGAAGGTCGCCAGGCTGGCGTCCTCGCCGATCACCGTGTTGCGCGCGACGCCCCCGGCGAGCACGGCGACGGCGAGTCCCGCGGCGAGCCCGCCGAGGGTCATCGCCGGCAGCGACAGCCCGGCGATCAGGTAGCCGATCGCGGCGCCGGGCAGGATCGCGTGCGACATCGCGTCGCCGGCGAGGCTCATCCGCCGCAGCATCAGCAGGACGCCGATCGGCGTCGCGCCCAGCGACAGCGCGAGGCATCCCGCGAAGGCCCGGCGCATGAACGAGAACTCGACGAACGGCGAGAGCAGCGGGATCGCGAGCAGCGTTTCGTTCATCGTCCTTCCGGGTCGAGGTGGCAGATCGCCGCGCTCGCTGCATCGCCGCTTGCTTCGGCGAGCTGCCGGGCGCGCCGCAGGTTGGCCTCGCCGAGCACGCTCGCCGTGTCGCCGCGGGCGATCAGTTCGCGGCAGATGAGCCAGGTTTCCGGGTAGTGCTGGCGAACATGGTCGAGGTCGTGGAGGACGGCGATCACCGTCCGGCCCTCGTCGTGCCAGTGCCGCACCAGCTTGGCGAGATCCTCGACGGTCGCCGCGTCGATCGCCCCGTAAGGCTCGTCGAGCAGCACCAGCGGCGCATCCTGGAGGATCACGCGCGCGAACAGCGCGCGCTGCAGTTGACCGCCCGAGAGCGCGCCGACCGGCCGCCGCTCGACTCCGCCGAGCCCGACCGTGTCGAGCACATCGGCGACCCTGCGCTGCAGCGCGCGGGTGAGCCCGGCGAAGGCGCCGATTTCGCGCCACAGGCCCATCGCCACGAAGTCATGCACGAGCACCGGGAAGCTCGTGTCGATCGTCGGCTGCTGCGTCAGATGGGCGATCTGTCGCGGGCTGACGCCGTTCAGTTCGATTCGCCCGGCGATCGGCCGCAACTCGCCGGCGATTGCCTTGAGCAGCGTCGACTTGCCGCCGCCGTTGGGGCCGACGACGGCCAGCAGACTGCCCGCGGCGACTTCTCCGCGCAGATGGTGAACGGCCGGGTGCCGGTCGTAGCCGAGAGTCAGGTTGTCGAAGCGCAGGATCGGCTGGTCGCCACCCTGAGGGGCCGCGCCCGGCGATCGGCCTTCGTTCAGTAGAGCGCCCACAGGACCGTCGTCCACAGCGAGATCAGTGCGGCGGCCGCCCAGACGAGGCGTGTCAGGGCGCTCGAACAGAGCACCGGGTTGCGCCCCGGCGGGCCGGACGGCGGGTCGAGGGTCGGCTGGGCGGGCATCGGATCGGGATTCATCCTTGGGCAAGGGGCTGCCCAGCGTCGGGCAGGCGGGCATCTTGCCCTTCTTGCGCGACCAATGCAACATTGTTGCACTATGGCGCCGAGATCGCCGGCTCCAGGGCTTCCCCGATCGCGCACACTGTGCTGCAATGGCCAGCGGGCGCAGGGCTCGCCGACCCGGAACACTCGAGCCGTGCCGATCCAGTCGAACGAAACGACCTATCAGTTGCAGATTCTGCTCGCCGAGCCGCTGCGCATCGTCGTCGGCCGTCTCGGCGAATGCGCCTTCCCGGCCGGCCGCTACGTCTACACCGGTTCGGCGCGGCGCAACCTCGCTGCGCGCATCGCGCGGCACCTGCGCCGCGAGAAGACGCTGCGCTGGCACGTCGATTACCTGCTCGGCGCGCCGGGAGTCACGGTCACCGGCGTCGCGCTGTCGGCAGCCGGAGAATGCGCGCTCAATCAGGCGACACGCGGGCGGATCGTCGTGCCCGGCTTCGGCGCTTCCGATTGTCGAAGCGGCTGCCGGAGTCATCTCAAGTATCTTGGGCCGTGAGGACGGGAACGGCTGCGGCGATTCCCTTGCCGAGGGCGGTCGCCGGCGCTGCTCTCTGGTCGCGTTGCCTCGGCGACGAGTTTCCCGGTGGCGACGCGTCACAGTCATCGTCTTTTCGCTGCCGTGAGCGTCGGACAACGAGCACGCGTGGTCAGCGGTCCGAAGCTTGCCCGCAAGTGGTCTGCGCCGGCGCAGACCGCCAGGAAGACGATCTCCAGGACGCCGGACGAGGCCGCCACGGCAGCAATCGATCGACGAGGCCATCCGTATTCTCCACCCGCTCCAGATGGGCCAGTCTGCGCGACGCGAGCTGCCAGATGGGCGCTCCGGCCGTTGCTGTCGACGCGTCGCGCCCGCCGGCGTCAGCGTCGCCGGGGGAACCTCTGTAGCCGCCGCTGGTGGCTCACGTGTGTTCGCCGGGTCGATGGCAGCGACGTAGCGACGCCCGCGCATGGCAATCGGCATCCGTCTGCTGGTACCATTCGCCGATGAGCACCACGCACGACAGTGGTTACCGCCTGCTGTTCTCGACACCGGAATTGGTGCGCGACCTGATTCTCGGATTCGTCCCGGACGAATGGCTGCACAGTCTCGACTACGGCACGCTCGAGACGGTTCCCGGCAGCTACGTCAGCGACGACCTTCGGCAGCGGGCCGACGACATCGTCTGGCGGGTGAAGGTCGGTGGGGAGTGGGTTTACCTGTACCTGCTGATCGAGTTCCAGAGCGGCGTCGACAAGTACATGGCGCTGCGCATGATGGTCTATGTCGGGCTGCTCTATCAGGATTTGATCCGGCGGGGAGAAGCGCTGGCCGATGGGCGCCTGCCGCCGATCCTGCCGATCGTCCTCTACAACGGCAGCCGGCGGTGGTCGGCGGCGAACGACGTTTTCGAGCTGATTCCGGCGGTTCCGGGGTTGGTCGAGCAGTTCAAGCCGCGGATGAAATACCTGGTGATCGACGAGAGCGCGTACAGCGAGCAGGAACTCGCGTCGCTGCGCAACCTCGTTGCGGCGGTTTTCCGGATCGAACACCCGGCGTCGCCGCAGGCGATTGGCGGTCTCCTGAGCCTGCTGGCCGAGTGGCTCGTGGACCGGCCGGACCTGCGGCGGATGTTTGCCGTGTGGCTGCGGGCGACGTTGCTGCGCAAGGCGGAATACCGTATCGTGCTGCCTTGGATTGATGACCTAGAGGAGCTGAAAGTCATGCTCGCCGAACGACTCGAAGAATGGGCGCACGCCTACAAGGCCGAGGGCAAGGCCGAGGGCAAGGCTGAGGGCAAGGCCGAGGGCAAGGCCGAGGGCAAGGCCGAGGGTGAGGCGCTGGCGCTGCAGAAGCTGCTCCAGAAGCGCTTTGGTCCGGTTCCACCGGTGGTCCTGCGGAAGATCGCCGGCGCCTCCGTCGCCGAGATCGAGGGCTGGCTCGACCAGGTTCTCGATGCCGGGAGTCTGGACGACCTCTTCGGGCCGAAGACGCCCTGAAGGCGCACGAGCCTCGCTATCGCGCGGGTTTCGATGAGCGTCCGACACCGCTCAGGACGTCCGGCAGCGCGAGGCGGTCCGGAGCCGCGTGGTCCAATCGCGGGCGCCGCCGTCTTGCAGGCACGCGATTGCAGCGGCCACCGGCGGGTCCGGATCGTGGCAGGAGTACTGTCTGCCAATCCGCAGGGGCACGACAATCCGCAGATGCACTGCTGCCAACGCGCTGCTTCCCCAGGGTGGCTGTGAACCACTTCTCGCGAGACCGGGCTACGATCCGAGGCGCGAGCAGGCGACAAGACCTGTCAAGTCGACCGAGCGTTGGGCTGGTTTGGCCGTACCCCGCTGGTCGGGCGGGATCACCGGGCTCGAAGACACGGTGTCCGCTGTGGTCGTCGCCGAAGGGGTACGGCGATCGACGAAACGAAGTGGGCGAAGAGCCTCTCAGGTCGACGCAGCGCCGAGAAGCGGCCGATGCTGCTGTCGCGTTGCAGCGGTCGGGAGTTGCGCGTCGCCGAATCCTGTCGGCGTGAAGGCGAGCGCTACCGGCTTCCATTGCTGGCCAGGCCGCCTGCGACAAGTGGCTTCTCGCCAGGCTGACCCGGTTGAGCGCAGAGGGCGACGCCGGTCGCCGTCCTCGACATCGGCAGCTTGCGCGGCGAGGAAGCCCGGACTGCGCCTGCAAGACTGATCCTCGGCGTCGGCGGAGGACTGCGCCTCGTTCGGGGCGGATGTCACTTCTTGCCCGAAGACCCGAAGCGTGTCCGGCTCTGCGACTGCCGGGTCGATCTGCGGCTTTCGGTGGACCATCCGGTGGTACCCACTCGCCACGTCCTGCGCCAGAACGCCTTGAGCGGACAACTCCTCGTCTTCTGCAACCGCCAGGCGACCTTGGTCAAGGCGCTGCCCGGATCGAACTGGCTGCTGTCTGGGCGCGACGCTTCCGGAGCGAGCGCCAGTGTCGCAAGCTGCGGTTCGCTCGGCAGGCCGATTCCTCAATCAATGGTTGCGGCCGCGTTTGCGGTCGCCCGAGAGAGCGTTCGCGCTGATTCCTCGCACAAGTGCAGGGATTCCAGCGTGGCCGGCAGGCTCCAAGCCGCTGACGTGATGTTCCGTCCATTTTCCCCCACTGCTCGTGCCTGACGGCTACCAGAGCCGCCGCTCGGCATGTTCTGTCGCGAGCAAGCAAAACGAGGTGGAAAACCACGAGCCCGGTGCCTATTCTGTAAAGAGTGTTCATTCCATGACATGAACACCAAAGCGAGCAGGGGGTGGCTCGTCGGTCATGGATCGAGCAAGCGAGATGGCTCGGAACTTTGCGTGGGGGAAATGGCGATGTCGAGGAATTCTCAGCTTTCCTGTCGCGCTGCGGCGCCGACGGGAGGATCACTGCTTGCCCGTCTTCCAGCCGCCTGCCAGAGGGCCTTCGAGGCGCTTGGCAGGGCGCGGAGCGCGCGGGACGCTGTTGCGCCGTTTGCCGGCAAGATCCTCTTCGAGACGCTGGAGCCGAGGCTGCTGCTGTCAGCCGATTTCAACCCCGGTGCCTCGTCGCAGATCCCGCAGTCGCAGGTCGATGGGGCTGATGCGGCAAGCAGCACGCTGCTGTCGCTGAGCGATGACCCAACAACCAGCGGGCTCGCTGTTGCGCACGTTTCGGCGTCACCGGAGTCGGGCGCGGGCTGGTGGCGGCTCGATTTGCAGCAGGGTGACATCGTCTCGCTCAGCGTCGAGACGCCGGACAGCGACATGGACCCGTATCTCTCGTTGAGAGACGCCAGTGGCCGTGAGATCGCCGCCGACGACAACGGCGGTCCGGGCGACGATGCTGCGATCAGTAATCAGGAAATCCTGGTGACGGGTACCTATTACATCGAGGTTCGCCCAGCGGCACAGGGCGCACGATCTGGCCCGTATGAGCTGCTGATCGAGCGCACGCGCGTCAGTCAGCCAGAATCTGTCGGGCCGGCGCGTAGTGCGGCGGGGGCGGTCGTGGATGTCGCTGCTTTCAACGCGCAGCCGACCTCCGTTCTGGTAGCCAGTTGGGTTGGCGGCTCAGGCAACTGGTCTGACCCGACCAACTGGGACATCGGTGTGGTTCCCAACGATACGGCAACGGACACCTACGAGGTCATCCTGGACGTCGCCGACAGCGCGACCATCACGATTGATCAGGACGTGTCGATCAGGTCCTTGACCAACTCCGAGACCGTGGTCGTGAATGGCGCGAGCCTTACTGTTGCCCAGCAAACCGACAACAATGGTTCCATTCAACTCGCGGGAGCTGGCGCCCAACTCAATCTGTCTGGAACGGTCCGCGATACCGGCGAAATCTTGGCAAGCGCGGGAGTGTTGAACCTCAGCAACGGCAGTGTAACTGTCCAGGGTTCGAGCGCACGCGTGACCGCCGGGGGTGCAGCAACGCTCAACTCGGTGGATCTTTATGCCGCGAACGGAGGAGTCCTGTCGCTGGCGGGAGCGACCACCTTCACGAGCCGCGCCGGGGGGAACACCATTCAGGCGAGCGGGGTGGCGAGCAGGGTCGATCTTTCGGGTCTGACCGGGGCCGTTGGTGGGTCCAGCGGCGCGACGCAGATCTCTGCGCTCAGTGGCGGGCACGTGGCCATATCCGGGGACGTTGAGGGCTACACCGCGTGGACGCTTGACGGGACTGGCGGCACGATGGACGTGTCAGGTGTGACCGAGCTTGCGGACGCGACGGTCAATGTCAGTGGTGGTGCGGTCTTGGCGTTTTCTGCAGCGACCACGCTTGCACGTGACAGCTTTACGGCATCAACGGGCGGTCAGATTCTCTTCCCGGTGGCGACGAGCTACCGGGGGTTCGATTATGGTGACACGACGATCGAGGCGAACGGGGTGGGGAGCCGGATCGACCTGTCACATCTGGACAGCTTCTACGGGGGTGGAGAGCATCAGAGCGGTGGCTATCCGTATCCCTGGTACTACTACACGACGAGCGTGAAGGCGTTGGCGGGTGGCGAGATAGCCCTGGCCGGGGCGATCAGTCACCGGAACAACATGACGCTCGATGGCGCCGGCAGCGTGCTCGACGTGACGGCGATCACGTCCCTCAATGGTACCGCCCTGACCGCCGCCAACGGCGCAGTCTGGACCCTTCCTGCCGGTTGGCACCCCACCTGGGGTAGCGGGAACACGTTCTCCACCACCGGTACCGGCAGCCAGTTCGTCAACCGCACTACGCTGAGCCTGCCCGGCAACTCGCTTGCCATCAACACCAGCGACTTCATCAACGCCGGCGTACTCAACCCGGAGGCCGGCGGTATCTTCGACTTCAACGGATCGTTCCGGGTCGACGATCTCGGCATACTGACTGGTGTCGCGGTCGGCACGTTCAACATCAGTGGCGATCTCCTTGGCGCCACCCGCAACGCCGACCAATACGCCCCACAGGCGCTGGTCTGCTTCGACGGAGCCGGTGCCGCGGCCAGCCCTCAACAAATCGAGGTCATGGGACGCGAGCTGAGCGACGATCCGGCCGGCTTCTCGCGCAACTTCGTCTACGGCACGCTCAAGCTGTCGAACAACACCTACCTGAAGCTCGTCGACCTGTCGGACAACGCAGCCGGCACTGACCCCGAAGCGCTCTACACCAACTCGCTGATCGTTGCGGACGGTGCGACGCTGGACCTGGATGGCCTGCACCTCTACACACGCGCAGCGCAGATCAGCGGCAGGAGCACCATCATCGGCGGATCGATCATCCAGATCGCGGACAGCGGGCCGATCAACATGGCAAGTCCCACACCTGGTGCGATCTCGGTGGCCGGGCAACTGGACGAATGGTCTTTCTTCGCCCGTGGAGGGCAGTCCATCACGGTAGCCGTGGATACCGGCGGAAGCGGTGTCCTGTCGCCGGCGCTGAGTTGGGCCCATGTAGAGCTCGTCGACGGAGCGGGCACAATCATCGCCAGCGAGGACAGCACTGCACCCGGGCAGGTCGTAGGGCTCGAGAAGGTGGCGATCCCGGCCGATGGGACCTATCGCGTTCGCGTCAAGGCGCCCGTCGATCATCTCGCACAGGAAGGCAACTACCTCGCCACCGTCTGGGACGTGACCGCGGATGTCTCACCGCTGCTCCTCAATCGCCAGGCCACGGGCCTGATCGAGAACCCGTACAGCGTGGACCAATGGCAGTTTTCGGCAACGGGCGGCACCCAGGTCCGCTTCGATCTGGTCAACCGCTCCAGCACCGGGATTCTCTTCGATCTGTCCGGACCCGCCGGCTGGACCGGGTTCTCCGACCTCGATCGCGATTCCGACCTGATCACCCTCCCCAGCGCCGGCACGTATACGCTGACGGCCCAGGGCACTGGCGGCCATACGGGTGGTTCCTATGCCTTCCAGATGCAGCAGACGCGGGTCACCGACCTGGCGCTCGGCAGCTTCCAGACCGGACAGTTCGCCGGCAGCGGCCAGGCCGAACTGTTCCGCATCGATGTGCCCACGAGCAACCCGCTGAAGGTCGTCCTCGACGACGACGCGTCGAACAACGTCAGCGAGCTGTATCTGAAGTTCGGCGCGCCGCCCACGCGTGCCGACTACGACTATCGCTTCACCAGCTCCGCCGCCCCGGATCACGAGATCGTCGTGCCGATGGCCTACGCGGGCCCGTGGTACGCACTGGTCTATGGCGACACGATCCGAACCAACAGCTCCTTCGACATCTCGGCCACGAGCAGCGGTGTCTATCTCAGCGCCGTCACGCCGGATCGCTACGCCGCCGACGCCACGGCGACGCTGACTCTGACCGGCGCCGGGTTCGAGGCAGCGACGACGTTCTCCCTGATAGCACCCGACGCGAGCATCATTGCTCCGGCATCGGTCGTCGTCAATTCGCCTACCCGCGCGACGGCGAACTTCTCGCTTGCCGGCCTGACTCCAGGAATGTACTCGGTGCTGGCCAGCGAGCCGGGTAGTGTGCCGGACTTGCTGGCAAATGGCTTCACGGTTACCGGCGCGGCCGCCGGCCAACTCGACATCCAGCTCGTGGTGCCGTCGGTGCTCGGCAGGCACGCCACCGCGACGCTGTACGTGGACTACGCCAACACCGGTAACGAGGCGATTCCGGCGCCGCTGCTGATCCTATATTCCGACGACCCGGACGGCAGCGATCGGCCGCTGATGACGCTGGACCAGGCCCGCGTCAGTACAGGTTTCTGGACCAGTGCCGTTCCCGCCGGCTTTTCCAGCTCGGTGCAGTTTCTGACGACCGGCTCGACGCCGGGCGTTCTTCAGCCGGGCGAGTCCGGCCGGATGCCGGTGTACTTTGCCGGGCTGCAGCAACCATGGGACTTCGGGGACAGCCAGGTGGAGTTCCGTGTCGGCGTGGCCTGGGACGACGGCAACACTGTGGACTGGAACTCTATCGGCAACTCGATTAGGCCCGACTATGTCCGGCCGGATGCCTGGCAGGCGATCTGGAGTAACTTTGTCTCGGACGTCGGGGGTACCTGGACCGGCTACCTTGCGGCGCTGAACGAGAACGCATCTTTCCTCGGCAATCTGGGTGCCCCCACCTCGGAGGTCTCGCGCCTGTTTGGTTTCGAGCTTCGCCAGGCCGAAGGGCTCAATCCCATCCGGTATCTCGCGTCGAGCACCCAGGCGGCAATGCCGGCGCCAGGGCCGGACCTCGTCTTCTCGCAGGCGTACGCGCAGCCGATTTCGCGCCGTTTTGAATTGGGTCCGCTGGGGCGCGGCTGGGCAAACAACTGGCAGCTTTCATTGGCGACCGAGACCGACGGTACGGTCAGGATCACTGACATGACCGGTACGCCGCGCATCTTCGAGCCGGACGGGCGCGCGTTCAGCGCACCGGCTGTTGCCGCCAGGCATCTCCTGCTGCCCCCCGGGCCGGTTCCCGGACCTACTCCCACCTCGACCCATTACACGGGCGCTGCCGGCGACCACGGGATCCTCACGTCCTATGTCGGCGGCTCCTACATGCTCACCGAGACCGACGGCACTCAATACTACTTCCGTTCCGACGGCAAACTCGACTTCGTGCGCGACAGCAACGCCAACCGCATCAACTGCACCTACACCGGCGCGAATCTGACCGGCCTGACCCATTCCTCCGGGCAATCCCTCACCCTGGCCTACAACGGCGCCGGACGGATCACCAGTGTCACCGACAGCGACGGCCGCCAGTCGCTCTACACCTACGACGCCTCGAACCAGCACCTGCGCTCCGTCCAGGACTACGACGGTCGCGTCACCAGCTACTCCTACCTCACCGGCCAGGGCGCGGCGAAGGAGCACGCCCTCAGCGCAATCGCCTTCCCGGACGGCAGCCACCGCACCTACACCTACGACAGCCATGGCCGCCTGGCCAGCACCTCCCGCGACGGCGGCGCCGAGGCCATCACCTTCAGCTACAACACCGCCGGCACGGTGACCGCGACCGATGCCCTGGGCAACCTGTCGCAGTTCTTCTTCGACGACGGGGGAACGATTCTAAAAAACACCAACCCGCTTGGCAACTCGGTGCTCGTCTCGCTGGACGCCAACCGCAACCTGAGCAGAGTCACCGACCCGGCCGGCCGCACCAGCCTGTTCCAGTACGATTCTGGCGACAACCTGACGCGCTTCACTGACGCCATGGGACATGCCACGAGCTTCACCTACACGGCGGACTTCAACCGCCTCGACAAGCTGACCGACGCCAACGGCAACCTCACCGACTACAACTACGACAGCCACGGCAACCTCAGCAACATCACCTACGCCGATGGCAGCCAGGAACGCTGGGCCTACGACAGCCTTGGCCAGTCCACCACCTGGACCAACCGCCGCGGGACGCCGGTCGGCTTCACCTACAACGGTGACGGTGAGATCACGCGCAAGACCTACGCCGACGGTACGCACGTCGACTACCTCTACGACGCACGCGGCAATCTGACCAGCGCCACCGACGCCACCGGTACGACCACGCTCAGCTACGACGCCCACGACTACCTCACGCGCATCGACTATCCCGGCCCCGGCGGGCGCTGGCTGGCCTATAACTACGACAACGCCGGCCGGCGCGCCACCAGCACCGATCAGCTCGGCCATCAACTGTCCTATCAATTCGACACGGTCGGCCGCCTGTCGCGGATCACCGACCAGAGCAGCGCGCAGGTGGTCCTGTATCAGTACGACGCCGCCGGCCGGATCGCGCTCAAGACGCTCGGCAACGGCGTTTATACCACCTATGCCTACGACGCCGCCGGGCAGTTGCTGCATCTGGTCAACAGAGGGGGCTTCGGGATTTCGGACAGCAGGATAAGTGGTAGCCTTGCCCCATCGA
>NZ_JAMTDX010000069.1 GCF_023806625.1 Accumulibacter sp.
TGCTTCCTTCCGGACCTGACCAGGTTCACCATCCTGCGATGCGGGGAGACCCGCCACGAAAGATGTTAGCACGTCATGCCACTTCCCGGTGACGATCGTGCAGCAGTGCGATCGCATCACAATCCGCCGCCGCGAGCACAAGGAACAAGCTGCAGTCGCCTGAAGCCTTGGGCGGACGTCGCTTCGCAGGCCACGCTCCCTACGCGGATCTGCCGCGCGTCGATGCTCGGGGGGTTACGGCAGCGTCGGTCCACCAGGTGACGACCAGGCTTCCGGCGCTTGCCAAGTGCACAACGCTGGCACCCGGGATGCGGACGAGAAGGCCGGAATCGTACGGAGGCGATCCCGTTACCTGCGGCCGGTGCCGTGGCCGCCGAGATGGACGAGGCGAGGAACGGTCGTCAGGCGAAGCTCGCCGCATCGAAGATGACTTACAATCACGCCCTCGGCAGGTCATCGGACGGCGGGCTCGATACGCCCGTGGCGGCAGCACGCCGGTCGGTCTCGCACGGTTGCGAGACCGCAGCCTGGTCAACAAAGAAATGAAATCGACGCGCTTCTGTCTCGTCCGGCACGGCGAGACGACCTGGAACGCCGAAAAACGGATTCAGGGACAGATCGACATCGGGCTCAACGCGGCAGGACTGGCCCAGGCCGATGCAGCGGCCACCTGGCTCGCGACCCGTGAGCCGATCGACGCGCTTTACAGCAGCGATCTGCTCCGCGCAAGACAGACAGCCGAGCGAATAGCCGCCCGACTCAATCTCGTTCTGCGTTTCCGGTCAGAGTTCCGCGAGCGTCGCTACGGATTCTTCGAAGGCCTGACCTACGACGAATCTCGTCAGAGATACCCAGCTGACTACCACGCCTTCGAAACGCGTGACCCGGGGTTCGCGATCCCCTTCGGCGGCGAGAGCCTCGAGCAGCTCAGCGAGCGAGTCATTGCCGGCCTTCGGGATCTGAGCGTTGCCCACGGTGGACAGACGATCGTCGTGGTCACCCACGGAGGGGTGCTCGATATCGTCAACCGTCTCGCGCGCGGCAACAGCCTGAGCCAACCGCGCGACTTCGTCATTCCGAACGCGGGCATCAACTGGATTCGCGTCAGCGACGAATCGTGGACTCTCGAGCAATGGGGTCAGACCGGACACCTGACCCGGTCGGGGATGGACGAACTTCCCTGACGGACATCGGAACGATCCGCCGACCGCGCGCCCGCCGGGCGGGCCGCCGAACGAGAGACCCGGGGCAGATCCCGCTCAGCCGGCGATGTACTTTTCCAGCTGCTGGATGATGAACTGCTGCTCGCAGACCGTTTCCTTGACCACGTCACCGATCGAGACGATCCCGACGACCTTGCCGTCGTCGAGGACCGGAAGGTGGCGGAAGTGTTTCTCGGTCATCAGCGCCATGCATTCGTCAACCGACCGGTCGGGGGTGACGTAGAGCACCCGGTCACTCATGATCTCGCGAACCAGCGTCTCTTTCGACGCCTTGCCGAGCAGGATCACCTTGCGTGCATAGTCGCGCTCCGAGAAGATACCGACGAGATTCTCTCCGTCGACGACCAGCACGGCCCCGACGTTGTGGTCGGACATCACCTGCAGCGCCTGAAAGACTCGATCGTCGGGGGAGACCGTGACCAGAGGCCTGGTCTTGCCGGCGAGGATTTGCCTGATGGTCTTCATGAAGTGTCCTTTCTGGTCATCACCTTCGACCCCCTGGCGGATGCTCGGTGCTGCGCCAGGGGAGGAGATCGATGAGGCGTCGCCAAACCCGGGCGTCGCCGCCTCGCGTGCCCTGTCAACTTCGGTCAGCGCAGCCCTGCGGCGTACTCGGCAACAGCGTCGATCTGGTGATCGGACAGCTTGCCGGCGATCATGCGCATCACCTTCTCGGAATCGTTGCGCCGCTCGTGACTCCGGAACGACTTCAGCTGGGTCACCGTGTATTCGGCGTATTGCCCGGAAAGCCTTGGGTATTGCGCCGGGAGGCCGGCCCCCGCGGGCCCGTGGCAGCCTGCGCAAGCCGGGACGCCATTGGCGAAGTCGCCGCGGCGCCACAACTGCTTGCCCTCGGCGAGAAGCTTTTCTTCCTTGGCCACCGAGGGCTTGATCTTCTGCTGCGAAAAGTAGACGGCCAGACTGCGCATGTCCTCGTCGGACAAGGCCGCGACCATGCCCGCCATGATTGGGTTGTTGCGCTCCGCGGGCTTGCCATCGGCAGCCTTGAAATTGTTGAGCTGCTTGTGCAGATACTCGGGAATCTGACCAGCGAGAATCGGGTTGGCTGGGACCGGGCTATTGCCGTCAGCACCGTGACAGGCCACACAGACCCCTTCAGCAATCTCCCGGGCTTTGGCCAGATCGGGCTTGCTCCTTTCCTGGTCTGTAGCCAGCGACGGGAAACTGACGGCCACAAGAGCCGCAAGAACCGCAAGAACCGCTGTACGAATCATCTCCGAACTCCCATTGACAACGATCACTGACCCAAGGCTGAAGAAGCCACATCAAAGCTGATATTCTATACCACTTTGCTGCCCGGGCGGGTGTCCGGGCAGCGCTTCGTCTTCGACCTGCCGCGAGATGCCTCTCTTTCGAAACGCGGTCTTTTACCGGACCATTGCTCGACTCGTCGATCTGCCCAGCGACTCGCTGAGCGAAGTAGCCTTCGCCGGACGGTCGAACTGCGGCAAGTCCTCGGCGATCAATGCGCTGGCCGATCACACCCGCCTGGCCTTCGTCTCGAAGACACCAGGAAGGACGCAGAACCTGAACTACTTCCGTGTCGCCGAAGGCAGATATCTCGTCGACCTGCCGGGCTATGGCTTCGCCAAGGCTCCAGCGGAGATCCGTGCCCAATGGGGACGGCTTCTCGCCCCCTATCTGCGCGAGCGTCCAGCGCTCCGCGGGCTGGTTCTGATCATGGATAGCCGTCACCCGCTGACTGTGCTCGACCGGCAACTGCTCGACTGGTTTGCCCCGACCGGCAAGCCGATCCACGTCCTGCTCTCGAAGGCAGACAAGCTCTCTCACGAGCAGCGGCTGCTGACGCTCCGGCGGGTCACTTCGCAACTTGGGGAGATCGGCAGCCAGTGCTCCGCTCAGCTCTTCTCGAGCCTCAGGAAGTCCGGGCTCCCCGAGGCGGAAAACGTCCTCGGAGATTGGCTCGGCCTCACGGGAGTCGCCCCTGACGAAGGGTCGTCCCCGGTGACCCCGGCAGAGTCGCCCGAGGCTTGCCGGGCCTCGCCCGACGGCCCATCCCGCCGGCGATAGACACCATCGACCAGCCGCGGGATGCCGCAGAACAGCGTCTGACGCATCGCGGATCTCTGACGCCCCCTACCCTCCGATTCCCTTTTCTGCTCACCGACGGCCCATCACATGCACTATCCGCCAGCCTTTCCCTTGCTGCGCATGCGCCGCATGCGACGCGACGACTTCTCTCGTCGCCTGATCCGTGAAACGAGACTGACCACGGACGACCTCATCTACCCCGTCTTCGTCGTCGAAGGCACGTGCCGTGTCGAGCCGATACCGTCGATGCCCGGAATCGAACGACAAAGCCTGGACCGGCTGCTGAGGACGGCAGAACAGGCTCTGACAGCGGGCATACCGGCGCTCGCGCTCTTTCCGGTGATCGACGGCAGCGCCAAGACGGCCGGAGCGGAAGAAGCCTGCAACCCCGACGGGCTCGTCCCGCGCGTCGTCGCAGCATTGAAGAGGGAACTCCCGGAACTCGGCGTGATCACCGACGTCGCTCTCGACCCCTACACGAGCCATGGCCAGGACGGCCTGATCGATGAGCGCGATCCGCGCGCCTACGTGCTCAACGACGAAACGCTCGAAGTGCTCGCCCGGCAGGCTCTGGTTCACGCGCAGGCCGGCGCCGATGTGGTTGCCCCTTCGGACATGATGGACGGCAGGGTCGGGCGGATCCGCCGGGCGCTCGACGAAGACGGCCAGATCCACACGCGGATTCTCGCCTACTCGGCGAAGTACGCTTCGAGCTTCTACGGGCCCTTCCGCGACGCCGTCGGCTCAGCCGCCAGCCTCGGCCAGGGAAGCAAACAGAGCTATCAGATGGACCCCGCGAACAGCGACGAGGCGCTGCGTGAGGTGGCGATGGACCTGGCCGAAGGTGCCGACATGGTGATGATCAAGCCCGGTCTGCCATATCTGGATGTCGTCCGGCGGGTCAAGGAGGAGTTCGCCGTCCCGACCTACGCCTATCAGGTCAGCGGCGAGTACGCGATGCTCAAGGCCGCCGTACAGAATGGCTGGCTGAACGAACGCGCCTGTGTCCTCGAGAGCCTGCTGGCGTTCAAGCGTGCCGGTGCCGACGGCATTCTCAGCTATTACGCGCTCAGCGCCGCAGCCTGGATCAGCAGGGACGGGTAGATCAGCGCCTCCGAACGCTCGGGCCGGTCTCCCGTCCGGATCGCCACGATTGCCCTGCCACCGGTCAGGCAGTCTGGCCGTTCCTCACCGCACCGATCGCGGGCAGCCGGACGAGGAGTCGCCGGTCCGCAGCCGTCTCGACGAAACGGTGAAACAGGGCACCAGCGAGGACGCTGCCCAGCCAGGCGATGAGCACCCCCGCCGCGCCGACCCACGCACTTGGCGGAGCAAAGCGCACGAACAGCCCGCTGATCAGCAGACAGACCGGAAAATGAATGAGAAAGACCGAGTAAGAGATCCGTCCAAGCCAGGAGACCAGCCGCGACCGCGGCCAGTCTTCGAGTAGCCCGCCGACCCGCGCCAGCACGAGACTCAGCGCGACGAACAGCGCGACCGCGATGCGCGGCCGAAAGTCGATGACCAGCGCGACGAGGACCACCCCAGCCGCCGGCAGCAGCCAGCCGACCAGCCTCTTCGGGTCCGTCGCCCAGCAGGCAGCGATACCCAGCGCGTAGGAACCGAAGAAATAGATTCCCCAGTTGTCCCAGTCGCCGTTCCGGTTGAAGTGATAGAGCGACACCACGGCCAGGGCCCCGACGAGAAGCACCGCGGGCAAGGGACCTGCGCGCTCCGGACGCTGCACGCGTCGCGCCAGCCAGAGCACGCCGACGAACAGGACGAACAGCTGGAAATCGATGGCGATGTACCACACGCCAGCCGACAGTCCGTCATAGCCGAGAATGCCGTGCAGCAGGAAGAGATGGGCGATGACCTGCCCGGTCGTGGGCCACTCGGGAATCGAGTAATGGCTCATCAACTGGCGCGCCAGCGCGGCGCTGGCTATGGCCACCAGAACCGCGACCAGGAACGGGGTGACCAGTTTCAGATAGCGTCGCCAGAGCAGCCCGAGCGGCGAGCGTGCGAGCAGCAGTCCGGCTGGCGCGACGCTGCGCGCGGCCAGAAAGCCACCGATGACCAGAAACGCCTGCACCGCGTAGCGGCCGTTCTGACTGAGCCACGAGATCAGGCCTGGAGCCAGTTCCTGTGCCTGGTCGGACAATGGTCCGTAGAACGCCAGGTGATGGAGAACGATCAATTGTGAAGCCAGCGCCTTCAAGGCGTCGATGAACGGCATACGGTGAGAACTGGACATTGTTGCGCAAAGGCCAGACGCGTCTGGACTATGGAAGTTGAAGACGAGGCTGCTCGTGCGCCGCCTCCCCAATACGTTGCCAACCCTGTTCCGCACAAGGCCAGGCGAGCACGGCCGACTGGCTCGGCAACACATGCTCCGTGCAAAACGGCGCCCGCTCCTGCCTTTCGCTGAAAGACAGACATCCCGCCCGACTCGCGACGACCCCGTCGCTGCGTCTCAGACGGACAGGAAGCGCTCGCGATACTCGTCGATGGGCATCGGCCTGCCGCAGAGGTAGCCCTGCATCTCGTCACAGCCTTCGCCCGAGAGAAAGGCACGCTGCGCCTCGGTCTCGACACCTTCGGCGATCACAGTCAGCTGCAGACTGTGGGCCAGGGCGATCACCGCGCGGGTGATCGCCGCATCGTCGAGGTCGCCAGGCAGACCGCGAACGAAGCTCTGGTCGATCTTGAGCTTGTTCAGCGGCAGCCGCTTCAGGTAAGCCAGCGATGAGTAGCCGGTACCGAAGTCGTCGATGGCCAGACCCAGGCCCAACGCTCGCAGTTCGTCGAGGACCCCGAGGCCACTTCCGGCGTGGCTCATGATCGCACTTTCGGTGATCTCCAGCTCAAGGAACCTTGCCGGAAGACCCGTGGCGAGCAGCGTCCCTTTTGCCACGTGGCGGATGTTACCACGAGCGAACTCGACTCCGGAAACATTGATCGACAGGACTCCGGGCTCGAGGCCGGCGGCGAGCCATTCCGCCCACTGCCGGGAAGCCGTCAGCTGAACCCATTCGCCGATCGGAACGATCAGGCCCGACTCCTCGGCAAGCCGGACGAACTCGCCGGGCAGGACGAGTCCGCCATCGGCGCGCAGCCAGCGAACCAGAGCTTCGGCACCGACCAGCCTGCCGGAAGCCAGTGAGAACTGCGGCTGCAGGAAGACCCTCAGCTCGTTCCGCTCGATCGCGCGGCGCAGGTCGGTCTCCATCTGCAGGCGAGCCAGCGAAGTACGCGTCAGCTCGCGGGTGAAGAACTCGTAGGCGTTTCGCCCGCGTTCCTTGGCCCGATACATGGCCACGTCCGCGTTCTTTATCAGCGTCTCGCCGTCGCCCCCGTCCTGCGGGAAGAGGCTGATCCCGATGCTCGCCCCGACGAAGAACTCCTGTCCAACGGTCACCGGCGACGATTGCAGGGCGTTCATGATCTTCTCGGCAACGTGTGACACCGCACCAGGGCCGCCTATGTCCTCGGCAAGGATCAGGAACTCGTCGCCACCGAGCCGCCCGACGGTGTCCGATTCGCGCATCAGCCGACTCAGTCGCCGTGCGACCTCGCAGAGCACCTGATCGCCTGCCTGATGGCCCAGCGTATCGTTGATGTTCTTGAAGCGGTCGAGATCGATGAACAGGACCGCCAGTTGCTTCCCGTCGCGATGGGCACGCTGCAAGGCTTTGTGCAACCGGTCGCCGAGGAGCAGGCGGTTCGGGAGACCGGTCAGCGGGTCGTGGTGCGCCTGGTAGGCAAGCAGATCATGGGCTCTTCTCAGCTCGGTGATGTCGGAAAAGACCCCGACATAGTGAGTGACCTCGCCGCCGCGATCCCTGACCGCGCTGACCGTCAGGAACTCGAGGAAATGCCGGCCGTCCTTGCGCCGGTTCCAGATCTCTCCCTGCCATCGTCCGCGACTGCGCAGCGTGTTCCACATCTCTTCGTAGAACGCCCGGTCATGCCGGCCGGACTGCAGTATCCGCGAGTTGCGTCCGACGACTTCTTCCTCGCGGTAGCCGGTGATCTCGCTGAACGCCCGATTGACGGCGATTATCGAGCCATCAGGCGCGGTGATCGTGATGCCCTCGGCGCTGCTGTCGAAGACCGTCGCGGCCTGCTCGAGCCGTGCCTCCATGCGCTTGCGCTCGGTGATGTCGAGAATCACGCCGATGAGCCCGCCGCCGGGCTCATCAGGGTTGCCGTAGGTCGCCCTGTGGACGACGGCGTCGCGCACCGTCCCATCGGCATGGGCAACTTTCGCCTCGTAAACCTGCGACCCGGTCCGCGAAAACAGCGCGTCATCGGCAGCCTGATAGCGCGCTGCGAGGTCAGGTGGCGCCAGGTCATGAACGGTCGCGCCGATCACCTGCTCGCGCCGCCTGCCGATCATCTCGAGGAAAGCCTGGTTGCAGCCGAGATAGCGTCCCTGTCGGTCCTTGTAGAAAACCGGTCCGGGAATCGCTTCGACGAGCTGGCGCATGAAGTCGAGCTGCCGGGACAATTCGACGGTTCGTTCGGCGACTCGTCGTTCCAGTTCGAGGTGGCTCTCGCGCAGGGCCTCCTCGGCAGCCCGCCGCGCAGTGACATCTTCGAAGAGCCAGACGTAACCCTCCGCCGGCCTGCCCGGATCGAGCAGACTGCCGGTCACCTGGCACCAGATCGGCGTCCCGTCGGCCCGACAGTACGGCAACTCGCCGACGAATTTGCCTGAACTGGCGACTGCCGCGTACGCACGCGCACCGGCATCCTCCCAAGCTTCATCGCTGGCAAAGCAGACCCTTGTAGAACGTCCGACGAGCTCGCCCGCCGGATGGCCGAACATCCTCTCGAAACTCGGATTGCAGCGCTGGATGACCCGGTCGCGGAGAAAGGCGATGCCGATCGGAGCGCGCTCGAAGATCAGCGTCTGCTCGCGCAGCAGGCGCACATTGCTTTCACGGGCAGCGACTTCAGCCGTCACGTCACGGACCATCCAGACGGTGCCGAGTCGTGGCGCAGACGGATCGATTGCCCGAGCGATCAGCTGGGCGACGAAGCGGCTGCGGTCATGGCGGATCATCTCCACTTCGCTGTCGAGAATCTGTCCGTTGCGGAGCGCTGCGAGCGCCCGCTGGCGAAGGGCTTCACGGGCTTCGTCGTCGGCAAAGAAGACCCTGTCGGGCTGTCCGACGAGTTCGCCTCGGGCCCAGCCGAACAATTCCTCGGCGCGCGGATTGCAGCGGCAGACGCGTCGGTTGCGGGTGCAGACGACGGCGATTCCCGAGTGATCGAGAATCGCCTTGTACTCGAGAATTGACTCGTGCCCGGAACCCGAACCGTTCATCCCCGACTCCGCGGCCACCTTCAGACCCGCTCCGCTCGCCCGCGCAGGCGCCTCCACTGCCGGGGCAGGTCGAGCAGGGAGGCCAGGCGGACGTCGACGTACGAGGGCTGGCGGGTGCTGCTGCTCAACCAGACCGTCTTCATCCCCAGCCTCTTGGCCGTACGCAGGTTGGCCAGGGAATCCTCGACCATGATGCAGTTCATCGCGCGCAGACGCTCGCCGCGCAGCAGTCTACGGAAGCCGCCGACCGCCGGTTTGGGCTGGAAGGCAATCCGCTCGACCGAATAGACGGTGTCGAAACAGCTCCGGATTCTCGCCAGGTCGAGCACCCGTTCACTGTAGCGCAGCGGCGCATTGGAAAAAACGATCTTGCGCCCGGGTAACCGGCGCAGCATGCTGCGCAGCCCGCGTTCGACGACGAGCATCTGGCCGAGATCGGGAAACTGATGGGTGCACCAGAGGAAGTGCCGCGGGTCGGTACCGTGATGCCGCATCAGCCCCAGCAGCGTAGCCCCGTAGCGATGCCAGTAGCGCTGGCGGAGCTCGGTCGCGGCGAGCTCGTCGACACCCAGGTGGTCACAGATGTAGCTGACCATCGACCGGTTGATCTGCGGGAAGATGTGCGGCGTTGCGTCATGCAGCGTGTTGTCGAGGTCGAATAGCCAAACCGGAGCCGGAATCTGCCGTGCCATCCCGCTCAATGCGACCTGATCATCGTACCGACCCCGTGATCGGTGAGAATCTCGAGCAGTACGGCGTGCTCGACGCGACCATCGATGATATGCACGCTCTTCACACCATTGCGCGCGGCTTCGAGTGCCGAACTGATTTTCGGCAACATACCGCCGGACAGCGTCCCGACGGCGACCATCTCGTCGATCTGCTTGGGCGTCATGCCGGTGATCAGATTCCCGGACTCGTCGAGAACACCCGGAGTGTTGGTCAGCATGACCAGCTTTTCCGCCTTGAGGATCTCGGCGATCTTCCCGGCCACGACGTCGGCATTGATGTTGTAGGTTTCTCCGTTCTTGCCGACGCCGATGGGCGCGACGACCGGAATGAAGTTGCCTGCCTCGAGGTGCCCGATCAACGATGGGTCGATCTGGGTGATGTCGCCGACCTGGCCGACGTCGATCAGATCCGCGCTGTCGTCGGCATTGGCAAGCAGCAGTTTGCGCGCCCGGATGAAGCTCCCATCCTTGCCGGTCAGGCCGACCGCCTTTCCCCCCGCCTGGTTGATCAGATTGACGACGTCCTTGTTGACCTGGCCGCCGAGAACCATCTCGACGATCTCCATCGTCTCGGCATCCGTCACGCGCATCCCCTGAACGAAGCGCCCCTTCTTGCCGACCCGCTTGAGCAGGTTCTCGATCTGCGGCCCGCCGCCGTGAACGACGACGACGTTCATGCCGACGAGCTTGAGCAGAACGACGTCGCGCGCGAAACACTGTTTGAGGTGCTCGTCGGTCATCGCGTTGCCGCCATACTTGACGACGATGGTCTTCCCGTGGAAGCGTTTGATGTACGGAAGGGCCTCGGCGAGAATGGCGGCTTCGTCGGCAGGGGTGATCGAACGATTGCTCATGACGGGGGTCCTGGTGGCGCCCTGGGTTCAGGCGCCGTATCTTACCCGGCAACGATGCAAACGAGAAAGCGGCAGGCAGTCGGCTTGGCCCGCGACGCAACGTCGCAAATGGCTGGACAAGGGCGATGAGCGCGATCGCTCCGGTCGGCTGCCATGAAAGCGGAGGTTACCGCGGTCGCTTCGCTCCTTCTCCGACCGGGCCCCTCCATTTTGGATCGCTGGTTGCAGCTCTCGCCAGCTACCTCGACGCGCGTGCTCACGGCGGGGAGTGGCTGCTGCGCATCGAAGACGTCGATCGCCCGCGCACGCAGCGCGGAGCGGCCGGGAGCATCGTCCGCACGCTCGCCGGCTTCGGATTCGAGTGGGACGGCGAAATCGCCGTCCAGAGCCGGCGCCTCGCCCTGTACGATGCGGCATTCAGCCACCTCAAGCGCGAAGGCGCCGTCTTCGCCTGCAGCTGCTCGCGCAGCGAGATTGCCGGACACCGTCCAGCGACTTCGGTCGACGGCGGGCTGATCTATCCGGGAACCTGCCGCAGGGGAGCGCGCCCCGGAGCAGCTGCGCGCGCCTGGCGCATGCGGGTTCTGGACATCGAGATGGCGTTCGAAGACCGCATCCAGGGACGACTCCAGCAGAACCTCGCACACGCCGTCGGCGATTTCGTCGTGCTCCGCGCCGACGGTCAGTTCGCCTATCAGCTCGCTGTCGTCGTCGACGATGCGGCCCAGGGAATCAGCGCGATTGTCCGCGGTGCCGACCTCCTCGAATCGACGCCGCGCCAAATCTGGCTTCAGCGCAGGCTCGGCCTGCCGACGCCGAGCTACGCGCACCTGCCCGTGGCGGCCAACTCGGCCGGCGAGAAGCTCTCCAAGCAGACCCGGGCACAGCCGGTCGACCCCGGCTCAGGAAGCCCCCTGCTCGCCGAGGCGCTCCGTTTCCTCGGCCATCAGGTTCCTGCGGAGGTGGCTGGAGCACCGCTGCGCGAGTTCTGGACCTGGGCGATCAGCGCGTGGTCGATTGGCCGTGTGCCCGCCCGACGTGCGCTGCTCGCTGCTCAGCGCTTGCCCCCGTAGCCGCTGATGCCGACGAAGAAACGGACGAGACCGTAGCTCGCCCAGTGCAGCAGACGCCGATACCAGGGAACGCGCTTCCAGGTTTCGATCGGCATTTCGCGGGCACCGATGGTCATCGCCTCCTCGAGGCTGCAACGCAGCTCGGTGGCGAACTTCTCGTCGTCCACGACGATGTTCGCTTCCCTGGCCAGCAGCAGGCTGAACGGATCGATGTTCGACGAGCCGACAGTCGCCCAGTGGTCATCGATGACGGCCACCTTGGCGTGCAGAAAGCTTCGCCGGTACTCGAAGATGCGCACTCCGGTATGCAGCAGGCGGTCGTAGAGAGCCTGGGTAGCGTAGTGCTGCAGCCGGTACTCGACCCGACCCTGAAGAAGCACGACGACACGCACCCCGCGGCGGGCAGCGTCGCGCAGCGCACGCCGGAAACGCCGTCCGGGAAGAAAGTAGGCGTTGGCCAGCAGGACATGCCTGCGGGCAGCCGAGATCGCCGTCAGATACGCCTGCTCGATATCCCGGCGGTGGCGGATGTTATCGCGCACCAGGAAGGCTGCGGTCTGACTGCCGACTGGCTCCGGTCTGCCGCGCAGCGCCCGCGAGACGAGGCGGTAGCGACGTCTGAGTCGTGCCCAGACGACGAGTTCCCAGAGCCTGTGCAGGGTCGTGTTGATCGGCTGCAACAGCGGACCTTCGACCCTGACGGCATAGTCGAAGCGCGGCGGCATCCGTTCGGGATTGTTGAGATCGTCGATCACGTTGATGCCACCGACGAAGGCAACCTCTCCGTCGATGACCGCCAGCTTGCGATGGAGCCGCCTCAGACGATGCCGGCGCAGGTGGAAACGCGAGATCTCCGGCCGGTAGATCATTGCCTGGACGCCACCCACGACGAGCATCGGCTGCAGGCGCCTGGCAAAGTCGCGAGCGCCGAAGCCGTCGACGAGAACGCGTACGATGACGCCCCGCTGGGCAGCTCCGATCATCGCGTCCGCGACCGCCCGTCCGGTGTCGTCGTCCTCGAAGATGTAGCTCTCGAGATGGACCTCGTGACGCGCCTCGCGGATCGCCCCGATCAGCTGCGGGAAGTACTCGGAGCCACTGTTCAGGAGCTTGAGCCGATTGCCCGGCAGAAACTCAGCCTTCATCGTCTGCCCCGTCAGACGCCCCGGCGCGTAGTTCCCGCCTCCTTGGCACGACGGCCACCTGCTCGTCGCCGCGCACGGACTTCAGCAATCGGCGCGCTCGGCCTGCAGACGATGGCACGCGGTCGACGCGCGCTTCCCCGCACTGCAGGGCGGCGTTTCATCTCACCCGGGATTGCTGATGAACACCGCCTGCGCCGGCATCGGCGCCGGAAAGCCGGCGGCTGCCAGCGACTCGCGGATCACCCGGTTGGTATCGAAATAGACCTGCCAGTAGTCATCGGTGTGACAGTATGGCCGGACGACCAGAACCGGACCGACGAGATTGAACTCGAGGATCTCGACGTCGACCGGCGGATCCGGCCTGACATTGGGGATCGCGGAGACCTTCTCCTTGAGCAGAGCCATCGCTGCAGCATGATCCGCCGCGCCCGAGAGTTGGGCCTTGAGGTCGACGCGGCGGTACGGGTTGGACGAGAAGTTCTGGATCGTATCGCCGAAGATCTTGTTGTTGCCGACCAGCGTGAGCACGTTGTCAGGGGTGTTCAGCGCGGAGCTGAACAGTCCGACCTCCTTGACGGTACCGGTCACCCCAGCGACGGTCACGAAGTCGCCGACCTTGATCGGCCGCAGGATGATCAGGAAGACGCCGGCGGCGAAATTGGCGAGCAATCCGGACCAGGCCAGGCCGATGGCCACGCCGGCAGCAGCGAAGAGCGCGGCAAAGGTCGTCGTCTGAATGCCGAAATAGCCCAGGATGCCGACGACCAGCAGGATGTTCAGGGTCACGTGAATCACCGTGCCAAGGTAGCGCATCACCGTGGCGTCCACCTTCTGCCGCTCGAGCGCGTTCTGCGTCAGGCGTCCGACCAGCGCGATCAGCCAGCGGCCGATGATCCAGAAGGCAATCGCGGCCAGCATCTTGACACCGAGTTCCGAACCGTACTGCAGCACGATCTCTTGCCAGTGTGAGAAATCTTTAGCATCCATCAGCGTCTCCGGTGAGTATCGAGGAGCGGCGAGTATCCCATCGCACTGCCCGCGGCGCAAGATTCCGAACACGCCAAGCGGGAGGAGCGGGTCGTTGCCAGCCGCTGGACAGCGGGGGGACCTCGCCGGGCGAGGCGCGGCTGGAAGCGGGGACGCCGGAAGCGGACCGGAATGTGTCGGACGACTGACGGCGCCGTCAGCCCCCGTGCCAGGCAGGATGTCAGCCAGCAAAGGACTCGTCATTGGCGGCCGCCGGCGTAGAATGCTCTACCCATGAGTTCGATCGTCCTCCCCGACTATCACGGCAGGGGTCTCGCCAATCTGATGCAGAGCATCGCCACGGCCTGCGGCAGCGGGCACCGACTCTACCCGCAACTCGCCGCGCTGACCGCAGAACCGCTCGCCAGAGCGCGCCACGTCATCCTGCTGCTGATCGACGGGCTGGGCCTGCGCACGCTGACCAGAAGTGCCTGCGCCGGACACCTGCAAAGGCACCTGATCGGGACCATAACTTCCGTCTTCCCATCGACGACGGCGAGCGCGATCACCACGGTGATGACCGGGCTGGCGCCCGCCCATCACGGGCTGACCGGTTGGCACATGCACATGGAGGAAATTGACCAGACCCTGGCCATCCTGCCGCTGACCCCGCGAGTCGGCCCAGCCAGACGATCCCCCGAGGATCTGCCCGTGCAGCTGTTCGGCCATGATTCGCTGTTCCAGGCGCTCGACCGGGACTGTTGGGTCGTCTCGCCGAAAAGCATCGCCGGAAGCGCGTTCAATGTCTGGCATGCGCGGGGGGCACGAACCGCCGCCTACACATCGCTCGCGGAACTGTGCGCCTGTCTCGTCGGCCTGATCGAGGACAATGCCTCCTCGCGCTACATCTACGCCTACTACCCCGAACTCGACAGCTGCTCACACCACTGTGGCACCGACAGCCGGCAGGCGCAACAGACTCTGGCGGCGATCGATCGGGTATTCGGCGAACTGTTGCACCGGCTGCGCGGCAGCGGCACCTGGCTCCTGCTCACCGCCGACCACGGTTTCATCGACTCCCCAGCGCGACGGGTCATCGATCTGGCCGACCACCCGGAACTCGCCGGACTGC
The DNA here is from genome assembly GCF_023806625.1 of Accumulibacter sp. Taxonomy (GTDB): domain Bacteria; phylum Pseudomonadota; class Gammaproteobacteria; order Burkholderiales; family Rhodocyclaceae; genus Accumulibacter. The sequence continues at coordinate 14,533 of NZ_JAMTDX010000069.1, forward strand.
TCAGCCGGCCGCTTTGCGGCGAGCGGCGAGTCGCCTACTGTTACGTCGCGCCGGATAATCCCCAGCCTTTCGAGAGCTATGTGCGACGCCGACTCGGTCGTGCCGCACATGTTCACGTGAGCGAGCAGCTGATCGGTGCCGGCTGGTTCGGACCGCCGCCGGCCAATCCCCGGCTCGCCTCGCGAACCGGGGACTACACGCTGCTGATGAAGGATAACTGGACGATCAAGGACTGGTTGCCTGGCGAACAGCGATTCGCGATGCTCGGCGTGCATGGTGGACTCAGTGCCGCAGAGATGCGTGTGCCGCTCGTCGGGTGCCTCGTCTGACCCAGTCGGATGTGGACGCCGGCCGAACAGCTTTCTTTGGCAAGAGGAGGTCGCCAATGGCCAACGACAAGACCGCCCGTACCGACCAGGCGATCGGCGAAGCGATGCGCCGACGAAGCGAACGCGAGGCCGGCTACCGGGAGCAGGCGCTGAGGATCTACCCGTGGATCTGTGGCCGCTGCGGACGCGAGTTCTCGCAGCGGAACCTGCGCGAGCTCACCGTGCACCACCGCAATCATGACCACCAGGACAACCCCCCTGACGGCAGCAACTGGGAACTGTTGTGCCTCTACTGCCACGATAACGAGCACGCACGTCAACTCGACGCGGAGGCTGCCCGGCAGGCGGGCTGGCCGAATTCGGCGGGCAAGGCCGCTGCGACCGCTCAGCCTTTCGCCAAGCTCAGGGACCTGCTCAAGCGCGGCGGATAAGCGATGAGCAGCGCCTGCGAGCAGCCCTGGAGCCCGGCTCAAGAGGACGATCATACACCGCAAACGGTCGGCGCGAAGCGAGCGGGCAACGGCATGGGCCAGCTGCGCAGTCGACTCGTTCGCGAGCCCGGGTTCACCGACCATCAACTCGCCTGGAAGCAACTCCATGACCAGTCAGCTCAGTTACCGAATTCTCGAGGACATCGCGCGCGATCTCTCGGGCAACGAGGTCACGTTCCCGACCTTCCTCGACATCACCTTCGAGGTGCGTACGGCACTGAACAAGCCGGATCTGAGCATCGACAGCCTGGCCAGGCTGGTCAGCAGCGAGCCTCTGATGAGCACCCGGATCATCCGCCTGGCCAACTCGGTGGCGTTGAATCCGTCGGGCAGGCCGATCATCGACGTGAACACGGCCATTTCGCGCATCGGCACGCAGGCCGTGCGCACGGTCTCCTTCGCCGTGGCCATGGAACAATTGCTCAAATCACGGAACATGGTCCCGTTCGCGGCCCTGTCCCGCCGCCTCTGGGAACACAGCATGCACGTCGCCGCGGTCTGCCGTGTGCTGGCACGCCGGCTGACCCGGGTTCCGCCCGATGAGGCGATGTTCGTCGGGCTCATTCACGACCTGGGCGCCTTTTACCTGCTCTCCCGGGCAGTCAACTTCCCAGAACTGGTCGCCGATCAGGTCGAGCTCTATGGCCTGCTCGTGCAATGGCACGACCACATCGGGCACGCGCTGCTCGCGGCGATGGCCCTGCCCGAAGAGATTCTCACTGTCGTCCAGGAACACGAAACCGAGAGGAGTGTCGCGACCATACGGACGCTCGCCGACGTGCTCTACGTCGCCAACCGCCTGGCCAGCCCCGAACACGGCTGGCGCGATCCTGCATTCTGCGAGACGGTCGATGCCACTGGGCTGGCGCAGCTGTTCGACAGCGCGGCGCTCGACGAACTGCTCGCCGAGTCGGCTGACGATCTCGCTTCGCTGCACAGCGCGCTGAGCGGTTGACCCACTGGTGTGCTGTTTGACACGTCCCCTGACACATCGGGGAGGAAGCGTGCGCGAAATGGACGGGCCGACAGGCAGGTGAGGGCAGTCAGATTCGGCGCCAAACCGCCGTCAGGCAAGGTGCGAAGCGCGGCAAGATTGAACACCTCGCGAGGATTCGCAACGCGGTATGGCGGCGATCTTCTCGCAATAGCCGGCAAGCGCATTTGCGGGACAGCACACTAGAGCTGCCTGATCCTGGCCAGCAGCCCGGTCGTCGAGCGATCGTGAACGAATGGCAGGGAGACGACTCGCCCACCCCAGCTGCGCACTTCGCGATGGCCGACGATCTGCTCGATCGGCCAGTCACCTCCCTTGACGAGCACCTCGGGCCGACAGTCGAGGATGCGTTGGAGCGGCGTGTCCTCGTCGAACCAGGTGACCAGGGTTACGCTCTCGAGGGCCGCAATCAGCGCCAGCCGGTCGGCCAGCGGATTGACCGGTCGGTCCTCGCCCTTGCCGAGACGACGTACGGAAGCATCGGAATTGATCGCGACGATCAGCGCGGCGCCCAGATCGCGAGCCTCGGCGAGCAAGGTCACGTGTCCCCGATGCAGGATATCGAAACAGCCATTGGTGAACACCCTCGGCAACGGCAACGCGGCTGCGCGTGCGGCGAGATCGGCCGGCGCGACGATCTTGTTCTCGAAAGTGGGCCGACCGGCCATCTGAAGCTGTTTCGTATCGGACATCCTTCGCTCCCTGACCGGCGCTATCGTAGCGCCTTTCGCCAGCCTAACCAATCATGAGTGGGCCCACTCGCCCCCGACCATGAAAGCCCTGGG
>NZ_JAMTDX010000070.1 GCF_023806625.1 Accumulibacter sp.
TACTCTCATGGATGACACTCCCTCGATGAACGGTCCCTGCCTCGACGCTCGCGACCCGGCGGACCGGCGCGGCGCAGAGGTGAGCTGGAATTCCCTGCCTGCCCTGCTGATCTCTTGTGTTTCGTCTTTCCCCCGGGGCGGAGCGGTCACCGCGCTGCCGGCTACGCCGGACACCCGACCCTCGCTCGGACCCGGGTATCGCACTGCTTTCCCGGGCGTCCGCTGCACGTGCAATGACATCACGCGGCCCGCCGGCCAGCCTTGATTCACGTCAAGTTCCGCGAACCAGCCGGGCGCTGCCGGGCCGCCGCATCGCCCCGCGGTGCTCGCTGCGCCGGCGCGCCTACCTGGCCTGCAGCCGGTTCAGGTAGTCGATCAGCGCGAGGATGCGCGTACGCACGTAGGCCTCGGGATCGTAGGGCACGTCGACGTAGTACTGCGCCGCCCGGACCTGGTAGTCCTTGCCCCAGATCGGCATGTCGCGCGTTCCATGCCCCCTGACCTCGTGCCGACCGTCGATCACGTTGTAGACCCGCTCGAACGGGAAGACCCCGCCGTTGCGGCGCGCGAGCTGCGTCAGGTCGGGTGGCGTGACCTTCAGAAAATCGACGTAGGCGCCTCCGCGCAGGTTGGCGCCGTGACAGAGCACGCAGTTCGACTCGTACTCGGCCTTGCCGAGATCGAACCGCTCGGCAGCCACGCCGGTCGTCGCGGTCACGAGCAACGCAGTCGCCAGCATCGGCTTGATCCAGTTCTCTTCCATCGTTCTCCTCGCCTCGTCAAGTCGCGGTTCCAATCCGCTTGATCAATCTAGACCGTGCGGCTGACGCTGCGCAAGCGCATGACGAAGAAATTTCGCCCGGGTTGACGAAGGTCAACCCGGGCGAATGGCCGTCCGGACGGGCACTGCGGCACCGGGATTCGCCGGCCGCTCGTCGAACGTCAGGAGACGCCCGAGCCGGCGACGCTGCTGCTCACCGCGCTCGGCCCCTTCGGACTCGCCGCGCCGCCGCTGATTTCAGGCGTGCTTTCCGGCCGGAGAGAGATCGACGGCTGGTACCGGGCTACTTGTGCCACGGCCGTCCGCCACTGCCCGAGGAACGCGCCGTCTGCGCCTCGGGCTCGCTGGCGAACAGGCTCCAGCCCTGATACTGAGCGGTCGTGAACAGCGCCAGCGCGAGCAGCCCGGCGATCCAGTTGGTCCTGATCATCGTTTCGTGTCGCTCATCGGCGCCGCTCAGCCTCCGCCCGGGGCGCCGATCGAACTCTCGTTCCAGCGCCGCGTTTCGAAGGCGCTGCGCCGCCAGCGCGAGACGAGCGGGAAGATCGCCAGAAAGATCAGCAGCAGGACGAAGTTCGACCAGGCCGCCGGGTTGCGCACCACCTCGATGTTGTCCACCACCGACTCGGGGCTGTCGGTGCCGAGTTCGTATTCGAGAACCAGATAGTACGTTCCGGCCGGAATGGCCCGGAAGAGCAGTTCGTCGCTCGGCGACCCCTCCGACCAGCTCTCGCCTTCGTCGACGCCCTTGTAGTGGCTGATCTCCTGCATGCCGAAGTGGGCCTCGCCGGTGTTCTTCTCGACCAGCGTCGTGTTCAGCGACAGCCAGTTGTTCACCACACTCGTGGAGTGGCGGACGAGCAGCGCGCGCGCGCGCCGGCTGACGACGAACTCCTGGCTGGTCACCTCGTCGTTCTGCGGCGAGAGGACGATCGACTGCCTGAGCACGACCTGCGACGCGAAGAAGAAGGCAAAAGCGAGCTGCAGCGCCGTCGCCGCGAGCGCGAGCTGCCAGAACAGCCGGCAGGTCTGGCGGTGCCGGTCGGCCCAGGGGTTCGGCTGGTTGGCATAGACGCCGCTGCGCTTCGGCGGCGGCGCCTCGACCGCGAAGGCGCGGCACAGCGCTTCGGGCTCCAGGTACTCGGCCTGCGACCAGGTCGATTCCCGGTCGGTCAGCTCGCGCGAGAGGAGCAGCGGCAGGCCCAGGTAGTCGTCGACCATCGCCGTCTCGCCGACGGCAACCCGCCAGTAGAACTCGCCGACGACGTAGCTGACTTCGGCGCGCCCGCGGTTGAACAGTCGGAACTTCTGCTTGCCGCGCCAGAACTCGCGCTGCCCGGCACCGACCGACGGCGGATTGGCGACGCTGCGTGCAAAGTTCCAGTGCCCCTGGTACTCGACCAGCCAGGCGAAGCCCTGCTCGCGATTGAACAGCAGATACTCCGACCACGACGAGCCGGCCTCGTCGACCTCGTCGGCATCCTCACCTGCGTCGGCGAGCGAGCGCCGGCGCAGGTAGCCGATCACTTCCCAGTCGATCTCCTGCAGCCGCCCGCAGCTGCCGAGCGGCAGGAACGGGACTTCGCGCAAGGCCTGCGCGGCCCGCGAGAGCAGTTGCAGGTTCTCGTTGTCGACACCGATGATCGAGCCGCAGCTTGCGCAGCCGATGCTTTCGATCGCCGGCGAATGGATGCTCAGCGGGGCGGCGCAATGCGGGCAGTTGAACGCTCGCGCGGCAAGCTGTGGGCCTCCGCCGGCGGATGGCTCGCGTGGCTCGCGCAGGCCGACCAGCGCGAGGTCGGCGAAACCGACCGTCTCACCGGCGAAGACGAGCGGCGGCGTCTCGCTGTAGTCGATGGTCAGGAAGCGGTCGTCGCCGCGCAGGTCGGCGGTCCGGACTTCGTAGCCGGCGTTCACCCGGAACGGCAGTTCGCCCTCGCCCGAGACGCAGCGCGCCGTCTCGAGATCGGTGACCTGGTAGTTCCGGCCACCGATGCACAGCGGCATCTCCGGCGCCAGCGTCTCGAACGCCGGGAGCGTCTCGCGAGCCGCGATCAGCGAACTGACGATCAGCTCTCCGGCGGCTTCGGCGAGCCAGCCGGTCCGCCCGTCGTCGAACAGGATGTGCCACTCGTTCCAGACGCCCGCGTCGTAGTCGAGCTGGATGCGGCCGATGACCGCAAAGTGCCGGCCGCGGAAGACGCCTTCGCTGCCGATGCGGATCGGCGAACTGTCTTCGAGCAGCTCGGCCATCCGCCCGAGGTTCTGCAGGCTGTCGCCGCTGCGCAGTAGTGTGCTGCGACAGAAGTCGCAGACGACGTAGAGCGAGGTCACCGAGCGGAAGCCGACCGGCGCTCCGCACGACGGACAGATCGCGGTCTTCACGGCTCAAGCGGCGAGCAACCCGGTCGCACGCGCGCGCCTGGCTGACCCGTCAGGCGAGCTTGCCGAGCAGCTCGGCCTTCTTGGCGTCGAACTCGGCCTGCGAGAGGATGCCCTTGCCGACCAGGCCGTGCAGCTTTTCGAGCGTCGCGACGACCTCGTCGGCACTCACCGCCGCGGCCACCAGCGCAGCGCCGGGCGCGGTGGCAGCGCCGCCCTGCATCGCCTGGGCCATCGCGGTGGTCATCGTCTGACCGATCCCCAGGCCGGCACCGAGACCCGCACCGATACCGGCGATGCCGCCCTCGTTCTGCGCGGCCAGCGGAATGGCTGTGGCCACCTGATACTGCGTGAATCGCCCGAGGTCGCCGATCATGTTCATGCCGATCCGCTGGTCGAGAATCTTCTGCAGTTCTTCCGGCAGCGTGACGTTCTGGACGACGAAGCTGTCGAGCGCCAGGCCGTAGCGCTCGAAGACCGGCAGCAGCTTCTCGCTGAGCCGCCGGCCGAGTTCTTCCTGATTGGCGGCGATGTCGATGAACGGCACGCCTGCCTCGCCGAACAGGTCGGTCATCGACCCGATCACCGTGTTGCGCAGTTGGCCGTCGAGGTCGTCGACGGTGTACTGCTCGCGCGTTCCGGAGATCTCGCTGTGGAACTTGCGGGCGTCGGTCAACTTGTACGAGTAGATGCCGAACGCGCGCAGGCGGACCATCCCGAAGTCCTTGTCGCGAATGGTGATCGGATTCGGCGTTCCCCATTTGCGGTCGAGCTGCAGGCGGGTCGAGAAGAAGTAGAGATCGGACTTGAAGGGCGACTCGAACAGCTTGTCCCAGTTCTTGAGATAGGTGAGCACCGGCAGCGTCCGGGTCGTCAGCTTGTACTGACCCGGCGAGAAGACGTCGGCAATCTGCCCTTCATTGACGAAGACGGCCATCTGCGATTCGCGAACGGTCAGCTGCGCCCCGTACTGGATTTCGAAGTCCTGCATCGGATAGCGCATGGCCAGCAGGCCTTCCCCCTGTTCAGTCCATTGGATGACATCGATGAACTGTTTCCTGATGAAGTCCATGAGCGCCATGGTGATCTCCTGAAAGCAATGGTGGGGAAGCGGTGTCGAGCGGTTCAGGACACCGGAAGGTGGGTCGCTCAGTAGCTCATGCAGGCCGCGTTGATCAGCCCGATGCTCAGCGAGACGACGGCGAGCAAGGTCGCCGGAGCGATCCTGCCGGCCGGGATGTCCTCGTTCAGATGCGGCAACGCCAGGCGCGTCGCCAGATAGGCGAGAATCTGGATGACCAGCGCGATCGCGCCCCAGGAAGCGAGGTCGACCAGCGTATCGCTGTGCGCGATGACATTGGCCACGGGCATCGCGAAGCCGAGCAGCGCTCCCGACAGACTGACCGCCGCGGCGATGTTGCCGGCACGGATCAGCGCCACCTCATGATACGGCGTGACATTGAGGTAGATCAGCAGGAACAGGGCGAGCAGGACCAGCGCCACGCCAAAGTAGGCGAGGAACGAAGGCAGCGTGCTCAGCAGGTGGGCAGGCATCATCGGGCTCCTGTCGACGGCAACGGGGACAGTGACTCAGACGGTATCGGCATAGCGCACCAGACCCTTGAGGATCAGGTCATCGACGCACTCGAAGGGAATCTGCAGGTGCGCGGCGAGATGGCCGGCGGCGCCGCCGGTCAGCAGACAGCGCGCGTCACACTCTCTGGCGAGCGTCGCGAACACGCGCTCGACCGCTCCGAGCTGCGCCTGCAGGCAGCCGCTGAAGATCGCGTCCTCGGTATTCCGCGGCTCGTCGCGGAAGGCGCCCTCGGCGAAAGGCAGCTGCGCGGTGTGCCGGGCCAGCGACTCGCGCATCAGGTCGAAACCCGGAAGGATCAGCCCACCCCGGAAGAGCCCCGTGCCGTCGAGCAGGTCGACGGTCGTCGCGGTGCCCGCACAGACGACGAGGCACGCTGCGGTGGACAAACCGCGCGCGCCGATCAGCGCCGCCCAGCGGTCGGCGCCGAGTTGCCACGCGTGCTCGTAGCCGTTGCGCACGCCACAGGCTTCGGCGCTCGGGTGGAGGAAGACGATCCGGCCGTAGCGCTTGCCGAGCACCGACGAGATCGCCTCGGCGACCGCCTTGCCGGCGACGTTGCAGACGACGACCCGCGCCACGGCCGGCCACTCGTCGGCGGCATCGGCCAGCCAGGCGACGTCGGCAGTGGCCAGCACACCGCGGTCGAGCCAGCCGCTGCGCTCATGGACCGCCCACTTGATGCGGCTGTTGCCGGCGTCGATGGCGACGATCATGCCGCGCGCAGCGTCAGGTCGCCGGCCAGGCAACGCTCGATACCGCTGGCCGTGCGCAGCAGCAACGCCCCGTCGGCATCGATGCCCAGGCAGATGCCCTCGCGCTCGGCACGGCCGCCGTCGAACAGGCGGACCGCCCGATCCTGCCAGGCGTGGTGCACCTGCCATTCGTCGCGCAGAACGCTGAAACCACCGTCCGCGAAGAGGTCGAGCACCCCGGCGAGTTCGACCAGCAGCCGGGCCAGGATCTGGTGTCGGTCGGGCAGCGGCGAGAGCGCCTGCGCGAGGGCGGCGGGACGGTAGAGGAACGGCTCTTCGCCAGGCGGAGGCAGATCGAGGTTCAGGCCGATGCCGATCACCGCGAGCATGCCACCCGGCTCGGATTCGAGTTCGACGAGAATGCCCCCGGCCTTGCCTTCGTCGAGCAGGATGTCGTTCGGCCACTTGAGCCCGACCCCGCCGGCGCCGCAGCCAACCAGCGCGCGCGCGACGGCGACGCCAGTGGCCAGCGACAACCCGGCAAGCCTCGACACACCGCCCGAAAAGCGCCAGAGCAGCGAGAAGGTCAGGCTCGCCTCGGCCGACGACTGCCAGCTGCGCCCGCGCCGGCCGCGGCCGGCCGTCTGCCGGTCGGCGACGACCAGCGTGCCCGAACGGATGCCCTGGCGGGCGCGCTCGAGCAGCACGCTGCTCGTCGACGGGCACTCGGCGAGGGCGTCGACGACGAACCGGCCACTCGCCGTCCCGAGCAGGGAATCGAGCAGCGACGGATCGATCAGTTGGGAACGGGGCGACGAGGTCATGACCGCAAAGTCAGGGCGAGTTGCGCATTATCGCCGATAATCGGGCGGCGGCAGTCAACCCCGCTCGCCCGCAGCGGGGATCAGCGCGGCGCGCAGTTGTCGCGGTCTTCGGCCGCTGCGCCACCGTCGATGCCGAGTTCCTGGATCTTGCGGGTGATCGTGTTCCGGCCGATGCCCAGAGCCAGCGCGGCTTCGATCCGCCGGCCACCAGTGTGGGCCAGGGCACGGCTGATCAGCAGGCGCTCGAAAGCGTGGCTCAGCTTCTCGTGCAAGTGCTGCGGCTCGCTGGCCAGCATTCGGTCGACCTCGGCAGCGAGCGCGATCTCCCAGTCGGGCAATGCAGCGGTGATCGCCGCGTCGCGCATCTCGGGAGGCAGGTCGGCGATCTCGACGAGTTGCCCGGGAGCCATCACGGTCAGCCAGTGGCAGAGGTTCTCGAGTTGCCGCACGTTGCCCGAGAAGTCGAGCGAACAGAGGTGCCTGAGCGCCGCCTCGGAGAAGCGCTTGCCCTCGACCCCGAGTTCCTGGGCGCTTTTCTGCAGGAAATGGCGGGCGAGGATCGGGATGTCCTCGCGCCGCTCGCGCAGGCTCGGCAGACGCACGCGAATGACGTTCAGCCGATGAAACAGGTCTTCGCGGAACAGGCCCTGGCGGACCCGCGCCTCGAGGTCCTGATGCGTCGCGGCGATGATCCGCACGCGCGTCTTGAGCGGTGAGTGGCCGCCGACTCGGTAATACTGCCCGTCGGAGAGCACGCGCAGCAGGCGTGTCTGCAACTCGGCAGGCATGTCGCCGATCTCGTCGAGGAACAGCGTGCCGCCCTCGGCCTGCTCGAAGCGGCCCTGGCGCTGCGTCGCCGCGCCGGTGAACGCGCCGCGCTCGTGACCGAAGAGTTCGGACTCGAGCAGGTCGCGCGGAATCGCCGCCGTGTTGATGGCGATGAACGGCTTGTCGGCACGCGAACTGTGCCGATGCACCGCGCGGGCGACGAGTTCCTTGCCGGTCCCCGATTCGCCGGTGATCAGCACGGTCGCACTCGACTGGCTGAGCCGGCCGATCGCCCGGAACACTTCCTGCATCGCCGGTGCCTGCCCGAGAATCTCCGGTGTGCGATCGACCTCGTCGGGCGCCCCACTCTGGTGCAGGCCCTCGGCAATCGCGCGCCGGATCAGTTCGAGCGCCTGATCGACGTCGAACGGCTTGGGCAGGTACTCGAAGGCGCCGCCGTGAAACGCCGAGACGGCGCTCTCGAGGTCCGAGTAGGCGGTCATGATGATCACCGGCAGCGCCGGGAAGCGCTCCTTGAACACTTGCAGCAGTTCGAGTCCGGATTTTCCCGGCATGCGGATGTCCGAAAGCAGCACCTGCGGAACCTCTTCGCCGGCGTCGAGCCGGCTCAGCACCTCGGAAGCCGAAGCGAAACTCCGGAAAGGGATCTTCTCGCGGGCGAGGGTCTTTTCGAGCACCCAGCGAATTGACTTGTCGTCGTCGACGATCCACACCGGTCTCATGGACTCCTCGGGCCTGGCAGTCTGTGTCATCGGCTTAGAAGCAAGAAACCTGCCAGAGACTCAGGCAAGCGGAAGACGGATCGTGAAGCAGGTGTGCCCGGGACGGCTTTCGCAGTCGATCGTTCCCTGATGCTGCTGCACGAAGCTTTGTGCGAGCGTCAGACCGAGCCCGCTGCCTCCGGCGCGTCCGGAGACCAGCGGATAGAACATCCGCTCGCCGATGTCTTCGGGGATCCCTGGCCCGTCGTCGATCACCTGGACTTCGATGGCCAGGCGATGGCGCCGCTTGAACAGCGTGACCTGCCGGGCAGCACGAGTGCGCAGCGTGATCTGGCCCCGGCCTTCGCCGCCCTCGGTCTGCCCGCTGATCGCCTGCGCGGCGTTCCTGACGATGTTCAGGAACACCTGGATCAGCTGTTCGCGATCACCGACCAGCTCGGGCAGGCTGGTATCGTAATCGCGATGGACGCTGAGCACCGTCGGGAACTCGGCGGTCAGCAGCGCGCGCACCCGCTCGAGTATCTCGTGGATGTTCACCGGCCCCGGCTGCATCGGACGATGCGGCGAGAGCAGGCGGCGCATCAGCTCCTGCAGGCGGTCGGCTTCCTTGATGATCACCTGAGTGTACTCGCGCAGGCCGGGGTTGCTCAGTTCGCCCTCGAGCAACTGGGCTGCTCCGCGGATTCCGCCGAGCGGATTCTTGATCTCATGCACGAGATTGCGGATCAGCTCGCGGCTGGCATGCTGCTGCTCGACGAGGCGCTCTTCGCGGGTCGCCCGGAGTTGCTGGTCGATCGGCCAGAGTTCGACGAGCAGGGCAACCTCGGGCGACTCGACGGGATTGACCGTGCAGTTGAGCGGCAGCGCGTCGCCACCAGTCAGCCGCAGTTCGACGTTCTGGCCGGTGTAGCTCCAGCCGTGATCGAGCACGCTGGTCAGCGCCGAAAGCAGTTTCGGGGGACAGTCGATCACGCCACCGAGCGGACAACCGGCGAAGACCCGGTTGCTGATCCCGAGCAGGTTCTCGGCTGCCGGGTTGAGGTAGCGGATGACCAGACCGCGATCGAGCAGGATGACTGCCGAGGACAGGAAGTCGAGACCACCGAAGGGGCAGTCCGGAATCTCTTGCATGCGCCTGACCGTGAGCTGAGGCGGGTCGGAGGTCTGTTGGGCGGCGAATCGACCCGCGTGGTAGCTGGCTCGCGGCCTGGCCGCGCCTTCGCCCAGCTTGGTCATCCGAGTCGCCCGCGACGATTGCTCCACACGCCCTCAGCGAAGATTGCCGAGTTCCTTCTGGATTGCTTCGACGTTGCGCTGGTGCAGCGCGACGCGGTCCTTGTACGGCTGCAGGCGCTCCTGGACCTTGCCGCCGCTGATCGCCCCGCCCTGCATCCGCTCGTTCGGCAGGATGATCGCCTCCTGCTCGGCGAGTTCCTTCCTGGCCAGCTCGACGCTCTTCTGTTCGCTGGCCAGCTCGTTTTCAAGGATCCGGCGCCGATCGGTGTCGCGCGACTTCTGCGTCTGCTCGTCGACCTTCGGGAAACTGGACGGCGTCTGGGTCTTCGCGGCCTGCCCCTTGACCCCCGGGGAGAGGTTGATCGGATCGAGGACGATCTTCCGGCAGGCCTTCGTCGGCACGTTCGAGTAGGTCACCCGCCCGTCGGCGTCCTGGCACTTGTAGATGTCCTGCGCGAGAAGCGGCGCCGGAACCAGTACGATCGATAGACAAAACGCTGGCAGTTTCATGGTCCTCGTCTTCCCGTGTCGGCAGCCGGGCAGGGTCACGAGTCCGGCCGTCGCATCCTCGGGAAGCGGCCCGTCTGCCCCATGACAGAGATTACTACTAACGCCGGGCGACGACCATCGGTAGACAAAAAAAGGACGGGCAAGCCCGTCCTTGGCCGCGAATCTGCCAATCAGCAGCTGTAGTAGAGGTCGAACTCGACCGGATGGGTGGTCATCCGCACGCGGTTGACCTCGTCCATCTTCAGCTCGATGTACGCGTCGATCCAGTCGTCGGAGAAGACGCCACCGCGAGTCAGGAAGTCGCGATCCTTGTCCAGCGAAGCGAGGGCTTCTTCGAGACTCGCGCAGACGGTCGGGATCTTGGCCTCCTCTTCGGGTGGCAGGTCATAGAGGTTCTTGTCTGCGGGCTCGCCCGGATGGATCCGGTTCTGGATGCCGTCGAGCCCGGCCATCAGCAGCGCGGCGAAGCAGAGATACGGGTTGGCGATGGGATCCGGGAAGCGCGTCTCGATGCGCCGGGCCTTGTCCGAAGCGACGTGCGGCACGCGGATCGAAGCCGAACGGTTCTTCGCCGAATAGGCGAGCTTGACCGGCGCCTCGAAGTGCGGAACGAGCCGCTTGTACGAGTTCGTACCAGGATTGGTGACCGCGTTCAGCGCCTTGGCGTGCTTGATGACGCCGCCGATGTAGTAGAGGGCGAGTTCGGAGAGACCGGCGTAGCCGCTGCCGGCGAACAGGTTCTTGCCGTCCTTCCAGATCGACTGGTGGACATGCATCCCCGAACCGTTGTCGCCGACGATCGGCTTGGGCATGAAGGTCGCCGTCTTGCCGTACTGATGGGCCACGTTATGCACGACGTACTTGAGCACCTGAGTCCAGTCGGCACGCTTGACGAGCGTGCTGAACAGCGTGCCGATCTCGCACTGACCGGCCGTCGCCACCTCGTGGTGGTGAACTTCGACCGGGACGCCGACCGTTTCGAGCGTCAGGACCATCGCCGAACGGATGTCGTGGAGGCTGTCGACCGGCGGAACCGGGAAGTAGCCGCCCTTGATTCCCGGACGGTGACCGATGCCGCCCTCGCCCTCGGATTTCTCGCCGTTCGTCCAGGCCGCTTCCTGCGAGTAGATCTTCAGGTTGCAGCCGGACATGTCGACGCTCCAGGCCACCGAATCGAAGATGAAGAACTCGGGCTCGGGGCCGAAGTACGCGGTATCCCCGATTCCCGACGACTTGAGATACGCCTCGGCGCGCTTGGCGATCGAGCGCGGATCGCGGTCATAACCACGCCCGTCGGCGGGGTCGACGACGTCGCAGGTGATCACCACGGTAGTCTCGTCGAAGAAGGGATCGACGTAGGCGGTGTTCGGATCGGGCATCAGCAGCATGTCCGACGCCTGAATTCCTTTCCAGCCGGCGATCGAGGAGCCGTCGAATGCGTGCCCGTTCTCGAACTTGTCCTCGTCGAACGCGCTGACCGGCACCGTGACGTGCTGCTCCTTGCCACGCGTGTCGGTGAAGCGGAAGTCGACGAACTTCGCTTCGTTTTCCTTGACCATGTTGATGATATCTTGCGGGCTTGCCATTGCAGAATCTCCTGAAGACAGATGCCGGTACGACCGGCGACAGGTGAAAAACGGATGCGCGGGGGTACTAGCAGAAAGCGTGCCAATATCTGCCGAGGCAGGCATTCATTGTGCCACAAGGGCCTGTCGCGTTCCGACCGTTTTCACGATGCACGAAAACAGTGCATCCGGCCGCGATCCGCACCATGCCGGTGCCCTCCTGGTGGGCCTCTGCACCAGGAGTTCGTCAGTTCCATCGCCACCGACGCGACCGCCATCCGCTGAGGTGGGCAGTGCCTGAGCGCGGCGTCCATGGTTTATACTCGGCCTCCGCCGGAACACCTTCGCCGCGCAACCGACCGGAAGACGATGGGAAAACTGACCGATCTGCTGCAACTCGCCCAGGCACGCGGGCGCGACCTCGACCTGCCCTACGCAGGCGCCCTGACGCCCCGCGAAGCCTTCGACGTCTGGCAACTGGCCCCCGGATCCCGGCTCGTCGACGTGCGCACACGCGCCGAGTGGGACTGGGTCGGCCGCATCCCCGGGGCCATCGAGATCGAATGGATGTCCTATCCGGACAACCGGCCGAACACCCATTTCCTGGCGCAACTCAAGCAGCAGATCGACCGTGAGTCGCTGGTCATGTTCATTTGCCGCAGCGGCGTCCGCTCGCACCACGCTGCAGCGCTGGCGAGCACCGCGGGGATCGAGTGCTACAACGTGCTCGAGGGCTTCGAGGGCGACAGGGATGCCAGCGGCCAGCGCGGCAAGGTCGGCGGCTGGCGGCTCGCCGGCCTGCCCTGGCAGAGCTGAACGCCCGCCAGGGCGCGAGCGAAGCGACTGAACCTTTCCCTGCCAGCCAGGTCTGGCTTTGCTTTCCCCCAACCCGACTGACCGATCCATGCACACTGCCGCGATCAATTTCGACAAGTTCAGACAACTGCAGGACGAAGCCTGCCACGCCCGGATTCGTGAGGCCCGCGAGCGAATCGGCCGCGAAGCCGTCCTGCTCTGCCACCATTATCAGCGCGCCGACGTTTACCAGTACGCCGACCTGACCGGTGATTCGCTGAAGCTCTCGCGTCTCGCCTCGCAGGCCGACTCGCGCTACATCGTCTTCTGTGGCGTGCACTTCATGGCCGAAGTCGCCGACATCCTGTCCAAACCCGAGCAGGTGGCGATCCTGCCCGACCTCGCCGCCGGCTGCTCGATGGCCGACATGGCCAACCTGGCGAAGGTCGAGCGCTGCTGGCGCGAACTCGGCGAGGTGCTCGAGGTCGACGAGTGCGTGACTCCGGTCACCTACATCAACTCGGCGGCCGACCTCAAGGCCTTCTGCGGCGCGCGGGGCGGCATCGTGTGCACCTCGTCGAACGCCGGAACGATAGCCGACTGGGCGTTTTCGCGGCGCGAGAAGATCCTCTTCTTCCCCGACCAGCATCTCGGCCGCTGGACGGGACATCGGATGGGCATCCCGCTCGACGAGATGGTCGTCTGGGATCCCGACCTCGAAATGGGCGGCCTCAGCACCGAGCAGATCCGCCGGGCGAGGATCCTGCTCTGGAAAGGACACTGCTCGGTCCACCAGATGTTCCAGCCGGCGCACATCCTGCGCTTCCGCAACCAGCATCCCGACGGCCTGGTCATCGCCCACCCGGAATGCAGCTTCGAGGTCTGCCGACAGTCGGACTTCGTCGGTTCGACCGAGCACATCGTCCGGACGATCAGGGAAGCCGCGCCGAACACACGCTGGCTCGTCGGCACCGAGCTCAACCTGGTCAATCGCCTCGCCGAGGAGGTCCGGCCGCAGGGCAAGATCGTCCAGTTCATGGCGCCGACGGTGTGCATGTGCTCGACGATGCAGCGCATCGACCCGCAGCATCTGGCCTGGACGCTCGAGAATCTGGCCGAGGGACGGGTGGTCAACCGGATCAGCGTCCCCGAGCACGAGAAGGAACTTGCCCGGCTCGCGCTCGAGCGCATGCTCGCCGTCTCCTGAACGCGGCAGGCGCTGACCGACCCTGACGGCGAAGAGCGGAACGCGACCGATGGGCGACGACTGTCTGCACCGCTTCCTGCTCGACGACCTCGACATCTGCGGCGCAGTCGTCCGCCTCGGATCGGTCTGGCGCAAGATGCTCGATGAGCGCAATTACGCGGTGCCGGTGGCCCGGCTGCTCGGCGAGCTGAGCGCGACGACGCTGCTCCTCGGCGCGAGCCTCAAGCAGGCCGGTCGACTGACCATTCAGCTGCGCGGCAGCGGTCCGATCTCCCTGCTGGTCATCGACTGCAACGAGCGCCTGGCGATTCGCGGCATGGCCAAGTGCGCCGAAGCTCCGCCGAGCGAGCGGATCGCCGACCTGCTCGGACACGGGCAGCTGCTGCTTTCGCTCGACCAGCCGTCGATGCGCGAACCTTACCAGAGCATCGTGCCGCTCGACGGC
Source organism: Accumulibacter sp. (assembly GCF_023806625.1). GTDB lineage: Bacteria > Pseudomonadota > Gammaproteobacteria > Burkholderiales > Rhodocyclaceae > Accumulibacter. The sequence continues at coordinate 13,546 of NZ_JAMTDX010000070.1, forward strand.
GAGACGCTGGCCGATGTCTTCGAGCACTACCTCAGGCAATCCGACCAGTCGCCGGCGCGCCTCTTCCTGGCGGCATCGACGGATGCCGCGGGCGGACTGCTGCTGCAAAAGCTGCCGACTGCCGACCAGCGCGACGCCGACGGCTGGGGACGGGTCGAAGCGCTGGCGACGACGGTGCGCACAGCGGAGATCCTGACTCTGCCGGCCGACGAGTTGCTGCGGCGCCTGTTCCCTGAAGAGGCCGTGCGTCTGTTTCCGGCGCGGCCGATCGCGCACAACTGTCCGGAGAACTGGGCGAAGGTCCGTGCGCTGCTGCGCTCGCTCGGCCCGTCCGAGGCTTACGCCGCTCTCCGCGAGACCGGCGAGGTCGTCGTCCGCGACGACCTGTGCAATCGCGAGTACCGCTTCGACCGCGCGGCGATCGACGAGCTTTTTCGCGACTTCGCCGGCCCCTCCGCTTCGCCGCCGACGATTCACTGAGAGGTTGCGCACCACCGGGCCCTGAAGCCCGGGGAGAATCGCCAGCGCTGCGTCGAGCCGCCGCTCAGAGAAGCTTGCCCGGATTCATCAGCCCGCGTGGGTCGAGCGTCCGTTTGAGCGCGCGCATCAGCTCGATTTCGACTGCACTCCGGTAGCGCAGCAGCTCGTGCCGCTTGAGTTGCCCGATGCCGTGTTCGGCGCTGATGCTGCCGCCGAGCTCGTCGACGAGGTCATGGACGAGGCGGTCGACCGCCGGCTGCTCGGCGAGGAATGCCACGCTCCCGGCGGTATCCGCCTTCGACTGGTTGTAGTGCAGATTGCCGTCGCCGACGTGGCCGAAGGTCACCTGCCGGATGTCCGGGAACGCCTCGCCGAGCGCCCGATCGGCGCGCTCGATGAATTCGGCTAGGCGGGAAATCGGCAGCGAGACATCATGCTTGATGCTCGGGCCCTCGCGCCTCTCGGCTTCGCCGACGTTTTCGCGCAGCGCCCAGAGCCGTGCGGCCTGCTCGCCGCTCTGGGCGAGGACCGCGTCGCGGATCGCTCCACGGTCGATCGCCTCGGCCAGGAAGTCGGCGAGCTCGGCGCGCAGGCGCTGCTCGTCGCCGCCAGCCGACAGTTCGATCAGCAGATGCCAGGGACTCGCCGTGACACGTGGGTGCGGACCCGGCAGATGGCGGCAGACGAGGCCCAGGGCGACCTCTGAGACGAGCTCGCAGGCGGTCAGCGCGGCACCGAAACGCTCGAGCAGTTCGCCGAGCAGGCGCACGGCCAGTGCCGGAGAATCGATCGCCAGCCAGGCCGTGGCGACGGCGCGCGGCAGCGGAAAGAGCTTGAGCACCGCCGCGGTGATGATCCCGAGAGTGCCCTCGGCGCCGATGAACAGTTGCTTCAGATCGTAGCCGGTGTTGTCCTTGCGCAGACCGCGCAGACCGTTCCAGATCTCGCCCCCGGGCAGGACGACTTCGAGACCGAGCGCCAGATCGCGGGCATTGCCGTAGCGCAGGACATGCACGCCGCCGGCGTTGGTCGACAGGTTGCCACCGATCTGGCAACTGCCTTCGGCGGCCAACGACAGTGGGAAGAGCCGTCCGGCCGCAGCGGCGGCGTCCTGTACGGCGTGCAGCAGGCAGCCGGCTTCGACGGTGATCGTGTGGTTCGCGGGATCGATCGCGCGTACCCGGTTGAGGCGCGCGAGACTGACGACGACCGTCTCGCCGCCGGCCGCGGGCGTCGCCGCTCCACAGAGGCTGGTGTTGCCGCCCTGGGGTACGATCGCCACACCGGCGTCGAAGCAGGCGCGGACCACCGCCGAGACCGCGGCGGTGTCCGGCGGTCTGACGACGCAGATCGCCGCACCGCGGTAGCGCCCGCGCCAGTCGACGAGATACGGCGACAGCTCGGCTTCTCCGGTCAGGACGTGGTCGCTTCCGAGCAGGTCTGCGAGCCTGCCGATCAGTACCGAATGACTCACCAAGGGCCTCCTGGCATCAGTCAGAGGTCGAGGAGCCGTCTGCGACGTGGCCGCTCAGAGGTTGTGAACACATCTGCTGTGCCACCGATCTGCGGTGTTTCTCGCTCGCTCACTTCTCGCCTATCGCTCCGGTTCAGCGGCGGACCGCGCAGCGGGCCGTGCGCTGGAACCGGTTGTTAGCCCGCCTGCCTGTTCATGCGACCTCGGCATAGTAGACCCCCACGTTCCGCTCCGGGTAGCTTTCGTACACATGTTCGAAAAGCGCTGAGCATTTCTGCGCGAACAACGGCCGGTCATAGGCCGCCGGTAGCGTGTCGAGCGTGTCCTCGATCGCCAGCTTCAATGTCGACCGCGCCGCCGACTTCTGTCGCCAATTGAGTACCAGCAATGTCTTAAGGCGGGAGAGCAGAGCCCTGGCCACCTTCTTCACCTCGTCGCGTTCGGCCGTGGTCAACTCCGGCGCCGGTCGCGTCAGGATGTCGAAGATCACCAGTTCCTCTTCGCTCAGATGCTCGCGCACATGGCGCTGCTGCTCGTCATCGAGGCTGTTCGACAACTTCAGCAGTTCCTCGAAGAGCTGTTCGATATTGCGGCTGCCGTTGTTGTAGCTCTCGATCAGCGCCTCGAACCTCTCGGCGAAGTCGGTGCGCGTGCGGTTCAGGCGCACGAGCTTGGCCAGCCTGGCTGCGATGGCCGCCTTCAGCGCTTCAAGCTCGGTGTTCTTGTGCGTCGATTGCCTGAAGCGCTCGGCCAGTGCCTCGAAGTTGATCTTCGAAAGATCAATGGCCGGCGGCCCACCCTCGCGGATGGCGTGGCCGGTGATCGAGTCGTCGAGCAGCTCGCCGATCTGCTTCAGGATCGTGGCGATATCCGGCGGGTCCGGGCTGAGCTTGGCGCGGATGGCGGCCGCCAGCGTGGCGATGCCGGCGACGCGCTGCGAAAACTCGATCGCCGCCGGGGCCGGCTTCACGGCGCCGTACACCGTTCCGACAAACTTCTCGTGGCCGAAGAAGTCGCGCCGCACGGCATCGGGGCCGATCAGCGCGTTGATGGCGTTCTCCACGGCAGCCAGGCGCACCATGCTGCCCAACGGCAGGGCTTCCATCGCAGCCAGATCGACCCCGTGACCCGCACAGAAGGCGGTGGCCGCAGCGATGGCCTCGCGCAGCGCCGCGACCAGTTGCTCCTTGTCCTTGACCGGGTTGGTACCGCCCTTGCCGGCCCCGTAAATCGCCAGCGCCTTCTCCAGCGAGGCGAAGACGTTGGCGTAGTCCACGATCACGCCGCTGTGCTTGCCGGGGAACACGCGGTTGGCCCGGGCGATGGTCTGCATCAGCGTGTGGTTGCGCATCGGCTTGTCGA
>NZ_JAMTDX010000071.1 GCF_023806625.1 Accumulibacter sp.
CGCCGAAAAACGCCAGGAAACGCGCGCTTTTGGGCGAAAAGCTGTTGACCTCGCAGGCGCCCGGAAGGGCCAAGTTCCTCTCTCTCCGGCCCGTCTTCTCCAAAGCTCCTGACTTCGCCCAAACAGTACGGATTTCTAAGGCATTGATTTAACGCGCTTATTCGGCGTGGGAAATCCGTACTTTCGGAAGTTCGCTCGGATGGGCGATATGGTCCTGAGGGCAACTTCGGCGATGCAGTCGTAGATTCTCGGAAGTTCTTCTTAAGGACCATCCTGCCGTCTGACACCCGGGAGTTGACCTTTCGAAGGAACGCCTAAGACGCGATTTCGACGAAATCCGTTTGATCCCCCTGGCGATGAAACTGAAGACGTGGGCTTCTGCTCAGCCAGTTCGAATGCGCGCGGAGATCGAACGGAAACAGCGACGAGTGCGAGAGCAGGTGTGATACGTGCAGGCCGCGGCCCAAACCGGTAAGCAAGCCCATCAGCAGTAGCTCGGCGGCATCTCCACTTACTTTCGTCTGTGCCCGCTGAGGCAGGTATTGCCCGCGAACGCTGCCGTCGCGCAGTGCCCCCCATTGAACCATCGAGCGCAGGATCCGCTGCGTTGCTCGCGGAAGTGTCGAGCGGTCTCCCCACGCATCAAGCATCCTGCGGACAATCTGAGACAAGGTTACGTCGCTGTTCATGGTGATCAGCTTTCCGGCGTTCGTGGCAACGTCCAAGAAGAACGGATAGGCGACCATCATCATCGCCCAGTGGATCGGCAAACGCTCACTCGCCGCAGCGTCGAGGTACAGCTTGAGAGCACCTTCGCGGATTTTTCGAGCCTCATCGGGAATAGTAAGCCATATGCGGGAAAGAACCGTCACAGTCTTTCCGCGAGCATCATGGATCGAGTTCCCGGCAAGAACTCCATCGAGCAAACGCCAGACATAATCCCGAGCCTCCTGGGCCGACGCGCCTGCGGCAGCTTGACCGGCAATGGCGTCGAGCCAGGAGAGCTCAATCCTTCGATCGAACCCGATATGTCTGCGAGCAACTTCGGTCATGCGCGTTCAACGATCCGAACAAACGGCACGACGACCTCCTCAAGACTGATGCCGCCGTGGGCGACCGTTCGTTTCCCTTCGGCTATGAAGGCCCGACGCTGCGGCGCGATCAAGGCAAGATAGTCGTCCGGCAACCCCGTCGTCGGCCAGGGAACACAGCCCGGATAGAGCGAAGCGACGTCCATCCGCGTGCCGTCGTCGCGAAAAACATGAGCGCGTTCACCGCGCTCGTCCGCGCACAGTCCGACGTTGGGCTTGCCGATCCCTTCTCCCTCGATATTCCCGTGGTCGGCGGTCAGATAGACCTCGAAACCCGCATCGACCAGCATGTCAACGAGGTTCCATAGGGACCCGCGCTGAGCCCAATGCAGGACGCTGGCGTGGAGCCCGTCGGTTCCGGTGACGGTGCCGTGAAGCATCTGGTCAACAGTGCCGACGACGATGCCCGCCACTCGGCACTTTCCGGTCGCAACCCCAGCACGCGCGCGCGCGAGGAAGTCATCGTCGTGTTCCTGGCTCTTCTGGCAAACGTACGCGACCTCGTTTCGGCGCAATCCACGATCCTCCCAGAACCGCGACCATTGCCGAGGTTCCTTCTGCGTCGTTCCGATGCTCGTCGCGAAGAAGAAGGGGGGATCGCCTGCGAAGATGGACTGACGCGACACCGCGGTGAGCGTCGGCACCCAGGCGAACACGGCGCCGTCTTCGGCTGACCAGCGTCTCGCCGAAAGCGACTGACGCGCCACGATCCACTGATCGATGGCAAGGCCGTCGATGACCACCAGCGCACGTCGACCGCCCCCGCCGTCCGCACCGAGACCATGGGCCAGGAAGTGCGGAACCTGGTGGACCATGACCGGGCGCGGCAGGTAGGCGAGGCTGTGTAACGAAGCGTAGTGGACGTCGAGCCAGTCGGCAAACGTCTGCTCGATGCCCTCATGGAGCCGGTCGACGCGTTGGGACTGCGTTTCGCCGAGCGCCGATGGCGCAGCCCAACGAAGCGCTACGATCTCCGCCCATCGATACGCGGTCTGCAACCATTGCGTATGCACCGCTTGCCGGTCGGGAAGGTCTCTCTCCAGGAGTGCAACAAGCTTATCCAGTCGATCGAGGTTGTCCGCGGCGCCAGCGCCGTCGACGCCGGCGGCCATCCAGGTTCCGCGAACTGCCGCCTTGGCCACCGTGGTGGTCGGCGCCAGCATGCCTTCGGTGAAGAGGTTGTCGACGTAGACGCGGACATCGTCGTGGTCGAAGGGGAGATCCGACGGTCCGCCGTATCGGAGATCGTAGGGTTCCGGCGTTTCTCTCAAGCCGCGTTCGCTTGCGATGACCCGTTGCAGGTAGATTGGCCAGCGCTCCTGCAGGAACTCGAAGAAGCTGACGCGGCTTCGTACGAGCTGATCGAGTGGCCAGTCTCGCCACTGTCCCGTCGCCTGGAGCAGATGGATCAGCCGATCGTCGAGCGACGATGGAAACACCCGGCCGCGATAGTGCCGCCGAAGCAGCATTCGCAGCAGATCGGCGGCGCTCTTGATCAGCGCCGGGTCGACTTCGAACACGTGCCTCAGCACGAAATCCCGGGTCGCATTCTCACCCAGGCACCCCGGCTGATGCAGGTGCTGGGCCGCGAACAGCGAATCGAGATCGCTGCGATCGAGTTCATCGACGACATGAGGTGCTAGCGTCGGGAACAATTCGGCCAGGCTGAAGGTCAACAACCGGCAGTCGCGCCGCGCCTGGTCGAGGAGATCGAAAGGCAAGCTGGAGACATCGGCGGTCGATGCGCGCAGCAGCACGACAAGGTTGGTCGTCTCGCCTGCGTCCCAGTGCTGGCGGAAACGCCGCTCGTAGGCGTAGCGAAACGCGACATGGTCCTCGAACGGGACGATCTCGAAGCCGCGCTGGCGAATGCCGTCGACGATCCCCTGTTCGGCGAGCAGCCGGTCGGGATCGGCAACCACGGTCAACCGCGCCACCGCCGCGATCTCCGGCGTGAACTGGGCGAGGATGGGCTCGCGCCACCCGGAAAGGCCGCTCGATGCGTTCATTGGCCGGCGCCGTCCTTTCGGACCCGCAGCAGCATCACCGCGGCCAGATCGGGCAGCGCCGCCTCCCGCGCCGCCAGCTCCGTCTGCCACGCTCGCTCCTCCTCAGCGAGTTGCTTCAGCCGATGCGCCCGCACCTGCGGCAACCCGAGCCGCGCGATCGCGCGCTTGCGCGACGCAAAGCCCAGAATGCCCTTCCGGCGCTCGCGTTCAACACTCTCGCGATGGGAAGCGGCAAGCTCATCGAAGACCGAGGCACCCTGCGCCTCGGCCGCCCGCCGGCATCGTTGGTATGCGTCGGCGGCATCCGATCCGTCCAGGTCGCCGTCGTCACGCGTGATGCCTGCGGGCAAATCGATCAACCGGTCCCAGATCGTCCGCGCCGTCGGCCCCAAGACGCGGCCGTCGTCGCACACGAATAGCGGGAAGAAGCGCTGCTCGCGGCCGGTGGTTGTTTGCAGGCTGACGCGCCACAGCGACCACAGGCCGCCGATCTTGTCCGACACATCCGGGACGCGGATCGCCGGCACCGGCTGGCCCGGAGCAAACACCGGCAGCTGCGCGGTCAGGCCGCGAACGCGATCGTCTTCCAGGGTCAGGTGAACGGCGCCGGGACGCTCGCTTTCGTCACGGGCGAAGACGGCGCCGCGGATCTCATGGCCGTCCGGCCAGCGCAACGTGTAGCCGAGCCGCTCGCGCCGGACGGCCGCACCGCGATCCTCGTGACTGCGCAGGTGCTCCAGCGTCATGCGCTCGGTCCAATAAGGGATCTGATGTCCCGCGATCCGCTGCGCCGCGCCGGGATCGAGATGTGCCCCACCGCTGAACAGACGCGAGCCGGCGCGGGCTTCCTCGGCGCGGCGGCGGATCTCCTCGGCGACGGCAAGCGCGCGGCTCTCGGCTTCCTCGGGCGACAGGATCGCCTGCGCGAACAGGCTCTCGAACGGCACGCCGCTCTCCTCGGAGTCGAGAACGTCGGCGAGCTTGTCGACGCCGAACTCGTCCAGGATCCGCTGCAGCTTTTCTTCCAGCACCTCGCGCACGCGCAGCTCGACGGTGTCCTCCAAAGCGAAGTTCAGCGCCCGCACGACGTGCTTCTGGCCGATGCGGTCGACGCGGCCGATGCGCTGCTCCAGCTTCATCGGGTTCCACGGCAGATCGTAGTTCACCACGACGTGGCAGAACTGCAGGTTCAGGCCCTCGCCGCCGGCATCGGTCGAGATCAGGATCTGCGCGTCACCGGCAAACGTCCGCTGCACCTGCCGGCGCTCCTCCAGATCCATCGATCCGTTGAGGCAGACGACGGCGAAGCCGCGCTGTCCGAGGAACTCCGCCAGCATCGTCTGCGTCGGCACGAACTCGGTGAACACCAGCACCTTCAGCGCCGGATCGTCTTCCTCGCGTTTCAGCTGCTCGATCCGATCGAGCAGCGCTTGCGTCTTGATATCCGGACCGCGCGCCTCGCAACGCCGCGCCGCCGACAGCAGCAACTCGACCTCGGCGCGCTCGTCCTTGAGTTCCTTCAGCCGCGTCTTCAGGATCGTGTCCAGCTGCTCCTGGGCATCGAGGGACGACCAGTCCTCGGCGATGTCTTCCGGGAACAGCGAGAGTTGGCCCGATGGCAGCTGCAGTGCCTCAAGGCGCCGTTCCAGCGCCATCCGGATCGCCGCCGTCGAGGAGGTCACGAGCCGCTGCATCAGGATCATCAGGAAGCCGACTGCCGTCTGCTTCTCCTTCATTGCCCGGTTGTAGCCGTCGCGCACGTAGTCGGTGACGGCCTCGTACAGCGCCCGCTGCTCGCCGTGCGCTGCCCCCCAGTCGATCGGCACCAGCTGGGTGAACCGCGGCTTGAACAGCGGCTGGCCGTCGGCATCGATGGCGTGGCGTTTTTCCGTCCGAATGACCAGCGGCGTGACGGCGTCGCGCGAGATCGCTTCGTCGCCCGGCAGCACGTCGGCATCGAGGAAGCCGATCAGCCGGCGGAAGGCGTCGGATTTCCCCTGGTGCGGCGTCGCCGACAGCAGCAGCAGGTAGGGCGCGGCCTCGGCCAGCGCCTCGCCGAGCTTGAACCGCGCCACCTGCTCGCTCGATCCGCCCAGCCGGTGCGCCTCGTCGATGATGATCAGGTCCCAGCCGGCCGCCACCAGATCCTCGAACCGCTCGCGGTTGTAGCGGGCGAGCTGCTCGCGGCTCCAGCCGCGGCGGGCATCCATGGGCTTGACCGAGTCGAGCGGGCAGATCACCTGGTCATGCAGCCGCCACAGGTTCTCGGCATCGTCGATGCCGCCCGCCTCGCGCAGGGCAGACAAGGCGCCGGGCAGCATCAACCGGAACGCCTCGCCGAAGTGGGTCTTCATCTCCGACTGCCACTGCAGCACCAGGCCGGCCGGGGCGACCACCAGGATGCGGCGTGCGAGCCCGCGGATCTTGAGTTCCCGCAAGATCAGCCCGGCCTCGATGGTCTTGCCGAGACCCACTTCGTCGGCAAGCAGGTAGCGCACCCGGTCGCCGCTCATCGCCCGCTGCAGGGCGTAGAGCTGATGCGGCAGCGGGATGACGCTGGCTTCCAGCGGCGCCACCAGGGCGTCGCGCTCCAGCGCATCGGCGATGCGGGCGGCGGCACTGGCGAACGACAGCCGGTGCAGCAGCCGCGCGTCGCTCGCCTCGATCGGCTTCAGCCGGCTTTCCGGCACGCGGACCGCCGCACCCCGGCGCGGCAGCCAGATCAGGCACGCCGTCTGCCCCCACAGCCGTTCCGTCTCGACGATGCGGCAGGGCTCGTCGTGGTCGAGGCTGAGCCACCACTCGCCCGCCTGCATCGCCCGCCTCAATCCACGCCGAGGCGCGTCCGCGCGACGTCGAGATACATCACCAGCTTGTCGTCCTCCTCGACCACCGCGTCCGGCAGCTTCGCCGCGACGTCGACGATGGTTTGGTAGTCTCTGGCGTCGTAGGCGGCCTTGAAACCGGCGCGCACGGCTTCGGCACGGAACAGCTTGATCTTGCGTTCCTTCGATTGCTTGTAGCCAACGAACTCGCTAAGCAGCGCCTTCTCGCGCAGCTTTTCGAGATCGATCTGCTTGGCCGGGTCGGGGACGTACCAGCGGTCCTTCGCCTTGGCGATGAGCGCCGGATCCTCCTTGTCCAGGTTGCGCAGCTCCTTGAAGTTGGTCGAGAGATAGCTGTGGATCTGGCTCGGCACCGGGCCAACGCCGTCGTAGTGCAGGAAGCCCTGCCGCAGCATTTCCTTCAGCTCGATCGTCTTCTCGTGCTTGGCCCAGGCTTGCAGTTCACGCATGAACGCCGGTTGCAGGTCCTGGAAGCTGCGCGGCTTCTGCTGAAGCGCCCGGCGCAGCCACTGGATGGCGGTCGCCTCATCGTGCACGAACAGTTCGAGCTGGCGCAGCTCCTCGATCGTCATCCGCTTGCGGTCGTACTCGACGATCTGGGTCGGCAAAAAGTACATGTCGTCCCGTTTGGGATAGCGCTGCTCCAGCCCGGCGAGGAACTCCGCCGTCGACAGCGGCACCAGCAATTCCCGCTGGACGTGGAAGGCGACCATCCGGTCGTGCAGCATCTGCGCCGTGCGCTCAGCGATGATTTCGGCGTGGCCGTTGCGGCCGGAAAACACCGGCACGTGCGCCAGATGCTCGTTGACGAACGCCCAGGCGTTCTCGGGTGACGACGTCTTCAGCGCGAAGCGCTCGGCGAGCGCCACCGTCGGCTTGTAGGCGGAAATGACCAGATCCTGCTTGACGGCGGAGCTGGTCACCTGCCGGTAGGAGCCTTGCTGTTTGTCGAGGGTGCGAACGTCAGCGACAACAAAGCCTGCCGTCCCAAGGGCTTCTTGAATCGCCCTCCAAACTGAATTTCTAGAGTTACTGAAAACAACCGTCATCCACCGGCCGGGCTTCAGCACCCGGGCGTATTCGGCGAAGCACGCCCGCATCAAGCCCTGATAGTCGACGAGATCCTTATCCTTCGCCTGATCGACGATCGCTTCTGGCTCGGCATTGGTCAGCACCCGGTGCCACGCTTCCACCAGGTAGTTCAGATCCGCGTAGTAGATGTTTTCGCCGAACGGAGGGTCGGTGAATATGTAATCGACCGAAGCATCCTCAATCATAATCCTCGCGCATGTACCAGTCGAATTGGCAGAGCCAGCATATGCCAAACTGAAACCTTCGAAGGCAGCCCAAAGCCTCCTTAATTTTCCTGATAAGCCGTACCAAGGGCTGACTTCGGAGGATTGCGAGGCAACGTAGTAGACGCCGTTGAGCGCGCGATTGACTTGTGAAAAATGCGAAGGACTATAGCGATTCAACAGGGACATGCCCCAGATCGATTGCTCGACGAAAAACAGCAGCATGTTGCGCAGGCGGCGGTCGGGCTCGGCCGACGCCTTGCGCCACAGCGCCGCCAGCGCCTGCGCCGCGCGGGGGAGGAAAAGGTGATGGACGTGGGTGAAGCCCTTCGGCGCCAACCGCGAGCCGTGGTACATCTTCTCAATCGGGAACGGGTTCGTCGGCACCTCTGGCGGTAACGCCAAGGCCGCGATCCTGTTCAAGACGTCCAGATCAGTGGAGTCCGGTACCTTCTCGTAATCGGTCTTGCCGACGCGGTAGTTGATCATCGCCGGCCGAAAGCGGACGCGCTTCCACGGCTGCCGCGTCGCCGGATCGATCAACGTCTCGAAGTCGCGCTGCAGGTTGTCCTTGGTCAGTTCCGCCGTGCAGTGCGGGCAGGGAAACTTGTCGTGGACGCGCTTGGTCTCCTCATCCAGCGCCTCGGCGACGAAGTTCACCTCGCCGGCGCACTCCGGGCAGGTGAACACCTCGCTCCACACCGTGTAGTTGATCCGCCCCTTGGTTTTGCCGTCACTGTGCAGCGTCTCGTACATCCAGCCGAGCTCCTGATCGACCTCGCTCAGGATGCGCTGCGCCGCTTCTGTGAAGGCCTCGACGTCGAACGGCAGCGTGTAGTTGGCGGCGATGAACGTGGCGGCCGGCCCGAGATCGTTGAGGATCGCCCGGCGCGCGCCCCACTTCGGCTTGCCGCGGCCGTCCTTGGCCCACTGCGCTTCCAGCTGCTTGCGGTATTCGGCCGGCGCCGCGCCGCACCACTGCGCCGCCACCCCGGTCATGCCCGAGCCGGCAAAGCCGTCGAGGACGATGTCACCCGGCTCGGTGTAGTGCAGGATCGACGGCACGATCGCCAGATGCGGCACCTTGGTGTGGTAGCTGTGCGCCTTGTACAGCGCGTCCGTCTTGCCGACGCTGGTATCGACCGCGAACGGGTCGCGCGCGTAAGGCTCGGCCGGATCGAACGGCGTGCCGTAGCAACGGACGAAATCCTCAAGAAACGGGTTCGGGCAGGCCGTGTACCACGGCGGATCGGACATCCGGATGATGTCCTCGTCGGTGCCGATCGGAAACCCCGGCGTCTGGCGGAACGCGGGATCGGCCAGCTTCTCCCGCAGCTTCTGGGTGAAGTACGCGCGCCGCGCATCCTCGCTGTCGAATGTCAGCCCCAGACACTCGACCTTGCCCTTCTCCAGCGCCTGCTGCTCCGCCGACTTGTCCACCAGCCGCAACTGCCCCGACGCCTCGATGAACAACTCGCCGCTCTTTGCCGACTTCCTCCTGCCGCTCATCGGTCTGATCCTTCGGCTTTGATGTGTCGAGCGACGATCTCGGCGCCCACCGCGGTCAACGAATAGCGCTGGCTGGGATGCCGCGGAGCGTCGGGAAACTGGAGCTGCAGCAGCCCACCGTTGAGCAGCGGCCGAAGATGAAAGCTGCGGAACTGGGTGCGGTGCTTAACGCCCAAGAGATCCATGAGCTCCGTCAGCTGGCGCGGCGTGTCGCAGGCTGCGAGAAGGCGGTACTGCTCATCGGTCAGATGATCCAGTTGCCGGCCTGGCTTTGCCACAGCTTGGTCACTGACCAAGTTCGTGGATTCTGGGGCAGCTTGGTCACTGACCAAGCTCGCCGCTGTACCAGGAGTTTCCGCCAGTGGCCAGCGCTGGCGAAGGTGTTCGGACAGCTGATAGCAAACTCCGTCCGGACACTCGCTTTTCGTCGCCAGCACCTGCGCTTCCAGGCGATTAAGGATCGGCATCAGTTCGGCACTCCCGATGCCGAGCGACGCCCGGAACTCCGGCAGGTAGACCTGCGGCTGGCCGCAGAGGATGGCAAGCGCGGTCGCTTCCTGATCCGACAGGTGGACGCCGAGTGCGGCCTGGAACAGCAACTGCCGCTCGGACAACAGTTCTTTGACAAGCAGGCTCAGGCGGAATGTGTAGCTGGCAACGTCGTTGACGATCTCGGGTGGCACGCGCCCACGCCGCCGCCAGTCGCCGAAGATGGCACTGAGCCCCGTTCCCGCCTGCTCGCTCAGTCCAACACGGCGGAACATCCCGATGATGCGAGGATTTCGAACATCCTTCTCGCCCGGCTCAAGGAGCGCGGACGTGCTCGCCCGTGCCGTGCCGGGATTCTCGAAAACCACCCGGTCCGGATGGAAGGATATCATCGCGGATCGGGTCCCTTCCTCGAAATCCTGATGCATCAGCAGGTTGATCGCCGCTTCGCGGAAGGAGACGAAATCCTCCGGCCGCTCCTGCCGTTCCATGGTTGCGACTTCGAGTGCGAACGGCTTCGCGGCGTTCTGGACGTAGCGATCCGCCAGCTGCTCCCAACAGGTCCAGAGATTGTCTTCGCAAACAAGCCGGTCGACCCAGCGTTGGTCGGGCGCGGGGGCATCCCAGGCATGGACCGCCCAACGGCAGTCGACCACTGGTCGCGGCAGCATCGCACGGAGTGCCGCACCCGTGCCGAACAGCAGGATCGCGGCCCGCGTCGGTCGGAGCGTGCCTCCCGCTTGGACAGCCAAGGCCCAATGCTCCAGGAAATGCGCGGCATCAAAGTCGTTGCAGCGATTGCCCTGGTCGCGCGCCTCGAACCGGCGACGGTAGCGGGCCAGGGTTTCCCCGTCGATGCAGCTTTCTATGTCGAGATCGATACTTTCCGATTCATAGGACTGTCCGCCGGCAGCGCGCAGGAACCGCCGGATGTCGTTTTCGTCGCACCGATGATCGGCCGCACCGCGCCGGATGAAGCTTCGCCGGATGTCGCCGTTGAGGTAAACGGGCTTATGCTGACGCGGCGCTTCGGGCACGTAGAACACGAGTAACCTGCCGGTTTCAGTTTCAATAATGTCTTCGGTCGTTGCAATCTGATAGCTAATTTTCTGGGTCGAGCGTAGGCCACTGAGGAAGTCGTTTTGCACTTTGTCCAAAGAAATGACGCCAACAATCTCGAATTGGTCGCCACTTTGCTGAACGCCGAAAACCAGATGTCCGCCGGACGTATTCGCGAAGGCCGAAACGGTCTCGTAGGCGCTCTTTGGCACTTCGTGTTGCGCTGCCTTCACTTCCAAGTCGGACCATTCACCGCCTTGAATTCGCGCAAGCAACTCGCTGCGAGAGAGCCTCATTCAATAAGCACCCTAATTTTGGCCGGGTCCTTGCCTTTCAGCAGCGCCGAAAGGTGGCGTTCGAAGCGCTCCCGAACATCGGGAACGGTGCAGGGGAGACCGCCGTCGGTCAGCGCGCCGCGCAAGTCGGCAATCCCAAGTCTCACTGGAACCAACCCGCTCAGCACATCCTGCAGCGCCTTGACGAAACCAGGGCTGATCGGATCGGGCAGTTTCCTCTCGGCCAGGAACTGCTGAAGCGCCTGCTTGCCGACCGCGTCGCTCAGCAGCTCGACGTTGCCCGATACCGTCGGATCTTCGAGATTGGTGAGCAGGGTTTCGGTCCACGCTCGGATCAACGCGTCCAGCGTTTCGTCGAGATCGGCGAGGACGCGCTTTGCAGGAGTATCGCTGGCCGGCTCCTCGGCCGGCCGGAAGCCGCAGTGCGGGCATAGTGGGTCGGCTTCGAGGTCGGGGCGGCCGAGCTGGAAGCAAGTCTTGAGCGCAAGCAGCCGGTTCTCGAAGTCGCGGAACTGCGGCGTCGGCATCATTTCGACGCCGGCAAGCTTCTGCAGCTGCGTCCGGCGCGGATCCTTGGTCAGGCTCGCCTTGCGCCTGTCGTCGTTGGCGCCAAGCCGGCTGCGTTCGTGCGCCGCGAGGTAGGCATCCCGGTACTTGGTCTTCAGATCGCCGAGCGACTGGCTGAGGAGCCGCTTGAACTCCGCCTCCGACCGATGCTTCGGGCTGCCGATCTTGGAGAGGAGGTCGGCCCGCTGGGTGCGAACCTCTTCCTGCCAGGGATGATGCGCGTCGAGCAGCGCCTCCGCCTTGCCGAGATAGGAGGTGAGCGGCGAGACCTGTTGTAGCAGCTCGGTCAAGCTATCAACCTCGCGACACAGGTCGAGGGCCGCCTTCTGGCCGAGCACCGCCGCCGAGTCATGCGGGAAGTTCTTGAGCTTGCCGACGGTATTGAAGGGCTGCAGCGATTCGAGGAAACTTTTCAGCCCGCCCAGCCGGGTCTTCCAGTCGGCCTGTTCCTGATCGGAGAGAACCGCGCGGCCCCAGAATACCAGTTCGCCGACGCGCGCTTGTGCCGCGACGACTTTGGTTAGGAGCTCGCCGACCCGCGGCTGCAGCTTGATGACCGCTTCCTCCCGGGTGGCCGGGTTGACGATCAGGCCCTTCGGCAGGTCGAGCACTTCGAAGAGATCCTGAAGCGGGCCCAGCGGCAGATCACGCGGCCGCTCGATGTGTTTGAACTCGGCGACGTCGCCGATCGGCAGTCTGGCGAATTGCTCGACCCCGGCGGCGTCGATCTTCTTGCCGGGAAGGCTGAGAACGATGTCGCCACTGTGCACCAGCGCCGCCAGCACCACCGCCGCGAATTCTGGCTCAAGGCGGAAGCGCGTCCAGTAGTCGATGCCAGCCTCGGACGCGATCAGTTCCGAGCGGTTGAGCACCTGGCCTTGCGCTTTCTGGCCAAGGCCATCGAGGACGTGTTTGGCGTAGCGGGATTGACGCGGCTTCAGCACGTCGCCATCGAGAAGTTCGAGCGCGTCGAGCACGGCCGCGCCCTGCTTGCTCCTGACGCTGCCAGCGATCCAGCGTAGCGCTTCCTGCGCCGCCTGATCGCGGTTCTGGCGAGTCACGACGACGCTGAACACGGGGTATTCCGGGCTCTTGTCGGCGAAGTGCGCGGCGAGGAGCGCGGAACCGGCGGTATTCACGTAGTCACGCACGGTGGCGTTCGGCGGCAGCTTGCCCCGAACCACCTCGAGGAGGGACTTGGCACGGCCCTGATGGACGACATCGACCGCATTCGGCATGTGTTCGCGCAGCCAGCTGGTCAGCGTACGCAGCTGATCACCGGCCTTGTCCTCGTAGACCTTCTTGTTGCTGCCCGACGCGGTTGCCGCCTGTTCGCGGGCGCCGGCGTAGAGCTTGAGTGCCCGCTCGAAGGGGTCGTCCCGGTTCTTGAGCCGGAAGAACACTTCGTCCGCCTTCTTTTCGTCCTTGAAGTAGGGCGGATCGAACGGCTGCAGGAAGTAGAGGTAGAAGTCGCGCGGCGGCTGCGCCGTGGACCGCTCGTTGGGGGCGCCGAAGAACAGGTAGCCGCTGCGCCCGACCTTGCGCTCGCGCCACTCGATCTCGTGTTCCCAGATCCGGTATCCCGTCACATACGGTGGCGCGTCGGGATCTTCGAGGACGACGCGGCGCAACGCATCGAAGTAGTAGCGATCGAGTTGAGAGTCATCGAGAAGCTCGGCTTTCTTCTCGATCAGCGAGTCGAAGTCGACATCCTTCTTGAGATCGAGAAAGTATTGGCCGTTCTCCTTGTTGAAGCTGAGAAACTGACCGCTGACGGTTCGGATGAGCTCCTTGAGAACGGTTTCGACGAGGGTCCTCAGGAATGCGGCATCCTTCTCCGGCACCGGCAGCATCAAGCACAGATCATCGCGAAGCTCCTCCGCGGTGGCGCCGATCGGCGCATAGATGTCAGCCGTCGTCAGCCGGTGGACCGACAGCGCATTGATGATACGCAGAGCCGCCGACCTGTACTGCGGTCGTGTGAAGGCTTGGCGAACGCGCGCTTCGAGCACACCGCTCCGGTCGATGACCTCCTTGATATCCGGATCGGCTCGGAACGAGGGATTGTCGCGCAGGACCGTCCAGTAGGAGTCGTAGGCGATGACACCGGTGTCGTTGGGCGGCACGTCGTCATTGATCCGCTTGCCGATTTCCGCACTTAGCGTTTTGAGGATTTCGCGCTTCTCCGCGACGTATACCCGCTCGAACGTGTCGAGATAGGCCGGGTGCGCCGGGAACAAGCGGACGAACTCTTCCATGCGTTCGTTCATGGAGCCGTAGAGGGGAGCGAACTGCTTCAGGTGCTCACGGATCAGCCCTTGTTGCCGCGTATCCTTCTTCAGAAGCCGTTCGGCCACGACGAAGGCGACGTCGTCGCGAGCGATGCGGACCTGCTCGAACCGGTCCTTCACCCGCCGCAGCGTATCGGCGACAAACTGGAAGCGGGGATTGTCGAACAGGCTTTCCTGCACTCCGGCGATGAAGCGGACCCGGGAGCCTTTGCACACCTCGCCGAGCTCCCGCAGGAACGACAGATCAAGGCTGAGTTCCTGATCCTTGCGGGAGCGCAAGTAGTCGAGCAGCTCGTCCACGACGAGGGCCAGCCCCTGGTCGGGATGCACGCTCTGGAACGCCGCCATCATCTCCTGGAAGGCGGTCTTGTTCTCATGCCGGTCTCCGGTCGCCGGGAATTCGAAGGCGACGCCAAGACGCCCCAGTCCGTCTTCGAGCACGGAGCAGATGATGTCGCGAAGCGACATCGTCGTCGATCCAATCTCGGCTCGGATGACCCGGAACCGGCCGGCGATCGGTGCCGCCCCGTCAGCGGCCCGCTGATTGCTCAGGACGGCTCTCAGTTCCTTGGTCTCGGCAACGGCCGAGATCACGGCCATCAAGTGCGACTTACCAGTTCCGTAGTTGCCGACAACGAAAATGCCTTTGCTGTCCGCTGGCTTCGAAAACTGAAGCTGCGGGAAGACGACGTCACAGAGCACCTCAGCCATACGGTCGGAAATCACGAAGGTTTCGACCAAGCGACGGGCGTCTCGCGCCGAGTCGGCTTCGCGCAACTGGACGACCGTTTCAATCGGCTCGAACTGGATGAGTTCGGAGTACTTCATGCGGTCCCCCGTCGCGGCTCGACCCCATGTGACTGCCCCCGATCGTCCGCCATCACAACGACGGCCGGCGGCGCCAGATAACGACGTGCCTCCGGATGTCCGGGTTCGGCGTAGGTCAGCGCGTTTCCGTCGAAATGACCCGGCCATGCGGCAACGATCGTCGTGTTGCGCGCCAACCCTTGCAGCAAACGGAGAGGATCCTGGGCGAGATTGATGGCAAAAAGCATCTCGATGTTGTCGAGCATCACCACGTCCGAGATCCGAGCACGAACCATGTCACCGAGAATGGCAGCCACCCGGACGGCCCGCTGTTTCTGCGTAAGTTCCAAGAGTTGCTCGGACAACTCAAGGTTGACGTTGAGCCGCGGCCATCCGTTCTCACCCGCCAGCTCGATGAGCGCTTCCGTTTTGCCGGAACCTGCCGCACCAACCGCAAGCACGAGGCGATGGTAGGACTCGGATGCGGTGTCCAGAGCGCGGAGAATTCGATCGTAGAGCGATCCTGCCAAGTCATTTCCCCCCATCGGTACGATAGGCTGCCTTCTGCTGCTCGATCCAGGTTTCCATATCGTCGCGTTTGAAACGCCATTGGCCGCGCACCTTGAATGCCGGCAGCTCGCCCTTTTGCGCCATCGTGTAGACGGTTTTCTGCGCGACCTTCAGCAGCTGGGCCACCTCCGGCAGCGTCAGGATTTCATCTGGCATCCACCAACCTTCGCTTCGCAGCAGACGGAAGACGATGCCAGAAATTTCCAAGCTTTGCTATGGCAGATCACGGATGGCGGGAAGGCGACGTTACGAGTTCGGATCGACATTTTGAGCAGGCGATGAGAAGGCCGAACGCAGGCGGGCAAGCTCGGCTAGCTGTTCTTGCCACGCCACTGGGAACGGCTGCATCAACGCCGCCAGCGTCATCTCCGCCGGCTGCCGCCCATCCAGGATGGCCTCGACGATGTCGGGCGCGAGCAGGGTGAGCCGAAGGACCCGGCTGACGTAGGAGGCATTGATCTTTTCGGCGGCGGCGATTTCCTCGACCGTGGCGTAGGCACCTGTCTCCAGAAGCTTCCGCCACCGAAACGCCCTCGCCAGCGCCTTGACCATGGCGTTGTCGACCCGCCGGCGTGGCGGCGCCCAGGACGGCGTGCCGTCTGGCGAGATGACCAGCTTTCGTCCGCCGCGCTTCGTGAACGTCATCGGCACGCTCACGGTCAGGGTGCGGCCATCGGCGCTGAGGCGAGACTCGGTCATCAGGCCGCCCTCCGCTCAGGTTTCCCGGCGCGCAGATCGGCGACCAGCGTCTGCAACCCGTCGACGCGCAGCTGCAGGTCGAGGCGGTCCGGGTGAACATCGACGCGTTCGACAAGCAGCTGGAGAATGCGCGCCTGTTCGGCAGGGAACAGTTCGTCCCAGATCGGATCGAGGCCCAGCAGTGCCTCGCGCACTTCGGTTTCCGACAGATCTTCGATCTCCGGCCGCGCCGACCGCCACGTGCCGACGATGATCTCCGGCGACCGCAGCAGGCCGCGCAGCTGATCGACCACGGCGGCTTCCAATTCGGCGGCCGGCGCCCGACGCACCACGCCCGGGGGCGTGTCGCCTTTGAGCAAGCCGGCGGCGACGTAGTAGCGGTAAAGCCGCCCGCCCTTGCGCGCATGCGTCGGCGTCATGGCGCGGCCATCGGCGCCGAACAGGATGCCCTTCAGCAGGGCCGGCGTCTGCGCGCGGGTGTTGCCGGCGCGGCTGCGGGGGCTCTGCCGGATGATCGCGTGGACCTTGTCCCAAAGCTCGCGATCGATGATCGCCGTGTGCTCGCCGGGATGCGCCACCCCCTTGTGCACGGCCTCGCCGAGATAGACGCGGTTGTTGAGCAGCTTGTAGAGAAAGCCCTTGTCGATCGCCTTGCCGCGCTTGTTGGTCACGCCTTCGGTCGTGAGTCCCCTGACCAGAACCGTGGCCGAGCCGAGCTTCAGGAACCGCTCGAAGATCATCCGCACAACCGTGGCCTCGGCCTCGTTCACGACCAGTTTGCGGTCCTTGACGTCATAGCCGAGCGGGGGATGGCCGCCCATCCACATGCCACGCGCCCGCGAGGCCGCGAACTTGTCGCGGATCCGCTCGCCGATCACTTCGCGCTCGAACTGCGCGAACGACAGCAGGATGTTCAGCGTCAGCCGGCCCATCGACGTGGTGGTGTTGAAGGACTGCGTGACGCTGACGAAGGTGACGCCGCGGCGGTCGAATACCTCGACCAGCTTCGCAAAATCCATCAGCGACCGGCTCAGCCGATCGATCTTGTAGACCACGACGACGTCAACCCGGCCGTCCTCGATATCAACGAGCAGGCGCTTGAGCGCCGGACGCTCCAGTGTGCCGCCGGAGAAGCCGCCGTCGTCGTAGTGGTCCGGCACCAGAACCCAGCCTTCGGGCTTCTGACTGGCGATGTAGGCCTCGCATGCCTCGCGCTGGGCGTCGAGCGAGTTGAACTCCATGTCCAGGCCTTCCTCGGTCGACTTCCGGGTATAGACCGCGCAG
>NZ_JAMTDX010000072.1:0-7586 GCF_023806625.1 Accumulibacter sp.
TGAGCCCTTGGGATAGTGGGCGAGGGAAACATGCTCGGCGAGAAAACGCAGCGCCGCCTCCTCCATCTGATCGAAAGGCGGAAAGGCCTGCAGGAAACGGATGCCTGCCGAGATCAGCGTCTCGGCTGCGCGGTTGCTCATCGCGGTTCCCCGAACTCTGCCGGTGTTCTCCCCGGCAGCCTGCGCGTCGACCCGGTCCCCGTTCGGCGATCCGGCGAGACGACGAGGCCAGCGGTTCGCTGGCCGGACGGATGGCTCGGAATCGATGGCCCGCCAGCTGCGGGCCGGCGAGCGAGCCGATGATCGCATGTCCGGGAGCCCGCGCGCTGAGGACCGCTCGCGGGCCACCCGGCGACGGCTGTGTCAGCCCTTGAGCTGGTCGAGAATCGCCGGATTCTCGAGGGTCGAGACGTCCTGAGCGACCGTCTCGCCCTTGGCCAGCGCCCGCAGGAGACGCCGCATGATCTTGCCCGACCTCGTCTTCGGCAGGTTTTCACCGAAGCGCAGGTCCTTGGGCTTGGCGATCGGCCCGATCTCGTGCCCGACGTGATCCTGCAGCTCCTTGATCATCTTCTTCGCCGCTTCGCCGGTCGGCCGCGGGCCCTTGAGCACGACGAACGCGCAAATCGCCTCGCCGGTCAGATCGTCCGGGCGACCGACGACCGCCGCTTCGGCGACCATCGGGTGCGAGACGAGCGCCGACTCGATCTCCATCGTCCCCATCCGGTGACCCGAGACGTTCAGCACGTCGTCGATCCGTCCGGTGATCGTGAAGTAGCCGGTGTTGACGTCACGAATCGATCCGTCGCCGGCCAGATACAGTTTGCCGGCGAAATCGTCGGGATAGTACGACTTCCTGAAGCGTTCGGGATCACCCCAGATCGTGCGGATCATCCCCGGCCAGGGCTTCTTGACGACCAGCAGTCCGCCCTTGCCCCAGTCGAGCTCGGTCCCCGTCTCGTCGACGACCGCCGCCTGAATTCCCGGGAACGGCAGCGTGCAGGAACCCGGAACGAGCGGCGTGACTCCGGGCAACGGTGTGATCATGTGCCCACCGCTCTCGGTCTGCCAGAAGGTATCGACGATCGGGCAGCGACCACCGCCGACGCTGTCGTAGTACCACTGCCAGGCCGCCGGGTTGATCGGCTCGCCAACCGTGCCGAGCAGCCGCAGCGACGACAGATCATAGCGCGTCGGTGCCACCGCCGGATTGGCGTCGGCCGCCTTGACCAGCGAGCGGATCGCTGTCGGAGCGGTATAGAAGATGCTGACCCGGTGGTCCTGGATCATCTTCCAGAAGCGGCCGGCGTCCGGATACGTCGGGATGCCCTCGAAGACCACTTCGGTCGCGCCGCAGGCCAGCGGGCCGTAGGCGATGTAAGTGTGTCCGGTCACCCAGCCGATATCGGCCGTGCACCAGAAGAGATCGGTCGGCTTGATATCGAAGGTCCACTTGGTGGTCACGATGGCGTGCAACAGATAGCCACCGGTCGAGTGCTGCACGCCCTTCGGCTTGCCGGTGGACCCGGAGGTATAGAGCAGGAAGAGCGGGTGCTCCGCCTCCACCCACTCGGGCTCGCAGAAGTCAGGCTGACCGGCAATCACGTCGTCCCACCAGATGTCCCGGCCGGCGACCATGTTGCACGGCCCTCCGGTCCTCCGGAAGACGATCACGTCCCGGACCGATTCGCAGCCACCGAGCGCGATCGCCTCGTCGACCGCCGGCTTCAGCGGAGGATTCTTGCCCCCGCGGCACTGCTCATCGGCGGTGATGACGACGACTGCACCGGCGTCGTTGATCCGGTCGCGGACCGACTGGGCGGAGAATCCCCCGAAAACGACCGAGTGAATCGCGCCGATGCGCGCACAGGCCTGCATGGCGACGATGCCTTCGACACCCATCGACATGTAGATCAGGACCCGGTCCCCCTTCCGGACACCGCGAGCGCGCAGCCCGTTGGCCAAACGACACACCTCGGAGAGGAGCTCACGGTAAGTCACCCTGCGAACGGCGCCGTCGTCGGCCTCGAAGACGATCGCCACCTTGTCGCCGAGACCGGCCTCGATATTGCGGTCGAGACAGTTGTACGAGACGTTCAGCGTACCGTCGGGGAACCACTTGAAGAACGGGGCATTCGACTCGTCGAGGATCTGGGTGAAAGGCGTCTTCCAGGACACATGTTCGCGTGCGAGGCGTGCCCAGTAGCCCGTGTAATCCCTTTCCGCCTCGGCGCACAGCGCCTTGTACGCGCCCATTCCGGAAATCGTCGCCTGCTTGACGAAGTCGGCGGAAGGCTCGAAAAATTTCACGGCCTCATTCAGTGACATCTTCCATCTCCTCTGTGTGAATTGGTGGACTCAAGAAATCGATGCGGCGAGCAGCGATGACCAGACTGGAAGACACATTGAGCGCGACACCGTCGCGGGCGGCCGCGCCATCGGTGAAGCACTTGTGCGTCGCGCCAAGCACCGGGATTAGACCCCGTCAATCTTACACGCTACTTACGCCGGCGCCTTCCCGGCCGGCCGGGGGAGCCCGCTTTGGTGATAGAATCACGCGTCCCTGGTTCTCGTGCGTGAACTTGAATGAGTACGATCAACAGACTCGAAGGCTTCATTTTCTGGAGCCGCTGGCTGCAGGCGCCGCTTTACCTCGGGCTGATCATTGCCCAGGGCGTGTACGTGTATCTGTTCATGCTCGAACTGTCGCACCTGATCCAGAACCTGTTCTTCAGCACGACGAGGATCAGCGAGACCGAGGTGATGCTCGTCGTCCTCGGACTGATCGACGTGGTGATGATCGCCAACCTGCTGATCATGGTGATCATCGGCGGCTATGAAACGTTCGTCTCGCGTCTCGATCTCGAAGGTCACCCGGACCAGCCCGAATGGCTCTCACACGTCAACGCCGGCGTGCTCAAGATCAAGCTGTCGACGGCGATCGTCGGCATCTCGTCGATCCACCTGTTGAAGACTTTCATCAACGCCGAGAACATGAACGAGCACACGATCAAGTGGCAGGTGCTCATCCATGCGCTGTTCCTGTTTTCGGCGCTGGCCATGGCGTGGGTCGACCGGGTGATGACCCAGACGCTGGCACTGGCCAGGCCGGCCCCCGGCGCCGGCCACTGAGCCGATCGGGAGACCGCCAGACCGGCCGAGCACACCCGCAGCGGGGACGCCCGCGACCACCCACAGAGAGCCTGACATGACCACCACCATCAAGCAGGAAGACTTCATCCAGAGCGTTGCCGACGCGTTCCAGTACATCAGCTACTACCATCCACTCGACTACATCCGGGCGCTCGGCGCAGCGTACGAACGCGAGCAGAGCGCGGCGGCCAGGGATGCAATCGCCCAGATCCTGACCAACAGCCGCCTGTGTGCCCAAGGGCACCGGCCGATTTGCCAGGATACCGGGATCGCGGTGATCTTCCTCAAGGTCGGCATGGACGTCCGCTGGGACGCCACGCTGTCGCTGCAGGCGATGTGCGACGAGGGAGTGCGCCGGGCCTACAATCATCCGGACAACAAGCTGCGCGCCTCGGTGCTCCTCGACCCGGCCGGTGCACGGCGCAACTCGCGCGACAACACCCCGGCCGTCGTCCATTACGAGATCGTTCCGGGTCACCACGTCGAGGTCATCTGCGCGGCCAAGGGCGGCGGCTCGGAGAACAAGTCGAAGTTCTACGCGCTGAACCCGTCGGACTCGATCGTCGACTGGGTGCTCAAGACCGTGCCGACGATGGGCGCCGGCTGGTGCCCTCCGGGAATCCTCGGCATCGGCATCGGCGGGACCCCCGAGAAGGCGATGCTGCTGGCCAAGGAAGCACTGATGGCGCCGGTGGACATCCACGAACTGATCGCCCGCGGGCCGGCGAACCGCGTCGAGGAACTGCGCATCGAGCTCTATGACAAGGTCAATGCCCTCGGCGTCGGCGCGCAGGGGCTCGGAGGTCTGACCACCGTGCTCGACGTGAAGATCCTCGACTACCCGACGCATGCGGCGAGCCTGCCGGTGGCGATGATCCCGAACTGCGCGGCGACCCGTCACGTGCATTTCCACCTCGACGGCTCGGGGCCGGCGGTGCTCGAGCCGCCCGACCTCGAACAGTGGCCGAAGGTCAACTGGGTGCCGGACACCGAAACCTCGACGCGGGTCGATCTCGACACGCTGACCCCGGCCGAAGTGGCCTCGTGGAAGCCCGGTCAGACGCTGCTGCTCAACGGCCGGATGCTCACCGGCCGCGACGCGGCACACAAGAGGATTCAGGACATGCTCGCGCGCGGCGAGAAGCTGCCGGTGGACTTCACCAACCGGGTGATCTACTACGTCGGCCCCGTCGACCCGGTCCGCGACGAGGTCGTCGGCCCCGCCGGACCGACGACGGCGACGCGCATGGACAAGTTCACCGAAATGATGCTCGCCGAGACTGGGCTGATCGCCATGGTCGGCAAGGCCGAGCGCGGCCCGGTGGCCATCGAGGCGATCCGCAAGCACCGTTCGGCGTACCTGATGGCCGTCGGCGGTGCGGCCTATCTGGTGGCCAAGGCGATCCGCGCGGCGAAGGTCGTCGGCTTCGCCGACCTCGGCATGGAAGCGATCTACGAGTTCGACGTCAGGGACATGCCGGTGACCGTCGCGGTCGACTCGACGGGTACTTCGGTCCACGAAACCGGCCCGAAGGAATGGCAACGCCGGATCGGCAAGATCCCGGTCGCCGTTGTCTGAGCAGTTCCCGATGACCTCCGGCAAGCCGGCCGCTGGCCGGCTTGCCATTTGCGGGAGGCGATGACCATGATGGACAGCGAAGCGCAGCGCACGACGCCGGTGCGCGCCTGCCGGGACGTGAGGATGGCCGCCCACGGCTTCGTCCTCCAAGCCGTGGCCGTCGCCGCACGCTGACCGATGATCGGCGTCTTCGACAGCGGACTCGGCGGCCTCTCGGTCCTCGCCGCGGTCGCCCGCGAGTTGCCCCGCGCCGACCTCGTGTACCTCGCCGACACGGCGCACCTGCCTTACGGCGACAAGGACGACGCCTACATCCGCCGGCGGGTCATCCGAATCGGCAGCCACCTCGTCGACCAGGGCTGCGGGATGATCGTCGTCGCCTGCAACACGGCGACCGCCGCGGCCGTCGCCGCGTTTCGCGAGACATTCGACGACGTCCCCGTCGTCGGCGTCGAGCCCGGCGTCAAGCCGGCCGCCGCGCAGTCGCGCAGCGGGCGCATCGCCGTCCTGGCTACCGAGTCGACCGCGCGCAGCGAGCGCCTCGCCCAGTTGATCCGCCACCACGCGGGCCACGTCGAGGTCCGCGTCGAAGCTTGCCCCGGCTGGGCCACACGAGTCGAGAGCCTGCGCCTCGCCGACCCCGAGTTCGTCGATGAAGCGCGCCGCCACCTCGCGCCGCTGCTCGCCGAGGGCGTCGACCAGATCGTCCTCGGCTGCACGCACTACGCGTTCCTGCGCCCCGCGCTCGAGACCGTCGTCGACGGCCGGGCGACGCTCGTCGATGTCGCCGAAGCCGTCGCGCGTCAGTGCGTTCGCCTGGCCGGTGCCGAGGCGTCTGGCGAGGGTCGCCTGACGCTGCTCGCGAGCGCCCAGCCCGAGCGTCTTCAGGCCGCGTTGCCGGCGCTCGGCCTCGGCTGGCTCGGCCGGCGCCTGAGCACTCCGGTGAATCTCGTGCTCGCCTGAGCATGGCCGAAATCGACGACCGTCCAGGCCCGCCGACTGCCTGCGACTGGGCATCGTGGGTGATCGCCGCCCTGGCGATGCTGACGGTCCTCACGGTGCACCTGCTTCCCGCGCTGATCGCCGGACTGCTCGTCTTTGAGCTCGTCCATGTGCTCGCGCCGGTCTTCGCGCGTCATCTCTCGAGCACGCGAGCGCGCGGGATGGCCGTCGGCTTCGTCGCGCTGACCGTGCTCGGAGCCATCGGCGCGGCTGCGGTCGCGCTCGTCGCTTTCGTCAACAGCGAGGGGGGCAGCCTTTCCACGCTGCTCGCGCGGATGGCCGAAATCATCGAGAGTTCGCGCGCGACCCTGCCGCCGTGGCTCGCCGACCTGCTGCCGAGAGGCAGCGAGGCGCTGCGTGAGCGCGCCAGCCACTGGCTGCGCGAACATTCGAGCGAAGTACAGCTGATCGGCAAGCAGACCGGTCACGTTCTCGCACACCTGCTGATCGGCATGGTCATCGGCGCGATGCTCTCGCTGCGCGAAGCCGGCAGCCACCAGGACATCGGCCCGCTGGCGCGGGCACTCGGTCAGCGCGCCTTCCGCCTCGGCGAAGCCTTCCGGCGGGTCGTCTTCGCGCAGCTGCGCATCTCGGCGCTGAACACGGTGTTCAGCGGCCTGTACCTGACCGTCGTCCTGCCGCTGTTCGGCGTCCACCTGCCGCTGACCAAGACGATGATCGCCGTGACCTTCGTCGCCGGACTCCTGCCAGTCATCGGCAACCTGATCTCGAATACGGTCGTCGTCGTCGTCAGCCTCGCCCACTCGCCTGGCGTCGCCGTCTCGTCGCTGGTCTACCTGGTCCTCATCCACAAGCTCGAGTACTTCCTCAACGCGCGCATCGTCGGTGCCCAGATCAGCGCCCGGGCCTGGGAACTGCTCACCGCGATGCTGCTGATGGAGAGCGTTTTCGGCCTCGCCGGTCTCGTCGCCGCACCGATCTGCTACGCCTGGCTCAAGGACGAACTGGCCAGCCGGCGACTGATCTGAGCAGCCATCAAGCAGTCGCCGCGAGCCGGCCACACCCCGGACCGGCCGCGCAGCGGACCCCGTCCGAACTTCCGGGACGCACGACGCACCGCCCAACAGCCTGGGCCAGCATGCTGCCAGACGGATCGGCTGCCGGGTTCGCAAGACCGGCCCGAGCCGGCGACCCGCTTCGCCGCTGCCTCCCGGCCTCCTGTCGGATTTCTTTACAGCAGACGCTGAAAAACTTCCAGAGTTGGAATTAGATCAGGCACTTCAAGACCTGGCATGAAGCGTGCTTGGGGGACTTTGCCCCAACCCATCAACGCTTTCGCGAGGTCCCCCATGAACAAGAAAATCGCCGCCCTGCTGGCCACCGCCGGCCTCCTCTCAGTCACCGCGCCGACCGAGGCCGCGACGATCCCCGTGTTCGGCTGGAGCGGGGGCTTCACCACCTGCTTCAACTCCTGTTTCGCCAGCGTGCCGGGGAGCGGCGGCAACCTCATCGAGCCGACCCCCGCAGGCTACCAGGCTCCCGGTCTCGGATTCAACACGCAGATGGTGTGGAACTATGATGGCGGGAATCCCGCCGGCCCGGCGACCTTCAGCGTCAGTGGCCTGCCGGCGCACAGCAGCCTCAACCTCGGCTTCCTGCTGGCGATCATCGACAGCTGGGACGGCAGCACACCCGCGGGTGGAACCACCTCGCCCGACTACCTGAACATCAGCGTCGACGGGGTGCTGGTCTACTCGCAGACCTACGACAACTTCCTGACCAGCGACCAGTCGGCATCGACGGCCAATCAGCTGAGCTTCGGCTCGAACCTCGGCTTCAATCCCGGCTGGAACGACTCGGCCTACGACTTTACCGGAGTCAACGCCTTGCT
>NZ_JAMTDX010000072.1:7686-108136 GCF_023806625.1 Accumulibacter sp.
TCAATCCCGGCTGGAACGACTCGGCCTACGACTTTACCGGAGTCAACGCCTTGCTGAACATCCCGCACACGGCCAGCTCGGCGATCGTTCGCTTCTTCGCCAGCGGCGCCGGCTGGCAGGGCGGCGCCCCGCTGGTGAACGGCGTGGGCGGCGGCGACGAGTCGTTCGGTCTGGACCAGATCACGATCAGCATCAACACCGCCGACCAGGTTCCGGAACCCGGCACGCTGGCGCTGCTCGGGCTTGGTCTCGCCACGCTCGCAGCGCGCCGGCGCAGCGCGAAGGCCTGAGCTCCGCCGCAGAGCGGTCCCGCCTGGCGCCTTTGCCGGAGCCAGGCGACCGACCCGCGAGGCACTGGCGAGTCGATGCCGCTTGCCGGAATCCCCGGGTCGGTCGGCCTGAAGAGCCCGTCAGGCGGGCGACGGCGCTCCGCCTGACGGTCCTTCGGCCAAGCGGAGCACGATCCCCTCGTCGGGTCCGAGTTGCAACCGGTCGACCACGACCGCTTCCTCGGGCAGACGGCAGGTGGTCGACAGGAGAATCCGCGAGTCACCGAGGCCCCGCGGCAGCGTCAGGCGACGCGTGCCGCCGGCAAAGTTGAGAACGACCAGCAGGCGACTCTCGCCATCGCTGCGCAGATACGCGTAGACGTCGTCGGCAACGGCGTCGATCGACCGATAGGCACCGACGCCGAGCGCCGGCTCGGACCGACGCAGCGCGGTCAGTGCCCGGAAGAAGCTCAAGATCGATTGGGGATCCGCCGACTCGGCAGCGACATTGACCGTCCGGTGGTCGCCCGCGACCGGCAGCCAGGGGAGTACGCCGGCTGCGGCGAAACCCGCGTTCGCCGACGAGTCCCACTGCATCGGCGTGCGTTCGGGGTCGCGGCCGAGAAGGTGGGCGATCTGCGGCTGGTTGATCGCCACCGGGTCACGCCAGCACTCGCGCGGCAGCGCCACGTCGCGCAGGCCGATTTCGTCGCCGTAATAGCAGGTCGGCGTACCGCGCAGCGTCAGCAGCAGCATCGTGGCGACGCGCGCCTGCGCCAGGCCGACGCGCGTCGCCAGCCGATGCTGGTCGTGATTGCCGAGCACCCAGTTCGGCCAGGCACCGGGCGGCAGCGCCGCCTCGTAGGCGTCCACCTTCGCCCTGACCTCCCCGGCCTGCCAGGGAGTCGAGATCAGCTGGAAGTTGAACGGCAGATGGCACTCGGGAGCTTCCGGGCCGCCATAGAAGCGCATCAGTTCGGCATTCGGCAGATAGACCTCGCCGACCATCATCCGCGCGTCGCGCGAATCGAGCAGCGCGCGCATCCGGCGGATCAGCCCGTGTACTTCGGGCAGGTTGCCAGTGTGAATGTGTCTCAGGCTGGCGTACTGGCGCACGCCATCCCAGGCGGGATTCGGCGGCTCATCGCGAAAGAGCGGATCCTTGAGGAGCAGCGAGATCACGTCGACGCGGAAGCCATCGACGCCGCGGTCGAGCCAGAAGCGCATCACCTCGAGCAGCGCTTCGAACACCTCGGGGTTGCGGTAGTTGAGCTCGGGCTGCTGGCGGGCGAACTGGTGCATGTAGTACTGGCCGCGGCGCTCGTCGAAGGTCCACGCCGGACCGCCGAAATGGCTCAGCCAGTTGTTCGGCAGTCCTCCCCCGGGCGCCGGATCGCGCCAGATGTACCAGTCGCTCTTCGCATTGTCGCCGTCGCGGCGGCTCTCGACGAACCACGGATGCTCGTCCGAGGTGTGGTTCGGGACGAGGTCGACGATCAGGCGCATTCCTCGCCGATGGATCTCGACGAGCAGTTCGTTGAAGTCGGCCATCGTCCCGAAGCGCGGATCGATCGCACAGTAGTCGGCGACGTCGTAACCGAAGTCGTGCATCGGGGACGGGTAGATCGGCGACAGCCAGATCGCGCCGACGTTGAGGCTGGTGAGGTAGTCGACGCGAGAAAGGATGCCGCGCAGGTCGCCGACTCCGTCGCCGTTGCTGTCCTGGAACGAACGCGGGTAGATCTGGTAGATGATCTCACGCTGCCACCAGGCGTACGCTCGGCTCATCGCCGGGATCCTTCTTCGGCTTGCCCGCTCCCGCTGCCAACGACGTCCATCAGGGGCAGCGCCCGCCCCGGCTGCCCCAACCTGAAGCGCTCCCGGCCGCGCTGGCGATTTCCCGCGAGCCGCTCAGCGGCGATTCGAGCCGCCGAGGATCGAGCCAAGAACGCCACGGATGATCTCGCGCCCGACCTGCGAACCAATCGCCCGGGCGGCGCTCTTGGCCGCCGTTTCGAGGACCGAATCGCCCCGCCCGACGCGCCGCTCCCCGCCGCCACCACCGAGCAGGTCTCCCAGCGAGCCTAGCCATCCGCCGCCGGTTGCCTCCCGAGTCGGCGCGCCGGCTCCCGGCTGGCTGCCAGCGGGGTGCGCGGCGGCCGGTGCTCCCTTGAGCCGCTCGTACGCCGATTCGCGATCGACGGCGGCCTCGTAATGCCCGTAGATCGGCGAACTGCGGATCACTGCCTGCCTCTCCTCGGCGGTCTGCGGTCCGATTCGCGAACTCGGTGGCAGGATCGAGGCACGCTCGACGACCGTCGGCCGGCCCTTTTCGTCGAGGAAAGAGACCAGCGCCTCGCCGACGCCGAGTTCGGTGATCGCCGCCTCCGCGTCGAACTTCGGGTTGGCGCGCAGCGTCTGCGCAGCCGCCTTGACCGCCTTCTGGTCGCGCGGGGTGAACGCGCGCAGCGCATGCTGGACGCGATTGCCGAGCTGCCCGAGCACGGTGTCGGGAATGTCCAGAGGGTTCTGGGTGACGAAATAGATCCCGACGCCCTTCGAGCGGATCAGCCGGACGACCTGCTCGATTTTTTCGAGCAGCGCGGGCGGCGCCTCGTTGAACAGCAGGTGGGCCTCGTCGAAGAAGAAGACGAGCTTCGGCTTGTCCAGGTCGCCGACCTCCGGCAGCTGCTCGAAGAGTTCCGAGAGCAGCCAGAGCAGGAAGGTCGAGTACAGGCGCGGCAGGCCCATCAGCTTCTCGCCGGCCAGGATGTTGACCACCCCCCTGCCCTCGTCGGTCTGCATCAGGTCGGCCATGTCGAGCATCGGTTCGCCGAAGAAGATCTCCCCACCCTGCTCGCCGAGGGTCAGCAGACCGCGCTGGATCGCCCCGATCGACGCCGCCGAAACGTTGCCGTACTCGGTCGTGAAGCTCCGGGCGTTCTCACCGACGTACTGGATCATCGCCCGCAGATCCTTGAGGTCGAGCAGCAGCAGCCCATTGTCGTCGGCAATCCGGAAGACCAGTTGCAGCACCCCCGCCTGCGTCTCGTTGAGGTTGAGCAGTCGGGCGAGCAGCACCGGACCCATGTCCGAGATCGTCGCGCGTACCGGGTGACCCTGGGCGCCGAAGACGTCCCAGAAGACGACCGGACACTTCGCCGGCGCGAAATCGTGTACGCCGAGCGCCTCGAGGCGCTGCTGCAGCTTCGGCGTCAGCGTACCGGGAGCGGCGAGCCCCGAGAGGTCGCCCTTGACGTCGGCCATGAACACCGGAACGCCGATCGCCGAGAAACGCTCGGCGAGAAGCTGCAAGGTGACCGTCTTGCCGGTTCCGGTCGCCCCGGCGATCAGCCCATGCCGGTTAGCGAGCGCCGGCAGCAAGGCGAGTTCGACGTCTTCATGTCTGGCGATCACGAGCGGTTCGACCATCTTCGACTCCGGGAAACGGCAAAGGGCAGAAACGGACGAAATGTTACAATGCGCGGCTCGATTATCGACCATCCGGGGCGAATTTTGTTTCCCCGCGGGTCGGCTTGGCAGGCAGAGCAACGACGAGAGGCAGAGCATGGCAGGACACTCGAAATGGGCAAACATCCAGCACCGCAAGGGCAAGCAGGATGAGAAGCGCGGCTTATCCTTCTCCAAGGTCGCCCGGGAAATCACCGTCGCGGCGAAGGCCGGCGGCGGCGACCCTTCGTTCAACCCGCGCCTGCGCCTGGCGATCGATCGGGCCAAGGGCGTCAACATGCCCAAGGACAAGATCGACAACGCGATCAAGAAGGGAACCGGCGAACTCGAAGGCGTCGATTACGTCGAGGTCCGCTACGAGGGCTATGGCATCGGGGGGGCGGCGGTGATCGTCGACTGCCTGACCGACAACCGCACGCGGACGGTCGCCGACGTCCGCCACGCGTTCAACAAGTACGGCGGAAACCTCGGCACCGACGGCTGTGTCGCCTTCCAGTTCCGGCATTGCGGGCAGATCGTCTTCGCCCCCGGGATCGACGAGGCCGCGCTGATCGACGCGGCGATAGAGGCCGGCGCCGACGACGTGCTGGCCAACGACGACGGCTCGGTCGAAGTAATCACCGCGCCGAACGACTACATGACGGTCAAGGAAGCGCTCGAGGCCGCCGGATTCCGGAGCGAGTTCGGGGCGGTGACGATGAAGCCCGAAAACGAGACGCCGCTGACCGGAGACGACGCCCAGCGGATGCAGAAGCTGATCGACGTACTCGAAGGTCTCGACGACGTCCAGGAAGTCCATACGAGCGCGGTGTTCGATGACTGACGCCGGGGCTGATCGCTTGTCGGAATTCTTTACAGGGCTGGGCGCGCGGCCCTCGTCAATGCCCTGCAAAAGGTTGTTCTCCAAGGCCTTTTCTTTCCTGGCACGCGACGTGCTTGGTGGTCTGAAACAGGTGCCGCCGGAACGACGATCGATGGTCGCCACGGGCCTGCTGAAACTGAACCTGGAGACCCTGACATGCTCAAGACGATCAAGCAAAGCCTGGCTGCTGTCATGACCGTCGGACTGGCCGCTTCGGCAGCCGCGACGACGATCGGCGTTCCCGGAACGGCCGACCCATGGCTCGCCGGAATGCCGAACGGTTCGACGGCGTCGTCCGGAGATGTTGCCCCGGGACAGTCGCCGGCCCTGGTCACGGGACTGTCTTTTGCCGCCGGAGATCTGCTCGTCTTCTCGGCGTCTGGATCGACCGATCACTGCACCTCGGGAGGCTGCGGACTCGCCGGCGCCGAAGGCGATGCGAACGAAGGACCGACCGGCCACAGCGGGGGCGCCGAGAACGGCATCGGCAACGTCGTCTCGCCGATCGACGCGCTGATCGGCGTGTTCCTCGACGGCTCGCAACCGAGCCTGACAGCGGCGCCCTCGACGGTCCTCGACTTCAGCACCGCCTTGGCACGGGATTTCGCCTCGCTGGCCCCCCTGCTCAAGCAACCGTTCTTCATCGGCGACGGCCGGCGCAACGACGGCGTCACGGTCCAGACCTTTGCCGTCCCGACCGGAGCCACCCGGCTCTATCTGGGTACGATGGATGGTTACGGCTGGTACAACAATGTCGGCAGCCTGACGGTCAGCGTGGACATCCAGAATGCGGTTCCCGAACCGGCGACCCTGCCAATCGTTGCCGCCTCGGTGCTCGGACTCCTGCTCAGGCGACGTCGCCCGCTCGCCGGCTAGGGAATCTTCGCAGCGCCGCCCACTTCGTTGGCCGGCGCGTCGCCTCGCCCGCAGCCGCCAAGCGCAGCCCCGGTTCCGGCACGCGCGACTCCCCGGCGTCGCGCGTGCCCAGGATTGCTCCACCCCGCGGCAGCGTGCGCCGGCACGGCATTTGGGGGATAATGCGTCCTCGACGAATTCGCAGCACAGGACGCCCCCATGGAAGCCGAACAGATCAACGCCATCGAAAACCGCCTGGCCGACCTTGCGGGGCGCGCCGCCGCATTGCGGAGGTATCTTTGACTACGATCAGAAGGCTGATCAGCTAAAGACCGTCGCCCGCGAGCTGGAAGACCCGAAGGTCTGGGACGACGCCGAGCGCGCGCAGGAACTCGGCCGGCAAAGGCGATCGCTCGAGAACGTCGTCCTGACCCTCGATCGCGTCGGCAATTCTCTGAGCGACTCCGGCGAACTCTTCGCGATGGCCCGTGAAGAGGACGACGACGAGACGCTCGCCGCGCTCGCCGGCGACCTCGACGACACCGACAAGGAACTCGCCGCGCTCGAGTTCCGCCGGATGTTCAACAATCCAGCCGACCCGCTGAACTGCTTCCTCGACATCCAGGCCGGTGCCGGCGGCACCGAAGCACAGGACTGGGCAGCGATGCTGCTGCGCATGTACCTGCGCTACGCCGAGCGCAAGGGCTTCTCCGTCGAAGTGCTCGAGGAGTCCGAGGGCGAGGTCGCCGGCATCAAGACGGCGAGCGTCAAGATCTCCGGGGACTACGCGTACGGGATGCTGCGCTCCGAAACCGGCGTCCATCGCCTGGTCCGCAAGTCGCCGTTCGACTCGAACGCGCGGCGGCACACGAGCTTCTGCTCGGTTCAGGCGTACCCCGAGATCGACGACTCGTTCGAGGTCGAGATCAACCCGGGCGACCTGCGCATCGACACCTATCGAGCTTCGGGCGCCGGCGGCCAGCACATCAACAAGACCGACTCGGCCGTGCGCATCACCCACCTGCCGACGAACATCGTCGTCCAGTGCCAGAACGACCGCTCGCAGCACCGCAACCGCGCCGAAGCGATGGCCATGCTCAAGTCGCGGATCTACGAAGCCGAGATGCGCAAGCGCCAGGCCGAACAGCAGAAGCTCGAGGACGCCAAGTCGGACATCGGCTGGGGTCACCAGATCCGTTCCTACGTCCTCGATCAGTCGCGGATCAAGGACCTGCGCACCAACGTCGAGATCGGCAACACCCAGGCCGTGCTCGACGGCGACCTCGACCCGTTCATCGAAGCCAGCCTCAAGCAGGGTGTCTGAGCACCCTAGGCCGTTCCCGCCCGCGCAGAGTTCGTCGAAAAGTCCCCGATCATGTCAGACAGAGAAAACCAGTTCGAATCGTCAGCCGTGCAGGACGAGAACCACATCATCGCCGAACGCCGGGCCAAACTCGCCGAGTGGCGGCGGAGCGGCCAGGCGTATCCCAACGACTTCGCCCGCCAGAACACCGCAGGCAAGATCGCCGACCTCTACGACGCCAGGACGCGCGACGAACTCGCCGATTCGCCGGTCGAAGTGAGCGTCGCCGGGCGAATCATGCTCAAGCGGGTGATGGGCAAGGCTTCGTTCATCACCATCCAGGACCTCTCGGGCAGACTGCAGGTCTATGTCAGCCGCGATCAGGTCGACGAGACGACGTACGACGCGTTCAGGCGCTGGGACATCGGCGACATCGTCGGCGCGGTCGGGACGCTCTTTCGCACGCGCACCGACGAGCTGACCGTCCGGTGCACGGAAATCCGCCTGCTCGCCAAGTCGCTGCGCCCGCTGCCGGAGAAGTTCCACGGGCTGACCGACCAGGAACAGAAGTACCGGATGCGCTACCTCGACCTGATCACCAACGAGCAGACGCGGTTCACCTTCGCCGTGCGCAGCCGGATCGTCCAGTCGATACGCAGCCACATGGTCGCCCACGGCTTCCTCGAGGTCGAGACGCCGATGATGCACCCGATCCCCGGCGGAGCGACGGCACGGCCCTTCGCGACGCACCACAACGCGCTGGACATGAACCTGTTCCTGCGCATCGCCCCCGAGCTGTACCTCAAACGACTCGTCGTCGGCGGTCTCGAAAAGGTCTTCGAGATCAACCGCAACTTCCGCAACGAGGGAATCAGCCCGCGGCACAACCCCGAATTCACGATGATGGAGTTCTACGAGGCGTACTCGGACTACCGCCAGTTGATGGACTTCACCGAAGGACTGATCCGCCACAGCGCCCGCGAGGCGCTGGCCAGCGAGTGCTTCGAATACCAGGGGCGTACGCTCGACCTCGGCCGGCCGTTCGCCCGGCTGACGATCGTCGAGGCGATCCGGCGTTCCCACCCGGGCTATGGCGTCGCCCAGCTCGGCGACCCCGAGTGGCTGCGCGACAGGCTGCGCGCGCTGGCCGTCGATCCTCCGCACGGTGCCGGCCTCGGAGCCCTGCAACTGCTGCTCTTCGAGGAGACGACCGAGGCCGACCTCTGGGACCCGACGTTCATCGTCGATTACCCGGCCGAGGTCAGCCCGCTCGCGCGACGCAGTGACCGCGATCCCGAAATCGCCGAGCGCTTCGAGCTGTACATCGCCGGACGCGAGATCGCCAACGGCTTCTCGGAGCTCAACGACCCTGAGGACCAGGCTGCGCGCTTCCTCGAACAGGCCAGGGCCAAGGAGGCCGGGGACGAGGAGGCGATGTACTACGACGCCGACTACCTCCGCGCGCTCGAATACGGCCTGCCGCCGACCGGCGGCTGCGGCATCGGCATCGACCGGCTGGTCATGCTGCTCACTGACTCGCCGAACATCCGCGACGTGATCCTCTTCCCGCAGATGCGGCCGGAGTAAGCGGCAGCCGGCGCAGGCGCTTCGATGGACCGCCGGGCGATCGTCGTCGGTGCCGGACTCGCCGGGACCGCCGCTGCCGCGGCACTCGCCGCGCGCGGCTGGCGAATTTCGCTGATCGACGCCGAGCCAGGACCGGGCCAGGGCGCCTCGGGCAACCGTGCGGGCGTCCTCCGGCCGCTGCCCTCGGTCGACGACAACCGGCTCGCCCGGCTGACCCGGGCGGCCTTTCGCCAGGCCGTCGATCACCTGCACGCGCTGGCGCGAAGCGGCGCGCCCGTGCGCTGGCAGCAGACCGGCGTGCTCCACCTGGCGCGCGACGCGCGCCACGAGGCGACCCAGCAGCGCGTCGTCGCCGAACAGCGCCCAGCCCCGGGCGAGTTCTGCTTCGTCGACCGCGAGCCGGCCAGCCGTCTGACCGGCTGGCCGGTGAGCAGCGGCGGCTGGTGGTTTCCGGGTGGCGGCTGGGTCGATCCGGCCTCGCTCTGCCGCGCGAACCTCGCGCGGCACGCATCGGCGATCGCCACCCACTTTTCCCGACCGGTCGACACGATCGCCTTCGACGCCGGTCTCTGGCGGGCCTGTGATGCCGCCGGGCAGCCGATCGGCGAAGCGCCGGTGCTGGTCCTCGCCAACGCGGCCGCTGCGCGGCGCTTCGCCGTCGCCAGCCATCTGCCGCTGCGCGAGGCGCGCGGACAGGTCACGCACCTGCCCGCCGCACCTGGCTCGCCCCCCCCAATCGTCGTCTGCCGGCTCGGCTACGTCACGCCACCGGTCGACGACCTGCGCTGCGCCGGCGCAACCTTCGCGATAGGCGACCGCGATTCCGGGCTGCGTGAAGCCGATCAGCGCGAGAACCTCGCCCGGCTGGAGCTGATGCTTCCGGGGTTCAGGAGCGACGTCGACCCTGATCGCCTCGGCGGCCGGGTCGGCTTCCGTCCGCTCTCGCCCGACCGGCTGCCGATGATCGGACAGATCGCCGACGCTCGGGAAGCCACCGCCGGCAGGCCGGCGCGCACGCTCGACCAATTGCCGCGCGTTCCCGGCCTGTACGTCGTCGACGGTTTCGGCGCCCGGGGCATCGTCTGGTCGGCGCTCGCCGGCGAGCTGCTCGCCTGCCAGATCACGGGCGAACGCCTCCCGCTGGCCGACGAACTCGTCGCCGCCGTCGACCCCGGCCGCTTCGTCCTGCGCCCAAGGCCGGTACCACCAGGAGGCCAGAATGGAAGGAAGACTTGCGGGAACTGAGAGCCTTTTTCGCCGGCCCGTCCTTAGCACCGCTGGTACCCCGCGGACTATCGAGCGCCGGACCCCGCCAGCAGCGGTTGGCAATTCGGCTGCCACGCGCGCGAGGCACTCGTCGACCGCGTACGCTCTCCCTGGCCCGACGGGGCTCAGCACCGTCCGGCCCGCGAGCACTGCGATGACCGCCACGGAATCGAGGCACCTCAAAGCCCGGCCATGATTCGCTACCCCTCTCGCAGATTCTCCAGCCCGGAACGCATTGGCCTTTGCCCGCAGTGCTCTGCCCGTCGGCCATGCCCAGAGCGAGCCGGATGCGCATCTGCGACGCAACGGGGATTCTCGGGTTCACGGAGTCTCCAAGAGAATCCTGGCAGTCCTTAGCAGATCCTGGCGCTGGCCACTGTCCAGCCTTCCAATGACCAGGATCAGCTCGGCCAGCGTCTCGTCGGACGTGTAAAGATACCCAACGGGTACGCCCAGAACCTCGGCGAGACGCTCTGCGGTGGCGAAATCCGGATGGTGCTTGCCTCGTTCGTACTGATTCACTCGCGCGCTCGCCGAATACTCGTCTATTTTGGCCATGACGCCCAGCTGCATCTGCGTCAGCCCCGAACGCACCCGCGCTGCCCTGAGGCGAGAGCCAAACACGGAAGCGTTGGACATAAAGCAAACATTTTGAAGAGCCAGCTAAGAGAATCTGAGTTTTCTGTTGACCGCGAATTAAGGAGTTCTTAGTATCTAGCCCACGCTGATCCCGGCCTAGGGGGGCCGGACACGGCGAGACCAACCATCACGGAGGATTCGATGAAGACGTTCTTGCTGGGCGCGCTCGTTGTAGCCGTCGGTGGCCTGTCGGCATGCGCCTCGCGTTACGCCGACGCGCCTGCCCCAACGCGATTCGCGAATGCGACGCAGCAGAAAGTTCAGGCGGCAAGCCACTGGCAGATGATCGCCGAGCACGTAGCCGGGCAGCTCAACCGTGATCTGAGCGCGAAGCTGAACGGTCGCTCGCTTTTCGTTCCTCAGCCGGGTGGAGAACAACCCTTCGTCGAAGGATTCAGGGAACTGCTGATCACGGCTCTGGTTGCACAGGGACTTCCGGTGGCGATCGATCCGCGCGGCGCTCTGGCGGTGGACGTCCGCTACTCGATCTACCGGTTCCGGCCTGACCGACTGAAGGATACGTACTACTTTGGCGAAGCGACCGCGCTCGCGGCGGGCCTTTGGGCCGTAGGTGGAGTCGTCGCCGCAACAGCCAACGCGTCCCCGCCGGGAGTGGCCGTCGGCGCCACGCTGCTGACCGTGGCCG
The DNA here is from genome assembly GCF_023806625.1 of Accumulibacter sp. Classification (GTDB taxonomy): domain Bacteria; phylum Pseudomonadota; class Gammaproteobacteria; order Burkholderiales; family Rhodocyclaceae; genus Accumulibacter. The sequence continues at coordinate 18,585 of NZ_JAMTDX010000072.1, forward strand.
CCGCAGCCGACGGTTTTGGCTGGGCATGGACCGAAGCTCATGGCTCAGGGAAGTATGCGTCGGGCCCGGCTCCCCGATCGGAGATTCTGCTGACTGCGACGGTTGCCGATGGCGGCCGTATCGTCAGCCGGGCGAGCAACATCTATTACACGGCTGACGAAGACGATGCCCTGTACTGGAACCGGGCATCGTCAGCCTACTCGGGCGGAGGCCTGGTTTCGGTAGTCGGCGATTGTGGCGGAGGGAGAACGACGTGCGGCCGGTGACATTTCCCCTGTTGGTTCTTTCAGCCGTCCTGCTGACTGCTTGCGAGACCACCTCGAGGAGTTCTTCCTATCAGGCGACGCAGTCTCCCGAGCCGACCTATGAACAGGCGCAGAACAGCGCTTTCAATGCCGCCAACTACAATGCGGTAGCGGAGCTCATGCGGCGCTATCAGGTCCCAGTTTCGGCAAACAATCTGCCTGGCGCTGGGGGAGCTGGAGCGCCCCTGATCGTCACCACACTGGTCAACATTGATCAGCTGGAACAGTCGTCGACGTTTGGCCGACTGATTTCTGAGCAGATTTCCTCGCGCCTCGCGCAGATGGGTTATGGCGTTGTGGAGTTGAAAGTTCGCAACGGCGTGTATATGAAGCGCAACGAGGGTGAGTTCATGCTGACCCGAGAGATCAAGGAGGTTGCTTCAGCGCACCGTGCGCAGGCCGTGATCGTCGGCACCTACGCCGAGAGCTCGACGCTGATCTACGTCAGCCTCAAAGTCGTCGATCCTGGCCGGAGCATGATTCTCGCGGCCTACGACTACGCGCTGCCGATGGACAAGCAGGTTCGTAGCCTCCTCAGGAAATCGCCGCAATGAGCTCAGGCTTGGCCGTGCGCCCGGAGAGCGTCTCGGGGAATCTGTTCAGTTGCGGCACGGATCGAAATAGTCGCCGACCTCGGTACCTATAGCCCACCATCGACTGCTCCGCAATGCGTTTCGGAGAAGGTCTCAGACCTTCTCGGCAACCGGGCTACGGACGAGAACTCCCGCTGCCTGACCGGACGCATCGGGACTGATAAGCGCGCCCGCCCGGGGCTCTGCGGGCCGTAAGTATGAGCCCGAGACCCGAGGGCAACGTCAAGCGTTGCATTCGCCCGAGTGTCGGCGCGTGACCCGCAAGCGCAGCGGTCGCTGGTCCGCGCATACAAGCGACCGTCACCACGGCCCGGCCGTAGCCGGGTCAGCGCTCGGGGATCGGAATCGCCGTCTTGTTGATCACGCGGCGCAGGACGAAGCTCGAATGGACTCCGGTCACCCCGCGGATTCCGGTGATGCGATTGAGCAGCAGATCCTGATACGCGTCCATGTCCCTGACGATCACCTTGAGCTGGTAGTCGGCGGCCTGCCCGGTGATCAGCAGACACTCCATGACCTCGGGGATCTCGCCGATCGCGGCCTCGAGCTGGCTGAAGCGCTCGGGAGTGTGCTGGTCCATCGAGATCTGGATCAGCGCCATCAGCGACAGGCCGAGCGGCTTCGGATCGACGAGCGCGCGGTAGCCGATGATCAGCCCGGCCTCCTCGAGCACGCGCACCCGCCGCAGGCACGGTGAAGGCGACAGGCCGATGCGCTCGGCGAGTTCCTGATTGCTGATCCGGCCGTCCTTCTGCAGTTCCCTGAGGATCTGGCGGTCGTAGCGGTCGAGCTGCATGGGTGCGCACCCTTGTCCAGGGAAAAAGCAGATTATGCTGTTTCAACATGATCCTGCGCAAGATCATCGCTCAACACCGTCGTTCGGCGGTCGACAACGCAAGCACCTGCCGGACCATTGCCGGTACCATGGACTCATTGCAAACACCCGACCACTCTCAGGAGAGCACAGCGATGTTGAAAGACCCTTCGACCAAGTATCGAGCGTTCCCGGCCGTCGGGCTCGTCGACCGGCAGTGGCCCAGCCGCACGATCGGCGCAGCGCCGATCTGGATGAGTACCGACCTGCGCGACGGCAATCAGGCACTCTTCGAGCCGATGAACGCCGAACGCAAGCTGCGCCTGTTCCACACGCTCTGCGAGATCGGCTTCAAGGAAATCGAGGTCGCCTTCCCGTCGGCGTCGAAAACCGATTTCGACTTCGTCCGCGAACTGATCGACGGGCGCCACATCCCCGACGACGTGACCATCGAGGTGCTGACCCAGGCGCGCGAGCACCTGATCCGGCGCACGATCGAGTCGCTCGCCGGCGCCCGCCGGGCGATCGTCCACGTCTACAACGCCACCTCCCGACCGTTCCGCGAGCACGTTTTCGGAATGAGCAAAGCCGAGGTCATCGACATGGCCGTCGCCGCGGTCAGACTGATCCGTGAGCTGACCGCCGAGCACCCGGAAACCCGGTGGGTACTCGAGTACAGCCCCGAGACCTTCACGGCCACCGAACTCGACTTCGCCCTTGAAGTCTGCGACGCGGTGACCGCAGCGTGGGGAGCGACTCCCGACGACAAGGTGATCCTCAACCTGCCGACGACCGTCGAAGTGACGACGCCGAACGTCTACGCCGACCAGATCGAATGGATGCATCGGCGTCTCGCGCGCCGCGACAGCGTGATCCTCAGCATCCATCCGCACAACGACCGCGGAACGGCCGTCGCCTCGGCTGAGCTCGCTCTGATGGCCGGGGCCGAGCGCGTCGAAGGCTGCCTGTTCGGCAACGGCGAGCGCACCGGCAACGTCGACCTGGTCACCCTGGCGCTGAATCTGTACACCCAGGGCATCTCGCCCAGCCTCGATTTCTCGGACATCAACGCCGTCGCGCGGACCGTCGAACACTGCAGCCGACTGCCGATCCACCCGCGCCATCCGTATGTCGGCGACCTCGTGTTCACCGCTTTTTCGGGTTCGCACCAAGACGCGATCCGCAAGGGCCTTGCGGTGCAGCCGGCCGACGGACCGTGGAGCGTCCCGTACCTGCCGATCGACCCGGCCGACGTCGGGCGCAGCTACGATTCGGTGATCCGCGTCAACAGCCAGTCCGGGAAGGGAGGAATCGCCTTCCTGCTCGAGTCCGAATACGGGGTCGTCCTGCCTCGCCGCCTGCAGGTCGAGTTCTCGAGAGCCGTTCAGGAGCACACCGACACGCACGGCGGGGAAATGACCGCCGCCGAGATCTGGCAGCTCTTCGCGCGCACCTATCTCGAGATCGACAGGCCGATCCGCTACCTCGAGCACCACCTGTACGAGCACGGCGCGGCGCAGGGGATTCGCCTGAAGCTCGAGATCGGCGGCCGGGTCCATCTGCTGAGCGGTGAAGGGAACGGCCCGATCGACGCCACGGTCCATGCCCTGCGCGGCATCGGACTGATCGTCGAAGTGCGCAGCTACGAAGAGCGGTCGATGGCCGGCCGCGGCAGCGACGCCAGCGCGTGTGCGTTCCTCGAACTGGCCAGCGCGGGCCACGCCGGAGAATGTTACGGCGTGGGAATCGACGGCAACATCGTCACCGCCTCGGTTCGCGCGCTGATCAACGGCGTCAATCGACTGCCGATGGTCGCCATCGACGACCTCGACGTCCAGGCCGCCTGACGGGAAGCGAGCTCGCTGCCGTTGGCCAGCGGCTCGCACCCCTCCGACGCCGGCGGTCGGGAATGCTAAGATGCGCGCTTCGCCGCACCGTCCCAACCCGCTACGGAGACCCCAGATGAAGCTCGAGACCCTCGCTGTCCACGCCGGCTACAGCCCGGAACCGACGACCAAGGCAGTGGCCGTGCCGATCTATCAGACGACCTCGTATTCGTTCGACAGCACCCAGCACGGAGCCGACCTCTTCGACCTCAAGGTCGCCGGCAACATCTACACCCGGATCATGAACCCGACCCAGGACGTGCTCGAAAAGCGCGTGGCGGCGATGGAGGGCGGCGTCGGCGGACTCGCGCTGGCTTCGGGGCAGGCGGCGATCACCTACGCGATCATGACCATCGCCGAAGCCGGCGACAACGTCGTCTCGGCCTCGACGCTCTATGGCGGAACCTACAACCTGTTCGCGCACACACTGCCCCAGTACGGAATCGAGGTCCGCTTCGCCAATCATGCCGATCCTTCGAGCTTCGAACGGCTGATCAACGGCAAGACCAAGGCGCTGTACTGCGAGTCGGTCGGCAACCCGCTCGGCAACGTCACCGACTTCGAGGAGCTCGCCGCGATCGCCCACCGCCACGGCGTCCCGTTGATCGTCGACAACACGGTGCCGTCGCCCTATCTCTGCCGACCCTTCGAGCACGGCGCGGACATCGTCGTGCATTCACTGACCAAGTACATCGGAGGTCACGGCAACTCGATCGGCGGGATGATCGTCGATAGCGGGCGTTTTCCGTGGGCCGAGCACAAGCTCAAGTTCCGGCGGCTCAACGAGCCCGACGTCTCGTATCACGGCGTGGTGTATACGGAAGCGCTCGGCCCCGCCGCGTACATCGGACGCGCGCGCGTCGTGCCGCTGCGCAACATGGGCGCGGCGATCTCGCCGCTGAACAGCTTCCTGATCCTTCAGGGGCTCGAGACTCTGCCGCTGCGCATGGACCGCATCTGCGCAAACAGCGAAGCAGTCGCCGCCTACCTCAAGGGTCATCCGAAGGTCGCCTGGGTCAGTTACGCCGGCCTGCCCGAACACCCCGACCACGCGCTCGTCGAAAAGTACATGGGCGGCAAGGCTTCCGGAATCCTCACCTTTGGCGTCAAGGGCTCCGACTGTAGCGGCGTCGAGTCCGGCGCGCGCTTCCAGGATGCCCTGCAGCTATTCACCCGCCTGGTCAACATCGGCGACGCGAAGTCGCTCGCCTGCCATCCGGCGTCGACGACGCACCGCCAGCTCGCGCCGGCCGAACTCGCCAAGGCCGGTGTCTCCGAGGAAATGATCCGCCTGTCGATCGGCATCGAGCATATCGACGACCTGATCGCCGATCTCGAACAGGCGCTGGCCGCCGCCTGAACTCCCGGCCAGCGGGCGGGAGCCGCTGCTCGGTCAGACGCTTCCGCCGCCCCGGGCGCCTCCCGGGAACAACTGCGGGGCGCCGGGCCCGCCGAGGGGTTCCCTGAACGGCTCAGGGCAGTTCGTCGACCCTCAGCCAGACGCTCCGGGAATCGCTGCTCTGCGCGCGCAACGACGAGAGATTGCCCGAGCTGCCGAACTGGCTGCTCTGGCTGCTGCCGCCGAGCTCGATCCACTGGCCGAGCCGCCCGGTGATCGTCGTCACCAGGCGCTGCGTGCTGGCGCTGCCGTATCCCTGGTCGCCCGGGGTATCGAACTGCGGGCTGATCTCGAGCGTCACCCGATCGCCCGAGACGCGCGGCGCGGCGTAGAAGCCCTGGCCCAGATCGCGATAGACGATACCCTCGCTGACCACTGCCCCCTGTGGTCCGTAGGCGACCTGGCGCAGCGCGACGGGCAGCGACTGGCCGATCTGAATCGACGCACGCCCGCCTTCGATCACCTGCACCCTTTGCGTGCCGCCGATCGCCTGGCGTCCCTGCCAGTCACCGCCCTGCGCCGTGACCACCGACGCACCGCGCCGGATTTCGATCCTGTTTCCCCCGGCCATTCCCCCTGGCGGCTGCGCCACGCGTCCCTCTTGCTCGATGACGACCCTCCCCGAGAGTTCGGCCCCCTGCTCTGCTGCCCGAACGTCGCGGTTCTGGCTGACGAGAATCAGTAGGCGCCTCGGTGGCGTATCGATCGCTGCCAGCGCCTGCCTGATCTGCTCGCGGTTGCGCCGTGAAGCGCGCACGATCAGCTGGTCGTTCATCCCCGAGAGCGCGCCGCCGGGCTCGAGCAACGGCTGCAACGCCGGCAGCACCTGGTCGAGCGTGCGGTGGCGAAGCGCGATGACCTCGATCTCCTGCTCGGCGAAGCCGGCCAGCGGAAAAGCCACGAGCAGCGCCAGCAGCCAGCGCCGCACCGCCGACACCGCCGGTCGGGCGACTTCCCTGCACGGGGCAGGCAGCGACATGCCTGCGCCGTGGCCTAGGAGAGGTGCGGCAGGCCGAGGTACTCGCGGGAGCGCATCTCGGTCAGTCGACTCGCCGTGCGGAAGAACTCGCTGGCCTGCGTCCCCTGCGTATACAGCGCATCGGGAGCACAATCGGCAGTGGCGATCAGCTTGACCTTGTGGTCGTAGAGGATGTCGACCAGCCAGGTGAAGCGACGCGCCTCCGAAGCCATGCTCGGCGACATCCGCGGAATCGCCGAGAGCAGGATCGTGTGGTAACCGCGCGCGAGTTCGAGGTAGTCGTTCTGCGACCGCGGCCCGCCACACAGCGACCTGAAGTCGAACCAGATGACTCCGTGGCCACGGCGCCGGGTGGGAATTTCGCGACCGAGAATCTCCACGCTGCCGCCACTGTCTCCTTCGCTGCCGTCGATTCTGCCGAAGTACTCGGCCATCTTGAGCTCGGCGGCGGCGTCGGCAGGGTAGTGGAAAATCTCCACCTGTTCGAGCGCACGCAGCCGGTAGTCGACGCCGGCGTCGATTTCGAGCACGTCGAGGCGCGACTTGAGCAGGGCGATCGTCGGCAGGAAGTTCTCGCGCTGCAAGCCGTGCGGATAGAGCCCGTCCGGCGGGTAATTCGAGGTCATCACGAAGATCACCCCGCGCTTGAACAGCGCATCGAGCAGGCGACCGAGGATCATCGCGTCGGCGATGTCGGAGACGTGAAACTCGTCGAAGCAGAGCAGGCGCACTTCGCTGGCGATGCGCTCGGCGACGCGCAACAGCGGGTCGCTCTCGCCCTTGAGCTCGTTGAGCTGCCGGTGCACGCCGTGCATGAAGGCGTGGAAGTGGATCCGCCGCTTGCGCCGATACGGTACCGCGTCGAAGAAGCAGTCCATCAGGAAGCTCTTGCCGCGCCCGACGCCGCCCCAGAAGTAGACGCCCCGCGGCAGTTCGGGCGGCGCGAAGACCCGTCGCAGCGCGTTGCGCCGCCCGACCTTGAACGAGAGCAGGTCGTAGTAGAGCCGCTGCAGCCGCTCGGCGGCGGCCCGCTGCGCAGGATCCGCCCGGAACTTGCGCACCGCGAGCATCCGCTCGTAGGCTTCGATCATTCCCCGCTCGGGGACTTTCAGGACTCGGTGAGGCATCGGCGTCTATCCGCTAGCCAGGCAGCCGGCTGGCCCGGGGTCGTTCGACGGTGCGCCAGGCCGACACCCGTCCGCACGCCGGGGCCACCTCGCACAGCTCCGCCATTCTAAACCATCGCCGGCGAAGCGTCAGACCGCCGCGCCGGCCAGTGCCTCGGGCAGCGGTACGAGCTCGACGCCAAGCGCTTCGAGCGCGGCGCGAACGGCAGTCGCGACGGCGAGCGCCCGCGGCCCGTCGCCATGGACGCAGATGCTCTGGAACGTCGTCCGGATCCGCCGGCCGCTGACGCTGACCAGGCCGCCCGTCTCGAGCATGCGCTCGACCTGCGCGACGCACTCGGCGACGTCGTCGAGGACGGCACCGGCCTGACCTCGCGGAAGCAACTGGCCGCCATCGTCGTACGCGCGGTCGGCGAAGACCTCGGCGGCGACCGCCAGGCCGGCGTCCTCTCCGGCGATCGCCAGTTGCGACATCGCCGGCGCGAGCAGGATCAGCGACCGGTCGAAACTGCCGATCGCGGCGACCACGCACGCGGCCAGCGCCGCGTCGCGGCAGGCCATGTTGCTCAGCGCGCCGTGCGGCTTGACGTGCGTCAGCCTGGCGCCCTCGGCCTGCGCGATTCCGGCGAGAGCGCCGATCTGGTAGAGGAGCATCGCTTCGAGTTCGGCGGGAGGGATATGCATCGCCCGCCGCCCAAAGCCCTGCAGGTCGGGGAACGACGGATGCGCGCCGACGCTGACCCCGGCAGCGAGCGCGTCGCGAACCGTCCGCCGCATGACCAGCGGGTCTCCGGCATGAAAGCCGCAGGCGATGTTCGCCGTGCCGACGACGCGCAGCAGTTCGGCGTCGCAGCCCATCTGCCAGGCGCCAAAGCTTTCGCCGAGGTCGACGTTGAGGTTGATCCTTCGCGGCTTCATGGCTGCTCCTGCGCAGCGCCGCGTGCGCCGCCAGCCCGCCCCGGGCAGGCATCGACGACCCCGCTGATCAGATTGGCCCCGCCGTAGAGCGCCTGGAGGTCGGCTTCTCCGCGGTGGGGGAGTTCGACGATCGCACTGATCGCCGCGCGCAGCGCCGCCTCGCGAGCGCGCGCCAGATTCTCGGCAGCCGAAACGGCGACGGCCGTAAAGCGAACCGTCTGACCCGGCGCCAAGACTGCGAGCCGTGGCAGATCGGCCGAAATCACCGTGGCGATCTTCGGGTAGCCGCCGATCGTCTGGCCGTCGGCAAGCAGGACGATCGGCAGCCCGTGGCCGGGAACCTGGATCGACCCGGGCACCGTCGCGTCCGAGACGATCTCCGCGCCCTTCCCCGCGGCGTGCCTGAGCCGCGGACCTTCGAGACGGAGGCCCATCCGGTCGGCATCGCCCGAAACCCGATACGCGGTGTCGAGGAAGCGGGCCAGCGACCGTCGCTCGAAGTGGTCGTCCTGCGGACCGAGGACGACGCGAATCGGCTCCGCTTCGCTTTCCGGCGCTGCCGCGAGCCGGCGTTCGCTGCCGTCGATCAGTGCACCCGGGATGCGGTCTCCGGGACCGAGCAGCTGGCCGTCGAGGCCCCCGAGCGCAGCCCGCGGACAGGTCGAGGCGCTACCCAGGCGGCGCGGCACGTCGATCCCGGCGAGCGCCAGATAGCCGACGCGCGCACCGGAGAGCATCACGCAGCGCAGCGTCTCGCCCGGTGCCAGCGTCAGGCTGCGCCACGACGGCAGGCGACGCCGGCTGCCGGTGCCACCGACCTCGGCCGAGAGCCTGCCGGCCAGCGCCACCTGAAGCGGCTCGCCGAGCGCCCTGACGACGAGCCCGCCGCCGATCATCTCGATCGCCGGACAGTCTTCGGCATTGCCGAGCAGCGCGTTGGCCAGTCGCAGCCAGCCCGGCTCGAGCGCGCCGGACCTCGGCACGCCGATCCGCCGCAGGCCCGGCCGGCCGAGATCCTGCAGCGAAGCCCAGGCTCCCGGATGGACGATTTCCAGCAGGCCAGCAGTGCGAGAACTCACCGCCGCCTGCCTGCGGCGCCGGCGGCCCGGAACTCGCGCTCGAGTCGATCGATGCTCTGACCATCGCCGATCCGGGTGATCAGTGAATGGTACTCGCCGACCCCGACGGCACGAAAACGGACGCGGTCACCGGGCTGCAAGAGCGCCGCCCGCGCCCAGTCAGCCGAGAACAGCGGAACCGGGCAGCGTCCGATCAGGTGCCAGCCGCCGGGGCTGTCCCACGGATAGATCCCGGTCAAGGCGCCCGCCGTCGCTACGCTGCCGGCCGGAACGCGCACGCGCGGCTCGACGCGGCGTGGCCGCGCGAGTCGCGTGGACAGGTCGCCCATGAACGGGAAGCCGGGCAGGAAGCCGATCAGGTGGACCTCGTAAGCGACTCCCGAGTGCAGTTCGACGACCTCGGCCGGCGTCAGACCGCAGTGCTCCGCGAGGTCAGCGAGGTCGGGCCCGGCCTCGGGCAGCTGGTCGCCGTAGCACACCGGGAACTCCCACAGCGCGCCCTGCCGCGCGACGGCTGACGCCGCCTGCTCGAGCGCCGAGCGGATCAACGGCTCGAGCGCCGAGCGGCTGGTACGCAGCGGATCGTAGATCACGGTCAGTGAGCGAAAGGTCGGCACGGTTTCGACGACGCCGGCCAGCCGGCCAGCGGCGACGCGCTGCGCCAGGATCTCTTCGGCGGCAGCCACGCGGGCGAGCAGGCGCCGGTCGACCGTCTCGCCGAACTCGATGGTCAGCGCCGTATCGCCCGCGTCGAGCAGCCGGAAGTCCATCGGCATTGTCCGGACGGGTCCGCCGCAGGCAGCAGTCGCGCCGGCGTCAGTCACGCGACGCGTCGGCCCAGCAGTTCGGCGTCTCGTAGAGCCGCACGCGCTCGAGCCGCAACCGGTTCCCGTAGGTATCGCGGTAGACGCCGTCGAGAATCCGGAAGGCCTCCCTGGCGAGGTTTTCGGCCGTCGGAACGCAGTCGAGGACGACCGTCCGGTGCTCCGGCAGCGAGGCCAGGAAACGGACGACCGGCAGATCGCCCGCATGCACGAGAAAGGCGTGATCCCAGGCGTCGACGAGGTGCTGCCTGGCCAGCGCGCGGACTTCCGCAAAGTCCATCACCATGCCGTTCGCGGCGTCGCCGGGTCGGCTGATGATCTCTCCGGCCAGCGTGATCTCGATCGCGTAGCGGTGTCCGTGCAGGTGGCGGCACTGACTCCGGTGATCGGGAATCCGGTGTCCGGCGTCGAACTCTAGGCGACGGGTAATGAGCATCGTCGGGACGGGCGACTGGGGCCGCTGATTATAGCATCGGCACCCGCCGCACCTGCGGCGCGGCTCCGGCCGGCCTGCCGTCGTTTCAGGCCTCGGCCAGGCGCTCGTATTCGGCGATCACCTGCGCCCCGAGGAGGATCACCGTCGCCGCGATCTCCAGGCTGAACAGCGCGACGACCGCGGTGGCCAGTGGCCCGTAAACGACACTCGCCTTGGACAGCGTGGAAAAGAACCAGACCAGCACGTGGCGGATCACCTCCCAGATCGCAGTCGCCGTGAACCCGCCGAACAGCGCATGGCGAAGCTGCAGATGGCCGACCGGCATGACCAGATAGATCGCCGTCAGGATCAGGCCCTCGGCGCCGAGGCCGAGCAGGTAGAGCAATTCACCCGAGAAGCCGCGCAGCGACCATTCGTAGCCGAAGACGACGACGCTCTCGCGGGTGATCGCCTCGAGGGCGATCGAGGCGATCGTCACGCCGAGCAGCGCGACTCCGAGCAGCAGGACGAAACAGTAGGGGAGCAGCGCCGAGGTCAGAAAGTGGCGTTGCTGGGTCTCGGCGCGGTGCGCGAAGATCACTGCCATCGCCTTTTCGAGCACCGAAAAGGCCAGCGAGCTGAAGAAGAGCATCGTCGCCAGCAACACCGCGCCGACCGCCGTCCGGTTCTCGAGGAACACCGATATCTCGCGCAGGAAGGTCGCCGACTGGCTCGGCACCAGCCATTCGAGATAGCGCTCGATCGTCGCCAGCAGTTCCGCTTCGCTGACCAGGTGCGAGAGCGCGACCACCGACAGGATCAGCAGCGGAACGACCGAGAGCAGCGCGTAATAGGCGATCGCCGCGGCGAGCAGCAGACCCTGATTCCTGCTGAAGCTGCGCAGCGTCTGCAGGGCAAAGGCGGCCGGGTGCTTGATGACCCGCTCGGTCGACGGGCTGATGACGCGCATGCTGGACGAGAATGGTCTGACTGAGGCCTGTTGCCGGGGCGGGCGAGCCGGAACGTCCGGCAGTATGCCTCATTCCCGGCCAGCCCGTCAGCCCCGACCGCCTCCGCCCCCGGAAGGTGCAGGCGACTGGCGACGCAGGCTGCCGCAGATCGACTACACTCGACCCCCGAAAGGAGTCCAGGCGATGAGCAACCGGGATCTCGAGATCATCGAACGCAGGGTCTGCTACCAGGGCTTTTACCGGCTCGAGAGCCTGCGCCTGAGTCACCGCCTGTTTGGCGGCGGAATGAGCCCGCCGATCGTCCGCGAGGTGATCGAGAAAAGCGACGTCGCCGCCGTTCTGCTCTACGACCCGGCACGCGATGAAGTGGTGATGATCGAACAGTTCCGCGTCGGTGCCCGCTCCGACCCGCGCGGCCCGTGGCTGATCGAGGTCGTCGCCGGGCTTATCGAAACCGGTGAGACACCCGAAGACGTGGCCCGGCGCGAAGCGATCGAGGAGGCAGGGTGCACGGTCAGCGAACTCCTGCCGATAAGCACCTTCTATACCAGCCCGGCGAAGACCTCGCAGCGCATCCATCTCTTCCTCGGCAGGACCGACAGCGCTGGCGCCGGAGGGATCCACGGACTCGCCGAAGAGGGGGAGGACATCCGCGTCCTCTGCCTGCCCGCCGAAGAGGCGCTGGCCCTCGTCGAACAGGGACGAGCCGATTCGGCGTGGCCGCTGATCGCGCTGCTCTGGTTTGCCGGTCACCGCGAACGGACTCGGCAGCTCTGGCTCGGGACGGCCGCGTCGCCCGCCGGCTAGGCCGGAATCAGAACCTCCCGACGCCGCCGCGGGCGAGTTCGGTGATCAGCCCCGCGGCGGCGAGCTCGCAGAGATCGACGACGCGATCGAAGCCCGACTCGGCGCCGTAATAGGGATCCGGGATATCGGTGAGCCCAAGCCCGGCGGCGTAGGGCAGGAAAAGGGCGAGCTTCGGCCGATGCGCTTCGGCCGAGCGACGACGCAGATCGGCGAGATTCGACTCGTCCATCGCCAGGATCCGGTCGAAGCGTTCGAAATCGGTGTCCGAGACGGCCCGGGCGCGCAGCCTCGACAGGTCGTAGCCGCGCCTCGCCGCGACGCGGCGCGCCCGTGGGTCGGGTGCCTCGCCGGCGTGATAGTGGCCGTGCGTGCCGGCCGAGTCGAAAGCGAACAGCGACGAGAGACCCTGACGCTGCGCCATCGTCCGGGTGACGACCTCGGCGATTGGCGACCGACAGATGTTGCCCATGCACACGAAGAGGATCCGGACCATGCCGACGGCGCTCTGTGGCCTGCGCTGACGCTCACTCGGCGACACCGGCGCCTCCGGCTGGAAACAGTTCGTCGACGAAACCGAAGCGCGTGAAGTCGCGGATGCGCATCGGGTAGAGGATGCCGTCGAGGTGGTCGCATTCGTGCTGCACGACCCGCGCGTGGAAGCCGGCTACCGTGCGCTCGATCGGCTGGCCGAGGGCATCGCGGCCGACGTAGTGCACCCGGCTCCAGCGTGGGACCCAGCCACGCAGGCCGGGAACCGACAGGCAGCCCTCCCAGCCCTCCTCGGTCTCCGGCGAGAGCGGCGAGAGGCGCGGGTTGATCAGCACCGTGCGCGGAACGACCTCGGCGTCGGGATAGCGCGGATTGCCCTCGACGGCGAAGATCACCACGCGCAGATCGACGCCGATCTGCGGCGCGGCGAGCCCGGCACCCGCGAGATCGCGCATCGTGTCCTCCATGTCGGCGATCAGCGCGTCGAGTTCCGGCGTGTCGAAGTGCTCGACTTCCCTCGCCCTGCGCCACAGGCGCGGGTCCCCCATGCGCAGCACCGGCCTAATCATCGCCGGTCACCAGCGCTTCGATGATCGCCCGGACGCGCCCCATCGCGGCATCGAGGACGGCGTGGATGTCGTCGATGCGGATCGCCTGGCGGCTGCCACCCCGACCGGCGGCACGGTTGGCGACGACGTTGATCGCCGCGTAAGGAAGCGCCAGCTCCCTGGCCAGCGCGGCTTCGGGCATCCCGGTCATGCCGACGACGTCGGCGCCCTCGCGTTCGAGTCGGTCGATCTCCGCCGCCGTCTCGAGTCGCGGCCCCTGGGTCGCCGCGTAGACCGCCGAATCGCTGACTGCCAGACCGAGCGTTGCGGCGACCTGGCCGATCCTGCTGCGCAGACGCTGGTCGTAGGGCTCGGTGAAATCGACATGCGCGACGGGCCGCTCCGGCCACTCGTGGTAGGTCGACTCGCGTCCCCAGGTGTAGTCGATGATCTGGTGCGGAATGACCAGATCGCCGGGCTCGAGGTCCGCCCGGATGCTGCCGACGGCAGCGACGGCGACGATGCCCGCCGGCGCACAGCCGGCAATCGCCCAGAGGTTCGCCCGGTAATTCACCTGATGCGGCGGGATGCGGTGCTCGTCTCCGTGTCGCGCGAGGAAGACGGCCGGCCGGCCGGCGATCCGGCCGAAGGTCAGCGCCGCCGATGGCTCCCCGTACGGGGTTTCGGGCAGCTGTCGGTGCGACACCTCGAGACTGTCCAGGCGGGAGAGCCCGCTACCACCGATGATCGCCAACATCCCCCGCTCCCTCAATTCTCGCGCAGCGCATAGATCGCCGGCAGGTTGCGCCACGCGCCGCGAACGTCCATCCCGTAACCGAAGAGAAAGCGGTCGGGTACCGTCAGGGCGACGAAATCGGCCTCGATCGGTTTCTTCCTGCCGATCATCTTGTCGGCGAGAACCGCCGTGTAGCAGGCCCGCGCGCCGCGCTGCAGCAGGCGGTCGCGGATCGCGGCGAGCGTCAGCCCTTCGTCGAGGATGTCGTCGACGAGCAGAACCGTCCGCCCGGCGACCGGGAGCATCGGCTCGACGCGCCACGAGATCTCGCCGCCGGCCGTCCGCTGGCCGTAACGGCTGACCTGGACGTAGTCGAAATCGAGCGGGAAGGTGAGCAGGGTCATCAGCTGACCGGCAAGCGGCAGGCCGCCGTTCATCACGCAGAGCAACAGCGGGTTGCTCTCGCGCAGCCGCTCGCTGATCTCGCGCGCGACGCGGCCGACCGCCGCGGCGACCGTCTCCGCCGAGTGGATCATGTCGGCCGCCGCGAGGATGGCCAGCGACTGTCTCGGGTCGGTCATCGCTGTGGACGCCCCGCCCGGCGCGCCGCGCTGGCCGGCACCGGCCGCGCCCGCGTGGTCGACCGGTGCACCGGGTGCGGCCTCATCGGCGAAGCTCCCCGGTGGCCAGCAGCTCGCGCAGCTGCGCCTCGTCGATCACCGGGACGCCGAGGGCGAGCGCCTTGTCGAGCTTGCTCCCTGGATCGCTGCCGGCGACCACGTAGTCGGTCTTCTTCGACGCCGCGGCGCTCACCCGGCCGCCAGCTGCCTCGATCCGCTGCTTCGCTGCATCGCGACCGATCGTCGGCAGCGTTCCGGTGAGCACGAAGGTCCGGCCGGCCACCGCTCCGCCGGGTCGAGCTTGCGGCTCGCCTTCCGCCCAGCTCACGCCAGCGGCGCGCAACTGGGCGATCACCTCGAGGTTGTGCGGCTCGCTGCAGAACTGACGAATCGACTCGGCGACGACGGGGCCGACGTCGGGAACGTGCCGCAGCTCGTCGTCGCCAGCAGCCAGCAGCCGGTCGAGGCTGCCGAAATGGCCCGCCAGGTCGCGCGCCGTCGCTTCACCAACGTTGCGGATGCCGAGCGCGTAGATGAAGCGCGTGAGCGTCGTCTGCTTGCTCCGCTCGATGGCCATCAGCAGGTTGCCGGCCGACTTCTCGGCGAGGCGCTCGAGCTGCACCAGCGCCACCAGACCGAGCCGGTAGAGGTCGGCCGGCGTGCGCACGATCCGGCCGTCGACGAGCTGTTCGACGAGCCTGTCACCGAGGCCCTCGATGTCCATCGCCCGTCGCGACGCAAAATGCAGCAGCGCCTGCTTGCGCTGCGCCGGGCAGTAGAGGCCGCCGCTGCAGCGCGCCACCGCCTCGTCGGCGTTGCGCACGACCCTCGAACCGCAGACCGGGCAGTTCGCCGGCATCGTGAACTCGCGCGCGCCATCCGGCCGGCGGTCGGCGAGCACGCCGACGACCTCGGGGATCACGTCGCCGGCCCGACGGACGACCACCGTGTCGCCGATGCGCACGTCCTTGCGGCGGATCTCGTCCTCGTTGTGCAGCGTCGCGCTGGTCACCGTCACGCCACCGACGAAGACCGGCGCGAGGCGCGCGACCGGAGTCAGCGCGCCAGTCCGCCCGACCTGCAGCGAAATGTCGAGCAGTCCGGTGATCGCTTCCTCGGCCGGAAACTTGTGGGCGATCGCAAAGCGCGGAGCGCGCGAGACGAAGCCCAGGCGCTCCTGTCCAGCGAGGTCGTCGAGCTTGTAGACGACGCCGTCGATGTCGTAAGGCAGCGACTCGCGCATCTGACCGATTTCCGCGTAGTAAGCGAGCAGCCCACCGAGGCCGCTGACCCGGCGCCGTTCGGAGGCGGTCGCGAAGCCCCACTCGACCAGCCGGTCGAGCAGCTCCGAATGCATCGCCGGCAGGGCCGCGCGGGAGACCGCGCCGACGCCGTAGGCGATGAAACGCAGCGGCCGTGCCGCGGTCACCCGCGGGTCGAGCTGGCGCAGGCTGCCGGCAGCGGCATTGCGCGGGTTGACGAACTCCCTTTCGCCCCTGTCGCGCTGGCGGGCGTTCAGCGTCTCGAAATCGCGGCGCCAGAGCATCACCTCGCCGCGCACTTCGAGGCGCGACGGCCAGCCCGCTCCGCGCAGATGCAGCGGCACGCTGCGCAGCGTGCGCAGGTTGGCGGTCACGTCTTCGCCGGTGAAGCCGTCACCGCGCGTCGCGCCGCGGGTCAGCCGGCCTTCCTCGTAGAGTAGGCTGACCGCCAGCCCGTCGAACTTCGGCTCGGCCGAGTATTCGACTCCCTGCCGGCCGTCGAGCGCTTCGCGGACACGCCGGTCGAAAGCCTCGACCTCACCGTCGGAAAAGGCATTGTTCAGCGAGAGCATCGGCAGCGCATGGGTCACCGGAGCGAAGTCGGCGAGCGGTGCGGCGCCGACCCGCTGCGTCGGCGAATCCTCGGTGAGCAGCTCGGGATGTTCGGCCTCGATCTGCTGCAGCTCGCGAAACAGCCGGTCGTACTCGGCATCGCTGATCGAGGGCGCGTCGAGTACGTAGTAACGGTAGTTGTGCTGCTCGATCTCGGCGCGCAAGGCCGAAGCGCGATCGGCCGGAGTCATCGCCCGTACGATGCTCTTTCAGGCAAACAGGCGCTGCGCCAGCGCCCGGCCCGCCGGCAGGTGCCGCAAGGCCATCGACGCCTGGAACTGCGCCACCTGGCGGCGGATCGGCTCGATCGCCGCGTCGGACAGCGGACGGCGGTTGTCGTCGACGACCGCACCGTGCAGCGCGTCGGCGAAGCGCCGCGCCTGCTCGACCATCTGGATGAGCACGCGATCACCGTTGCCGACCCGGGGCACGTCGAGCAGGAAGGTCACCCCGTGGGTCGCCAGGCTGCGCATCGTCTCGGTCGAAAAAGGCTGGTCTTCCTGATTGAGGAGCACATAGAGGACGTTGCCTTCGTCGTCGCAGCGCGCGAAGCGCCCTTCCCCGTCGAGAACCATGCCGGCCGACTCGGCCAGGCCGCGCAGCTTGGTTCCCGCGAAGACCTGTCCCTGGCTGACCACGTTGATGCCGATCTGGATATCGACGCCGGCGCAGAACTCGTCGAGTTCGGCGGCCATCGCCAGCGCCGGTTCGCGCAGGGGCAGCTCGACGACCCCGAGCAGTTCATCGGCGAGTTCCTGCATCGCCACGTGAAAGACCGACAGGTCACCGTCACGAACCGGACCCTTGCGGTCGACGAGCTGCAGGCCGACGCGAATGTGCCGATACGCACAGTCGCTGTCCTCGGCGATCGGCTCCCACTCGTGCGACTCCTCATTGAAACCGATCCAGTTGACCGGTTTGCCGAGCCGGGCAATCGCCGCCCGCTGCGCCTCGAAGATCTGGTACGCTCCCGCGGACTCGGACAGTTCGATCGCCGCGATGTAGTCGATCGCCGGCGACAGCAGGTACAGCGGCGCCGTTCCGGACCTCGGGTCCGGCCGCTCTTCGCCGCCCGGTTTCCGCGCCGGCTCGCGCCTGGCCGACTGAGAAACGACCGGCCTTTCGGCTGGCGACTGGAATGGCGGGGTCTGCAGGGTCGCCGCCGTCTCGCCTTCTGCGCCGTCCTCTGCGAAGTCTGCCTCGCCACGCAGCAAGGGTTCGACGCGCTGCTCACCCGGGCGCCTGGCCGCGCCGCCAACGGCCGAGCGCGCCCCGGCGTCGCCGGGCGACTCGTCAGCCGCGGCACCGCTGTCGAACCCGTCGTCGAGCAGGACGTCGGTCTGCCTCGAGCTGAGCAGTTCGTCCGCCAGCTTGCGATGCCGGCGCTCCTGCCACTTGTTGTAGATCACGACGCCGATCACTGCGGCGGCGCCGAGGCCGATCATCCCCATCTGCAAATCGGTCATCCTGATTCCTAAACGAGTTGCTCGCGCATGCGTAGCGCTTCTTCCATGTCGACTTCGACGATCCGCGACACTCCGGACTCCTGCATCGTCACGCCGACGAGCTGTTGCGCCATCTCCATGGTGATCTTGTTGTGGCTGATGAACACGAACTGCGTATTGGCCGACATCCGCCGGACCATGTCGCAGAAGCGTTCGGTATTCGTATCGTCGAGCGGCGCGTCGACTTCGTCAAGCAGGCAGAAGGGCGCCGGATTGAGCTGGAACATCGAAAAGACCAGGGCAATCGCGCTCAACGCCTTCTCTCCGCCGGAAAGCAGCTGAATCGTCGAGTTCTTTTTGCCCGGCGGCTGCGCCATGACCTGCACGCCGGCGTCGAGGATCTCGTCGCCGGTCATGATCAGGCGCGCCTCCCCGCCGCCGAACAGCGAGGGAAACAGCTCGCCGAAGTGGCGGTTTACCGAATCGTACGTACTCTGCAACAGGTCACGCGTCTCGCGATCGATGCGCCGGATCGCGTTCTCGAGCGTCTCCATCGCCTGCGTCAGATCCTCTGACTGCTCGTCGAGGTAGCCCTTGCGCTCACGGGCCGCATCGAGCTCGTCGAGCGCCGCGAGGTTGACCGCGCCGAGCGCATCGATCGACCTCTGCAGCGCAGCAATCGCGTTCTGCAGACCGCCCGGGCGCGTCGCTCCGAGTTCGGCGGCGAGGCTCTGCTCGTCGGCACCGACCGCGGCGAGCTGAGCGGCAAACTGCTCGAAGCCGAGCAACGCCGCCTGCTCCTTGAGCCGCAGTTCGCCGATCCGCTCGCGCAACGGTTCGAGGCTCTGCTCGACGACCAGACGCTGCTCGTCGAGCGTGCGCAGACCAGCCGCCGCTGCTTCGAGTGCGTCGCGCGCCTCGGCCAGCGCGTGCTCGGCGGCGACGCGCTGCGCCAGCGCAGCCTGCAGCCTCGGCTCGAGGTCTTCGGCCTGGAGCGCCAAGGCGTGCTCCTCGCAGCGCGCCAGCTCGTCAGCGATCCGCTCGAGTTGCTGGCTGGCCAGAGTGCGGTTGCCGGCCAGTTCGTGCAGCTTGTTCCGGCATTCGCGCTGCGAGAACTCGGCCTCGCGCAGCGCGCGTTCCGCGCCGCTCGCCTGTTCGCGTTCGCCGCGCAACTCGCGCTCCGCCTCCTCGTGCTGCTCGCGCAGCGAAAGCATGACGCCGCGCAGTTCGCCCAGCTGGAGGTCGATCGCTTCGATCGCCTCTTCGGCGATGACCAGACGCTCCCTTTCGGCTTCCTGCTCGGCGACCATTTCGGCGAGGCTTTCGTCGATCTGTGCCTGCCGCTCGCGGAAGCGCTCCTGCGCCTGGGCCAGCTTGAGCGCCTCGACTTGCAGACCATGAGCCCTGTCCTGGAGTTCGCCGACGCGCTGCCGGGAATCGTGCACCGCGCGCTGGGCGTCGGCCAGTTGCTGCTCGGTCGCCGCAAGGCTCTGCTGGGCGTGCGCGACGGTCGCCTCGCGCTCGGCGATCACGCCGACCAGCGAGTCGATTTCGCGCTGGCGCTCGAGCAGTCCGTGCGCGCTGCTGTCCGGCGCGAAGAAAGTGATGCTCTGCCGCGTGACGATGTCGCCTCCAGGCGTCACACAGCATCCGCCGGAAGGCAAGTGCCGGCGCCGGGCGAGCGCAGTCGAGAGATCCGGGGCGGTGAACACGGATTCGAGCCATTCGGCGACGACCGAGGCCCACTGGGGGTGAGCGCAACGGATGCGCGCGAGCAACCGCTCGGCTCCGGCCGGCGTCGCTCCGGCCGGCGTCTCTCCGGCCGCCCCAGCGGCTTCGGCAATCAGCAGCGTCAATCGCGCCCCCGGCCGCTCGCGACTCCACGCGGCGTCGGCTGCCGCTGCGGGCAGCGCCGCCAGCCTCTCACGGAGCAGTGCTTCGACCGCGTCTTCCCAGCCTGCCTCGACGTGCAGCGACCGCCACAGCGGCTGCGCGTCATCGAGCCGGTGCCGGCGCAGCCAGTCGCCGAGTTTGCCGTCGTTCTGCAGGCGCTGCTGCAGCTGCTGCAGCGCCAGGCGCCGGGCATTGGCCTCGGCGCGCTCCTTCTGTGCGTGCTGGACTTCCGCGAGCACTTCCCGCCGCCGCTGCTCGAGACGTGGCAGCTCATCCTGCAGGCGCTTCTGGCTCGCCTGAGCCTCGCCGATGCGCATGCGGAGTTCGCCGAGTTCCTCGTGCCGGTCGGCCAGAGCGGCCGCGTCGGGAACCGGCATCGCCTGGCGCTCGTGCGCCAGGCGATCCTTGCGGCTGACGATGATCTGCAGCGAACGCTGGGCATGCCCGCGGTTGGCCTGCTCGACGTGCAGACGCTGTTCGGAACGGGCGATCTCCGCGCGCTGACGATTGAGCGCTTCGAGCGCCTTGGCGTGTCGGTCCTCGGCGAGCGGCAGGCGCTCCTGGCGGGCTTCCCAGCGCAGCCTTCCGTCCTCGACGCGAGCATCGGCGAGCGCCTGCAACTCCAGCCAGCGCTCCTCGTCGGCGGACAGCCTCGTCGCCTGCGCCTGCCAGTGCGCCTGGTCGTCGGCGAGTTGGGCCAGCCGAGTCTCGTACTCGCGACGCGACTCTCGGCGATGGCGGATCTCGGCCTCGAGTCGCGCGACTTCGGCGTTCGCCGTGAACAGCGCGGCCTGCGCCGAATGCACGCCGTCGCTCGCCGAAAAGTGCGCCTCGCGAGCTTCCTCGACGACCCGCTCGAGGTGACGCAAGCGCGCGTTGCTCGCCTCCAGGTCGGCGCTGGCCTGTCCGACCTCGCTGGCCAGCCGATCAGCTTCGCTGCGCGCCTCGTTGCGCCGGATCAGCCAGAGCAGCTGCTGTTTGCGCGCGAGCTGGTCGCTATACTCGCGATACTGCCGAGCGACGCCGGCCTGTTCCTCGAGGCGCTCCATCTGCGCGGCGAGTTCGAGGCGGATGTCCTCGACGCGAGCCAGGTTCTCGCGCGTGTCGGCCAGCCGGTTCTCGGTCTCCTTGCGCCTTTCCTTGTAGCGGGTCACCCCGGCGGCCTCCTCGAGGAATACCCGCAGTTCGTCGGGACGCGCCTCGATGATCCGCGAGATCGTCCCCTGGCCGATGATCGCGTAGGCCCGCGGGCCGAGACCGGTGCCGAGGAAGAGATCGGTCACGTCCTTCCGCCGGACGTGGAGGTTGTTGATGTAGTACTCGGACTGGCCGTTGCGGGTAAGCAACCGCCTGACCGAGAGTTCGCCGTACTGCGACCATTGGCCGCCGAGCCGGCCGAGCGAGTTGTCGAAGACCAGTTCGACCGAGGCCCGCGAGACCGGCTTGCGCGTCCCCGAGCCGTTGAAGATCACGTCCTGCATCGACTCTCCGCGCAGTTCGGAGGCCTTCGACTCGCCGAGCACCCAGCGAACCGAATCGATCACGTTCGACTTGCCGCAGCCGTTCGGACCGACGACGCCGACGAGCTGACCGGGAAAGGCGAGCGTCGTCGGATCGACGAAGGACTTGAAGCCGGCGAGTTTGAGCTTGGTCAGGCGCATGAGCACGATAGCGGCAGGGCGAGCCGCGCCCGGAGAGAAGCCGGGCGGTTTCCGCATGGACGACCCGCCCCACTGCCCGGAACCGGCCGACGCCAACCCGAGCCGCGGAATGCGGCCATCGCGAATTATAATATCATCCTCGTCGCAGGCTTCGCCCGTCAGAGAATACCCTTGAAAAATCAATGAGCACCACGCCGTCCACGAGGCTCGACACGTTCCCCAACCCGGCGCCGCACCGGGATTTCCACATTCACATGGAGATTCCCGAGTTCACCTGCCTGTGCCCGAAGACCGGACAACCCGATTTTGCCACGCTGCTCCTCGACTACATTCCCGAGGCGACGTGCATCGAACTGAAGAGCCTCAAGCTGTACATCTGGTCCTTCCGTGACGTAGGCTGCTTCCACGAAGACGTCACCAACCGCATCCTCGACGAACTCGCTGCAGCGACCCGGCCCCGCTACATGCGCCTCACCGCCCGGTTCTACGTGCGCGGCGGCATCTACACCACGGTCGTCGCCGAGCATCGCCAGGAAGGCTGGACACCGGCTCCGGCGGTCGACCTCGGCGCATTTCCGCACCAAAAAACCGGGACAGACCACGTTTTCTGATAGACTGATCGCTCTCCGCGGCCCGTTCGACACCTCGACCATGCCCCGCCGTGCGCGCATCGCGCCCCCCGGCTTTCCGTTGCACATCATTCAACGCGGCAATAACCGTCAGGCGTGTTTTCGTGCCGACGAGGACCGCAGCCGCTACCTGAGCTGGTTTGGCGAATGCGCCGAGAGGGCCGGTTGCCGGATCCACGCCTTCGTGCTGATGAACAACCACGTTCATCTGCTTTGCTCGGCTGACGCTGCACAGGCCCCGGCACAACTCATGAAGGCGGTTGCCCAACGCTATGCCCAGTACTTCAACCGGCGCTACGATCGCAGCGGAACGCTCTGGGAGGGCCGCTTCCGGTCCTGTGTCGTGCAGACCGAGCGCTACCTCCTCGTCTGCCAGCGGTACATCGAGTTGAATCCGGTCCGTGCCGGCCTGGTCACCAACCCCGCCGATTACCGCTGGTCGAGCTATCGTGCGAACGCTCTCGGCGAGACAAGTGACCTCCTGACACCCCACGAGACTTATCTGGCGCTCGGCGCAGACGGTCCGAATCGACGAAGCGCCTATCGGGAGTTGTTCCGCGACGAGTTGGGTGCGGCGATCGTCGATGAGATCCGCAAGGCGACCAATGGCAACTACGCGCTCGGCGACGCAAGCTTCACCAACGAAATCGTTCGCGCGACCGGACACCGGGCGACACCAGGCACGCCCGGGCGACCGCGCAAGGTCGACCAACCCGAACCTGGCGGACCCGGCTGAAAAATAGGGACAGACCCCGTTTTTTTAAAAAAACGGGGTCTGTCCCCATTTTTCGATGCACACTGTCTTCGCTTATAATCGCGCTACGTCAAGAGACGCAGAAGGCCGTGAATCCTTTTCTCCGCAAGCTGCAGCCCTACCCTTTCGAGAAGCTGCGTCGGCTATTTGCCGGGGTGATTCCATCCGCGGGGCAGCGCGAGATTCGACTGTCGATAGGCGAGCCGCAACACGCCACTCCGGCAGTGATCAGCGACGCGTTGACTGCCGCGATCGGCGGTCTGGCGACCTATCCGGCGACACTCGGCAGCCCGGAGTTGCGGCTGGCCATCGCCGGCTGGCTCGAGCGGCGCTACGGTCTCGAGGGGATCGACCCCGATACCGAGATCCTCCCGGTCAATGGCTCGCGCGAAGCTCTGTTCGCGTTCGCCCAGACGGTCGTCGATCCGTCGCGCGGCGATTCCCCGCTGGTCGTCAGCCCGAATCCGTTCTACCAGATCTACGAAGGCGCGGCTTTCCTCGCCGGAGCCGAACCGCGCTTCCTCAACACTCTGCCCGAAAACGACTTCCGCCTCGATCTGTCGGCGCTCGACGAGTCCGAATGGCAGCGCGTCCAGTTGCTCTACGTCTGCTCGCCGGGAAACCCGACCGGCAAGGTCCTGACGCTCGACGACTGGCGGGAGATCTTCGCGCTGGCCGATCGCCACGGCTTCGCGATCGCCTCTGACGAGTGCTACTCGGAGATCTACCCCGACGAGGCCGCGCCCCCGCTCGGCTGTCTGCAGGCCGCTCGGCTCCTCGGCCGCGACTTTGAGCGCCTGGTGATGTTCTCGAGTCTGTCGAAGCGATCGAACGTCCCGGGGATGCGCTCGGGTTTCGTCGCCGGCGACGCGCGGATCCTCGCCTCGTTCCTGCTCTACCGGACCTATCACGGCAGCGCGATGAACCCGGCGGTGCAGGCAGCGAGCGTCGCCGCCTGGAACGACGAAGCGCACGTGATCGACAATCGCCGGCAGTATCGCGCGAAGTTCACCGCGGTGATCGACCGCCTTGCCGAAGTGCTGCCGGTGACCCAACCCGACGCCGGCTTCTATCTCTGGGTCAGAACGCCGATCAGCGACACCGATTTCGCGCGCCGGCTGCTCGCCGAGAGCAACGTCGTCGTCCTGCCGGGCAGTTACCTCGCGCGCACGGCACAGGGCGTCAACCCCGGCGCCGGCTTCGTACGCATAGCGCTCGTCGCACCGCTCGCCGACTGTCTCGAGGCAGCCGGAAGAATCCGTTCCTTCAGCTCAGCACTCCAGGAAAGACAGGCATGAAAGCCATTCAGCAGATCATCGACGAGGCATGGGAAGACCGGGCTTCGCTGCAACCCGGAAAGGTTTCGGCAACGGTCAATGAGGCCGTCGCCGAGGTTCTCGCTCAGCTCGACGAGGGCAGGCTGCGCGTCGCCGAGCAGATCGATGGCCAGTGGTTCACCCATCAGTGGCTCAAGAAAGCCGTCCTGCTGTCGTTCCGGATCCACGACAACCGTCTGATCGATGGCGGCGAGATGCGCTATTTCGACAAGGTTCCAGGCAAGTTCGCCGACTACGACGGCGAGCGATTCGCCCGCGGCGGCTTTCGCGTCGTCCCGCCGGCAGCCGTGCGACGCGGCGCGTTCATCGCCCGCAACGTCGTGCTGATGCCCTCGTACGTCAACATCGGCGCCTACGTCGACGAGGGAACGATGGTCGACACCTGGGCGACCGTCGGCTCGTGCGCACAGATCGGCAGGAATGTCCATCTTTCGGGTGGCGTGGGCATCGGCGGCGTACTCGAACCGTTGCAGGCCAACCCGACGATCATCGAGGACGACTGCTTCATCGGGGCACGCTCCGAAGTCGTCGAAGGGGTCATCGTCGGCGCGGGGTCGGTGCTCTCGATGGGCGTATACATCGGCCAATCGACGAAGATCCTCGATCGCGAGACCGGCGAGATCAGTTACGGGCGGATTCCTCCGGGGTCGGTCGTCGTCTCCGGCAACCTGCCGGCCGCGGATGGCCGCTACAGTCTGTACTGCGCGGTGATCGTCAAGAAGGTCGACGCCAGGACGCGGGCCAAGACGAGCATCAACGACCTGCTGCGCGGAGACTGAAAGCTTGTCAGGCAATCGTCACGAGGAGGCAACACCGCAGATCGGTTGCTGCAGCTCCATCCGCGAGTTCTGACCGGTCGTTCCGTCGGGAACCCGCGACGGCCCCCGGTACCTTTCACCATCCGGCGGAGAGAACATGGTCCTCGACAAACTCTTTCAGGCGATGGCCGACCGGCAGGCGTCGGACATCTTCATCTGCGCCGGCGCACCGATTCACATCAAGATTCTCGGCCAGGTGATGCCGATCAATCAGCAGGTCATGGACCGGGCGATGATCGAGAAGATCGCCCACGAGCTGCTGAGCCCCGAGCAGATGGACGCCTTCATCTCCGGCAAGGAAATGAACCTGTCGTACGGCGTCGCCAATCTCGGCAACTTCCGGATCAACCTCTTCCGCCAGCGGGCGTCGGTCTCGATCGTCGTGCGCTATGTGATGGGCAACATCCCCGCGCTCGATTCACTCGGCCTGCCAGCGGTGCTCGCCGACCTGGTCATGGAAAGAAGAGGGCTGATCCTGATCGTCGGCTCGACAGGCTCAGGCAAGTCGACGACGCTCGCCTCGATGCTCGATTACCGGAACGAGAACTGCACCGGGCACATTCTGACCATCGAGGATCCGATCGAGTACCTGTTCCGGCACAAGAAATCGATCGTCAATCAGCGCGAGATCGGCATGGACACGCTTGGCTGGGAGAATGCGCTGAAGAACGCGATGCGCCAGGCTCCCGACTGCATCCTGATCGGCGAGATCCGCGACCGCGAGACGATGCAGGCGGCGATCGCCTACGCGCAGACCGGCCACCTCTGCCTCGGCACGTTGCACGCGAACAACAGCTACCATGCGCTGAACCGGATGATCAACTTCTTTCCGATCGAGAGCCGCAACGCGCTGTACATGGACCTCTCGGTCAGCCTCAAGGCGATCGTTTCGCAGCGGCTGGTCAAGAAGAAGGACGGCAAGCGCGCCCCGGCCGCCGAAGTGCTGCTGAACAGCTACCACGTCCAGGAACTCATCGAGCAAGGCGACATCCCGGCGCTCAAGGAGGCGATGGAGCAGAGCCTCGCCCCCGGTTCGAGGACCTTCGAGCAGGACCTCTACCGCCTCTATCGCGCCGACGTCATCACCCTCGAGGAAGCGCTGCTCAACGCCGACTCGCCGACCAACCTGTCGTGGCTGATCAACAACAAGCAGGCGCCGCTCGCACCGGCTCCTTCCGAAAAGCCCCACGACGCCGTCTACGACCTCGTCGCGTCGAACCCCGGCGGCCCCTCGTACAAGGAATTCACGATCAGCCTTGAAGACAGCGCCGAAAAATGAATCGCCTGCGGCCGGCGCGATCGATCGCGTCGACTTGCTGGCCAGCGATCCCACTCTCGCGCTGGCCGGGCAACTCGTCTCGCGGCCCTCGATCACCCCGGACGATGCCGGCTGCCAGACGATCATCGCCGAGCGCCTGCAGGCGATCGGCTTCGTCGCTGAGCGCTTCGACCGTGGCGGGGTGAGCAATCTCTGGCTCCGCCGCGGCAGCGGCCGCCCGCTGCTCTGCCTCGCCGGGCACACCGACGTCGTGCCGAGTGGCCCGCGCGACGAATGGCTCAGCGACCCGTTCGTTCCCCAATGCCGCAACGGCCTGCTCTACGGGCGCGGTTCGGCGGACATGAAAGGCTCGCTGGCCGCTTTCGTGACCGCGATCGAAGCGTTCGTCGCCGCACGACCCGCGCATCGCGGGTCGATCGCCCTGCTGCTGACCGCCGACGAGGAAGGCGAGGCGATCGACGGCACGGTGACGGTCACCGAGGCGCTGCACGAGCGCGGCCAACGGATCGACTACTGCATCGTCGGCGAACCGACCGCGACGCACCGCCTCGGCGACACGATCAAGAACGGCCGGCGTGGCTCGCTCTCGGGCCGGCTGACGGTTCGCGGAATCCAGGGCCACGTCGCCTACCCGCATCTGGCGCGCAACCCCGTCCATCTCGTCGCTCCGGCGATCACGACGCTGGCGACGACGACCTGGGACGAGGGCGACGCCTGTTTCCCTCCGACGACCTGGCAGATCTCGAACATCCACGCCGGCACCGGCGCCGGCAACGTCATCCCGGGTAGCGTGGTCATCGACTTCAACTTCCGTTTCGGCACCGCGAACACCCCCGAAGCGCTGCAGCGCAGGCTCAGCACGCTGCTCGACGATCACCGGCTCGACCACGAGATCGTCTGGACGCTTGGCGCACGGCCTTTCCTGACCGCCGAGGGCACCCTGGTCGGCGCGGCCCGACGCGCGATCCGTGACGAGTTGGGCATCGAGACCGAGCTGTCGACGACTGGCGGCACCTCGGATGGCCGCTTCATCGCCGCAGTCTGCGACGAGGTCGTCGAGATCGGCCCGGTCAATGCGACGATCCACAAGGTCAATGAATGCGTCGAGGTCGCCGCGCTGACACAGCTCTCGGGAATCTACCGGCGAATTCTCGAACAACTGCTGCCCGCCGATGTCTGACGCGGCCCGCGACGAACTGCTCACGCTGCGCGACCTGCTGCGCTTCGCGGTCAGTCGCTTCGGCGAGGCGCAACTGTTCTTCGGCCATGGATCCGACAATGCCTGGGACGAAGCCGCGTACCTGCTGCTGCACGGCCTGCACCTGCCGCTCGACCGGCTCGAACCCTTCCTCGACGCCAGACTGACGAGCAGCGAGCGCGCCAGGTTGCTGGCGATCATCGAGCGCCGGGTCGGCGAGCGCCTGCCCGCGGCGTACCTGACTCAGGAAGCCTGGCTCGGCGACTACCGCTTCCACGTCGATCAACGGGTGATCGTTCCGCGCTCGTTCATCGCCGAGTTGCTCCGCGAGCAGTTCGCCCCGTGGATCGACGACCCTGAAGCGGTCGGCGCCGTCCTCGACCTGTGCACCGGCTCGGGGTGCCTGGCGATCATCGCCGCGCACGCTTTCCCCCGGGCGATCGTCGATGCCGTCGACGTCTCGCCCGACGCGCTTGCCGTCGCCCGGCGAAACGTCGCCGAGCACGAGCTCGCCGGGCGCGTCCACCTCTGCGAAGGCGACCTCTTCGAGCCGCTCGGCCGCCGCCGTTACGACCTGATCGTCGCCAATCCGCCGTATGTCGCCGCCGATTCGCTGGCCGCATTGCCCGCCGAGTACCGGCACGAGCCGCGGCTCGCGCTGGCTGGCGGCGAGGACGGTCTCGAGGTGACCCGCGCGATCCTCGCCGGCGCACGCCGGCACCTGACCACGAAAGGCCTGCTCGTCGTCGAGATCGGCCACAACCGGGAGGCTCTCGAGGCGGCCTTTCCGGATCTCGCGTTCACCTGGCTCGAGACGAGCGCCGGCGACCAGTACGTCTTCCTGCTCCACCGCGACGACCTGCCGTGAGCCGCAGCCCCCGGCATCGGAAGACCTGGGGCCTGCTCGCGCGGCTCCTGCTGGTCATCGCGCTGCTCCCCGGCTGCCGCCAATCGACTCGCCACGCGCCGCTGCCCGAAGGCAGCACGGTGCTCGCCTTCGGCGACAGCATCACCTGGGGCACCGGCGCGGAACCCGGAGAGGACTACCCGAGCCGGCTCGCAGCGGGGAGCGGCTGGCGGGTGGTCAACGCGGGGATTCCCGGAGACACCGCCGAACGGGCTCGCGGCCGGATCGCCGAGACGCTGGCGGTGACCCGCCCCGCGCTCGTGCTCGTCGAACTCGGCGGCAACGACTTCCTCGGACGACGACCCGAGGCCGCGGTCAAGGACGACCTGCGGCAGATCGTCGCTGCGATCCGGCAGAGCGGAGCGCAGGTCGTGCTGATCGCCGTTCCCCGCTTCTCGGTCGTCGGAGTGATCAGCGGCAGGCTGCCCGATTCGCCGATCTACGCCGAACTGGCCGGCGAGGAGAAGCTCCTGGTCATCGAAGCCCTGCTCGGCAGGATCCTCGCCGACGCCGAGCTGCGCGCCGACCCGATCCACCCGAACGCCCTCGGCTACCGGAAGATGGCCGAGGGCATCGCCAACGAGCTCGGCCGCGTCGGCCTGCTCGTCAGGCGCTGAACCGCCCCGCCGCACCAGTCGGCGGGGATCCCCCTTCCCAGCCTGGAGTTGCCGATGAATCCCGAGACCCCGGCGAGAATCCATCGCCAAGACTACACGCCACCCGCGTTCCTCGTCGACGAGGTCGATCTCGACGTGCACTTCCTCGCCGGTGAGGTTCGCGTCAACAGCCGGCTGGCGATCCGCCGCAACCCGGCGGTGCGCTCCGCCGAGCCATTGCGCCTCGATGGCCATGGCCTCGAGACGATCGGCGTCGCGCTCGACGGCGTGCCGCTCGCGCGCGACGGCTACCGGTGCACCGACTCGCTGCTGACCATCGACGCCGTACCCGAGCGCTTCACGCTGGCCACCGAGGTGCGCGTCGATGCCGATCACAACACCAGTCTGACCGGCCTGTACCGGGCGAAGGACGGCTATTTCACGCAGTGCGAAGCGCAGGGCTTCCGGCGGATCACCTGGTTTCCCGATCGCCCCGACGTCATGTCGCGCTACGTCGTGACGATCCACGCCGAGCGGGCCAGCCTGCCTGTCCTGCTCGCCAACGGCAACCCGACCGGGAGCGGCAGCGAAGGCGCCGACCGGCACTGGGCGCGCTGGGAGGATCCCTTCCCCAAGCCCTGCTACCTGTTCGCGCTCGTCGCCGCACGGCTCGAAGTGCTCCGCGACCAGCTGACCACCGGTAGCGGCCGGCGCGTCGAGCTGTCGGTCCATGTCGAGCCCGGCAAGCTCGACCAGTGCGCGCACGCGATGGACGCGCTGAAGCGCGCGATGCGCTGGGACGAGCAGGTCTTCGGACTCGAATGCGACCTCGACCACTACATGATCGTCGCCGTCGGCGACTTCAACATGGGGGCGATGGAGAACAAGGGCCTGAACGTCTTCAACACGAAGTACGTGCTTGCCCGTGCCGACACGGCGACCGACGGCGATTACCAGAGCATCGACCGCGTCGTCGCCCACGAATACTTCCACAACTGGACCGGCAATCGCGTGACCTGCCGCGACTGGTTCCAGCTCTCGCTCAAGGAAGGGCTGACCGTCTTCCGCGACCAGGAATTCGGAGCCGACCAGCACAGCCGGGCGGTCACCCGGATTCGCGAGGTGCGCGACCTGCGCGCGACCCAGTTTCCCGAGGACGCGGGCCCGATGGCGCACCCGGTGCGCCCCGACTCGTACATCGAGATCAACAACTTCTACACCAGCACCGTGTACGAAAAGGGCGCCGAGGTGGTGCGGATGATCCGCACGCTGATCGGCCGCGACGCGTTCCGGCGCGGCATGGACCTCTACTTCGCGCGCCATGACGGTCAGGCGGTGACCTGCGACGACTTCTTGGAGGCGATGGCCGACGCCTCGGGAGTCGATCTCGTGCAGTTCAGCCGCTGGTACGACCGCCCCGGAACGCCGCATCTGCGCGCCCGCGGCGAGTACTCACCGGAAACGCGGCGCTACCTGCTGGTGCTCGCGCAGTCGCGACCGTCCGACCCCGAACAGCCAGCCGAGCCCCTGCACATTCCGGTCGCTGTCGGCCTGATCACCCGGCAAGGGACCGAACTGCCGCTGCGCCTCGCCGGCGAAACGACCGCCTTGGGAGACGCGCCGACGACCCGCGTGCTGTCGCTGACCCGGCACGAGCAGCAGTTCGTCTTCGAGGACATCCCCGAAGCGCCCGTGCCGTCGCTGCTCCGCGACTTCTCGGCGCCGGTGCTGCTCGACTGCGACTGGCACGACGACGAACTCGCCGACCTGCTCGCCAGCGACAGCGATCCGTTCAACCGCTGGGAGGCCGGACAGCGGCTGACCGGTCGGCTGATCCTCGCGGCGGCCAGCGAGATCGCCGCCGGACGCGCACCGCACTGGCCGGCGAGCGCGAGCGCGGCTGCGGCGCAGGTCCTCGCCACGGCGGTCGCCGACCCGGCGTTCGCCGCCGAAGCGTTGACGCCGCCCGGCGAAGCGACTCTCGCCGAACAACTCGATTGCGTCGACCCCGATGCGCTGCACGCCGCCCGAGTCGGGCTTCTGCGCCATCTCGCCGAGGCGCTCGACGCGCAGTGGCGAAGACTCCACGACACACTGGCCAGCGCAGGCCCCTATCGCCCGACGCCCGAAGCCGCCGGCCGGCGCGCGCTGCGCAACCTCTGCCTGGCTTATCTCGCCGAACTCGATACGCCCGATACGCGCCGCCTGGCGATGCACCAGTTCACCACCGCGGACAACATGACCGATCAGTTCGCGGCACTCGCGACGCTCGCCCAGCACGACTGCGCCGAACGCGGCGAGGCGCTCGCCGCTTTCCGGCGCCGCTGGCAGAACGAGGCGCTGGTCATCGACAAGTGGCTCGCCGTTCAGGCTGGCAGCCGTCTGCCGGGCACCCTGGCGATCGTCGAAGGGCTGCTCGACCACCCGGCTTTCGACCTGCGCAACCCGAACAAGGTGTATGCGCTGCTGAACACCTTCGGCAACAACCACGTCCGCTTCCACGCCGCCGACGGCGCCGGCTACCGCTTCCTCGCCACGCAGATCGCCACGATCGACGCGCTGAACCCGCAGGTCGCGGCACGCCTCGCGCGCCGCTTCGACCGCTGGCGAAAATTCGACGCGGTCCGCCAGGGGCACGCCCGCGCCGCGCTCGAGGCACTTGCCGCGCGGCCAGGCGTGTCACCCGACGTCTCGGAGATCGTCGGCCGGGCGCTCGGCTAGCCTTCCTCTGGCGCGCGATTCCCGACGATCGCGCGCCCTGACGCGGACGAGCAGGGTCGTCAGCGGATGGCGGCTTACCGGAGCGCCCGCGCTGCCCTAAACTGCAGGTTTACGATGCCCCGGCGCCGGGGCGTCCTCCCGAGGGTGATCAGCAATGGAAGCATCCGCGCCCGAACCGCCAGGCGTCCTCGCAAGCTTCAAGGGCTTTCTGCTCTGGGTCGGCGGCTCGCTGGCCGGGATCACCGCGCTGCTCTACGCGACCGGCTATCTGGTGACCCGTGCGCACCTGTCGATGCTCGGCCTTCACGGGCTCGTGGAGGTGAGCAGCGACCAGTTCCTCCAGGAAGGCGCCAAGCTGATCCTCGCCGCCGGCTACACGGTCCTCAGGACGACCCTCGCGCTGGGCGCTCTCGCCGGCGTCGTCGTCTTCGTTGCGATGCTCCTCGGACGGCTGCTCGACCGCGTCGCCGCCGGTCGGCGTTGCGTCGACTGCGCGACGCGAGTCGCCAGTTCGAAGGGGCTGCGCCATCTCCTCTTCGCCGGGCTCTTTGTCGCGCTCGCGCTGCACGCCGATCACTATCTGCGCGTGGCCGAGCAGCCGCTCGCGGCGATCGATCTGCTCTACGTCGATCCGGCGAGCCTCAGCGTCGAGCCGGGAACGGGCAACCGCGTCGCCGTGTGGATCCTCGGCGGCGACAGCCAGCAAATGGATCGCGATTTCGACGATCTGCTGCTCGGCGCGATCCTCGCCGGCCTGCTGGCGTTCGGCGCGTGGCGGGTCGTGGCGCCCTGGCCGCTGCGCCCGTGGCTCGTCGCCCCCTTCGTCGCCGCGCTCGGGATCTCCCTGGTCACGCTGCCGATGGCCTACGGCGTCCTGCAGCGGCCGGCTCACTACCCAATCGTCTCGCTGACCCTCGACCACGACGAACCGGCGGCGCGCGGATCGCTGTTCCTGCTCTCGCGCACGCCGGACGCTTTCGTCCTGTGGAACCCCGAGGCGCGTCGCGTGCTCTGGCTGCCCGCAGGAGCCGTCCGACGCGCCGAGATCGGCGCGGTGAAGAACCTTTTCGCGGCAAGCCGCTTACCCCATACGGAGAACGCCAGATGAACCCCTTCGCCAGAGTGCTGAGCCTCGTCGCGCTGCTCGCCGTCGCCGCCTGCACGCCCTTGCCGCACTTCCAGAGCGGCCAGGAACACATCGGGACGGTTGCCACGGCCGGTCCGAACGTCTTGCTCAACGGCGCGCGACCGCGCGACGGCGACCGCGTCTTCGACGGCGATACGCTGACCACCGGTGCCGGCACGAGCGTTCGCGTCTACCTGCGCGAGGGCGGCTACGTCCAGCTCGACGAGAACACCGACCCCGAGTTCCGGATCTTCCGCGAGGGCGGCTGCATCCTGATCCGGATGCTCACCGGCCAGATTTTCGTCGACGCCAGGCGGGTGTGCATCTCCGACCCGAACATCGAGGTCGCACTGAACAGCCGGGTCAATGTCCAGGTCGCCGACCAGCAGACGACGCTGACGGTGATCGAGGGCGAGGTGACGATGAGCCGGCCGGTTCGCCGCAACCTCGACGCGCTGCACCGGTACTCGGTGCTCCGCGGAGCGATCGCTAGCGCTGTCCGCCTGTCGCCGGCCCAGGCGGAGAGGACGGCGAGCTGGACGACCCGTTACTTCGGCACCAGCGACCAGGCCTACGGGATCTCGGGCTGGTGCTGCACGGCGAGTGGGCTGTCGCGCGCGACCGAAGACGTCTGCGAACAGGCCGAGGGCCGTTTTTCGCTCGACGAGCGGACCGCCCGCCGCAGCTGCGCTACGCCACCGTCCGAGCCGGTCTGGTGCTGTGCGCGCGGCAGGGTCGCCCAGCTCACGGCCGAACGCTGCGCGGCAGCCCGCGGCCAGGCCTTCGACGAACGCGACGCCGCGCTCGACGCCTGCAGCCGGCGGGGAACGCCCTCGGCGGTGCTCGGCTGGTGCTGCCGCGACGGAGGACTGGCCCGGCTGACCGAAGAGATCTGCCGCCAGGCCGGGGGCAGCTTCACGATCGACGAACGGATCGCTCGCCGCAGCTGCGTTCCACCCGCACCCGACCTCGTCTGGTGCTGCGCGCGCGGCAAGGTCGCCCAGACGACGCCCGAGGGCTGCGCCGCGCGCCAGGGCCTGCTCTTCGATGACCCCGACGCCGCCTGGGCTGCGTGCGCCCAGCGGCCCCCGCCGACGCCATCCGGGGAAGTGATCGGCTGGTGCTGCGCGGGCGGCAGACTCGCGCGAACGACAGCCGAAGACTGTCGCCAGACCCGGGGCCGCTTTTCGCTCGACGAGAGCAGCGCGAGGCGCAGTTGCGTCGCCCATCCGCTCGAACCCGGCTGGTGCTGCATCAGAGGCCAGGTCTCGAGCTTGCCCGCCGAGCGCTGTCGCGCCATGGGCGGGCGGGACTTCGCCGACGAAACGAGCGCGCACAACGCCTGCCCGGCGCCCGCGCCTTCCGGCCAGTCCGGCACTGGCAGTAGCGCGCCGATATATCAGGTGCTGCCGCTGATCCTGCCGCCGCCGGCGAAGAGCGGCGTAACAGGCGCCGACCCGGCGCCGACCGTCGCGCCCGGGTGGTGCTGCATCGGCGAATCGCTCTCGCCGGAAACCGCCGCCCGCTGCCGGGCCGCCGGGGGACGCTACTACGACTCCGAACGGGAGGCACGCCGTGCGTGCACACTGCGCTGACTCCCTGAGCGCAGCGCGCCCGAGAGAGGCCGCCCGCGCCAGGCGGCGGTCTTCGCCGCCCCCTGGCTGCCCTCGGCAAGGGCAAGCTGAACCGCTGGGCGCAAAATTCCGCTTGAGCCGATCCTGGGACATCGGTACAATTGCTGCCTCGTCAGTGGCACTGCGCCCGTAGCTCAGCTGGATAGAGTACTTGGCTACGAACCAAGGGGTCGGGCGTTCGAATCGCTCCGGGCGTGCCAGTTGGAACAAGGGCTTGGATATCCTCATCCAGGCCCTTGTGCCGTTTACGGGCGAAGACGGGGAATGTGGGAATGTGCCTCAAGCGGGCGCTGGTTGACCCGCATCCTCGACGTCGAGCCTGCCGCCACTGCCTGTTCTCGACCTCCCGGAATCGGGTAAGATTCTGCCCAGGCGACAATGGCTTGCGCGGGCCTTGAGCAGTGGGGAAAGCCATCACCGTCGCCTCGCCCCGGGACCGTCCCCCACCGGCGAAGAGGGGTGGTCCATCGCTCGCTCGCGCGACTTTCACGGGAAGGCAAGACGAAAATGGTCGGAACTCGCGAGACATCGGCGAAATCGGTGGACAGCGCCTGGTGGCACGGCCAGGCGGCAACCACCGCGCGCTCGATGTGGACCAGTTATCGAAGCGCCTTCCGCAACATCACTCGGCAGTATCGGCGAAGTGCCATGGGAATGGCTGCGGTCACCTTTGGCGTGGTCGCCCTGATCCTTGCCGAAGGCTTCGTCGAATGGATGTTCTGGGCGGCTCGAGAAGGGGCGATCCAGAGCGGGCTCGGCCACATTCACGTGGTGCGCGCGGGCTACCTCGAGAACGGTCAGGCCGATCCTGTGCGCTATCTGTTGCCGGACGACCGCGTCGAACGGGAAGCATTACGGAGCTTCCCGACGGTCCGCACACTCGCGCCGCGGCTGGCTTTCACCGGAATGGTCAGTCACGGCGAGGCAAGCGTGTCCTTCCTCGGCGAGGGAATGGACCCGGAAGCCGAGAAGATCGTCAGCTACGTCATGAGTCTGACCTCGGCCGGCGAGGTGCTGTCGAGCGACGATCCGACGGGGATCACTCTCGGACGCGGTCTCGCCGAGAACCTCGGCGTCGGGGTCGGTGACAAGGTCGTGCTCCTGGCAACGACGGGCTCGGGCGGGATCAACGCCGTCGAGGCCACGGTACGGGGCTTGTTCGTCTCGGCGAGCAAGGCCTACGACGACTCGGCCTTGCGCGTGCCGATGCCTCTGGCACAGCGCTTGTTGCGTCTGTCGGGCAGTCACCGCTGGATTCTCGCGCTGAACGACACGAGCCAGACGACCGGCACTCTCCTCGCCCTACGCGAAGGCTTCCGCGATCACGGCCTGCAGTTCGTGCCGTGGTACGATCTTGCCGACTACTATCGCAAGACGGTCGCCTTGCTGAGCAGGCAGGTCTCGGTCGTCGAACTGATCATCGCCACGATCATCATCCTGAGCATCTCCAACACAATAATGATGAACGTTCTCGAACGGACGGCGGAGATCGGGACCTGCATGGCCATCGGGCGGCGCAGGAAGCAGATTCTCCTCGAGTTCGTCTGCGAAGGCATGACGATCGGAATGATCGGCGGTCTCCTCGGTCTGGTCTTCGGTGGTCTGCTGAGCCAGCTGATCTCCTATGTCGGCATCCCGATGCCGGCACCGCCCGGGATGTCGCAGGGTTACCCTGGGCAAATCCGGCTGACAGCGGCGCTGCTCGTCAGGGCGTTCCTGCTCGCCATGGGCACGGCCACCCTCGCCAGCATTTATCCGGCCTGGAAAGCCTCCCGTCTCGAGATCGTCAACGCCTTGCGCCACAACCGCTAGCGCGGAGATTCGACCGTGCTCAAACTCGCCCTGCGCAACCTCTTCCGCAACCCTGGCCGGACCTTGATGACGCTGGCTTCGATTGTCTTCGGCGTCGTCAGCCTGATCCTCAGTGGCGGCTTCGTTCAGGACGTCTACGAGCAGCTCGCCGAGGCACTCATCCACTCGCAGTCGGGACACATTCAGGTATCGCGGGCTGGGTTTCATGCCCGGGGAACGCGGAACCCGGAAAACTTCCTGATCGAAGACCCGGAAGGAATCCGGCGCACGATCCGTCAGCAGCCGGGCGTCGCAGGTGTGATGGCGCGAATCAGCTTTTCGGGCCTGCTCAGCAACGGGCGAACCGACTGGCCGATCGTCGGCGAAGGGGTCGAGCCAGAGAAGGAGGCCGCGCTCGGCAGCCAACTGCGGATCACTTCGGGAGAACAGCTTGCCGCCGACCAGCCAAATCAGATTCTGGTGGGCGACGGCGTCGCGAGGACGCTGGGCCTGCACACTGGAGATCAGGTCACGGTGCTGCTGAGCACGGCCGAAGGCGCGCTGAACAGCATCGACCTGCGCGTCGTCGGGACGTTCCAGAGCTTCTCTTCGGATTTCGACGCCCGCGCGGTGAGGATTCCGCTCGTCGCCGCGCAGGAATCGCTCGGAACGCGCGGCGCCAATTCCCTGGTCGTAGCGCTGCAGCAGACCGATCAGACCAACGAAGCCCTGCGCGGTCTGCGCCAGCGAATCGACACGAGAATCTTCGAGGTCCTCGCCTGGCCGGAACTGAATCCGTTCTACGAAGGCGTCGTCGCAGTCTATGAGAGACAGTTTGGCGTCTTGCAGGTGATCATCCTGCTGCTCGTCCTGATCAGCGTGGCCAACAGCGTGAATATGAGCGCATTCGAGCGAGTTGGCGAGTTCGGCACGATGATGGCACTCGGCGACCGGGGAGGAGCGCTTTTTCGGCTGCTGGTGGTCGAGAACGTCCTGCTCGGGAGTGGCGGCGCACTGGTCGGAGTCGTCCTGGCGGTCCTGCTTGCCCTGGCCATTTCGGCAATCGGCATCCCGATGCCTCCGCCGCCGGACGCCAACGTCGGCTACACGGCGCATATCCGCATCGTCCCCAGGGTGCTGGTCGAGGCTTGCCTCGTCGGGTTCAGCGCGACCGTTGTCGCTGCGCTGCTCCCCGCCTGGCGGATCGCCAGGATTCCGGTCGCCGAGGCACTGCGGCAGAATCAGTAACTATCGTTATTCCGCGTCAGCGCAGAAGGAGCCCGCCGCGCCACTTTCGATAGGGTGCACGGGAAGCGCAGGGACGGGTCGGTGCACCGTGCCACGAGTGTGCCGTTCAAGAAAGCCCGCGAGCGTAATTGCGAGACGACACACTAGACCGAACCGCAGGCCGTTGCTACCCCTTGCTCCGCGCGGTGGCCGATTCGCCGCGCCGGAACGCCAGCCCAGATCTCGCCCGGACCGATCCGGGTGCCCTTGGTGACGATTGCTCCGCAGGAGACAATCGCTCCATCGGCGACCTCGACGCCGGGCATGATGATCGCGTGGCCGCCGATGGTCACGTCGTTTCCGATCTTCACGGTCAGCAGCTCGAAGCGGCCCCCTTCGATGACGTGCGCAGCGACAATCGCGTCGTGCCCGATGACGCAGCGGTCACCGATAGAGGTCAGCGCGGGATCCATCAGCGCGCCGGCAGTGTAACTGTCTTGCCCCATACGCGCTCCGAGCCCCAGGTAAACGAAACGCATCAGCGGTACCGGCAGAACGTGTCCCCACACCAGGTGGTTGAAGATCATCAGGTAAAAGAGAATATTGATCTGTGCGAGAAACTCGGCACGCGAACCGGGGCGCACCTCGCCGAGCTCGAGCGGCAGGATCCAGAAGAAGACGCGATAGACGAGGATCGCATAGACGTGGATCAGCACCAACGCGATCAGGAAAATCGTGACTCCCCGGAAATCGCCGAGCTCGGCATTGCCAAAGCAGAGCCAAGTAGTGGCGATCGCCAAGGTCAGGATTACCATTGACAGAAGCAGGAAGCAGAAGATCTGCCACGTCTTGATCTTGCGCATTTTCTTTCCCTCCAGGGCGTAGCGATCGTCCGACCGTACTGCAGCGCGGCACGATCGAAACTGCCGCGGCGGGGCAGTCAGCGACTGGTTCGCGATCTCGCGCACGGCCTAATGCTACCTAACGGCGAGCCTGCCGGCAATCACCTTCCCGGCGTCAGAGTGGTTCGCACGCGGATAGGCTGTGGAACCTGAGGGCAAGAAGGCGGCGGCAATGATACCAGATACGCTCAGGCGCTCAAGGATCGGGTGGTGGCGAAGCTACTGCTAACGGGGTGTGCGGCGGTAGAGAAGCCATCCCGGCAAGTCGGAATCTCGCTGGCGGCGCCAGAGCGTCGTCGGGCGGACGCGCGCTCCTGGCCAACTCCAGACCCGGCTACCCTCGAAATCCTTCCAATATGTTCCACCAACGCCATTCCGAGATCCGCTCGCTTGATCATACCCCGGAGCCGCTGACTTCCTTTCGCCTCACCGGATTCATCATCACCGCACCGCCGGCTGCCTCGACAAACTCATAGCCTTCTCCCGCGAACCCCGGTCGCGCAAGGCGTGACCTCGCGCAATGCCGCGTCATTGTCTTCCTTCACGATATGTCGCGCCACCCGGAGCGCGTTGGCGGCAACCGTGAGTGCCGGATTGGTTCCTCCACTCGACGGGAAGAACGAGGCATCGACAATATAGAGGTTGGACATCCCATGTGCCCGATTATAGCTGTCCACTACACTTCCCGTCGGGTCGATACCCATTCGGCACGTCCCGCAGACATGCGCCAGCCGCCTGTTGTTTTCCGCCTGTTCGACACAGATGTATTTGCATCGTCCGAGAATCTTGGCCATCGATCGCCGGAACAGCGCAATCCGCTCTGCTTCCTCTTTCCGCACCCGGTATCGGAAGACAATCTTCCCCCCGCCGATAATCGACGATGCCTCTGATACCAGGACCTGATTCTCCTCGAACGGCGCATCCTCCAATATGCTGGCCAACACCACCCCACCCGCAAATCTTCGGGAAATTGCTCGCCTCAGTATCGGCTTGATCATCCTAAGCCCATTCTTCAAGACTTTCCCGATCCGCCCGGTCATCATCCCTTCCAGCTCTGCGATCATCACCTCGAACGGCGGCAGACCTCCGAATGACTGGATCGTCCCCAGCTTTTGCCCATCCGACAGGTACAGGTCATTGCAGCCAATTTCCTTCCGCTCTCCTCCCTCGCACCGCCGAGGATACACCACGTACAAATCCACATAGTGCCGCATGAGATTCTTTCCCACCTGTCCTGATCGGTTCGCCAATCCCTCGGGCCATTCCTCCGATTTTGATTGCAACAGGATCCGCGGGGTCTCCAGAGCTCCGGCCGCGAGAACGACTTTCCTGGCCGACACTACCGCTCTTTGTCCCGCTCGCTCACATACCACCTCTGTCACTCTGTCTCGGCTCGCGTTTAGCTTGAGCACAGTACATTCCGCCCACAACTCCGCCCCATACTCTTCGAGCGCTGGCCTCAAACACACCTCCGCGCTATCCCCCTTCCCATGGGTGGGGCAGAGAACACCTTGGCAACCGGGACAGGTATCCCTGCTCTTATGGGCCACGGGCAGTCGGTAGGGATGCAGGCCCTTCTGGGTAAGCAAGTCCCAGATTTCCTTTGACGCCGGGCTCAGCGGCGGGAGCGACATTTGGCCGTTGCTCACACCATACAACTCCTCGGCGTCCCTGTAATAAGGAACAAGCTCCTCGTAGCCGATGGGCCAGTGCGCCGGAAGCGTCGTTTGTTGGGGAGCGGGGTGATACTGACGGGGCGAAAAATCTTCCGGATGTAATCGTTCCAGCACCGCGCCATAGAGGGCTGATGATCCCCCACTGCCACACCCGATGAATGGCAAAAATCCCTTGGGCTTGCCCCCCGAAATATCCCAGACAGCTTCCGTGGCCCGGCCCGACGCTCGAAAGACATCGCCTCTCCGGTCATCGGGAGATTGCCCGGCCAGCGTTTCGGGATACTGGCCGCGTAAAGCGTCTGCCGCGGACAGATGCGACCGGCCTTTCTCTAGGAACAGAACTCGCTGCCCCGCTTTGGCGAGTTCATAGCCCATCGTCGCCCCGCCCATCCCGGTACCAATCACGACCACATCCCAATTCTCAGCTGAAGGCCGTGAGCCGATCGGCAACGCCCCAGCGCGATTTTCCAGATCTGTCATAATCAACCTACCCAGCAATGAACGATGATCCTCGAGACGCTTTGGGCGCACTCGGGACGCCCAAAGAACCCTCGCACGATCTCTGGCAAGCCCTGCAGACGTTGCAGCGCCGCCTGAATCAGGCGGCGCATGCTGGACGTGTCGACCGGCTCTTTTTCGGCCACCCGCTCGTTGACGTTCTCCCACACCGGCTCGTCGGGGTTGAACTGGGGCGAGTCGGGCGGCAGGAAGTGCAACTCGAGCATCCCGCTGGTGGACGCGACGTATTCGCGAACCAGTTGGCCTCCATGCATCGAATGACCATCGACGACCATGAATATCGGCTGCGTCGCTCCGAGCTTGAGTTGTCCGAGGAAAATGCGGAATACCGTGGCGTTGACCAGGCCCTGGTGGAGCATGAATTGCAATTGGCCGCCCGCGCCAATCGCCGAGAGCATCTGGAAGGAGACGCGCTGTCCGCCAGCGCCGACGACCGGCGTCTGGCCGCGAGGCGCCCAAGTTGTGCGGGCATGGCAATCCGAGCGCATCCCGGCCTCGTCGGCGAACATGATCCACGCCGCGCGCGCCCTGGCGCGCGCGTGCAGCGCCGGGTACTCTTCCGTGTGCCAGCGCTGCACCAGCGTGCGATCCTGTCGATCGGCACGGTAAAGACGACACTGCGCCGTGAATCCGAGTTGCCGCATCACCTTGGCCAGCGTGCGCCGGCTCAGCGTCATTTGCAACTGTCGCTCGATGAGCCTGCCGATCAAGCGCAAGGACCACGACCCAAACGCGAACCTCACCTGCTCGGGCGTGCGCCCCCGAACCGCATCGGCCGTCCAGCGCGACTGCTCAGGGCTGACTTTCGGCGGCCGACCGGCGCCTTCGCCTGCGCGCAACCCATTCTGACCGCCCCCGCAAAATGCCGCCACCCATTTGCCTACGCCACGCCAGCCCACATGCAAATGGCGCGCCACGTCACTCACGGGCCTGCCCGCGCGAACCATTTTCCCGCTTTCCCTGCCCACCCATTGTTGTTCCATCCGCCGCGCACTGAAAACCGGGCGTCCGGGTATGCGGTAGTCCATGCCCCCTGGCCTACAACAGAGATACGGCGCGCCAATATGCAAATGCACTGCATTTCTCGATTTGCTGGCAACCGCAGATGTCACGCCCGTCGCTTCTCCCCGGGCATTGCCCTATCCCGGCTTGCGCAGTATCACCGCCGGCTCGAAGGCCGATGGCAGGAAATACCCAAAGCAGGCGTAAAACAGCAGCCACGGCCTCTTCAGGATTACCAACCCCGCCGCCGGGCTCATCGCCTGCTCCATATCGTGGCCATGGGCCTTGAGCAACTCATCCAGGAACCGGTAATTTGCAAACGGGCGCAGTGTATCGTGGTACGAACGCTCGAAGGTCTTGATGCATTCCACCCCTTGCTCCCTGCCCAACTCCCTGATCGCCATGTGGCTGGCGATCAGCCGGTGATAAGGCTGATGCAGCTTTGTGATTTGCGCCTCGAGGTTGGCCATGTCGACCATGCGCGTGTCCGGAGTCCCTATGTACAGGTAGCCACCTGGCTTGACAAGCTCAAGAGCCTCCCGCACCATTCCCTGGAAGTCATCGGCATGTTCGATGGTGTCATTCAACACCACCCAATCGTACTCCGCCCCACTCGCCGGTTTGCTTTTGAACGGGTCAACAAACGGGTCGTAGCCGTCGACCCGGGTGAACCCGCGCTCCTTGAGGAAATTCATGAACAGCCCATTCCCACACCCATAATCCAGAACCCGGTGCTGCGTCGCCAAACCAGATCCCTGAAGCCGGCCCAACAAGTTGCTCATCGTGGCTCGGGCGAAAAAATCCGGCTTTCGTTTGTTCAACGGGTAATCCCGGTAGATATCTTCATAGGACACCGGGTCGATATTCTGCAGGCTCAGACATTGCGGGCAACGCCAGATGCGGAAGCGGCTGTCCTTGAAGCGATGGGTGTTACCCTGCACCAGCCCAAAATCCTTTGCCGCGGGATGGCGGTCGCAGAACTTGCAGAACTTGCAGGCGACGGGCTCTTCGAAGTTGGTTGTGCCCCGGTAGAGGTAGTGGAGTGTCTTCTTGACTCCTTCTGCAAAGGCGAC
This sequence comes from Accumulibacter sp., assembly GCF_023806625.1. GTDB lineage: Bacteria > Pseudomonadota > Gammaproteobacteria > Burkholderiales > Rhodocyclaceae > Accumulibacter. Next base: position 61,157 of record NZ_JAMTDX010000072.1, read on the forward strand.
GGGGGTCCATCCCAGCTCTCGTTGGGCCTTCAACGATGACGGTCGGCTCTCGAACTGGAAGAACTCATAGATCGACTTGAAGATCAGAGGCGGCCTCTTGGTCCATTTCGAGACAATATCCATCCCCTGGACGCAAATCCTGCCCAGCCAATTCGGAAGAACCCAGGGCACCTTCTCCATACCGAGTTCCTCGGCGACGACTTGGCCCATTTCGGCCCAGGCCATATACCGCTCGTTCAAGATGAATCGCTCGCCGGGGCGTCCCTTCTCTTCCGCAGCCAGACATCCTGCGGCCACGTCTTCGACATACACCAGCGGCAGCCCCCCAGAAGTCAGGGCGGGAATCCTGTTCGCCCGAAAATCCATCAGGAACTTGATGAACCAGGACTCGATTGGATGGGGACCATACATCGCCGTGGGGTGAATGAAGACGGCGGGAAGGCCGCGCTCGAAAGCCCTCCACACCTCCTGATCGGCGAGTTGCTTGGAACGGGCGTAGGCAAACGGCTTTGGCTGCAACATCATGCAGCTTTCGTCCAGGGTGCCGGCCTGCTCGGTTCGAAATGTTTCGATGGTCGAAACATAGACAAATTTCTTGAGTGCTTTCCCCTGGAGAGCGATGAGAAGATTCTGCGTCCCTTGGAAATTGACCTGGTGAAAAAGGTGGGGATCGAGAACCCATTGATCGGGCATTCCCGCCGCGTGATAAACCACGGCCACGTCCTCCGCTGCCTTCTTGAGGCTGGCGACATCGGAAAGGTCCCCTTCACAAACTTCAACCGCAGATGGAAAGAGGCGCCGGGCCTTTGCCATGGAGCGCACCAGAAGGCGAACGCGCCTGCCGTCTCTGAGAAGGCGTTGGACGAGGTGATAGCCCAAGAAGCCGGTTGCGCCAGTAACGAGAGTGATGTCCATGTGTTCCTCCATTCGCATGGGAAGGCGCTGGCCCAAGGTTGGCGAGCACTAATAGACCAGGCGGGCAAGGTTTCGGCCGTCGACATGAATGCCCACTTTCCCCGCCCCGCTTGATGGAGCAGGCACCGCTTCGCCTACCGGAAGTGACTTGGGCATGCGCAGGGAGGTGACGGGGTCGAGGCCCGGTGGCGGTGTTTGGTCATGTCCAGACGTCGTCATGCGCGGCGCGCGGCCGATGCAGCGCCGATTGTCGGCGGCTGCGCCGGCGTCCCCAAACGGTGTCCCCGAGGCCGCAGCCCACCGCCCACCACCGAAAGGCACCACCCGCAATGGGAAGGCGCCCGTCCGACGGACGCCGAGGGCGCGCGGCTGGATGGTTCCCCGCGCGCCCCGTTCCCCCGTCGCCGCATGGCAGCCGTAGCTGTCGCAGGCCCCGTCGGTCGAAACTTGCGAGACGTCCCTGTCGACCTGGCCGAGCGGCCCCGGCAGGACTTTGCTGTCCCCCGAAGCGGCGGTAGTCCCTTCGATGCCGATGATGTTCTTGCCAGCCTCACCGACTGCGAGACGAAGCTTGCGCCAGGTGCAACGTTCGCGCACCCCGTGCTGACCCACTGTCCCACGGTCGGTTGTGCACAGTCGACCGCTTGCAGCGGCGGGAAGCAGTGCTTCCCGAGACCCCGCTTTCGCCCACTGGCCCTCGCCGAAAATCTTCAGCGCCGTCGAATCGACGACCCCATACGTCGGACCCCTGCGCGGGCTCCGCGCAATGTTCACCGAAAGCTGCGCGGCCCGTCGCGACAGGTGCGTGTGGGCCGGCACCGACAAGTCGAGTTGCGCGAGCCGCATCAGCGACTTCGCCAGCCCTTCCGTCGCCCACCAAGGCAACGGCAACAGCTCCTCGATCGTCAGACACGTCAGGATCAAGGTCTTCGAACACGCGGCGGGCTTGCCGACGCCCCCTGGCAGCAGCGCTGTCCACTGCTGCCGAATGCTCGCTTCCTCGAACCAGAGCGTCAGATTGTCCCGATTGACCAGCGCCCGGTGGTAGCCCGACCAACTGTTCACACGATAGCGCTGCCCGACGCCTACCTCGACTCTGTCCGGCTTCACCCGCATCGCCACGTGCCACCTCCTTCAACTGCCAGGCCCGGCCGCACCGGGGATGATGCCAGGATATTACAGCAGCGCCATGGTCGGGAGAACGTGTGCGGACCCGCCGCCGGGTCGATCCTTCCCTTCGCGGTCAATGGCAAGGAGCGGGTTGGGCCGTCGTCGCCTGCGGGGGGAACCTCGCAGCTCCGCCTCTGCGGCTCGTTGCCCGAAGCGGAGCACCAGCCTGGACACCGGCCATGGACCCGCTTTGCGTGATCGTGAACGTTTTCACGAAAACTGTCGAAAAATTTTACACAGTGCCAACGGGGTCATCGGGACAGGCATCGTAAGCCTCTGTTTTTATGCCCTTCGATGCTTTTGGCACGGGGCTTGCTTAGTGTCTGCTGCCAGCACATCGCAGGCTCACTTTTAAGAGGAAACAGACATGAACTCTATCAAGAAACTGGCTGCGGAATTGGGAGCCGTGGGTCTGCTCGCTGTGGCAGCACCGGTTCTTGCCTCACCCCAGCTGACCTTCACGACGGCCAACTACGGTACGCAGAGCGTCGATCCGTTCGGCGGGTTCGACTGGGACTCGGCCGGAACGGCGGTCTCCAGCGGTTACGACGTTACCAAGGACTTCAACGTCATCACGACGTACTACTGGGCTTCCGCGGTTGGGTTGAAGGACAAGCTCGGCAATACCTTCTCGACCCCGGGCATTACCCCTCCCCCTGGATCGCCGACCGGGTGGGAGTTCACGATCCGCGCGACCATCACGGAGACCAACTTCTGCCTGTTCCGTCCGGGCGGTCCGGGCACGCCTTGCGCGGTGGAGTCGTTCTCTCCGCAAGCCGGTTCCTGGGATATCTACTTCGATCCTCTGGCCAATGCCAACCAGGTGACCGGGGCGGGTATCACTAACGGCACGAAGATTCTCTCCGGTAACGTCTCACCCGCACTGATCGGCGGGACTTTCTCCGCGGACGCACTCGGCGGATCTGGCGCGTTCAACTTTTTTGGCAACGTTACCTGGGCGGACCCGGCTTACTTCGACAACACGGGCTATCTGGTCCTGACCAATGCCATTGCAACCCTGCAGAACGGTAACAGGGTGACGGGCTGGAATTCACCGACATCCATGCCGGATGCGAATGGCCAAACGCAGGCCCTGCCGGGAGACGTGAGTGTTTATACCACGTTCCAGGCCGACGGCAACCAGAGCTTCGTTCCCGAGCCCGGTTCGCTGGCGCTCATCGGCCTCGGGCTGATCGGTCTGGTGGGCAGCGCTCGCCGCCGCAGCTGACCGGATAGTCGCATCGGTTCAGAGGGGCCGGCTTCCGCAGCCGGCCCCTCGTTGTTCGTTTACGGACGTGCGACCGGGATTCGTGGGGATCGGACGATCGACAATGCCTCGCGGAATCGCTCGTCGGCCCGGTACACGCTGAACCACTGGCGCACCTTCGCCGCTCCAAGCGCGAACGAGGGCTCGCCAAGCAGTCTCTCCACTTTGCTCCGGACGCGCTGGACCGTCACCTGATCGGCACGCAGCGCCAGACCCGCTCCGGAGCGGGTGATGAAGTGCATGTTGCGCAGTTGATCGAGGTTGGCGGGGATTCCCAGGACTGGCGTGCCCTGCTGCAACGCCTGATGCACCGCCGGACTGCCGCCATTGCAGACGACGACGCGTGAGATCGCCGCCATCCGATCCCCCGGAAGCATCCCAGGAATGCTGAAGTCGCCGGCATGGAGGTCCGCTTCGCGCAGTAGATCTGCCGATCCGGAGGCGACCACCCGGCATCCTGCAGCGACGGCTCCCTTGACCACTTCACCCAGGAGGCGAGAGTCTCCGGAACTGCCGAGCGAGACGAAGGCCAGTGGCCGCTCGTCGTTCGTACCGGTCAGGCCAGAGGGCAAGGGACCATCCGGAGCCCAGGTGACCGGGCCGATGTAGACGTAGCGCCCCGGTTGCCCGGCATCGGCGGTGGGAACGAGTTCCGGCACGTCGGCGAACAGCGTCACGTCTCCCTCGGTGAACACTCGCGTCAGATCGAAGCCGAGCGACGGCATCCCGTGGCGACGACGCAACCGGTGCATCGGCAGGCTGTGCTGCGTGAAAATCAGCGGGCGCAGCAGTTCGAAGACGCGGTTCGAAAAGCCGACCCCGAAGAGTCGGGTCGCCGCATGGACCGGGACCTCGAAAGGACCCTGCGCCAGAGGGCTCCAGTAGGCGTTGGAAATCGCCAGATAGGGAACTCCGGAGAGACGAGCGCTGACCGCGAGCGACAGGCGGAAGTCGCCGACGATGATCTCGGGACGGGCGTGTTCGATCACGCGCAGGTCATCCTCGACGTAGCGCTCGAGTACGTCGTAGGGAAACACCGGGCGGCCAGCGTCCACGGCAGCGAGATAAGCGCGGGTGCCGATGCACCGGAGATCATGAACTTCCAGGCCGGCAGCATCGACATGGCTGCGGAAATCGGCACCGGTGGCAAAGGTCACCTGATACTCGCCCGGATCGAGGCTTCGCGCGAGCACGAGCGGCCGAACGACATGCGCCAGAGTCGCCGGTTCGGCGAAAAAGACGATGCGCTGGCGCCGGTCGGTCATCGACTTGCTCCCGGCAGAGGAAGGTACACTGACCGAACGCCCCGATCGATCGCGCCCGGCGGGGGGCGCCCGACGAGCAATGCCCGCTCGCCGGATGAGCCGGGAAGGCAGCGGTTTCCCGCTTGACGGGGCAGGTTTTCGGCGCAACCGATCACCGCTGAATCGTACAGCAAAAACCGGTTCCGACGCGCGAAAAGCTGTTGCCACCGGCTTGGCCGCATTCCGGCCCGCGAGGGATCCGCCTCGCGGGGAGCATCGGCCGATACCTCCCGGCGCACCGGCGTGGCCGAAGCATGGCCGGGCCGACCACCGACCCGTTCGACCATCCGTTGTCGAAAAATTTTACACAGCACCGTAGAAGGGGCTCTCGCTCATTTCAAGGACTATTAAGATCAGAGACTTAGCGAAGCGTGCATGGTTTTTGCTACGTTTTTCCTCTGGGCAGACTGGAGGTCGCGAAGCCCTACGGCGAGAAGCGGCAGATGGGCCAGGCGACTCCGGTCATCTTGTTGATGGAAGAAACACACTATGGGAGGGGATATACGATGAAGAAACTCTTTGGCGTACTTGCGCTGAGCGCCTCGCTGGCTTCGCCGCTTTCGGCCGAGGCTGCACTGCAGCAGCTGTCGAATCTGTTCGTCTTCGGCGACAGCCTCTCGGATGGCGGCAATAGTGGGTTGATCAGCCAGTCGGTCGTGCCGGGACTGGTCTACCCGCCGCCGCCCTATTGGAACGGGCAGTATTCGAACGGCCCGGTTGCCGTCGAGTACCTCTGGAATCTCTATAATCCGGGCGACAAGAGCTTCAAGCCCTCGCTGGCCGGCGGCACGAACTACGCGGTCGGGGGCGCGACCACCGGCTCGACCAGCTTCAACTCGGTCTCGTCGACGGTTCCGCCATTCCTGCAACCCGCGTACGTCGGGACGAGCAATGCCGGCCAGCTGTTCGGTGCCAGTCCCGGTTTTCCCGGCTTTTTCGCAAATCAACCGGCGTTTGACCCGGCGACTTCACTGTTTACCGTCTGGCTGTTTCCGAACGACGTCTTCAACTGGGCGACAACCGGAACCTTGCCCGGCGCAGCAGTGCCAGGCTGCGGTGCTCCGGTGAACGGAAATGATGCGGCTGCACTGATCACCAACGGCGTGCAGAACATCGTCTGCACCGTCCTCGCGCTCGAGGCAGCCGGGGCGCAGCACTTCCTGGTGCCAAACCTCCCCGACCTCGGAAGCATCCCGGGAGCCGGGCCGGGGGGCGACCCCGCCTATACCGCTCTTTCGGCCGCCTTCAACGCCGCGCTGGCTGGCGCGCTGACGCCTCTGGACAACGCGGACCCGTCGATCGAGATCACCCAGTTCGATACCTTCGGGCTGCTGCACAGTGTCCAGGCGAATCCGGGTGCCTACGGCTTCACCAACGCGACCGACGCGTGCCTGTACGACCCGACCTGCGTCAGCGACCCGACGATGTGGAACCAGTACGTGTTCTGGGATGAAGTTCATCCGACGACCCGGGCGCACCAGATCATCGGCAACGCCTTCTACGCCGCCGTTCCCGAACCGACGAGTCTTTCGCTGCTGGCGCTGAGCCTGTTCGCCGTCTTCGGCGTCCAGCGCCGTCGTTCCTGACGTCCAGCAGGGACTCCTTCTGCCGCTGAAGGTCGTCCGTCGTCGATGACCGGTGCTTCGCGTGCTGGCGGGGGCATCGCGGAGCACAGGGCCTGACCGGTGTGACGAGCCTTCTGCGGCCGAAGTCCCGCAGAAGGCTCAGTGACTTTGCTCTCTCTTGTCTCCGGCCGTCGCTGATCACCCTGGACCATCGGGAAGTCCCTGGCCAGCTCGACGCCGCGATTGTCAAGGTCTGGCCCGTCTCCCCTCACCCCGAACCCTCGCCCCGATCGGGACGCTCGGAGCTTCGGGGATCGCCGGGCGACTGCCGCGCTGAACCGTGAGGACTCCTCGGGAGTCTTTGCTTGTGGTACGCTCTGTGCCCGTCTCGCTCGGCACCGGCCCGTGGTCGTCACGTCGCGGCCGGGGTGCATCCTGGGTCGTCGGCAATCTGCCGGTCGATGATTCCTTGCTCGAAGTTCGCCGTGGACCGGCGCGTTGAGCGTTTGCGGCAACCCGGCTGGCCGGAGCAAGGTGGCCACTGACCGGGAAGATCCGGCGATGGCTCGGGTTTGCCAGCCTGGACGCTGAGCAGCCTGGACGCTGAGTCATTGGCTCGGGGACCTCGCGCTTCGCCCCGATCGGGCAGAGGGCGCGGTGGAGCGAAGCGGGCATGACGTTGATCATTGCGGCGCTCCGGACCATGGCCATGCCCTTCAGTCGATCAGCCGCCGGCCGCCGGGGTCGACGAACAGGCACGAGCGCAATCCGCAGGGAGTCAGGGGACTGGAGAAGACTGCGAATGAAGAGATGCCGAAACTGCCTGCTGCCCGAGCGCGTTCCCGGGGCCGCTCTGTCGGACGACGGCGTGTGTCGGCTGTGCCGCGACAAGGCAGGGCTCGCCCGACAGGCGGCAGCCGACGAGCAAGTGCGCCGTGCCAGTGAGGAGGATCTCGAAAGGACGCTTGCGGAATGGCGCGGCCGTGCCGAATATGACTGCCTCGTGCCGCTCAGCGGGGGAAAGGACAGCATCTATCTGCTCCATCGCCTGGCCGTCGAACGTAAGCTGAAGGTACTCGCCTTCACCGTGGACATCAACATCCCGCCGCTGGCCTGGGACAACATCCGGCGTGCGCTGGGCAAGCTGAACATCGATCACTTCAGCTACGCGCCGGCGAACGACTTCTACCGCAAGACCTTCCGCTATCTGCTGCGCAATCAGGAAGAGCGTGGCGCCGTCTATACGCTCTCCTATGTCTATGCTCCGCTCTTCGAGGGCGATGCGATCCGCCTGGCGATCCAGAAAGGCATCCCGCTGGTGCTGGCCGGCTACTCGCCTGGCCAGCCCGAAGCAGAGCGCATGCTCTACGAGTTCTCGCGACAGCTGATCTGCCACACCGACTGGACGCCGCCGGAACTGGCCGCCTGCGGCGAGTTCACCGCCGACGAACTGACCCGCTTCCACAACCCGAAAAGCTATCCGCCAGGAACCGCTTTCCCGCGCTACCTTGCCCCGTTCCATGCCTGGCCCTACAATCAGGATGAAATCATGCGTACGGTCGTCGAGCAAGGACTGGTCGCCTCGAGCAGGCACGCCAGCCCGATCCACAGCAACTACCCGATCAACTGGCTGCTGATGTATTCAGATCTTCGGACCTTCGGCTACAACCCCTACGCGCCGGAATTCGCCAGCCTGATCCGGCATGGCAAGGCGAACCTCAATTACTGGCGGCTCATGGCGCCGGTCGTCGATTTCCTGATCCGCCGGCGACTCGGGCCGGCCCGGGAGGTCACCCGCAGTCTCGACTGGCTCGGGTTGACGGCCGACGAATTGCGCATCACCCGCCCTCGCGGCGCCTACGACCCGGTGCCCGGTCGATGCTGAGCCGCGCAACCCCGGGAGACTCTTCTCGGCGCAAGACACCGCGGTGAGTCGGTGGACGCTGACCGATCCGGTGCTCTCAGCCAGCGGCTGGACCGTTCCCGGGATACTCGAGGCGCGCAGCGAACTGACGCCCGACGAGCCGGCGCTTTTCTATCTGGCCGCGGACGGGAGCTGGGTCGGAATCCACTGGCGTAGCTACCGGGATAAGGTGGCGGCGATCGCCAACGGGCTACGCGAGCGGGGCCTGTTGCCTGGCGAGCGCGTCGGGATCATGGCGCCGAGTTGTCCGGAGTGGGACTTCGTGCAACTGGGAACGCTGGCCGCCGGTGGCGTGGCCGTCGGCCTCGACCCGTACGCGCGCGACGAGCATCTCCGCGAGATCGGGCGCTGTTGCGGGTTCGCAGCCCTGGTCGTCGCGCACCCGTCGTTGCTCGACAGGATCGGCGACGGGTTGCGCCAGCGTTTGCGCTTCGTCGTCTGTTTCGATCCGGCGGGACGGTCGGACGTCGTCTCGCTGGCCACGCTCCTGGCGGCCAGCCCACGGGCAGGGCAGTGGAACGAGGCGCAGCCCGACGCGCCGGCGACGATCGTGTTCACCTCGGGAACGACCGGCGAGCCCCGCGGCATCGAGTACAGCCATCGCCAGATGTGTCTGGCCTGCTCGTCGATCCTGTCCACCTTCCCACAGGTTGCTGCGGGTAGCCGGCTGGCCTGCTGGCTGCCCTTGTCCAACCTGTTCCAGCGGATGATCAATCTGTGTGCCATCGGTCGCGGCGCGCAGACCTTCTACGTCGGCGACCCCCGCGAGATCATGCGCCACGTCCGGGACATCGCTCCGGACCTGTTCATCGGTGTGCCACGCTTCTACGAGAAGCTTCACGCGGGGATCGAAGAGGCCATCGCTGCACAGCCGTCCTGGCGGCAGCGGCTCGCGCGTTGGGCCTGGCGGGTCGGCGACCGGCACGCGGCGGCCTGCCGTGACCGGCAAGGCCCCGCTGCCATCGATCGGCTGCAGTTTGCGCTTGCCGACCGGCTCGTCCTGCAGCCCATGCGCGCTGCGCTGGGAGGCAAGCTGTCGTTCATGGTCAGCGGCTCGGCACCGATGCCGGTGTGGCTGCTCGAGCGCTTTCACGCCCTCGGGCTGCCGGTGCTCGAAGCCTACGGCGTGAGCGAGAACATCATTCCCGTGGCGATCAACCGGCCGGACTGCTTCCGGCTCGGCACCGTCGGGCAGCCGGCGCCGGGCAGCGAGATCAGGCTGGCCGACGACGGCGAATTGCTGGTGCGTGGGCCGGGCGTCTTCGCCGGCTACCTCGGCGAGGACGCCCGGCCGCCAACGCTCGACTCCGACGGCTATCTGGCGACCGGCGACTTCGCGCGGATCGACGACGACGGGTTCGTCACGCTGATCGGCCGCAAGTCCGAGGTGTTCAAGACCTCGACTGGCCGCCGCATCGCCCCGAGCGCGATCGAGAACCGGCTGCAACAGGTGGCGCAAGTCGAACAGGCGGTCGTCTTCGGGGCCGGCCGGCCGCGGCCGGTGGCACTGCTGGTGCTCACCGAGGCGGCATGGCGGGAGGGTGGCGGGAGCGCCTTCGCCGACGTGAGGCGGGCACTGGCCACGGCGAGCAATTCGCTGCCCGCGCACGAACGCCCCGCCGGGTTCGCGTTCACCGCACAGGCCCTGACCATCGATGGCGGCGAACTCACCGCCAACCTGAAGCTGCGCCGGCACGTCATCGCGAGCCGGCGCAGTGCCGCGGTGCAGGCGCTCTACGACGATCTCGACGCTGCCCGGGACGCGCCTTTCGCGGCCTGGAGCGGTGATCGCCAGACCTTCCACTGCAGCGCATGAGCGAGTATTTCGTAACCGGCGCCACCGGAGCGATCGGCAGTGCGCTCGTGCCGCTGCTGCTGCAGTTGCCGGAGACCCGGCTGACACTGCTGCTGCGCGCGCAATCCGCTGACGACCTGGCGTCGCGGATGGACGAGCTTTGGCGCTTCTGGCGCATTCCGGAGGGGGATGACCCGCTGCGAACGCGGGTGCGCGCGTTGCGCGGCGACGTCACGGAGGCCAACTTCGGCCTCGCCCCCGAGGACTATCGCGAGCTTTGCGCCGCCTGCACGCACATCGTCCATTCTGCCGGCAACGTCCGGATGAACCTGCCGATCGAGCAGGCGCGTCGCTCTTCGGTGGATTCGGCAAGACAGGTCGTCGAGCTGGCCCACGCCTGCCCGAAACTCGAGAAGGTCGAGTTCGTCAGCACGGTCGGTGTCGGCGGGCGCACCCGTGGCACGATACCCGAAGAGTGGTTGCGCGACCCGCGCCAGTTCCACAACAGCTACGAGCAGGCCAAGGCCGAAGCCGAGGAGGTCGTCCGCGCCGAAGTCGAGAGCGGCTTGCCCTTGACGGTGCATCGGCCGAGCATGGTCGTCGGCGACAGCGACAGCGGGCGCATCATTCACTTCCAGGTGTTCTATCACCTGTGCGAGTTCCTCTCGGGAAGGCGCACCTTCGGCCTGTCGCCCGATTTCGGTTCGGCGCGCCTCGACGTCATTCCCGCCGACTACGTCGCCCGTACGATCGTCTGGTCGAGCCGCTCGAAGTCCGCTCGTGGCCGGATCATTCATTCCTGTTCGGGACCGGAACTCGCGTTACCGCTGGATCCCTTGCGCGAGCGGGTCCGCGAGGCTTTTGCGCGTGCCGGTCGTCGTCTACCTCCGGTGATCAGACTGCCCACCCCGGTGTTCTCCGCCATCCTCGGCGTGGTCGGCTTGCTGATGCCGACGGACGCCCGGCGCGCGCTGCGGACGCTGCCGGTTTTTCTCGACTACCTGGCTACCGCCCAGAACTTCGCCAACCAGCCATCCCAGCAATTGCTGTCTGCCGTCGGATTGCCGGTTCCCGCGCCCGAGCAGTATCTCGACAGAGTCCTGGCGTACTACCTCGGAATGACCGGCTCCGGCGCCTTCTAGCAGCCTGTCGGACCTGGGGCGGAACACCCATCGGCCGGATGAAGAGGCCGCGATTTCGCGATTTTCCCGCCTTTTTCCGGGCGCTTTCCCGGGGCTTTTTCCGCCAGTCCGCATGGTGCTCGTCGCGAGCCACCGCGATCTTCGCCTTGGCTGCCGCCATCGCCGCCAGGGTGAACGGCTCCTGTACCTCGGCCTCGAGCCAGGCTTCCAGCTTTTCGATGTCCCCGTGCGACAGCGCACTGTGGCGTGAGGCACTGGCTTCGATCTTCGTGCCGTCCGGACAGACACTCCCCAGGTTGAGCCGCTTCATCGCCTTGGCCATCTCGAGAACCTCAACAAACGTCATCCTTTGCATCTTCTCAACGAAATCTGCCAAGGTGATGATTTGTATGGCATGGTTGCGAAACTTCCGGACGACCTGACCGACGCGGGGCGATTCACCTGAGCAGACCGGAGATCTGCGCCGCTTGTAGGGCAGTGCTTTCGGCGGATGCGCCATCGCAAGGCGACACGGCCCGGGACGAAGTCGACATCGCCCCGGCGGTCGAGGGCCTGATCGGGCTGCCCTTCCGGGTCACCCGTCACGCGCTGCTGGAAGACGCCCTGGTGACCGAGATCGTGCCGGCCGCGCAACGGCCTGTCGATGAAAGCTCGTGGCCGGAGTCCGGCGCGCTGCTGTGGCGGTGGGCGTCGGTGACGACGCACACGGTGCTGTTCCTGATCGGCCCGCGCAGCCGGGAAATGCTGGAGAACGCCCTGCAGGACGGCTTTTTCGGCCTGCTCATCAGCAATGGCTAGGGCGTCGATCGCGCCCGGGAGAAGAACCGCCTGCGCTGCTGGCCGCAGCTGCTGCGCAAACTGCGGAGCTTGGCTGAGTCGAGCGACGCGCGAGTCTCCGGGGTGGACCAAGGAACGGGAACAGATCATCAAGACGCTGACGGCCGCCAGCCATGCGGCGCGGATCGATCCGCCGCCGGCAGGACTCCCGGCCCGCTACGCGAACGAGATCAAGCGACTACGGCCCACGTGCGAAGCGCATCGGACCGAGTCGTGTTGCTAGTCGGCGCCCAACCAAATAAAAAAATCCAACCCTATCATGGGGTTGGATCTTCTTTCTGGCGGAGAGGGCGGGATTCGAACCCGCGGTAGGCTTCCACCTACGCCTGATTTCGAGTCAGGTACATTCGACCACTCTGCCACCTCTCCGTCGGGCGCGAATGGTAGCACAAGATCGTCCGGCGCAGCGCATCTCGCGGCCCACGATCGCGCGAGAGGCCCCAAGCCGACCGGACGGCCGATATCCGTCACGCTGGTCGTCAAGCCATGCGCAGGAAGGCGCGTGCCGGTGTCGGCTCAGCCCGGCTGCAAGCCCTCTCGACGCGCGACGATCCGCTCGAGGCCTCCGAGGTAGGGGCGCAGGACTTCGGGAATGCCGATACTGCCGTCGGCGTTCTGGTAGTTCTCGATCACCGCGACGAGCGTCCGGCCGACGGCCAGGCCCGAGCCGTTGAGCGTGTGCACGAGTTCGATGCGGTTGCGCTCGTTGCGGTAGCGCGTGCGCATGCGTCGCGCCTGGAAGGCCTCGAAGTTGGAGCACGACGAGATCTCGCGATACGCCCGCTGTGCGGGCAGCCAGACCTCGAGGTCGTAGGTCTTCGCCGACGAGAAGCCCATGTCGCCGGTGCACAGCGTCACTTTGCGGTACGGCAGATCGAGCAGTTCGAGAATCTTCTCGGCGTGGCCGGTGAGTTCCTCGTGCGCGGCCACCGAGTCGGCGGCGGCGACGATCTGGACGAGTTCGACCTTGTCGAACTGGTGCTGGCGGATCATTCCGCGCGTGTCTCGCCCGTACGAACCGGCCTCGGAGCGAAAGCACGGCGTGTGGCAGACGAGCTTGAGCGGCAGAGCCTCGAGGGCGAGAATTTCGTCGCGAACGATGTTGGTCACCGGCACTTCGGCGGTCGGGATCAGGTACAACGGTTCGCCGTCCGAACGCGCGATCCTGAACAGGTCTTCCTCGAACTTCGGCAGTTGCCCGGTGCCGAACAGGCTCGCCGGGTTGACCAGGTACGGCGAGTACACCTCGGTGTAACCGTGCTGCCCGGTGTGTGTGTCGAGCATGAACTGGGAGAGTGCGCGATGCAGCCGGGCCAGCGCCCCGGTGATCAGCGTGAACCGCGTGCCGGCGATCTTCGCGGCATTGGCGAAATCGAGCTGACCGAGGCGCTCGCCGAGATCGACGTGATCGAGGACCGGAAAATCGAAGCCGCGCGGCTGTCCCCAGCGCTTTGTTTCGAGGTTGTCGGCTTCGGAGCGTCCGATGGGCACGCTCTCCTGCGGGAGGTTCGGGATCAGTGCGAGGAAGGCGTCGAACTCCCTGAGCAGGTCGCCGAGGCGAGCTTCGTTGGCCTCGAGTTCGTCCTTCAGCGCCGCCACCTGTGCGACGACCGGCTCCGTGTCTTCGCCCCTCCCCTTCAGCACGCCCACCTGTTTCGAAAGGCTGTTGCGATTCGCCTGCAGTTCCTGAGTACGCGTCTGCAGCGCCTTGCGTTCGCCTTCGAGTCTCTGAAAGGTCTGCTGATCGAGAGAGAACCCGCGCGTGGCCAGCCGGCTGGCCACTGCTTCCAGGTTGTTGCGTAGCAGCTGAACGTCGAGCATCCTCAATCCCCAGTCTGGCGACCGTAGGCCGGCCGCGCCGGCCTGTCGCGATCCTCGCCGCGTGCTGACGCGAACTCGATGGCCAGCGAACGCATCGCGCGGGCCACCAGCCGCCCGTCCGGCGCGGCAGGCGACGGCGGTTTGCGGTCAGTCGTCGTCGGCTTGCGCTCGTCGGTCGAGCTCGTGCAGTTGCGCGAGCTTTTCTGCGATTCGCGCTTCGAGACCACGGGCAACCGGTCTGTACCATTCGACGCGCGGCATTCCGTCGGGGAAGTAAGTCTCCCCGGGAGCGTAGGCTTCGGCTTCGTCGTGCGCGTAGCGGTAGCCCTTGCCGTAGCCGAGCTGCTTCATCAGGCGCGTCGGAGCGTTCCTGAAGCGTTCCGGGACCGGCCGCGACAGATCGCCGGCGACGAAGCTGCGCGCGGCATTATACGCGACGTAGCCAGCGTTGGACTTGGCCGCCACGGCGAGATAGATCACCGCTTCGGCAAGGGCCAGTTCTCCCTCCGGAGACCCGAGACGCTCGTAGGTCTCGGCGGCGTCGAGCGCCAGGCGTGCGGCGCGCGGGTCTGCGAGACCGACGTCTTCCCAGGCCATGCGCACGATTCGCCTGGCCAGGTAGCGCGGATCGGCACCGCCGTCGAACATGCGGCACAGCCAGTAGAGCGCCGCATCGGGCGATGACCCGCGAACCGACTTGTGCAACGCAGAAATCTGGTCGTAGAAGACGTCGCCGCCCTTGTCGAAGCGCCGCAGGCTTCGCGCCAGCGTGTGCTCGACGAAGGACTCGTCGACGCCCGACACTCCCGCTGCTTGCGTCGCGGTGGAGATCTGCTCGATGGAATTGAGCAGTCGCCTGGCGTCGCCGTCGGCCAGATCGATGAGCCTCGCGCGAGCCGGTTCGCTGACCTGCACTGCGCCCAGTTCCTGCCGGGCAGCGCGGTCGAAGAGCTCGCCGAGTTCCTCGGCCGATAGCGGACTCAGGACGTAGACGGTCGCCCGTGAGAGCAGCGCGGAGTTCAGCTCGAACGAGGGGTTTTCGGTGGTCGCACCGACGAAGGTCAGCAGCCCGCGCTCGACGTAGGGCAGGAAGGCATCCTGCTGGGCCTTGTTGAAGCGATGGACCTCATCGACGAAGAGGATCGTCTGGCGCCCGCTGGCTGCGCGCGTCGCTTCGGCGCGCGCCACCGCCTCACGGATCTCCCTGACCCCGGCGAAGACCGCCGAAAGGGCGATGAAATCGGCGTCGAAGGCATCAGCCATCAGCCGAGCCAGGGTCGTCTTGCCGACACCCGGGGGGCCCCAGAGGATCATGCTGTGCAGTTGCCCCGACGTGAAGGCGATGTTCAGCGGCTTGCCAGGACCGACCAGATGGGTCTGGCCGATCAGCTCGCCCAGCTCGCGTGGCCGCATCCTTTCGGCGAGCGGCGCGCTGGCCCCGGGTCTCGCCGGGACCGCCCTCATCGGGTCCACCGGATGGGATTGGCTCATTCGAGGCTACTCACCGCTGGCCGTTAATTTGCGCACGGACCGAATCGCGGGCCAGGGGTATCGTGTGGCCATCGGTTCAGGACACTCCAAACAAGCTCTGCCCATGAAACCCTACATCAAACGCAGCGGTCACGACCGGCGAAAGGAAGACCTCGGCCCCCGCGGGAAACTTCCCGAGCGCCGCCGGCAACCCGAGCGGCGGCTGCCAACCCTCAACGAAAGCCATGATATGTCGTTCGAAGCCTTCCAGCGCCTCCTCGAAGACGCCGCACACGCCGCCAAGAAAGCCCGCGAAGCGCCTTCCTCCAATGAATAAGAACGGACCCCTCTTAGGGGCCTCGCGCCCGGACGCCACGGTCGTCACATTTCCGCACGGCCTTTAGAAGAGCCAGTGCCTTCTGGCTGAGTTCCAGTCTCCAGACGACCGCAGTCCGCGCTTTGGACCGGGCACCACGCCCGGTCATTTTTTTCCTCCACCGGCTCGCCCGCTCCTGACCCGTCCCGGCGTCCCCGAGCGTCGGACCTCCCGATCGGCTGCAACATCCGGAATCGTCGACCGCTTCGACGCGCCGCCGTCGAGCTGCGGCGCCGATCACGACGCCCCGGCACGCGAGCGGCCGACGGCCGGACGATGGGCATCGAGAACCGACTGCTCGAGTTCGGTGAACGCGTCGCCGACATAGCCGCTCAGCCGGTCCAGATGCGGAAGTTCGTCGCTTGCGACGAGACCGAAGTAGAGCTGCCCGGCATAGCTGAACAGCGTGATGTTCAGCAGGTTCCCCGCAGGCAGCGTGCTGATCGGGTGCAGTTCGTCGAGGCGTGCACCCTTGATGTACAGATACTCCCGCGGACCCGGCACGTTCGACACGAGCGTGTTGCCGGTCGGCGGGAGGCTGTTGCTCAAACCGAGCATTTCCGCGAGTTGCCCGACGACGCCGGTGATCAGCGTATACGACACGATCGCCTCGGGGGCGACGCTGTCGATCATCGTCCGCACGTTGCGCAGCGAAAAACCGATGTTGCGCAGCCGGACATAGGGATCATCGGTCGGCGTGGACAGCTCGACCTGGATGATCCCGATCTTGTTGCCCGACCCGAGTTCGCCATCCTTGCGCAGATTGACGGGCATCTGGATGGTGATCGGCCGCTGCAGTTCGACCCCCTGGTCGCCGAGATAGCGGTGCAGGGCACCGTCGATGCAGGTCAGCGCGACATGGTTGAGCGTCGATCGCGTGCGCTCGCGGATCAGGTTGACCCGCTGCATGGCCACGCTCGTCGTCGCGAACTGCCGGCCGGCAGTGACCTGACCGGTCAGTGGTGTGTTGCCGTCGGCGACGAAAGGCAGCGATATCGCGTTCTTGGTCAGCTTGACGCTCTCGAGAAAGAGCATCGCGGCCAGCCGCGCCACGCCGGTGATGCTCCGGCCCACGCCGGCGAGCGAATCGAGCAGCGACAGGGCGATCCGCTCGTGCAGTCGCTTCCCGCCCAGAGCACCCGCGAGATGCGGAATCGACCACAGTGGCCTGAGTTGCAGATCGCCGGCATCGCGCGACAGCGACTCGGCGGCCCAGCGCATCATCGTCACGCCGTCGGCGCAGGCGTGGTGCATCTTGAGGTAGAGCGCGAAGCGCCCTTCGCTGAGGCCGTCGATGAGGTGCAGTTCCCAGAGCGGCCTCGACCGGTCGAGCATCGGCTGATGGAGGTCGGACACCAGGCGGTAGAGTTCCGGCCTCCCGTTGTGCCCGCGCCGTAGGCGGTGGTAGTGCACGTGCTCGGCCAGCTCCACCGACTCCGACTCCCGCCAGCTGGGCAGGCTGGTCAGCGAGAACTCGATGATCCGGTTGAACGGCGGCTGGACGTCGGTGAAAGTCAGAAACTCCCGGTAGAGCGCTTCGGCGAAGCCCGCCCTGGACCCGGAGGGGCGCTTGCAGATCATCAGGCCGCCGACATGCTTGGGACTCGCCTGCGACTCGGCGATGAAGAATGCCACATCGAGAAGGGAAAGCTTGCTCACTGACTGCTCCTTCACAGCGCTGCGAAAGCCGCCCGCTGCGACCCGCTCGGCGCACGACGTCGCTGCTGCGGTCACCTCGGGGGCGCGCGTCCCGTGTCGATCGCTTCACCCACGGCACAGCGCGGGCTGCCGCCTAGGATAGCGCATCGGCCACATCAACCTCTAGAGGAAAACACCCAGGCGTTTGGTGTGAGTGCTCTAGAAACTGGGGCTAGAGTGCGCCCAGTGACTGCACCGGCAGTCGCAGACGTGATTCAACGCAGTCAGAACACAGGAGAATGAGATGAGCACGACAGTCACCACCGTCATCGAGCAGGTCAGCAGCGGGCAGATCCTCAACAGAGCACAGGAAGCGGCGCAAAAACTCTGGCTGTTCGGCCTCGGCGCCTATGCTCTGGTCACCCGGAGTGGCGTCCAGGCGTTTGATGCACTGGTCCGCGAAGGACGGGCCTTCAAGCCGAAAGCCCAGCAGCAGATCGAGGAAAAATCGGCTGAGCTGCTCAACAGCGCGACGGCGACGATCGAGAAAGGCGAGCAAATGGTCCGCGAAAGGCTGGTCCGGCCGCTCGATTACATCCTCCTGGCCACCCGCCATGACGTCGAGCAGCTGTCGCTGCGTGTCCTGCAACTGAGCGCCGAGGTCCACAAGCTGGCCAGCGGCAAGTCTTCAGCCACGGCGAGGCCGCCGCTCAAGGCAGTCGCGACGCCGCCCGAAAGCAGCGCGCCAACGGCGACGGAGGCCGGCGCCTAAAACCTGCCAAAAGATCGCTGCCAGGAGGCCAGGACCCCAGGTTCGTGCGCAGCAGCGACCGGCCGGGTCCCGGATCCGTAAGGCGCCGGGACCCGGAACCCGTCCCCGGAATCGCCGAGCGCGGAGCGGCCGGTTTCCAGGCGAGCGCCACGCCGGCCATCGCCGCCTGAACGGCCATGGCGACGCCCGGAAGTCGTGAAGGAATGCACTGCGCGGCCAATCCGCGCTGTTCCCGACTCGCCCCCCCAACGGCCGGGCTTGCACAGCCGGCCGGCTGCGCCTTCGCTCTCGCCCATCGATCCGATAGGCCTCGTTGTTCGCCCCACGAGGGAAAGGAAGGGACCCGCCCCTTCCCTGGAGCCGGACGTCTCGGCCTGCTCGCGATGAGTTGTTGACAACCTCTCAGCCTTCACGCACCTTCTCCGCCTCGCCGATCAGCCACTTGCGGAAGATCGTCACCACCGGTCGATCGGCGACGGCCTCGGGGACGACCAGATAGTACGCCTGCGTCCGGTGGATCACGATGTCGAAGGGGACGGTCAGGCGGCCCGCGGCCACCTCGGCCTCGACCAGCGGCATCGAGGCCAGCGCGACGCCGACACCGTCGATCGCCGCCGAGAGCACGAGCCCCGGATCGCTGAAATGAGTCCCTGCTGCGGGATCGATGCCGCTGACACCGGCGATCTGTAACCACTCGGACCAGGTCGGACGATCGAGCAACTCGGTGATCGACTCGTCGTGCAGCAGGTTGTGTCGCCGCAGGTCGGCGGGGACATCGAGTGGACGCATCCCCAGCAGGAGCCGGGGGCTGCAGACCGCTGCATACCTTGGCGAAAAGAGTCGGTCGACCCGACAGCCCGGATACTGCCCGCGCCCGAAACGGATCGAGACCTCGCTTTCGTCGTCGCGCACGTCGAGCCCTTCGAGCCCCGAAACACCCGACGCATCGCGCGCATCGATCGTCCCGATCGATGCCGCCATGTGCAACTGGATCTCCGGGTGGGCAGCGGTGAACTCGGGAAGATGACGAATCAGCCAGCGGTTGGCAAAAGCCGGTGGCGAGGTGACGAGCAGGCGACCCGCTGCCTGGCGGCTGCGCGTGCTCTCGATCGCCGCCGCGAAGCACTCGAGTCCCTCGCGGACCTTCGGCAGCATCGCCCGGCCCTCGCGGGTCAGCTCCAGGGACCGGGTCATCCGGTGGAAGAGGTGGCAGCCGAGGTAGTCCTCTAGCCCGCGGATCTGGTGACTGATCGCCGTCGGAGTCACCGACAGCTCTTCGCCGGCGTCCTTGAAACTCAGGTGACGCGCAGCGGCCTCGAAGGCGCGCAGCGCGTTCAGCGAAGGTAGCCGGTAGGTCATACGGATGAGATTTTCTCACGCATCGGCTGATTATTGATCGTTTGCCACCTGCGTTACGAGATCATAGAGTGACGGTGCACACTCGGCAAACGAGATCAATACAAGGAACGATCCAATGAAAACCCCAATCCCTACCGACCTCACCCGCGAACAGATCATGGCCATCGTCGATGATGCACGCCAGCAACGGAGCCTCGCCGCCGGCGACGTGACGGTGGCGAGCATCCGCGAAGCCCTGGGATGGCTGGTGCGAACCGGCGACAGACTTCTCCACATCCTGCTGATGTCGCCGACGGCCCGCCCGTGACACCTGCCGGCACGGCGATCCGCAGTCTCGGCGAGCGCTTTGCACCAATCGGTCCACGGCCGGACCAAACGCGGCAGCTGAAGCACAGGACGACAAAAAAGGAGGAAAATTGATCCCATTTCGGCCATGCCCTGGCGCGTGGCCGACCGCGAGCGCGCCTGACCACCTGCCCGATCAGCTCCGACCATGCCCAGAATCCAGATCCAGTTGCCTGAAGAGTTCAGCTTCTCGACCGAGGTTCCGCTCTACCTCTGCCACATGAACTACGCAGGGCATCTCGACAATGCGCTGTTGCTGAGCGTCGTCTCCGAAGCGCGCGCCCGCTTCTTCGAGTGGCTTGGCTACACGGAACTCGACGTCGAGGGTCTGGGCATCGTCGTCGCCGATGCCGCCGTGCAGTACCGGTCAGAGGCCTTTCACGGAGAAGTGATGGTCGTCCGCATGACGGCGAGCGAGTTCACGCGCAAGGGCTGCGACCTGCAATGGCTGATGACCGACCGCTCGTCGGGGCGCGAGGTCGCGCGTGGCAAAACCGGCATCGTCTTCTATGATTACGCTGCGCGCCAGCCCGCGGCCGTACCCGAAAACTTCCGCAGCCGCGCCGCCGGCTGAGCGTCACCGCGGCCTGTTGCTCTTCAGGCAGGAACGAACTCCCGAATGAGTCGGCGCTGCAGATTCTGAACCTGCTTCAGCGACTCCCTGAGAATCAGGCGATCGAGCTCGTGCAGTTCGTCGGGATTCACGCGATTGAACTGCGCCGCGCTGCCGCCTGCAACCTGCAGGCCGAGCCTGAGCCTCTGGATGTGGTGAAAGGCATCGATCAGCGCAGCGCTCTGTTCGGGCGGGACACCGGACTGCTCGCCGCTGACCCGCAGGCGCTCGCAGGTGTTCGTGTCAGGAATCCGGCGAGCCAGCGCGTGGATGCGCGCGGCGTCGACGAACGGCCTCGATCCGTGTTTCTTGAGATCGATGGTGTGCGGGAACTCCTTGTCACCATCGTAGCGGAAACCGTTCCACCAGGTCAGCGGTGACTCCCAGTTCAGCGTGTTCTCGGTCATGCCGCGCAGGAAGATGGGATACGACCAGGCCCGTTCGGTGAGCCAGCCGCGCAGTTCGCTGGCCAGAGACTCCTGCCCGTAGAGCGCACGGAAGTCGAAGAAGATGCTCGAATGCAGCAGGCTCTCGGGTTCGGGCAAGGCCAGCCACATGCCGAATGCCTTCCGCCACTCGTCGGCCGACAGGCACCACTGCGGGTTGCTGGCCATGATGTTCCCCTTGCACAGTGGATAGCCGCAAGTGTCGAGCGCCTGATTGACCGCCCGGGCAAAAGGCAGGAAGGCGTCGCGCAGACCCGCCGCTTCCTCGTCCGACTCGGCGGCGAAGATCAGACCGTTGTCCTGGTCAGTGACCAGCGTCTGCTCGAGCCTGCCTTCCGAGCCGAAGACCAGCCAGCACCACGGAACGTAAGGCAGGTCGAACTGACCGGCGACGAGTTCGATCACCTGTACGGTGAGCAGATCGTTGAGCGACGAGATGTGCTGGCAGAGCGTATCCGCGCCCACCCGCTCGACGACCAGCCGGCCAACGAAATCGCGGATCTGCCCGGCGAGGACGACGAGTTCCCCGATTTCGCGAGCGGCCAGTATCGCCCTGACCAGTTCGTCACTCTGCGCACCGGGCAGGGCATAGAGAGCGCCCTGCGAGACGACATCGTAGCAGGCACCGTCGGCGTCGGTGAGCACGAGGTGGCGAACGCCGCGACGGATCATCACGACGCTCGCCTGGTACGCCGTGGCGTCAGCGGGAATGGTGATCAGGCCACTGGTCATCACTCCGGCGACCGGCGCGTCGAGATCGCAGCCCTCGATCGCGATTCGGCGAACGACGTCGTGCAGAGTGAGGATGCCGAGCGGAACCCGAGTCGCCTGATCGACGACGACGACCGCGTCGCCACGACGCTGATCGAGAAGCAGCAGGGTATCACGAACAGTCGTCGACGGGCCTGCGGTCAGCGGCTGACCGCGAACCAGGTGGCGCAGTGCGACGTAAGGGGAAAAAGGCGCGGCGCGCCGACGCGATTCAGTATCTGAGGCGGGCATGATAGGTACGCTGGCTGGCTTCACGTGCCTGCCGCAGCGTCCGGATACCCATCTCGGCGAGCAGCGGCAGCATCTTGAGGAAAACCTCTCCGGTGACCATCGCGTCGCCGAGCGCCGTATGGCGCCCGAAAACCGAAACCCCGAGGCGCTCGGCGATGGCTTCGAGGCGGTGACTGCTCTGACTCGCGTGAAGGACCGCCGAGAGCAGCAGCGTGTCGAGCACCGGATGGTCGAAGCGTACCCCGGCCAGCTTTTCCTTGAGTTGCAGGAAACGCATGTCGAAGGCCGCGTTGTGGCCGACCAGCACGGTGTCGGCGCAGAAGGAGTGAAACACCGGGAGGACGGTTTCGATCGTCGGCTGGCCGACGAGCAGGTCCGGGGTGATCCCATGCACCTCGATCGATTCCGGCGACAGCGGCCGACGCGGGTCGATCAGCTGGTCGAAACACTCGTGACGCAGCAGGCGACGGTTGACGATTCGCGTGGCCCCGATCTGGATGATTTCGTCGCCCTGCGACGGCTGCAGGCCCGTCGTCTCGGTGTCGAAAACGGTATACGAGAGTTCCGCGAGCGGCCGGTCGTCGAGCTCGTGGCCTGCCGCCGACCAGCCGAACAGGTCGAAGTCGTAGAACTCCGGCCGATCCCCCTCGCCGGGAACGACGATCGCGCGCGGCAGGTCCTTCGGTGCCTCGGCTGCGGGCAGCATGGTCCGGAAAAACGCCCGATGCGAGACGCGCTCGCGCTGGAACCAGATGTCGCCGTTGCAGCGCTCGATGATCTCGGTGACGCTCAGCGGAGAGACGTCTCCGCCGATCGTCATCGGATCCTGCAGCCAGCTCATCGCCGTTTCGTTGTTCATCGACGTACCGAGCCAGGACAGATCGAGTTGGGCGAGCGGCCCACTGCGCGACAGCGAAAGGCGAACCTCGCGCACCGCGTACTCGTCCTGAAGGCGCAGCGCGAGATAGCGGATCGCCTGCAGGAGCCCGAAGCTGTCGACGCGCAGCCAGAGGTCTTCGTCGAGGTTCTCGGTCTTTACCGCGAGAACGCGGCGCTCGCTGGCGCGTCGCTCGCCGATCCGCCGCGCGGCGACGGCGACGAGTTCTGCGCCGAGGATCTCCTCGAGCAACCAGCGCTCGCGCAGGTCATTTGAAAACGCCGCCGCGGCCTGCTCAAACTGGACCGAGAGCACTCTCGCCTCGTCGCGAATCACCCCGACGAAGCGATCGCGCTGGTGGACCGGCATGTCGGTGAAGTCGGCGAGCATGTCGCTCGCCGCGCGAATGCTGCCCAGCGGCCCTCTCCCGCGCTCGAGCAGTGACTGGATCAGCTCATCGCGGCGGGCGTGCCGCTCGTTGATCGTCGTCACGTCGTCGAGGACGAGTACGAATCCGGTAATCGACAGCCCGCCCACTCGCGCGGCGTGCTGGCCCTCGCCACCGATGACCGGCGACATGTGCGCACGCAGCAGGCGCCCGGCCGGGGTCGCGGTGACGAACTGCACCGAGCCGATCAACGGCCGACTGCCGGTTGCCGACTGATCGCGGCTTGCCTGCTGCAGGCGCTCGAGCGCGTGCTCGACGAGCGTGCGGTCGAAGACCGTGTAGATCGACCGACCGAGGCCGAGAAGCTTGGCGCTGCTGCCATCGGCCCCCGCCGACAGTTCCTGCTTCGCCCGCTGGTTGTAGAGGAGTACCCGCCCGTCGAGATTGCAGACCACGACGCTCTGGCTCAGATCGGCCATCAGCGCAGCCAGACGGCTGCGCTCTTCCTCGAGCGAGGCGCGCGCTTCGCGGATCCGCTCGGCCACGTCGTCCTCGCGCGTCTGCCGCAGGCTAAGCAGCTGATTGGTCACCTTCGCGAGTTGCCGAAGTTCGGCGGCCCGGTACGCGCCGATGCGCAAGCCACTGTGCGCGAGTGTTGCGGCGAGTTCCTCGGCCAGGCGCAAGGGCGCCTCGACATACTGGCGATGCAGCCAGACGATCGCCCAGCAGCACACGGCGCTACCGGCCAGCGCGAGCACCGCCAGCGCGACGACGCGTTCTTCGGTCGTCCTGCCGCTGCCGGCTGCATCCGCTTCGCTGGCCAGCATCAGCCCGGCCGCAGCGGCGACCACGGCAGAGACGAACAGTGCGGCAGCGACTGTCGCCAGAACCAGCTTGCGGCGAGACTGCATCGGCTATATCCCGAGAAGCTTGCGCACCTCGGCGAGCAACTCCTTGGTCGAGAACGGCTTGGTCATGTAGCCGTCGGCGCCGAGGCCGAGTCCCTTGCTGATCTCGGTGTCGCGCCCCTTGGCAGTGAGCATCAGGATCCGCGTGCCGCCGAGGTCCGGATCGGCCCGCAGAGCCTGACAGACGTCGAAACCGTTCATTTTCGGCATCATCACGTCGAGCAGGACGACATCGGGTCGTTCCGTGCGCACCTTGGCCAAGGCTTCCTCCCCGTCGCCAGCGACCAGCACCTCGAAACCCTCGCGGCGCAATAGAAACTCGATCGAGATCACGATGTTCTGCTCGTCATCGGCAATCAGAATCTTCTTGCTCATCAGTACTCCGATCTATCAGTGAACTACGCGTAGGCTGGTCAGCCACCCCAGGCGGGAATCGGCTCCGGCAGCGGATTCTCCTCTTCGACCACGGCCAGCGGCAGAGTGAACCGAAAAGTCGCCCCCTCGCCGGGCACACTCTCGACCCACAAGCGCCCGCCGAGGTGCTCGATGATCCGCCGGCTGATCGGCAGGCCCAGCCCGGTGCCCGAGGGCTTGGCGGTCATCGTGTCACCGACCTGACGAAACTTCTCGAAGATCACTTCCTGATGTTCTGGACGAATCCCCGGGCCGTTGTCGGCGACGCTGACCTCGAGGGCTCCCGGCACCCGGCGCAGCGAGACGCGCACCCTGCCCTCGTTGGGAGTCAGGAACTTCGCGGCGTTGGACAACAGGTTCAGCAGCACCTGGATCAGCCTGTCGCGGTCGGCGAGAATCGGCGGCATGCCCTCGGGCAGGTCGAGTTCGACGAAGGTCCCCTTCTCCCGGAACAGCTCGCTCGTCGCAGCGACCGACTGTTCGATCACTTCGCTCAGGTCGAGTTCGCCGCTGTTCCAGTCGGCCCGGCCCGATTCGATCTTGGCCAGGTCGAGAGTCTGGTTGATCAGCCGCGAGAGACGTTCGGCTTCACTGACGATCAGCCCGAGAAAGCGCTCCCGGTCGGCGAGGTGCATCTTCGGATCGTCGCGCAGCAGCTCGGAAAAAGCGCGGATCGAGGTCAGCGGCGTGCGCAACTCGTGGGTCACCGACGACATGATGTCGTCCTTGACGCGGTCGAGCTCCTGGAGCCGCTCGTTGGCCTCCTGCAGTTCGAGGGTCGCCGCCGTCAGTTCGCGCGACTTGCGTTCGAGTTCGCGGCTGTAGGTGCGCAGCTGCGAAGCCTCATCGAGGATGTGCATCACTTCGTCGATGCTCAGCGGCTCCTCCTTGGCCACCGAAGCGACCATCACGCGCGCCGAGGCACTGCCGATCGCACCGGCGAGCAGCGACTCGGCGAACTGCACGAGCTGCGCGTCGGCCTCGCTGATCACGCCGTCCGCGTGGCCTCGCCGCTTGGCGTAAGCCGAGAACAGCGTCTTGGCCCTGGCCGGCCCGAGAAAGCGACCGACGAGCCCCTGCAGGTCGCTGACCTGGGCACGACCCCGCCAGAAGGCCGCACCAACCGGCCCGATTCCCTTGAGCGCGTCGACGAACACGGACGCCTGGGCCGCCTCGGCGGCCATCGGCGGACGGAGCAGCGAGAAACCCGTGTACGCGCCGATGTTGGCCAGGAGGCTCCAGAACAGACAGTGCGAGATCTCGTCGAAGCCGGTCAGGCCGAACAGCTGCTGCGGACGCAGCAGTTCGACCCCGAACAGTCCGTGCGTCAGGAAGTCGTCCGGCAGCCAGCCGGACTTGGCAAAGGACGGCAGCAGCAAAGTATAGGTCCAGACGATGAAGCCGGCGCCGAGACCGGCGAGAGCACCGCCGCGAGTGCCCCCTCGCCAGTACATGCCGCCGATCATCGCCGGGGCAAACTGGGCCACCGCCGAGAAGCTGATCAGGCCGATGGCCACCAGCGCATAGGCTTCGCCGGCAAGGCGGAAGTAGAGGTAGCCGAGCAGCAGGATGACCACGATCGCTCCGCGACGGATGCCGAGCAGGACGAACGAAAGGTCCCTGCCATCCTCGAAGCCGAGCGCCTTGTAACGCAACAGGATCGGCATGATCAGGTCGTTGCAGACCATCGTCGACAGGGCGATCGTCTCGACAATGACCATGCCGGTCCCCGCGGACAGGCCACCGATGAAGACCAGCAGCGTCAGCCCCTCGTGGCGCTGTGACATCGGCAGCGTCAGGACGAAGGTGTCGGCATCGACGCCCTGGTCGGCGAAGTGCAGCAGCCCACCGAACGCGATCGGCAGAACGAAGACGTTGATCAGCAGCAGATAAAGCGGGAAGAGCCAGGCCGCGCGCTTGACGTGCGTCTCGTTGACGTTCTCGACGACGGCGACCTGAAACTGCCGCGGCAGGAAGAGAACCGCCAGCGCCGAAAGGATCATCAGCGACAGCCAGTTCGTGTAACCGCCGCCGGAGGGAATCGCGGTCATCAGACGCTGCAGCCCCGCATCGGACTCGGCGTGCTCGAAGATGTCGCCGAAACCGTTGAACACGAAGTAGGTGACAAAGATGCCGACGCTCAGGAAGGCGACCAGTTTGACCGCCGATTCCAGAGCGATCGCTGCGACCATCCCTTCGTGCCGCTCGGTCGCGTCGAGGTGGCGGGTACCGAAGACGATCGTGAACGCCGCGAGGATCAGCGCGACGTAGAGGCTCACGTCCTCGGCCAGCGACATCGTCGTGCTGTGGTCCGGCATGACGATGTCCGGGTAGCTGAGCAGCAGACTGACCGAACTGGTCACTGCCTTGAGCTGCAGCGAGATGTACGGGATGATCCCGACGACGGCGATGATCGTCACCAGACCGCCGAGCAGATGGCTCTTGCCGTAACGCGAAGAGATGAAGTCGGCGATCGAGGTGATCCGGTTGGCCTTGACGATGCGGATCATCTTGAGCAGCAGAAAGCCGCCGAGAGCCATCACCAGCGTCGGACCAAGGTATATGGGCAGGAAGCCGATTCCCGAAACCGCTGCCCGCCCGACGCTGCCGTAGAAGGTCCACGTCGTGCAATAGACGGCCATCGACAGGGCGTAGATCGTCGGACTGGCGATGATCGATCGGCCCGCGTCGGCGCGCTTGTCTCCCCACCAGGCCACGGCGAAGAGCACGCCGAGGTAGGCCAGCGAGAGACAGATGACGACCGGCGCCTCGAGCATTGCCGCCGGCTACCGGTACCGACTCTCGATGGCCCCGGCCATCAGGACGATGACTGCAGCCCAGGCGAAAAAGACGTACAGGTAGACGAGGGGAATGTCGAAGATTTCGACGGGCTGGTCGAACAGCGATAGCACAGGGTAATTGAACAGGACGCAGCCGATCAGGAACGTCGCCACGAGCCGATCACCGGCAAGTATTCTGCGCTGCATGTCTCACCCTCCCGCAAGAAAGTGGTCATCGTCGGCGCACGGGCCTTCTTGTCGCCCTGTGTGCCTTCGTCGGACGGTCATCGTCAGTATATCCGGCGCTAGTCGTGGCTCCTCTTCAAAGCCATCGCTGATCACTCACGCTCCGCCCTGCCCCTGCCCGAAAGCCATCGCGGAGGACTCGGCCCGAACCACCGCCGTCCAGGGGTCAGCGCAGTTCGCCCATTTTGATCAATCGGCCGGACCGACGCAATGCCCACCCCGAACCTGGCCACCGCTGCTCACGGCTTCTGCTCGCTGGCCAGCCCGACTATACTTCGGCTACTGCCGGCGCACACCACGCCCCGAGCCTGCTGCGACGTAACCCGGACAGCGGCGGCGCGGCCTTTCTCGAGGAGCCCCGATGGCTGATACCGCCGGCGTACCGCGGCGCGTCAAGATGCTCTGCAACCTGCCGACGGTTCCGTTGCTGCACCAGTTTCCGCACGACGAACCGCGCTGGGGAGACTGCGAATTCACCTTCGAGCGCGACGCCCGTGACTACGACTGGCTGCTCGTCTACGACGACCTGCCTTCGCGGCCCGGCGAAGCCAAGCGCACGACCAGCGAGCCACTCGCCTGCCCGCGCGCGCACACGCTGCTGGTGACCAGCGAACCGTCGTCGGTCAAGACTTACGGTGAGGACTTCACCCGGCAATTCGGCGCCGTGCTGACCAGCCATCCGGAGTGGGCGCTCGCGCACCCGCAGCGGATCTATTCGCAGCCGGCCCTGCACTGGTTCTACGGGGTGGGCAGCGGTGGAGTGCTACCGTTCGACCGGATGCTCACCGAACCACCGCTGAACAAGAGCCGGCAGGTGTCGATGGTTTACTCTCCGAAGACAATGCGCCACACCCTGCACCACCACCGCGCGCGCTTCATGCGCTGGCTGATCGACAACCTGCCCGAACTCGAAGCCTTCGGTCGCCAGACACCCCGACCACTCGACGACAAGGCGGATTGCCTGCGCGACTACCGCTACCACGTCGCCGTCGAGAACTTCATCGGGCGGCACCACTGGACCGAGAAGCTCGCCGACCCCTTCCTCGGTCTCGCGCTGCCGTTCTACTACGGCTGCCCCAACGCCGAAGACTACTTTCCAGCGGAGAGCTTCATCCGCATCGACATCCGCGATCCGGCAGGCGCCCGCGCAATCATCCGCCGGGCGATCGCCGACAACGAGTTCGAGAAGCGGCTGCCGGCGCTGATCGAAGCGCGGCGCCGGGTGATGTTCGACTACAACCTGTTCGCCGTCGTCGCCCGCGAGACTGCTCGTCTGACGCAGCCCGACGCGCGCGTCGAAGCCGGGGCGGTGATCCTCTCGCGGCGGGCCTTGCGCAAGACCAGCCCGGCGATCGCTCTGCGCGACGCGTGGGGCAAGCTGCGCGGCCGCCTGCTCCACCTGCCCGGCGCGTTCAGTGGGCGCTGAACGGAAGGCTGCCGACGCGAGATGCCCTGCTCTCCCGCGCAGGGGACCGCGAAGAGAACACCAGGCCGGCTATTTCGGGAGGAATTCGGTGAGTTCGGTCTGTTTCTTGTTATAGACCCTTCCAGGACCGAAGTAATCGACGTACGTCCACTTCACTTCCCGACCGACGACCGGCGCGTACCAGATCGTGTCCTCGAAACGACCTGATTTCGACGAGGCGTTGGCGCGAAGGTCAAACACGCGAGTCCATGCGCCGTCGCACTGCACGCGAAAAGCGTCGAACGTCCCCGCCGGAACGCTCACGCTCTCGATGCCCTTGACTTCGCATTCCGCCGAATTCGCTCCGACGCCGCTCGACCACGGCCGCTTCTCGTACGCTTTCCTGTCGCCAACGCGCAGCGGAAAGGCCAGCGAACCGTCGCACATGTTGACGTCACTGTCGCGCATTCTCCGGCACGATGCCAGACTCCTGTCGTAGTAGCGAGTGACGGGCTGCCCTTCTGGCGAGATCCGCGCCCGAAAGACCAGGCGTTCTGCCTCGACGGCAACCAACTCCTCCTGGTAAGCGGACAGTACGGGATTTTTTCACAGGGCGATCTGCCGGTACTTCCAGACCGATCCAACGACGAGCTTCGGCAGCTCGGCCGAAGCGGGCGCCTGAGCGAACGCGGCGACGGGCCAGAGGACAGCCACGACGAGGACAGATGCCGAACACCACGATCCTCGATTCATCTCGATCCCTTCGCTTCCCGGTCAGTTGTTGGGAACCTGGGCGACCCTGCTGCGATCCCCGGACGTGACTCGCCCCGACGATGGACACCCACGTCGCCCGCAAGCGCAGGGGCGAGAGTCGTCTCGGAGTCGGTCCAGAATGGCACACGCGTCGGAGGGCAACGACGGCCGTGCCGCGGGCTCGCTGCTCGTGGTCGCGCTGCGCCGGTGCAATCCCCCGGCGCATTCGGCTCGCCCTGGGGGCTCACGCGCCGTCGCAGATCAGCACGACGGCTTCTGCCGCGATTCCTTCGCCACGCCCGGCAAAGCCGAGCCGCTCGGCAGTCTTCGCCTTGACGTTGACGCAATCGACCGCGACCTGCAGATCGGCGGCGATGTTCGCGACCATCCGCGGCAGATGCACAGCCAGCCGCGGTCGCTGCGCGACGATCGTCGCGTCGACGTTGGCGACCCGCCACCCCTTCTGCCGCAACAGGTCGGCGGTCGCGCGCAGCAGTTCGCGGCTGTCGGCGCCCCGGTAACGCGGATCGCTGTCCGGGAAGTGCCGGCCGATGTCGCCGAGAGCCGCGGCGCCGAGCAGCGCGTCGGTGATCGCGTGGAGCAGCGCGTCGGCGTCGGAATGGCCGAGCAGCCCCGAATGGTGGGGAACCTCCACTCCCCCGAGAATCAGCTTCCGGCCCGGCACCAGCGCGTGAACGTCGCAACCCTGACCGACGCGGATCACGGCTGCAGTCTCGACCTGGCCAACAGGATCATCTCGGCGAGCAGCAGGTCGGCCGGATAGGTGACCTTGAGGTTCGACGAGTCGGCACGCACGAGCCTCGGCGCGTGACCCGCGGCCTCGATCGCCGAAGCCTCGTCGGTACCGCCCGGGTATTCAGCCAGCACGCGGACGAGCAGGCCGTAGCGGAACATCTGCGGCGTCTGCGCCTGCCAGAGCCCATCCCGCGACTCGGTGCGGAGTACCCGCTGCCCGTCGTTCGCGCGCTTGAGCGTGTCGGCCACCGGAACCGCGAGCAGCCCACCGACCGGGTCGCCATCGAGTTGCTCGCGCAGGTCGGAGAGCATCGTCTGGGTCAGGCAGGGACGGGCGGCGTCATGGACGAGCACCCAGTCGTCGTCGTGGGCGGCAGTGGCCGCCGCACGCAGCCCGTTCGCCACGCTCGCCGAGCGCGTCGATCCGCCACAGAAGAGTGTCTCGAGCTTGTGCCCCAGGCTGGTCCATTCATACTGTCGCCACCAGCTGTCCTCGGGCGAGAGTACGACCCAGACGCGATCCACGAACGGACAGCGACAGAGCGCAGCCAGAGCGTGATGGAGCAGCGGACGACCGGCGATCGACCGATACTGCTTGGGCAGCTCGCCAGCGCAGCGCGAGCCGCTTCCGGCCGCAGGAACGATTGCGAAGTAGCGTGTCATGGACTAATTTTAAGCGAGGAAGTCACCGTTCAAGGAGCACCGCCGTGAACCACACTGCCGCACACATCCGACCGGCCGCCGTCGCCGGGATGTTCTATCCGGGAGCAGCGTCAGCGCTGCAGCGCGAATTGCGCGAAATGCTCGGCGCGATCGACAGCGAAGCGATCGCACCGGCAGCGAAGGCACTGATCGTTCCGCATGCCGGCTACGTCTATTCGGGGCCGATCGCGGCGAGTGCCTACGCGGCACTCACCGCGCGCCGCGCGACGATCACCAGGGTCGTGCTGCTCGGCCCGACTCATCGGGTCGCGGTCAATGGTCTCGCGCTGCCGTCGACGACGGCCTTTTCCACACCACTGGGCGTCGTTGCGATCGACCAGGAAGCCGCCGCGGCGATCGCGCACCTGCCACAGGTCGTGGTCAGCGATTCGGCGCACGCGCTCGAGCACTCGCTCGAAGTGCAGCTGCCCTTCCTGCAGACGGTGCTCGGCAAGTTCAGTCTGCTGCCGCTGGCCGTCGGGCGTGCGTCCGCCACCCAGGTCGCCGAAGTGCTCGACTGCCTCTGGGGTGGCGACGAGACGCTGATCGTCGTCAGCTCCGATCTGTCGCACTACCTGCCCTACGCGATGGCCAGGGAGACCGACCGCAACACGGCGACGCACATCCTCGCGCTCGACCCGCATCTCGACCACCAGCAGGCTTGCGGAGCAACGCCAGTCAACGGGCTGCTGCTCGCCGCGCGCAGGCACGGCCTGCACGCCGAGCTCGTCGACCTGCGCAACTCCGGCGACACCGCCGGCGACCGCTCGCGAGTCGTCGGTTACGGTGCCTTCCGCTTCACTGCGGAGACTGCCAATGTCCAGTGAAGCCCTCGGCGCCGCCCTGCTGCGCATTGCCCGCAAGGCCATCGCCGAGCGCCTCGGCCTGCCGGCGCAGCCGGTCGGCGAAGCCCTCCCCGAGTTCGCCGCTCCCGGGGCCACTTTCGTCACGCTGAAACGGAACGGGCAGCTGCGTGGGTGTATCGGCAGCCTCGAGGCGCATCGACCGCTGGGTATCGACGTCGCCGAGAATGCACTCGCCGCCGCGTTTCGCGACTACCGCTTCCCGCCGCTCGGCCGCGACGAGTTTGCTGGAATCGATATCGAAGTCTCGTTGCTGACGCCGGCCGAGCCCTTCCCGGTCACCGACGAGGCCGATGCACTCTCTCGACTGCACCCCGGGATCGATGGGCTGATCCTCACCTACGGACGGCATCGCGCGACCTTCCTGCCGCAAGTCTGGGAGTCGCTTCCCGATCCACGCCAGTTCATGGCCCAGCTCAAGCTCAAGGCCGGTCTTCCTGCCGATTTCTGGCACGAGCAGATTGTCCTGGCGCGTTACGGAGTACGGAAATGGAAGGAAACCTAGATCATCAGCCGAAGGTGCCTGAATCGGCACACCCGGCGCGCTGGTGGCATCCGATCGACGACGGGCGCATCCAGTGCGACCTCTGTCCGCGTGACTGCAAGCTGCACGACGGGCAGCGCGGGGCGTGTTTCGTGCGCCAGAACCTCGACGGGCGAATGGTCCTGACGACCTACGGTCGCTCGTCGGGCTTCTGCATCGATCCGATCGAGAAGAAGCCGCTGAATCATTTTCATCCCGGTTCGGCGATCCTCTCGTTCGGCACGGCTGGCTGCAACCTGGCCTGCAAGTTCTGCCAGAACTGGGACATCTCGAAATCGCGCGACATGGACCGCCTGCTCGACGCAGCGAGTCCCGAAGGGATCGCCGCAGCTGCCATCGCCTACGGCGCGCAGTCGGTCGCCTTCACCTACAACGACCCGGTGATCTTCGCCGAGTACGCGATCGACACGGCATTGGCCTGCCATCGGCGCGGCGTGCGGACGGTGGCGGTCACCGCCGGCTATATCTACCCCGAACCGGCCCGCGAGTTTTTCGCGGTGATGGACGCAGCCAACGTCGACCTCAAGGCATTCACCGACGAGTTCTATTTCAGGCTCTGCGCCGGCCACCTGCAGCCCGTGCTCGATACGCTCGTGTACATTCACCACGAGACGAACTGCTGGCTCGAACTGACCACACTGCTGATCCCCGGCAAGAACGACTCGCCGACCGAGATCCGGGCGTTGGCCGAGTGGGTCGCGCGCGAGCTCGGGCCCGACGTGCCGCTGCACTTCAGCGCGTTCCATCCTGACTGGAAGATGAACGACATCCCGCCGACGCCGCGCTCGACCTTGACGATGGCCCGTCGGATCGGTCTCGAGGCGGGCCTGCACCATGTTTACACGGGGAACATCCACGACCGCGACGGCGACACGACCTTCTGCCCGGGCTGCCAGGCGCCGCTGATCGAGCGCGACTGGTACGCCATCCGTCACTACGACCTGTCCCCCGAGGGGCGCTGCCCGCACTGCGGCAGGTCGATCGCCGGACGCTTCGGACACTTCGGCAAGGCATTCGGACCGCGGCGCGTGCCGATCAGGCTGGACGGCCGTTGAGCGACGCTCTCCGGGATCGCGGCGAAACTGTCCTGGCGATCGACGTCGCGCAGGGTCTGGAGCGTGCTGAACTCGGCCTGCCGGAAAGAGCCGGGGCTTTGGTCATCCTCGCCCACGCCGGCGGATCGCCCGAGACGCGCAACGATGCGCTCGCGGTCATCCTGCGCCATGCCGGCATCGGCACGCTGACCATCGACCTGCTCAGCGTGGCCGAGAACCGCTTCGCGAACGTCCGCAGCAACGTCCCGCTGCTCACCCGCCGTCTTCTCGACGGTCTGTCGCAAGTCCGGCTCAGGATGCTCCTTGGCGAAGTACCGCCGTTGCCGATCGGACTCTGCGCGAGCGGCGAGTGCTCACCCGTCGCACTACGCGTCGCTGCCCAGCGCGATCAGGACATCTACGCGATCGTCTGCCGCGGCGGGCTGATCGACCTGGCCGGCACCGTCTACCTGCGCGCGCTGGCCTCGCCGCTGCTCGTCCTGGGCGATGCCAACGACGAACCAGGCACGGCGAGCAACCGACGCGCCCTCGCCGAGGTCGGCTGCACCCGGCGGCTGACGATCGTGCCAGGCAGCGCCGCGGCTCCCGCATCGGCAGCCGTGTTCGAGTCCGTGGCCCGCGAGACGGCGTGCTGGTTCGTCGAACATCTGCGCGAGGGCGCTCGCGCGGCCGACTGAGCGGCCGCGGGTAGCGCTGACCCGGCACTACACCAAATTCGCGAAATCGTTTATATTGCGCCGCAACAGCTGCGCCCAGGACGGGCAGAGCGTGCCCGTCACCGCGCGGTCCGGCCTCTGCGCCCGGGCGACACGGCCCCGCGCCGGCCAGACCCTTCCCGTCTCG
This sequence comes from Accumulibacter sp., assembly GCF_023806625.1. Taxonomy (GTDB): domain Bacteria; phylum Pseudomonadota; class Gammaproteobacteria; order Burkholderiales; family Rhodocyclaceae; genus Accumulibacter. The sequence goes on from NZ_JAMTDX010000072.1 coordinate 95,452, forward strand.
GGAACCATGACGCTCCGCGATCCTTGGCCGCGCACCAGCGCGCCGTGCAGCGAGGTCCCGATGCCCCTTCATCCGGCCGCACTGGCGGCCAACCCGAGGAGTGCAAACTTCCATGAAACCCAATCCACCCTCCCTGCCGAGCCGCATCGCGCTGGCCTTCGGCACGTTCTTCCGGATCCTCTCCGACGGCACTTTCGCGGCCCGTGTCCAGGCACTTGGCGCTGGCGAACCGGCCGCCGGAGTCGTCGCGCCACCGCCGAAGCCAGCCGCCCAACCGCTGCTCGAAGCGGCCCCGGACGGCGCGCTCCAGTTGCTGGGCCTGCTGCAGCGTGAAGCCCGGTTCATCGACTTCATCGAGGAGGACGTCGGCGCCTACGCGGATGCCGAGATCGGCGCCGCCGCTCGGGTCGTCCATCAAGGCTGCCGCAAGGTGCTGCGCGACAACTTCACGATCGCCCCGGTACGCAGCGAGGCCGAAGGGAGCCGTGTCACGCTGCCCGCCGGTTTCGACGCCGCAGCGATCCGGGTGACCGGCAACGTCGTCGGCCAACCGCCATTCACGGGGAGCGTCGCGCACCGCGGCTGGCGAATCGCCGAAACCAGGCTGCCAAAGATCGCCAGAGGCCACGACCTGCACATCGTCGCCCCTGCGGAGGTCGAGCTATGAGTGCCACGAAATTCTCGATCGGCATCGACCTCGGAACGACACACTGCGCGCTGTCATACGTGGACCTCGACGCGTGTGACGGCGAGACGGTCACCCAGCACGTCCTGCCGATTCCGCAGTTGAGCGCTCCGGGGACCGTCGAGTCCTTCGGCCTGCTGCCATCGTTCATTTATCTGCCGCACGCCAGCGAACTCGCCCCCGGCGACCTGAGCCTGCCGTGGACGACCGGACAGGACTTCGCAGTCGGCGAGATGGCGCGCGCCCGCGGAGCGGCCACGCCGATCCGCCTGGTCGCCAGCGCCAAGAGCTGGCTGTGCCATGCCGGCGTCGACCGCCGTGCGGCGATCCTGCCGAGCGACGCCCCACCCGAAGTCGCCCGACTCTCGCCGCTCGAAGCGTCACTGCGCTACCTGGCACACCTGCGTGCGGCGTGGGATCAGGCACAGCCCGAGGCACCTTTCGGGGAGCAGGAGATCGTCGTCACGATACCCGCATCCTTCGACCCTGCCGCCCGCGAACTCACCGCCGAAGCCGCGCGCTTGGCCGGCTGCGAGCGGATGATCCTGCTCGAGGAACCGCAAGCCGCGCTGTACAGCTGGATCCAGAAGAGCGGCGGTTCGTGGCGCAAGCAGGTGCGCCCCGGGGACATCATTCTCGTCGTCGACGTCGGCGGTGGGACCAGCGACTTCTCGCTGATCGCCGTGCTCGAGCGCGACGGCAACCTCGAACTGCATCGGGTCGCAGTCGGCGAGCACATCCTGCTCGGCGGTGACAACATGGACTTGGCGCTGGCCTACGCGGTCGCCGGCAAGCTCTCGGCGCAGGGCAGCAGGCTCGACGCCTGGCAATTGCGCGCGCTGACCCACGCGTGTCGAGCGGCCAAGGAAAAACTGCTCGGCGATCCCGACGCGACGGCCGTGCCACTGGTCATCGCCAGCCGCGGCGCGAAGCTGATCGGTGGCTCGATCCGCAGCGAGCTGACCCGCGACGAACTCGCCACGACCCTGCTCGACGGCTTCTTCCCGCCGGCAGCGATCGGCGATCGGCCGCAGGGGCGCGGACGCGGCGGCCTGACACAGTTCGGGCTACCCTACGCGCAGGACGCGGCGATCACCCGCCATTTGGCGGCCTTCCTTGCGCGACAGGTCGGCGCGACAGCCGACCTCGAGGGATTCGACAGCCGCCTGCCCGCCGAGGCGAGCTTCCTGCACCCGACCGCGGTCCTGTTCAACGGTGGCGTCTTCAAGTCCGGGTTGCTCGCCGAGCGCACGCTGGCGGCAATCAATTCTTGGCTCGCCGCCGAAGGGGCTCCGGCGGCGCGCTTGCTCGCGGGTGCCGACCTCGACCTCGCCGTCGCCCGCGGTGCCGCCTATTACGGCTACGTCCGCCGCGGCCAGGGCGTGCGCATCCGCGGAGGCACGGCTCGCGCCTATTACGTCGCCGTCGAGTCGTCGATGCCGGCGGTGCCCGGCTTCGAACCCCCGGTGCAGGCGCTCTGTCTTGCTCCTTTCGGCATGGAGGAAGGCAGCGAAGCCGCGATCGCCGCGCAGGAATTCGGCCTCGTCGTCGGCGAGCAGGTCCGCTTCCGCTTCTTCGGCTCGTCGGTCCGCCGCCAGGACCAGGTCGGCACGCTGCTCGACGAATGGGAACCCGAAGCGCTCCAGGAACTCGACGAGATCCAGACGACCTTGCCGAGCGACGGGCGGGCGCCGGGCGAGATCGTGCGCGTTCGCCTGCACGCGCGGGTCACCGAGGCGGGAACGCTCGAGCTCGAAGCCTTGCCGCACGACGGCCCGCAGCGCTGGAAAGTCGAGTTCGACGTGCGCGCCGGGGCGAGTGGCTAGCTGGCTCGTACTGGAGCGCCGGGCGCGTGAGTGCAGGAGCCGAACCTGCCGTTCGGCTCCTTTTCCGTCGACCGCCAGCCCGCGACGCCTAGGGATCGCGCGGCGCGCACCGCCAGCGAGAGTCCTCGCGCGGGTCCGTGCACACCGCGACCCCGGTCAGATGGCTGCGCAGATGCAACGGCTGCACAGCGCCGATCGACGGCCGGCCCGATGAATCGGCCGTTCTCGCCGGATCCTGGCCATCCCAGACGCTCTGACGAACTTCTGCGCGGCAGGCCGGGAGCTTTCCGCAGTCGGGACTGGTCAACCGGGCAGCAAGCTGGCACACTCATACCCCGTCGACGGCAAAGCGCTGCTGGATCCCGGCGCCAGCGCCGTCCGAAGTCTACGCCCTCGGCTCGGTTCGAACGCGCAAGCCGTTGCATGTTCCGGCGAGCCGGCCGACAGATCGACGTGAGGCCGCCGATGAATGAGTCTTCTGCTGGTCCTGCCCTGCTGCTCGCTCTCCTTCTGCCGCTCATGGCGCCGATCGCCCACAGCGCCGCGCGCCTGCCCGACGATCCCCTCGAGCGGCGCTGCTGGCTGCAATACACGGCCGACCGCACCTCGGTCAGCCTGTTTGCCGACTCGACGCCGGTCACCTTTTCGAACCTCCGGGATGGCTTCCATGTCCGCACGCCGTTCTGGGTCGAGTTCGGCATACGTGGAATGGGCGTGATTCCCGCGGGCAACAAGCGCGAGAAAAGCGGTCACCACCATCTGCTGATCGACACGCCGATGCCGAATTCGGTCACCGAGCCGATTCCCTTCTCGGACAAGTACCGGCATTTCGGCAAGGGTCAGACCGCGACGGCGATCGACCTGCCGCCCGGGCAGCATAGCCTGCGCCTGCTCTTCGCCGACTACGACCATCGCCCCTATTACGTCTTCAGCCGGAAGATCACCGTCACCGTCACCGGTCCTCGCAACGCGACCCCTAAGCCGCGGATCAACCCCGAGCACTTCAGCGAAAGCTGTGCGTTGTGGTACCAGGACGAGGTCTCGACCCCGCCTGCAGAGTCCCGGGCGGTCTATCTCAAGAATCTTCGCGACGGCGAGACCGTAGACAGTCCGTTTCTCGTCAAGCTGGGCGCGGTTGGCTTCGGCGTGGCCCCCGAGCGTACGTCGATTCCCGAGACCGGCCATTTCCTGCTGACCGTGCGCAAGAACCGGACGACGGTGAGCACCGTACATCTTGGCGACGGTCAGACGGAGGCGGTACTCGACCTCGGTCCGGGCGACTACGATCTCGAGTTCAGCCTGCTGTCCGGCGACCACAAGCTCCTCCTCCGCGATCAGCTCAGGCTGAGTGTCGCTTCACAGGCCAGTGCTCAGCGCCGCTGAACAGCGCGACCAAACGGGTTGGTCGACCGGCTGGCCAGTCGATCATGACCGATCTCTGATAGTCTAGACAGTTGTCGGCCCTCCAATGCCGGCTTCCCTCGGCCACACCGTCCAACCCGTCCGGGCTGGTTGTTGGCGCTTCCCTCGTTTGAAACACCGTCCGTCCGCCATCATGTCGAAGCCCCGTATCTTCCTGCTCGCCGTGCTCCTGACCGCCCTCGCGGCGGCGGCATACTGGTCCGCGCCCCGGATCGCCGGAACGGCCCGAGCGCCGGCGAAGGCACCTGCGCCGGTACCAGTGGTCACGGCTCGCGCAACGCTGGCTGACGTGCCGGTCGCCGTCGAGGTCGTCGGCAGGGCCGAAGCTTACGAGAGCGTTGCGCTGAAAGCACGAGTCGATGGCCAGGTGATCAGCGTCCGCTTTTCCGAGGGCCAATCGGTCAGTTCCGGAGAAGTCCTGATTGAGCTCGATCCGGGGGACTTCGAGGCCCGCCTGAGTCAGGCGCGTGCCAGTCTGCTCAAGGATGAGGCCATCCTGGCCAAGGCCAGGGTTGACGTCGATCGCTACGTCGCACTGAAGGCACGAGGTTTCGTTTCCGAGGAGAAGGTCAACGAGATGCGCACGGCTCTCGCGGCGGCCGCCGCGACGGTCGACGCGGACCGTGCGGCGGTCGACCTGGCCAGGCGGCAGTTGTCGTACGCGACGATCCGCGCGCCCTTTGCCGGCATCGTTGGTGCCCGCCTGGTCTTCCCCGGCACCGCGGTCAAGGTGAACGACACGGTGCTCGCCGTCGTCAATCGCGTGCGCCCGCTCTTCGTCGCCTTCTCCGTCCCCGAGAAGCACCTCGCAGCGCTGCGCCGGGCGATGGATCGCGGCGACGCCCGAGCGACGGTCCGGGTTCCCGGCGCAAAGACCCCGCCCGCCGCAGCGCGAGTGCGCTTCATCGACAACACTGTCGACAGCTCGACGGGAACGATCCAGGTCAAGGCCGTGCTCGACAACGAAGATCAGCAGTTGACCCCGGGACAGTTTCTCGACGTCAGCCTCGTCCTCGATACACTGGTCGACGCAGTGGTCGTCCCGACAGAGGCCGTTCAGCAGGGACCGGAAGGCGCGTGGATCTATGTCGTCCGTCCGGACCGTACCGTCGAAGCGCGAAGAATCGAAGTCATCACCACTCAGCGAGGAATCGCAGCAATCGCCAAGGGGCTGGCCAAGGACGAAACGGTGGTTACCGACGGCCAGCTTCGCCTCGCACCCGGCTTGACCGTCGACGTCCCCGACGCGGGCAACGCTGACAGAGACGGCGCGCCAACCGCGCCCGAGCGCTGAGTTTCCCGAGATGACGCTCCCCGAACTGTGCATTCGCCGGCCGGTGATGACGACGCTGTTGATGGCCGCGCTACTCGTCTTCGGCGTGCTCGGCTATCGCAGCCTGCCGGTCGCCGAACTGCCGACGGTCGACTTCCCGACGATCGCGGTGACCGCCAGCCTCCCGGGGGCGTCACCCGAAACGATGGCCGCAGCGGTGGCGACACCTCTCGAAGGACAGTTCTCGACGATCGCCGGCCTCGACTCGATGACCTCGACGAGCGCCCAGGGTTCGACTTCGATCACCCTGCAGTTCGCGCTCGAGCGCAACATCGACGCCGCTGCCCAGGACGTCCAGTCGGCGATCTCGGCAGCCCTGCGCAAGCTGCCGCCGAACATGCCGGCGCCGCCGTCGTTCCGCAAGGTCAACCCGGCCGACTTCCCGATCTTCTACGTCGCGATGATGTCGCGGACTCTGCCGCTCTCGCTGGTCAACGAATACGCCGAGACGCAGCTCGCCCAGCGCCTGTCGACGATCACCGGAGTGGCCCAGGTCCAGGTCTACGGAGCGCAGAAATTTGCCGTGCGCATCCAGGCCAACCCCGACGAGCTCGCCAGCCGCGGGATCGGCATCGACGAGATGCAGCAGGCGCTGGCCCAGAACAACGTCAATCAGCCGATCGGCCAGCTTGATGGCCCGCGTCAGACCTTCGCCATCAAGGATGGCGGCCAGCTGTCGACGGCCCCCGCCTACCGCCCGCTGATCGTCGCCTGGCGCAACGGGGCACCGGTGCGTCTCGACGAGGTGGCCACGGCGATCGACAGCGTCGAAAACAACCGCATCGCAAGCTGGAACGTCGATCGCCGGGCGATCGTCCTGGCCGTGCTGCGCCAGCCCGGCGCGAACACCATCGAGACCGTCGAGGCGATCAGACAGGTGCTCCCGTCGTTCCAGTCGAAGCTGCCGGCAGCGATCGAGATGAAGGTACTCTTCGACCGCAGCGTGTCGATCCGTGAGGCCGTCCAGGACGTCCAGTTCACGCTGATCCTTGCCGGGGCACTGGTGATCATGGTCATCCTGCTCTTTCTCAGAAACCTGTCGGCGACGTTGATTCCGAGCCTCGCTCTGCCGATCTCGGTGGTCGGCACATTCGGCGCGATGTCGCTGCTCGGCTACAGCCTCGACAACCTGTCCCTGCTCGCCCTGACGCTGTCCGTCGGCTTCGTCGTCGACGACGCGATCGTCATGCTCGAGAACATCGTCCGCCACGTCGAGAAAGGCGAGCCGGCGTTTCAGGCGGCGATCACCGGCGCCCGTGAAATCGGTTTCACGATCATTTCGATGACCGTCTCGCTGGTCGCCGTGTTCATTCCCGTTCTGTTCATGCGCGGGATCGTCGGTCGTCTGCTGCACGAGTTCGCGGTGACCATCTGTATCGCGATCCTCGTCTCGGGCTTCGTTTCCCTGACCCTGACGCCGATGCTCTGCAGCCGGTATGTCCGCCCGGCTGATCACGAAGCGCACGGTCGCGTCTTCCAGGCCTTCGAGCGCCTGTTTACGGCGATGCTCTCCGGCTATGAACGGTCGCTCAGGGCGGCGCTCGGACACCCGCGGCTGGTGCTGGCCAGCTTCGTGATCACTCTGGGACTCAGTGGCGCTCTCTTCGCCTGGCTACCCAAGGACTTCCTGCCCAGCGGTGATACCGGGCAGATCATCGCGTTCACCGAGGGCGCCCAGGATATCTCCTTCCCCTCGATGGTTCAGCACCAGCGTGCCCTCGCCGAGATCGTCGCCCAGGAACCCGATGTCCACTCGTTCATGTCTGCCGTCGGTGCCGGCGGCATCCGGCCGACGGCGAATACCGGGACCATCTTCATGATCCTCAAGCCGCGTGACGAGCGCCGCTCGACTCCCGACGAGATCATCCAGAGGCTGCGCCCGAAGCTCGCTGCCGTCCCGGGAATCAAGGCCTACCTGCAGAATCCGCCAGTGATCCGCATCGGCGGGCAGATTACCGCCGCCCAGCACCAGTACACGCTCCAGGATACCGATCTCGATGAACTGTACCGCTGGACCGGCACATTGACCGAGCGCATCCGCCAGTTGCCGGGATTCATCGACGTGACCAACAACCTCAACGACCGCAGCCCGGTCGTCGCCCTGGAGATCGACCGCAACCGGCTCGCCACCCTCGGACTGAGCTACGGTCAGGTCGAGGACGCGCTACAGAGCGCGTTCAGCGCACGACAGGTGTCGACGATCTACGGATCGAGCAATCAGTACCAGGTGATTCTCGAAGTGGCTCCCGAGTACCAGGAGACGCCCGATGCACTCGCTCGCCTGTACGTGCGCAACAATGCAGGGAAACTCGTGCCACTCGACACGGTCGCCCACTTCAGCCGCAGAACACAGGCGCTGACCGTGAGCCACCAGGGCCAGTTGCCCGCAGTGACGATTTCCTTCAATCTGCTTCCCGGCGTATCGCTCGGCGAGGCCGTCAACCGGATCAGGACCCTCGAGCAGGAGATGCGCATCCCGGTTTCGCTGAACACCAGTCTGCAGGGAACGGCGCAGGCCTTCCAGAGTTCGCAACAGGGACTCGGTGTGCTGCTGCTGATGGCTGTCCTCGTCGTCTACATCGTGCTCGGCATCCTCTACGAGAGCTTCGTTCACCCACTGACGATCCTCTCCGGCCTGCCGTCGGCCGGTCTCGGCGCGCTGCTGACGCTGCTCGCCTTTAGCGTCGACCTCAGCCTCTACGCCTTCGTCGGGGTGATCATGCTGATCGGGATCGTCAAGAAGAACGCGATCATGATGATCGACTTCGCCCTTGCACGCCAGCGACAGGACGGCCTGCCAGCCCGAACGGCGATATTCGAAGCCTGTCTGATCCGCTTCCGGCCGATCATGATGACCACGATGGCTGCGCTGGCCGGGACCTTGCCGATCGCCCTGGGTCTCGGGGCCGGTGCCGAAGTCAGGCGACCGCTCGGTCTGGCGGTGGTTGGCGGGCTCGTGCTTTCGCAGTTCCTGACGCTCTACCTGACTCCGGTCATCTACCTCTACCTCGAGCGTTATGCGAGGCGCGCCCAGCCCGCGCTGGCCGCCTCCTGACCGCCCGCGACAAGAACGCCGCCAGCGATGGTAATATTTCCCGAGCCACTCGCCACACGTGACGGTAGCGTCGGCCGGTCGCGACAGGTGACGCAGCCATCGATCGCGACACGACCGAGCGAAACACTGCCGAACCAGCGACCCCGATCGGCAACGGCCGGCTGCAGCGGCCCAGGCCGCCTCTCGGGAAGCCACACTCCGGGGCAGACACGGGCGGCTGCTCCAGTTCCTCGCAGGAGAATAGGAGAATCTCCCAAATGACCAAATTACCCCGCCGCACAACCCTGTTCGCCAGCGCCCTGCTGTCCGCGCTGATCCTTGCGACGTGCAGCAGGGACCCGGAGGGGAACTCATCTGGCAAGACGCCGCAGCCGACTGCGCAGAGTGCCGTGGTTCCGGCGATTGCGTCTCCACTGTCCCGGGCAGCGGCCCGCGGCGACCTGGCGGAGATCAGGACGCTGCTCGAAAACGGAGCAGAGATCGACGCTCGCGACGCCCTCGGCCGGACGCCGCTGCACATGGCCGCCTTTTACGGACGAACAAAAGCTTCGGAACTGCTCCTCGACAGTGGTGCGGCGATCGACGCGCGTGACGGGATCGGCATGACCCCGCTGCATGCGGCCGTGCTCTCCGGTGGCCGGAAGGAAGTGGAATTGCTCGTCGAACGCAAGGCAGACGTCAACGCCAGGACGGAAACCGGCCAGACGCCGCTCCACCTGGCGGCAGCGACTGGTCAGCCGCGAGTCTCGCGAGTCCTCGTCGAGCACGGCGCCGACCCCGGGAGCAAGGACAAGGAAGGCCAGACCCCGCTGTTCTATGCTTCGCGCAACAAGCATCCGGTGACCAGCGAGTACCTTCAACAGCTTGCCGCCAGGCCCTGACGCCGGGCGCTGCCGGGCGCGTGGCGATCAGGACTTCTTCAGCGCCTCGTCACGCAATTCCCGGCGCAGGATCTTGCCGACATTGGTCTTCGGCAACTCATTGCGGAACTCCACCTGCCCGGGGACCTTGTAGCCCGTCAGATGCTCCCGGCAATAGGCGATCAACGCCTCGGCGGTCACTGCCGGATCCTTTCTGACGACGAAAATCTTCACCGCCTCCCCCGACTTCTCATGCGGCACGCCGACGGCGGCGACTTCGAGCACGCCCGGATGCTGAGCGACGACATCCTCGATTTCATTCGGGTAGACATTGAAGCCGGAGACGAGAATCATGTCCTTCTTGCGGTCCACGATGCGCACGAATCCCTCGGCGTCGATTACCGCGATGTCACCGGTGGCCAGAAAGCCATCCGGCAGGATCACCTTGGCGGTCTCTTCGGGGCGATTGTAATAGCCCTTCATCACCTGCGGACCGCGAATGCACAACTCCCCGCGCTCGCCCAGAGGGACATCGACGCCAGCGTCGTTGCGGATGGCAACCTCGGTAGACGAGATCGGCAGACCGATCGCCCCCGTGTAGCTGCGGATGTTCAGCGGATTGATCGTCGCCGCCGGGGACGTCTCGGTCAGCCCATAGGCCTCGATCAGCGGCTTGCCGGTGACCACCTGCCACTTCTCGGCAACCGCCTTCTGCACGGCCATTCCTCCGCCGAGGGTGACCTTCAGCGTACTGAAGTCCAGCGCGCAGAACGCGTCGTTGTTCAGCAGGGCGTTGAACAGCGTGTTCACCCCGGTAATCACCGTAAACGGGTACTTGCCCAGTTCGGCGACGAATGCCGGTATGTCCCGGGGATTGGTGATCAGCAGATTGCTCGCGCCGATCTTGAAGAATGTGAAGCAGTTCGCGGTCAGGGCAAAGATGTGGTAGAGCGGCAAGGCGGTGATGACGAGGTGCTGCGCGCTGCCGAGTTCGGGCTTGATCCACGCATGCGCTTGCGCCAGATTGGCGAGAATGTTGCGGTGAAGGAGCATAGCGCCCTTGGACACGCCGGTCGTCCCGCCAGTGTATTGCAGGAACGCCAGATCCTCGTGAGTGACCGTTACCGCTCTGAGTTCGGCCGAGGCGCCCCTCGCCAGAGCGGTGCGGAAGTTAACCGCACGCGGCAAGGTCCATGCCGGGACCATCTTCTTGACGTACTTGACGACGAAGTTGACCACCGCCCCCTTGGGGAAGCCAAGCATGTCGCCGAGACGAGCCACGACGATGTGCCTGACCGGCGTTCGCGCGAGCACCTCCTCGAGCGTCGTCGCGAAGTTCTCGAGAATGACGATCACTTCGGCCCCCGAATCCTTCAGCTGATGCTCGAGCTCGCGCGGCGTGTACAGCGGATTGACGTTGACCACCACGTAACCCGCACGAAGCGCTCCGAAGATGCAGATCGGGTACTGGAGGACGTTGGGCATCATCACCGCCACCCGGGCCCCCTGTGGCAGCTTGAGCGCCGATTGCAGGTAGGCCGCGAAGTCCCGTGACAGCTTGTCGAGTTCGCCATAGGTGATCTGGACACCCATGTTGATGTAGGCTACACGTTCGCGATACCGGGCGACACTCTTCTCGAACAGTTCACCGAGTGACTCGAACTCGCTCAGGTCGATCTCGGCCGGGACACCCGGCTGGTAGTTCTTCAACCATATCTTTTCCACCTGTTCTCCTCCTCTTTTGCCTTCTTCCGCCTGATTGATGACCGCCAGGGCTCGGCAGCGCCGCTCGTGTCGTGCTCCGGGGCTGGAGACTGGCTCACCCGCTCCCCGTCACGACCTGACCACCGCGGCGATCCGCAGCGGGCGCGAGAAGATCGGCATCCCGCGGGTCGCCGTCGAGAACGCGAAGCGATCAGCCGGTCCCGTCAGTCAGCGCACGAGATGTTTGAGCTTTTCCGGCTTGCCGTTCCAGTCCTCGGCGTCTGCTGGGGGATCCTTGCGCTCGACGATAATCGGCCAGACTCTCGACAGCTCGGCATTCAGCGCTATGAACCGACGCTGATCCTCCGGCACGTCGTCCTCGGCGAAAATCGCCTCCGCCGGGCACTCGGGAACGCAGAGCGTGCAGTCGATGCACTCATCGGGATCGATGACGAGGAAGTTCGGGCCTTCATGAAAGCAGTCCACCGGACATACGTCCACACAATCGGTGAACTTGCACCTGATGCAGTTCTCGGTAACAACGTAAGTCATCGTCGAATTACGGCTAGTTGGAACGGCGCAGACTATAGCGTATTTGGCTTCCCCGAGACAGGCTTTCGGCTTCCCTTGGCGGGAAATTTTCGCTAGCATTGCACGACCCCGTGGCGCACCAGGGCGCAGCTTCCGCGCCGGCTGCCCCCGGTCACCTTGACCCCAGATCCCGCATGAGGCCTCTTGATGAGCGAACACATCCATCACGTTACCGACGCCAGCTTCGCGACCGACGTGCTCCAGGCAGAAGAGCCAGTTCTGGTCGATTACTGGGCCGAATGGTGCAATCCGTGCAAGATGATTGCCCCGCTGCTCGACGACATCGCCAACGATTACGCCGGCCGCCTGAAGGTGGTCAAGCTGAACATCGACGAGAACCAGCAGACCCCTGCGAGCTACGGGATTCGCGGCATTCCGACGCTGATGCTGTTCAAGAACGGGAATGTCGAGGCGACCAAGGTCGGCGCTCTCTCGCGGTCGCAACTGGTCACCTTCATTGACAGCAACCTCTAAAGCCGCTAGGCTTCAGACTTGAAGGTTCACCGGCGCGCAACAACCCAAAAGTCATAACGCCCGGAAGCCGCGCAGAGCCTTCAGCCGCCCCCTTCGCAGCCGCATCCGGCCGCCCCTGCACGGTGCCCGGCGCGAGCCGTGTCTGCCCGAGCCGTGTCTGCCCGAGCGCAGGACATCAGGCTCCACGCCAAGCTCCCCTTCCCTGTCTTCTGCCCATGCAACTATCCGAACTCAAGGCGCTCCACGTCAGCCAACTTCTCGACATGGCCGTCAGCAACAGCATCGATGGCGCGAACCGGCTGCGCAAGCACGAGCTGATCTTCGCGCTGCTCAAGAACCAGGCGAGGAAGGGCGAGAGCATTTTCGGCGACGGGACTCTCGAAACCTTGTCGGATGGCTTCGGTTTCCTGCGCTCACCGGACACCTCTTATCTGGCCAGCACCGACGACATCTATGTCAGCCCCAGCCAGATCCGGCGCTTCAACCTGCACACCGGCGATACGATCGAGGGCGAAATCCGCACGCCGAAGGACGGCGAACGTTACTTCGCCCTGGTCAAGGTGGACCGGATCAACGGCGAGGCTCCCGAGGCTTCCAAGAACAAGATACTCTTCGAGAACCTGACTCCGCTGCACCCGGCCGAACACCTGCATCTCGAGAGAGAGATCCGCGGCGAGGAGAACATCACCAGCCGGATCATCGACATCATCGCGCCGATCGGCAAGGGACAACGCG
>NZ_JAMTDX010000073.1 GCF_023806625.1 Accumulibacter sp.
GTCTTAATCCCTTCGTAATCAGGGCTGGGTTGCTACAAAATGAGCAAGTCGATCAAAGTCACGATCGGGGAGTCTTAATCCCTTCGTAATCAGGGCTGGGTTGCTACAACAGAGATTGAAGCAGCTTGTTCCGAGGAAGTATGTCTTAATCCCTTCGTAATCAGGGCTGGGTTGCTACAAAGCCGCAGCCGCGGCATCCGCCCATGCATGGGCAGTCTTAATCCCTTCGTAATCAGGGCTGGGTTGCTACGATGGGTTTTTCAAGTCACTGACCATGACATTGCCAAAGTCTTAATCCCTTCGTAATCAGGGCTGGGTTGCTACAGAGGCAAGCGCCGAAGATGTCTTGAAATTTGAGTCTTAATCCCTTCGTAATCAGGGCTGGGTTGCTACGACGCAATGTATTGCAAACGAAATCGAAACCTTGCGTCTTAATCCCTTCGTAATCAGGGCTGGGTTGCTACTGCGGTGCGTCGAGTTCTTCCGGTAAATCAGCGCCTTCGGGAACCGGTTCCCGCTGCTCGGGCGGACCGGAGAAGATGTCGTCCAACTGGTAGCGGCCAAGACCAAAAACCGTCTCCTTGCCGATGTGCAGCCATTGACCGATCTTCAGCGCGGGGATGAACGGGGTGAGATTGCCCTCGAGCCGCCACACCCCAACGACCCCGCCAAGGGTCATGGTCTGCTGCTGCCGCGCCGAGCGGCGCGTCCAGTCGCGCCAGGTGAGCGCCTTCGTTCCGGTGACATCCTTGGCCAACCGCGCCAGCTCCGCGAAGTCCCAGTCCGGCGCGCCAGCGCCGTGACAGCGGCCCATCAGACTCACGCGACGAACCGCGGCGATGAGCAAACGGTCCGGGGTGAGCCGGTCCGGGGGTACCGCGCGACCATTGTCCTGGAGGCGGAGCGGAGTCGTCAGGCGGATGCTCAGGCGGCGGCATTCGGTTGGCAAGTGATCCGGGATCGTCGGCTGGTGTTCGAGGATCCGCCCCTCGGGGGCGGTCAGAACGGGCTCGGAAGAGCCATCGGGCAACAGGTGTTCGACCGATTCGAGGTCGGATTGCCCATCGCCAGCCCCGAGGCCGCGTCTGGCCGCCTGCCGCCAGGCGTAGGTGATGATCGGCAGTTCGCGTAGCGCGCGTCCGAAGAGAACGAGGTCGAAATGCCAGCCCTCCCCCGGTTCGATTCGCCGGGCGCCCCAGCATTCGGGTTCGATGACGTACGGCGCGGGAGCCTGCGTCAGCCGGTGCAGCGTGTCGGCGGTCGGAGGCGGCGCAAACACCGCCGGGTATGGGCAGGTTTCGAGCAACGGGCAGCCGCTGCATTCCTTCGCTCTGGTCATGCACGCGAGGCGGCGCAGCGAGTGGCCAAACGCGCCGCGCAGCGCGGAGCCCGACCAGTCGGGAAACTGGACCGGGGTCAGCGCGACGAAGCGATAACGGTAACGGGCTATGGGCAGCATGTTCAGGTGGTCATCCAGGTCAGAACTTCCGCTTTCAGGTTTCCCAGGTCCTCAGGGGGAACGATTCGTATCCCGTACTTCTGCGCACGCTGCCAGACCTGCTTCCCGCTGTCGATGCGCCGTGCGCTGAGCAGCCATTTCGTGTCGAGGCGGCCGCCGACGTGCTTGCCGAGCGCTTCGAGCTTGTTCAGGATGTCCTGGCCCTCGCCGGGGTCGGAAACCTGCTGACCGCTCTTGCATTCGATGAGCAGCATTCGGTTGCGGTGAACGAAAGCGGCGTCGAGTTCATTCAGCGGGTACGCGTCGCCCGCCTGGACGGAGGAGCCATCCCACGGATCGATCTTCAGGTTGATGCCCCAACGGGTGCGATGCAGGCGCCTGCCCTTCTCGCCCTGTTCGAGCTCCTTGCCAGCCAGCCAGCACCATTCCTCGAGCCAGCCGCCACCCAGATAGCCGCTCGCACACTCGCTGGCCACCCGCACGTGATTGTCGGCGGGATCGAGGAGCTTCAGCTCGACCATCCGGTCGACGATCTCTTTCGCGGGGCCGGCAGGCTGGGACGGTACGCGGGCGTCGAGCGGTCGGCATTGCCGGTAGCGGCTCGCCGCAAAGTTCAGTTCTCCGAACAGCTTCTGAACCGCTGGCGCGTGGCTGACCAGTTGGCGGGTCAGTTCGGCGCGCTGCTCGATGCCGATCGCGTCGGGCTCCTCGTGGCGAAGCCTGTAGCCCTGGACCGCCAGGTACGAGTCGATACGGAGCAGATCGACCGGCAGTTTCTCGGGCGTGCGCGCAAGCGGATGGAAATAGTCGATGCGGTCCCTCTCGGTGTCGCAGTAGATGATCTCGGCAAACACCCGGAAGGCCTGCTGGAAAGCGACGGTCATCAGCTTGTTGCCGCCGGTGAGGTTGAGGATTAACCGATCGGTCGGGTATTCCGCATGGAGTTCGCCGGCGCGTTCGCGTGCCCAGCACAGGAGGGTCTTCAGGTCGTGGTCCGGGCAATCCTCTGGGTAAATGCGCACGCTGTGCTCATCGAGACCCGCGCGCAGGAGTCCGTGGCGCAACGTCACCGCGTTCCGGGCCATCGCCCTGCTGGCCAGAATGACGACCTGCTGCGCCTTCATCGCGCTGGCCAGCGCAGGAATCAGGTTCGGCAGGTTTTCGCCGCTGGCGAGTACGACATGGACGTTGCGCGCCGGGTGTGCGCTGCTCCGCGGGCGCAGCGTGCTGCGCTGGATGTCGAATTCCTCGAGCCGCGCCCGGCACGCGCGCATCTGCGCGGCAGTCAGCTCGCTGCCCCGGAGGTTCTCCGGCAGGTCGATCGTCAGGTGCTGGTAACGCCCGCCGCGTTCGCAGATGCGCGCGGCGACCTGCGCCGGCAGCGTGCCGATGACCAGGTCGCCGGGCTGGACACGCTCGGCGTCGAAGCTGCTGACGACGACGCAGCCCTCGGGAAGCAGGTTTGCTTCGCGCGCCCAGTCGATCGCGCCGGCGTGTCGAGTAACGAAGGTGGTGGTCACGCGGCCTCCGCTTCGCCGGCCGGCCTGCGGTCGATTGCGTACGCTTCGAGACGCGGGTTGCACGCGCGCAGGCCGTCGGCGTCGAGTTCCTGGCCGCGGGCATGCTCCGGGACGTCGAGCGAGAGATGCAGGTAGCGGGCACCCCGCTGACAGACGGCGGCGGCCAGATGGACCGGGAGCGTTCCGATCACCGTGTCGCCTGCCCGCACCTCGGACGGATCGAGGTGGGTACAGTGGCGGTCGATGAGCAGCCCGGCGCTCTGCGCCCATTCGCGGGCACCGGGGTGCCGGGTGATGAACCAGGTGGTCATGATCGGTTGGCTCCTCGGTCTGGCCAGTTCAGCCCTGTGCCGCAGCGCGCAGGGCAGCGAACCACGGGGCCTTGCGCAGAGTCTTGGCCTCGATGCTGACGACCCTGGGCAGCCACTCTTCGATGGCTTGGGCAACGGCCTCCCTGTCGGCGGGCGCCCAGCCGGCCGCCTCTTCGGCCAGTTCCTTGGCTTTGCCGTGATAGGCGGTATGCGGCTTGTCCTTGCCGCCGCGCAGTTGGTCGGCGCGTTTGCGGCAGTCGTCGACGAATCCTTCGATCCTCTGCATGGCCGGGCTCAGGCTGGCCTTGCGCCGCTCGCGCTCGGCTTCCTCGCCCTGACGCGCCTCTTCGGCCGCGCGCGCGGCCTCCTTGGCCGCTCTCTGGGTCGCGGCGCGCTGCTCGGCAGCGGCGCGGGCTTCGGCGAAGCGGGCGCGGATCGCCTGCATGTCGGGCCGTGTGCTGACTTGACGGTGGCACCACGCCCGCAGGTCGACGAGGTCTTGCTGCGGGTCGATCTCGACCAACGCCCAGCCGAAGGGGAGCAGATGCTTGCGATCATCCTTGTGCTGAGCCGCCAGCCATACGGTCTTGCTCTCGCCTTGGACCAGCGGTTGGCGCTGCCGGCCGTCGGGCCCTTTCCCCTGCAGGATCTTGATCTGCGCGACGCCTTCGCCGGAGAGGGTCTTGCTTTCGGCGCCGCCGTAGCGACCGAGGCGCACGAGAAACGCGCGGCCCGCGGCGAGCCGAGCACACAGCTCACCGGCCAGCAAGTGCTCGATGAAGCGCTTCCAGTCGGGATCGACGAAGCCGCGCTCGTCGAGGATCTGCAGTTCCTTGTGCAGCCGCTTCTCGTGGTAGCCATGGACATCCCGGGCGATGCTGGCCAGCGAGCGTGGCCGCAGGCCGTTCTCGGGAGTCGTCTTTTGATCGCCGTGCGCGCCGAGATCGTGCACCGTGACGCTGCCGGCGAAGGCCCGGTACTGACCGGGCGAGATGCATTCCTTGCGGTTCGTGGGTCCGCGCGCCTGTTTTTCGTTTCCCTCCCTGTCGCGCACGAGCTCCTTCATTTGATTGACGGCGTAGACGATCTGCCGGGCGACCTCGCCCGCCGGCATCAGGTCGGCCGGCTTGACGAGGCGCAAGGGACTGGTCGCGAAGTCGCCCTTCAACAGACGCGCTTCGATCTTCGTGCTGTCCCAGGTATTTCCCCGGAAACCACGCTCGTCGGGCAAGGGAAACTTCCCGCCGTTCAGGCGGTCGACGATCGCCGTGCGCAGCGCGCCCTTGAGACTGCTTCCCGGGATGTACGGCTGGCCATTGGTGTGGCTCGCACGTTCGATGAACAACCTGTTGAACACCCAGTTGCCGTTCGCTTCGCGATTGGCCACTCGGCCGATGCTCTGTTCGTACTCGGCGGCCACGCCGGCGGCGACCGGGATGAGGACCTGCGCATGCGGCAGGAAGTGCTCGCGCTGTTCACGGAAGAAGCGCTGGATGCCGAGCAGATCGGCCCTGTCGCCGAGCTGGCCGAGTTGCCCGGCCTCTTTTTCAGGGAGACGCGCGCAACCGGGATCGAAGCCGAACAAGGTCTGTCCTTCGATCAGGTAGTTGGTCGGATCGAAGTCCTCCCCGCAACCGACATGGATCGGCGACAGCGGGGTCAGCACGAGGCGGGCAGTGTGCAGGAAGTCCATGGTCAGCAATTTCCGGTGGTCGGCAGGCGGATGCCCACGGCGGGCGCGTAGCCCTGGTGCACGGTTTCGGGCAGCACGTCGGAGACGCCGCTCAGTCCCTGGCCAATCCAGGCCTCGTGAAAGGCGGTCGGACGTTCGGGAGCGAAGACGCTGCCGCCGCGGGCAAGCAGAACGGGGCGCTTGAACGGGTTGCCGCTATGCACGGCAACGTCGCCGTGGCGACCGAAGCGGGTCAGCGGCTGGTAATGGCTCTGTAGCGGAGAGTAGCCGAGCCCCTGCGGCGCGACCGGACCGAGCGCCAGCCAGGCGTTCGCTTGCCGGTCGTGCAGGGCGGCGAGCGGTTCCTCTTCGACCTCCGCTGACAGGCTGAACTTGCCGAGACCGATGCTCGCGTCGCGCCCGTAGCCGGCCTCGCCGATGGCGGTCAGGGCCGCCTGCAGTTCGCCCGCAGTCAGCCGGGCGGCGTCGAAAACGACATAGACGTGGAAGCGCATCCCGGGGTGGAACCATTGCTGCGCCTGCGTATAGGGGGCGAACGCCCCGGTTCCGGTGGTGCCGGTCTGCCGGTTGATCGTGTTGTGCGGCTGCGCGCGCTCGGTCGGCGCGCTGCTCTTCTCGCCGACGATCGTCTGCGCGGCCTCGGCCTCGCTGTGGGCAAGCCGCTGCCAATCGGCGAGCGGGCGGCCGAGGTCGTCGATGCGCAGCCAGCATTTCTTCTTCAGCGCCTTGCGGTCGGGAACCGCACCGTCGGTTGCCGTGCTCCAATACGAGGACGGCAAGGTCGGCAGCGGCAGATAGCCGAAGGGCAGCGCATCCGAGACGACGGCAAAGGGATTGCCCGCGACATAGCCTTCGAGCAGACGATTCAGCCGCTCGTTGCCGAGTTGCCGACGCAAGGTCCAGCACAGTTGGCCGAACAGCGTGTCACCGGCCAGTGGCGTGCCGAAGGCCGATCGCGGTTGGAGGGTAAAGCGAGAGGTTTTCATCAGCGGGCAAAAGGCTTGACCTGGTCGAAGCGCTCCTGCGCTTCCTCGCCGTCGATGCGCACCTGAGTGAAGCGCACCTTGCCGTAGCCGCGCGAGCCCGATCCGCCGAGGCTGTCGAACTCGATCAGTTTGAGACCCTGGAGAACCATGTTCAGCAGGTCTTCTCCGTCGCCGGCGAGCCGTTTGACCGACAGGCGAAAGTCGAAGCTGGCGCCCGACGGTACGCGTTCGGTGTTGCGCGGGTGCTCGGCCACGCCGGAGATGCGGTTGATGCGGTTTTCGCTCTTGACCTCGACCAGCGACTGGTTGTTGCCGCGAACGTCCTGCTCCCACTGCGGACAGAGCGCACAGTCCCAGAACGCCAGCCGCGACGGCCCGATTTCGGCGGCAAATGCCGGGTCGTCCTTGAACTCGCCGCCACCAGTGCCAAAGAGCTGCAGGATGCGCCGGACTTCGGCCCGCACAGCGCCAGCGGCAGTGTCATGCGCCCGTTTGTCGAGCGGCGCTTCCTGGACCGCGCCGCTTCGCCACTCGAGCAGGCTGCGCATCTTGCCCTTGAGGCTCGATCCGGGAATGTACGGCGACTGGGTAATCGGATGCTTGATCACCGTGTTGTCGACGCCGCCGATCTGCATCTCGGCGTCGCCGGCGCCGATGCGCAGGCCGGTGAGCAGCTCGAGCCGGGCTTCGATGGTGGTGATAGCGGTCAGTTGTGGCATGGCTCACTTCTCCTTCGTCTTTTCTTCGGCCTTGTAGAAGCCCATGAAGGCTTCCATGAACAGCTTCGCGTGCTTGAGTGTCGTCGGGCAGCGAATCTGACGGACGACATGCGTGAAGAGCTTTTCGAAGCAATCGTCGACGTGCTTCCGACCACGCGCATAGGTGACCTTGGCGATCATCATCTTGATGAACGGCGCTGCCTCGCGGTAACGCTCCGTACGCTCCGCGTCGCTCCGCGCGAGATTGACTTTTTCGTGCCACATCACCAGTTCATCGTAGAACTTGCGCAGTTGGGTGGACTTGTTCCTCTCCCCGGCGCCCGTCTCGGCGACGACTCTCGCCTTGTCCTGAGCGACGTCGGCAAAGGTCAGTTCCTTGAGATCGGCGCCGAACCTGATGTCGCTGAGGTCGATCGTCGGTGCGGGCGTCTGCATCGGCCTTGCGTTGTATGGAGACCTGGTGTCCGGCGTACGCGAACCGCTGCCTGGGTGGGGTCCGTTGCTCATCTTTCCCTCGCTTAGCGTTGTTTGTAGAAGTGGTTGAAGAGCGGCACGCGATAGGCACCGCCCAGACGGGCGATCCCCCTTTCGCCGATGGCGCCGGCGAGTCGCGCCTGGGCGCTTTGTCGCTCGGTCGGCCGCAGCTTGTCGACGACGTAGCGCCGAGTGCGGTAGGCAAAGCGGCTGCGCCAGATGCTCGATTCGGGATTCTTGCGATCACCGGCGAGGCGGATCAGTTGCAGCAGGCCATAGAGGTAGCCGGCACTCAGCCCGTAGTCGGCAGCCAGTTGTTCGAGTTCCTTCTCGGCCGCGCTGACTGCCGGCCAGTCGGCCCAGGGAATGCGCTCGCCGAAAACGGTGATCCCGTTCTTGCCGTTGCTCTTGGCCGAGTCGAGCGCCTCTTCGGCCTGACTCGCCAGCGTGTGGATCGGCAACCCCGGCTTGCTCATCACCATGCCCGCCGAGAAATGAATCTCCGGGTTCTCGGCGACGTAGCCGCGGAACTTCTCGGCCATCGCGGCAGCGAGGCGCTGGGTGCTGAGCCACGGGCCGATCAGGAAGAAGTCGTCGCCACCGGCAAAGACCGTGTAGGTCTCGGGATGGTGCCTGGCGCAGTACGCCGGCAGCCAGACGGCAAAGAAGGCGTTCATCTGCCGCGACAGCGCCGCCATCCGGGCAAAGGTCGGCGCGGCGAGGCCCTCACGGAAAATCTGCCCGAGATCGTCGACGTCGCCCTTGAGCGTCATCAGCGCACACTGGCCGACCCAGCCGCGCTGGTCGGCGCGCAACTGCCGGTCCTCGCAGGCGATGTGGTTCAGCGTCTTGCCAGCGCCACGCTCGACCCCCGTGTCGTCGTCGGCGCCCGTTTCTCCCCGATACTTGTCCAGGGTCCAGTCGTCGACTTCGTCGAAGCGCGGCACGTAGGCGTTCACCGCGCGCCTCGCGTAGCCGTTCCACAGGGTTTCGTCGAGGCGCTCCGGCAGGCTGAAGTCCCAGCAGCGGCGAAGGCCGCCCGATCCGGCGAGCGCGGCAAAGCGGCCGCTGATCTCTTCGTCGCCGGTGAACGCGACCCGGTAGCCGAAGATCGCTGTCTCCAGCGGGACGACTCCGCCCGAATGCAGGCCGCTGCTCTCGGTATCGACGACCAGCAGCCGGGCCTGGCGGGCAATCTGGGTACCGAGGGCGATCTGGTCGCGCGAGAGGCGCGCTGAGCCTTTTTCGTCGGCCGGCAGGTGGTCGTTGTACGGGCACGGGCCATTCGGGTAACCGACGGGGAAGACTCGCGGCGCGTCGCCGACCAGGTCGAACCGATGCAGCTTGGCCGCTTCGAGGTCGGCGAACAACCCATCGACCAGAGTGCGGAAGCGCCCCTTGAGCAGGTCGTTGCAGCTCGCTGGCCGGGCGACGAGTCCGAGGCCGGCCAGTCCGAAACTGTGTTCGAGAAACCATCCGTTGAGTTCCCGCCCCGTCGCCTGCACGCCTGCGCGAACCTCGTCGGTGTTCGGAGCAACGATCAGGAATTTCCCGGCGGCGTTGGTGATCTGGGAGGTCGACGGCAGGGCGCATGCTTCGAGCACCTTCAGCGCGGCGAGTTCGGTGAACAACGAGACCTGGAAAGAGCGGCCACGCAGCAGTCGCGCCGCGTTGCGGTTGGTCTGTGCGCCGTCGGCGAAGATGAACTGCTGAATGCCGAAGAAGTCGCCCTGAATCAGCAGCAGCTTCTGCGCGTCCCAATCCTCCCGGCTGGCCAGCGCCTGCACGGCGGCGGCGTCCGACCGACCACACTCGTCGTGCCAGCGCCAGAGCGCAGTGGCCAGCGCCGCCGTCGCCTTGCTATGGTCGTACAGCGAGACGTCCGGCTTGACACCGAATGCCGTTGCCGCCGGAATCGCGTGCGTGAAGGTCTGCCACGCGGTGTCGAAGTGGTCGAGCCACAGCGGCCACTGGCTGCGGTGGCCGCGCGGGATGGCTTCCAGGGCGTGCAGGAATCCCTGCCAAAGCTGCTGGTACTCGGCCTGCGCGGGAGCGTCCGTTTCGGGTTCGTAACCCTTCCGTGCAACGGGAAAGAGCCACTCGGGCGACAGCGCGCGCAACGGATACCTCCATTGCAGGTCGCCAACCTTGAAGCCCTTGGCCGGCGGGTGAGCAAGCCGGATCTGCTCGAACAGCGTCAACTGCCGCGCCTGATAGTGGTTGCGACCGGTGTCGGTCCGGTCTTGGCCGGCGTTGTAGGTCTCGAATTCCTGGCGCTCGAAACCCGAGGCGACCCGGTCGGCCGTGGCGATGATCCACTGCAGGAAGGTCTGCGGCCGGTGGTGCATGGCGGCGGCGTTGACCAGCGAATCGGTGATCTCGACGCCGCCGGTGCGGCTGGCGAAAGGACTCACGTCACCCGTCGTCAGGTCAGGAGCGCTGCCCTCCACCGCCTCGAACATCAGCGCCGTCCAGGCGGCATGTCGATGGGTGTGGTACTTGTGATCACGAAACGGGCAGTAATTGGTCACGTGCGCGTCCAGGCGCTCGCGGTCGATCTCCTGGATCCCCGCGCGCTCGGCGAACTTGCCCAGATCATGCAGAAGGGCCGCGAAGGCGACGCGGCACCCCCGGTCGAGCAGGTCGTTGTGATGGTTCATGACTTGGTTTCCATTCGGTTGGTCCGCATCCTCGATCGCCAGATGGCGCGAACTCGGCACGGCAGCCCCGGAGCCGGGAAGAGTCGCGCCAGCGACGCAGAGAATACAGCACTGAGCCGTGCTTCCGCGGCTCGGCAAGCTTGCGATCGCCGACCGCGACGGGCGATGTGGGCAACGCGGTCGAATGAGCTGCCGAGTGCGACACGAGCGCAGCGCACGAAGAGTGGCATGGCCGGACGATCCCCGTTCTCTATTGCCCGAAGAGTTCCCTGCGCAGCGATTTCAGCGTGGCCTGCAGGCGTGCCTCTTCGTCGAGAGTCCGGACGTCCTCCGACGCGCGCGGCCGTACGCCATGGGCCAGGGCGTTGCGCAGGTATTCGAGTCGCTTGACGGCTGGGGTTTCTTCGCGTGCGGCGGCGTACGCTTCGCTGCGCTGGTCGAAGTCGTTCGGGTTGCCGCGCCGGTCGTTGCAGGCGCGGGTGACAAAGGCTTCGTAGAGGAAGGTCGCCGAACGCAGGTAGTCGCGGCGCTCGAAGTACGCGTCGGCGAGCGACAGCTCCCATTCATCGCGGCTTCGGCCGCGAAACCAGCCGATCCGCTGCTTCAGCGTCTCGACGAAAAGGCTGCCGAGCAGGCCGCGATGCGCTTCGACCGAGGGAAAGACGCTGGTCAGCGTCTCGCGCGCCCGGACGGGATTGCTCGTCCGCTCGAAGTACCCGGCGCGGGCGAGCAACTCGCCGCGAGTACGTTCCATTCCGTCTTCGGTGAGCAGCCGCGCGAACGGCGCGTAGTCGCCGTCCTTCTCGTAGGTCGCCAGTGCATCGACCCAGTCGAGCATCCGGAGCAGGCCGCCGAGGCGCAGCACGGGCGTTTCGCCGGCCGGCCGGGTCATCTGGAGCGCGCCGTAGTAGAGTTCCTCGACCTTCACGGCGGCGACGCGGGCGAGGTAGCGCGCGGCGACCAGGGCGAGCATCGGCAGGTGGCGGAAGGCGTGCGTCACGTCGATGCACAGGCTCTCGCCCGGCTCGACGATTTCGGCGAGGCGGTGGAGGATCGCGGCCTGTTCGGCTTCATCCGTCGCGTAGGGGATCAGCAGGCAACTGACCGAGATTCCGAGCCGGTCGGCCAGCCGCCGTCTGGGAAAGTCGAGCAGCGCGTCGCTGACGGCGCCGGATTCGATCGCCGCCATCAGTTCGAACTGCGCGTCGTCGCCGAGCCCCTCGCCTTCGAAGAAGACGTCCCACATGCTCCCGGCGGTACCGAGCAGGATCAGCCGCTCGGGCTTGAGATACTCGGTCAGCGCGAGACCGAAGAACGGGACGGTGCGCGAGAAACCATCGTCGAAGCGATAGGTGGCGGTACGGTAGCCCGTCTTCGGGTCCATCCCCTTGCCAAGAAAGCTGATCAGTGTGCTCATTTCGTTTGGTCTCGCCAGTGGGTGGGCACGAGGTGTTGCGCGCGACGCGCGCTGCGCCTCACCTTGAGTTCGCAGTTCCGGCGGCGGACTGCCCTGCCGGCTCGTCGACCACGCCGTAGCAGATGGCGTCGGGTCGCAGTTCGAGGTGGTAGCGCCGCGGGCGGCTGCCGCCGTCGCTGATCAGGTACGGCGCGGCGGCCGGGCCGAGCTGGTGCTTGAGGATCTTCCGGAGCTTCGAGAGATGCGTCGAGAAGTAGCTGCCGTCCATACCATCCCTGAGCGCGCGCTCGGTGTTGTCGCGATCGCCGAGCGGGCCGTCGATCCAGCGCATCTCGACCAGGTAGCGCCTCTTCCAGGCGAGATCGGGAGACTCCTTGGACGGCGCCTGCAGCGGCGGTTCGCCGTTCAGCGCGCGGCGCGCGAAGACGCTGAGCAGGCCGAGTTCGGCCGGCGGCAGAGCGATCGCCCTGCCGCCCGCGCGGATCCGCCTGCCGCCGAGGTCGATATGCAGTTCCGGCGGCGCGAGGCCGAGCCGCGCCGCCTCGACGGTCTCGTTGTAACTGGCGCGGCCGGTCAGCAGCGCTTCGGGCAGGCCGTGGCGCAGGCTGACGAAAGGCAGTTCGGCAAGGGTGACCTGCGCGCTGGCGCTGTCGACGAGCCGGCCGCCGGGCAATTCGAGAACGCGGCTGACCGGCGTCGGGTAGTAGAAGCCGCCGCTCGATTCGAAAGGCTCGGAGACCAGGACGTGCGAGAGCTGGTCCTGCGGGCGGCCGTAGAGCGAAAGCGCGTAGCCGAGAAAGAAGCCCATCGTCTTGCGCCCGCCGGCGATCGAGACGTGCAGCGCGCTGTCCGGGTCGGCGGTGAATTCGCGGATGATCTCGGTGATCCCGTCCGCCGCGTGACGGTTGTCGTCGGGCGAGCGGATGTCGTCGAGCGGGCGGCCCTGAGCGTCCTGCAGGACGTGGATGTTCGCCGGGGAAAAGGCGATCGGCGGTAGCGCGTAGTCGCGGCAGAAATGGTGGAACCAGCCGGGGTCGTCGGAGAGCAGCGCGAGGCGCGCCTTCTCGGCGCCGCTGCGCGTGGTGATCAGGTGGATCTCGGTGGGGACGAAGGCCATTCCCGACTCCGGCGCGACGGCCAGCGCGTAGAGCGTCTCGGTGACGATCTGCGGCGACAGGCCGGTGACCGCGACGAGGATGCGTCTGGGGTACTCGCTGGGGTTTTCTCTTTGCAGGAACATCGTCGTGCTGCCTTGAGTGAATCGACGGCGGAGATTCTCGGGTCTTTCTGCTCGCTTGGTGCCGACCGCAAGCTTGCGGTGAGGCGCAGGTAGGTGATTCGGCCGGCGCGGGCCGCGGGCGTATCGGGCAGAGGCGCCGGTGCGCGCCGCAGGGTCCGGACGCGGCGGCACCGCCCTCCCCCGCCCGCTCGGCCGTTGGCCAGAGGCCCGGCCGACGGCCTCGTTGCGTTGTTTGCGTAGTGTGCACCCCCGAGGGCTCATTTTCCGAGCCCGCGGAGAATTTTTTCGGCGCGCATTGCCGGCCGGCCGGGAGCCTCGGACAGCCTGCCTCAGCCCTCGCCGGGCGGCGGGGAAAGGTGATCCCGATCGCCCCGGAAGCCGATCTCGCCACCGGCGAAGCGTTTCCGCTCGGCCGGTCGATCACCTCGCGGCTCGAGCACCGGTCGTCGACCGACGAAGACCCGACGCGCGCAGGCGATGGAGACTGTCCCGAAGGCGACCCGTCGGGCAAGCTCAAGAAGATGGCCGACCCGCGCACCGCTGGTCGGATGGATCGCGATCTGACCCACTGGCCGAGGATCGACGAGGACACGGCGGAAGCCGGCGGCGAAGCGACGATCGAAGGCCTCCCGACGGGCCCCGGGTCTTGGTTGCCGCCGTGCCCAATGCGCACGTCGGCTTGGGGGATTGCCGGGCACCACGACCTCTGCGGCCCGGCGCTCTGGAAGTTCATCGTCGGCATGGTGAACCGGGACGCGCGCAGCCTGTGCCCGCCTCGACAAGGCCACCTGGCAGGGCGAGGACATGCGCCATGCCCAGCGCCTGCTCGCCGCGGCCGTCGGCTCGGTGGTGGGCAGGACCGAAGAGCGTGCGGTCGCCAGCCTGTTCACGCCGGGCGGCACGCACGCGCTGGCGGGCGCGTTCGCCGGCATCGACGACTTCGAGGTCGTGGCGTATCTGGTCGTGCTGGCCGAGGCGGACGTGTGAGGTGAGTCATGCAGTGACCATGAAAAAGACAATGGTAGGTTTCATTTTTCGTGGTCGCGTCGCCGCCCGTGATCATCGCCCGCCCCCGTCTGCTGGACGCGCGGCACGCTGCCCTGAACCGGCGCCCGATCGGTCGTCCTGACCGGGCCGCGACAGTGCGGGAAGACAACGCTTGCCCGGTAGATCGTCGACTCGGCGTCGCCCAACTACTTCGATCTGGGGGATCCGCGCACCCAGGCGTTGTTTGGGGAGCCGATGACAGCACTCGAGCCGCTCACCGGCCTCGTGGTCATTGACGAGGTGCAGCGGGCGCCGGAACTTCTTCCGCTACTACGGGTGCTCGCCGACCGGCGTCCGGGGCCGGCGCGCTTCCTGATTCTCGAGAGCGCATCGGGGGGGCCCTGCTGCGCCATCCGAAGCTGGGGGCGTCGTGGGAGGGGTTCGCGATCGAGCAGGTGCTCGCCACCGAGCCGCACACCGACGCAGCGTTCTGGGCGACGCATCAGGGCGCCGAAATCGACCTGCTGCTGCAGCATCGTGGCGCGCTGTTCGGCGTCGAGTGCAAGCGCGTGGACGCCCCGCGGATGAGGCCCTCGATCCGGATTGCGCTCGCCGATCTGGGCCTCGAGCGCGTCGCCGTGGTCTATCCGGGAACCAGGCGCTACACCATTGCCGACCGGGTGGAGGCCGTGCCGCTGGCGACGCTGGCCACCCCGGGCCAACTCTTCACACCGTGAGCCGATGACCGTCGATGACGTCGTCCAGGTCCTCGGCTTCCCCGACGCCGCACGGGTGGATCGCCGCGTGCCCAAGACGCTGCTGGTCGAGCACGGTGCGCCGACGGCCGCGGACAAGCGGCGCATCCAGGAGGGCATCCACGAGCTGCATTGGCTGGCGACGCTCAAGCCCACGACCATCGGCGTGCCGGCCTTGCGCGAGGACGTGCGCGAATACCTGGAGATCAATGTGCGGAGGGTGGCCCTGCGAGCCGGAGCCAGGACGGCGCGGCTGGCCGGGCTGATCCATCGCGCCGTCCCCTACCCGGTGTTCCTGCTGGTGGCCGAGGAGACCGTCCTCACGCTCTCGCTGGCCCACAAGCGCTGGTCGCAGGGCGCGGCGGGGACCACGGTGCTCGATGGCAAACCGAAGGATAGAAGGGATCGATTTCGCGGATGCGGCGCGTTATCTCTGATCGTCGGGAGTCGGCGAGCGGATCGGCGCGCGCTCGACCACACCTGTCTCTTGCCAGACGGTGGGATTGCACGCGGTCCGGCTCCCGAGCGAGCACCGTCGGTCCGATGTCGGAGTTCTTTACACCCCGCGCGAACGCCGGCCCGCCGGAACCAGGATCAGCCCCTTCGCAGCCGGTCCAGCTTGCTGATTTAGCGAGGATTCGATGTGTTCTCTCCACTCTGGCACGGTATCTGCTTGTGGATATGCGCAAACCCTGGAAAGCGTTTTGCGCCAGTATTCCTGTTCCGCGCAGGAGAACGCCAGCCACTGTCCCTACCGTACTGGAGAAGGAACCACAATGAAAAACGTCAAAGCGACCTTGTCCCTGATTGCCCGCGCGTTCTGCGCCGGAGCCATGCTGTTGCCGGCAAGCTCTTCGCTTGCCGCGCCGATCGCGCCAACGAGTTACGACATGCCCAACGGCGACGGGCAGGCCTCGGGTGGCACCTACAACTACTGGGATCGCAACTATACCGGAGCCGGCAGTACGACGACCGACGGCGCAGCCTTGAGCGGCGGACTTGGCAAGCTTACCGACGGTGTCGTGTCGACTTCGTTGTGGTACAACGTGTCCAACGCTCAGGGGACGGGAGAGTACGTCGGCTGGTATCGCCCCGTAACTCTGAACCCGGTGATTACCTTCCACTTTGCCGGCAATCCATCGATCGACTCGATCACCATCCAGCTCGATAACAGCAACGTGGGCGGCGTCATCGCCCCCTCGGCGATCCGCGTTGATGGGATCAGCGAGAGCTTCACTCCCCCAGCCCTCGGCACGGTCGGGTCCGTGACGCTGGGTGGCCTCAGTCTCGTTGGCCCGACGCATACGATCGAGTTGGACCAGGTTCCCGGCTACTGGGTCTTCGTCAGTGAAATCAGCTTTGACGGCACCGCGACTCAGGCGCCGGAGCCGGCGTCGCTGGCGCTGCTCGGGCTGGCTCTGACCGCGATTCCTCTTGCCCGGAGGCGCCGCAACTGAGGTACGCGACGCACCCACACACGCGCAATGAGGAACGCCCTCACCATTTTCCGTACAACCGGCGCCTCTGCCCGATCGGGGAGAGGGGAGTTCGTTGAGTCGCTGGCGCGACTCTGGCGTCAATCGCGGGCCCCGGCCCGCTCGCCGGTTGCGGGTTCTTTGGCTGCCGGGGTCCGCACAAAGCGGATCACGCCATCGGCAGACTCGCTGCGCAGCAACCGGCCCGAACGTTCGAGCCGGTTCAGATGGGCGATCGCCTCGCCCATCGCGAACATCGTCTGGTGGGTGTCCAGGTCCCGCGGAAATAGCGAAGGATAGGAGATCCAACGCCACTTCCGCAAGTGTTCCAGGCTCTGATAGGCTCTGACAGCAGTCGTGATTCGGGGAAAGCGTGCCGACGGAGCCTGAAAACCTCGCCGGAATCGCAGCACGAGGATGGCCATGGGCCGCCGCGGCGACCCATGGTGCAAGCGGTCCCTGACGAGCCCGATCGGATCGTCTTCGTGCGGCCTTTACCAGGCGATGCGCTGATCGAATGGGTAGTCCGGTGCCGGTTGAGCTGGCGGGTCGAACTCGCCCTGCTCGGCATCGGTCATCTCCCACAGCGGCGGGCCCCGGGCCGGCGCGATAGGCGGCGGTGACGTCGGCTCGCCCAAGTGCGAGAGGATCTCGCGCACGGCGCCGGCGTCGGTGATGAAGGCGATGATTCGCATCTCGCCGCACCAGCGCGGGCAGACGAGCGGAAAGACCTCATAGATCCGCGCGAGCAACAGCGCCCAGGCGTAGCGGGCGGCGCGACGCAGGAGCGCTTCCTCTTCTCCTCGTGCTTCCCCTGTCCCCATGGACGAGGGGCTCGGCGTGTTGATTGGCGGAGCGGGCGTGGCGATGGGTTCAGGTGGATCAGTTGGGTCAGTCGCTGCTGACCGCGGCGTACTGTCCGGCATGCCGGCAAGCGCGGTGACCTGTGCGCGGTGCGGGGCGTTGGGTGCCAGTACGCCGTAGTACCGATGCCGATGTCGGCGCGGCGGCGGAA
>NZ_JAMTDX010000074.1 GCF_023806625.1 Accumulibacter sp.
CTCGGCCAGAGCGCGTGATCAGGTTTGCTGAACATTGTGGCTAATCATGTCGACGTAAATCTCGAACCAGCCAACAGGGTTGTTCATTTCCTTTTCCCTTCTCTACGGAGACGTGTGAGGCCCCGTGGTGCAGGAGGGCGGGGGCACGGGGCACCCGACTGATTCCCTTCCCCTGCCGTTTCCCCGACGCGAGAGCGTCCCACCCGGGAGGCCGCTGCTTGCGGAACTCGCCGGAGATCGTCGAAACTCGGGGACCGTCGGCGTCCGACCCCCATTTCCCCAGCTCGCGCGAACGGATGGGCTTCCGTCATGGCTTCGGCCAGATCACCAGTTGCGTACAGCGAAACAGCGCCAGTCGCCGGCCGTCGCCACTGGAGACTTCCGCGTCCCAGACCTGGGTCATTCGCCCAATGTGCGCGGCTGTCGCGGTGCACAACAGAAGGCCATCGGTGACCGTACCGAGGAAATTGGTCTTCAGTTCGATCGTCGTGAAGGCGTCAGTCCCGACGGGCAGATGGGCAATCGTCGCATAGCCGGCACTCGTGTCGGCGAGCGCGACCACCGTCGCCGCGTGCAGGAAACCGTTCGGCGCGATCATCTCGGGACGAACCAGCAGGCTGGCCTGCAGCTTTCCGGATTGGACGCTGAGCACCTCGATACCGAACCAGCCCGGCAGATGGCCGACAGCCCGCGCGTTGAGCGAGGCGACGCTGATCTCGGGACGCAAACGCAAGGGGCTCATTTCAATCGCCGGCCACCTCTCGGCCGATGACCAGTCGCTGGATGTCATTGGCACCCTCATAGATCTGGCAGACGCGAACGTCTCGATAGATCCGCTCGACCGGGAAATCGCTCACGTAGCCGTAGCCTCCGAGAATCTGGATCGCATCCGAGCAGACCTTCTCGGCCATTTCCGAGGCGAACATCTTGGCCATTGACGCTTCCTTTAGGCATGGCCGGCCAGCGTCCTTGTAGGTCGCCGCTCGCCAGACCATCAGGCGCGCGGCGTCGATCTGGGTGGCCATGTCGGCGAGCCGGAAACTCACCGCCTGATGCTCGATGATCGGCTTGCCGAAGGTCTCGCGTTCCCGGGCGTACTGGACTGCTGCTTCGAAGGCGGCACGGGCCATGCCGACCGACTGGGCGGCGATGCCGATCCGACCGGCCTCGAGGTTCGACAGTGCGATTCGGTAACCGTCGCCTTCACTGCCGAGCAGGCAGGAGCGCGGTATGCGGCAGTTCTCGAAGACGATCTGCGCGGTGTCCGAGGCGCGTTGGCCCATCTTCTCCTCGATGCGCGCGACGACGTAGCCCGGCGTGTCGGTCGGCACGAGAAAACAGGAAATCCCCCTCTTGCCAGCCGACTTGTCGGTCACCGCGAAGACGATCGCCACCTGAGCGTGCTTGCCGGTGGTGATGAACTGCTTGACGCCATTGAGTATGAAGTCGTCGCCTTGGCGGTCCGCGCGCGTGCTGATCGCCGCTGCATCTGAACCCGTGTGCGGCTCGGTCAGGCAGAAGCAGCCGAGCATCTCGCCACGTGCCAGCGGTTTGAGCCAGGTTTCCTTCTGCTCGTCGGATCCGTATCTCAGGGTGATGCCACAGGCGAGCGAGTTCTGGACGCTGACGATCGTCGAAGTGGCGCCGTCTCCAGCGGCGATTTCCTCGAGCACGAGCACCAGAGACATATAGTCCATGCCTGCGCCACCCCATTGCTCGGGAACGACCATGCCCAGCGCACCGAGTTCACCGAGTTCGCGCAGCGCCTCGGCCGGAAAGATGTGGTGACGATCCCACTCGGCGGCAAAGGGCGCCAGACGCTCCTGGGCGAAATCGCGCAGCGAGTCGCGGATCATTTCCTGTTCCTGGCTCAGGATCATGCTGTCTTCTCCTTGGTGTGCACGCCAGACGCGAGGCGCGCGCCGGCTTGATTGGTGATGACGACGCCGGCAATGACCAGCGCGCCGCCGGCAAGGACCGGGAGGCCCAGCCGTTCGTCGAGCAGCAATGCCCCGAGCAGGACTGCGCTGACCGGAACCAGGTTGATGAACACGGCCGCGCGCGTGGCACCGATTCGCTGCACGGCTTCCGCGTACCACGTGAACGCCAGCGCCGCGCCAAAAAGGCCAAGAAAGCCGATCGATGTCCAGCTGCGCCACGTCGTCCCGCCGAGCGCAAACAGCGACCCCTCCCAGGACGCGGTTGCCGTGAGCATCATCCAGCCGGTGAGACTGGCGCCGAAGGTCATCGCCAGCGGCGACAGCGAGCGTGTACCGCGCCGCCCGATGAAAGTATAAACCGCCCAGAGCACGCTGCAACCAATGATCAGCCATTCGCCGAGACCCACCTCCCCGGCGAACAGGAGCGTGGGGTCACCGTGGGTGACAACCATCAGGCAACCGAAGGTCGCGATGACCATGCCCGAGGCCTTGACCGGCGTCATCGGAGCGCCAAACATCAACCAGTCGCTGGCCGCCACGAGAGCCGGCGTCAGCGCGACGACGAGCGCACCACGCCCGGCCTCGATGAAACGCAGGCCATTGAGAAAGCAGAGGTTGTAGAGAAAGATGCCGGTCAAGCCGAGGGCCGTCACCAGCAGCCAGTCCGGCCGCGACCAGCGCGGCCAGCCCTCGCGCCGGACGACCAGCGCGCCGAGGACGAGGCCAGCAAGGAGGAAGCGCCAGCTGGCCACGGCCAGCGGAGGAGCCTCGCTGACCGCGACGCGACCGGCAATCCACGTCGCCCCCCAAACCACGGCCGTGGCGGCGAGCTTGCCATAAGTGGCCAGCGACCCCGGAACCGGCTCGCGCAAGCGCTTCACGAGCGAGGTCAGCGGGGCAGCGCGGCCAGGGCGGCGCGGTAGTTGGGCAGCAGGTCGTCGACACAGCGCACCGTGAAACCGAGGTCGCGCATCAGGCCATCCCTGAGACCGTAGATCCAGCCGTGCACGGTCAGCGGCTGGCGACGCTGCCAGGCATCCTGAACGACGAAGGTCTGGCAGACGTTGGCCACCTGCTCCAGGACGTTCAGTTCGCAGAGTCGGTCGTGGCGGCGTTCGGCCGGCAGCGAATCGACGATCGCCAGATGCTTCTCGTGAACGTCGCGCACGTGGCGCAGCCAGATATCGACGAGCCCGGCACGGTCACGATTCAGCGCGGCCTTGACGCCGCCGCAGCCGTAGTGGCCGACGACCATGATGTGGCGTACCTTCAGCACGTCGACGGCAAACTGGACAACCGACAGGCAGTTGAGATCGGTATGGGCCACGAGATTGGCCACGTTGCGATGAACGAACAGTTCGCCAGGCAGGAGTCCGACGATCTCGTTGGCCGGCACCCGTGAGTCGGAACAGCCGATCCACAGGTACTGCGGCGTCTGCAGTTGCGAGAGCTTGAGGAAGTAGCCAGGGTCGATCTGCTGCATCCGGGTGGACCAGGCCCGGTTGAAGTCGAACAGATGGAAAAGGTTCTCGTTGGCCACGACTTCCTCTGACCAGTTCTCGAGATCGAGCGCAAGGAACATCGTCCCTTCGAGCGGGGTCTGGTAGTACGCAGGGGTTTCCTTGAAGCCCATCTCGCGATACAGCTTGACCGCGACGCGCATGGCTGGCAGCGTGTCGAGGAGCAGCTTCTGGTAACCGATCTCCCTGGCCGCCCTGATCGCCGCGAGGATCAACTCGTGACCCACTCCCGAACTGCGCTCGCCTGGCTCGACGTACAGGCGCTTCATTTCGCAGAGGCCACCGGACAATGGACGGATGCCGACGCAGCCCGCCGGACGACCCTCACGCTCGGCGTAGAACAGGCGGCCGGCCGGCGCCGAGTATGCGCCCGGCAGCGAACGCATTTCCTCGTCGAAGCCCTGAAAGCATAAATCCACGCCGAGCCAGGCGGCGTAGTTGCGGAAGAACTGGCGGACCTGCTCGATTTCGGCGGTGTCCTCTGGGGTCAGAATGCGCAGGGTGGTAGTCATCGGTCGTGGGGTTCAGGTTGGGAACGGAGAGCCAGTGCGCAGGCAGCGTCGCCCTGCAGCGGTGAGCGTCTGGCGGCCCGAACTGCGCTACGGATGATGCCCTACAACGTCTCGGCGAACAACTCACGGCCGATCAGCATGCGGCGGATCTCGGAGGTTCCCGCACCGATCTCGTAGAGTTTGGCGTCACGCCAGAGGCGGCCGGCCGGGTATTCGTTGATGTAGCCGTTGCCACCAAGAGCCTGGATAGCCTCACCAGCCATCCACGTCGCCTTCTCGGCAGCGTAGAGGATTGCTCCTGCGGCATCCTTGCGCGTCGTCTCGCCTCGATCACAGGCTTGGCCGACGGCATAGACGTAGGCCCTGCAGACATTGAAGGTCGTATACATGTCCGCGACCTTTCCCTGCATCAGCTGGAACTCGCCGATCGCCTGCCCAAACTGCCGGCGATCGTGGATGTACGGCAGCACGAGATCCATCACCGCAGCCATGATGCCCAGCGGACCGCCAGCGAGTACCGCGCGCTCGTAGTCGAGCCCGCTCATCAGCACGCGGACCCCGCCATTGACCTGACCGAGGACGTTCTCTGCAGGGATCTCACAGTCGTCAAAGAACAGGGGATAGGTGTTCGACCCGCGCATACCCAGCTTGTCGAGCTTGCTGCCGCAGGAAAAGCCTTTCATCCCCTTCTCTACGAGGAAGGCAGTGATTCCCAGGGGTCCGGCGTGCGGAGCGGTCTTCGCGTAGACAACCAGCGTATCCGCGTCACCGCCGTTGGTGATCCACATCTTGCTGCCGTTGAGGACGAAGCCGTCGGCGGACCGATCGGCGCGCAGCTTCATGCTCACCACGTCGGACCCAGCGTTGGCCTCGGACATGGCCAGTGCCCCGACGTGCTCGCCCGAGATCAGCTGGGGCAGGTACTTCGCCTTCTGGGCAGACGTGCCATTGCGCCTGATCTGGTTGACGCACAGATTCGAGTGCGCTCCGTAGGACAGCGCGACGCTGGCCGAAGCACGGGATATCTCTTCCATGGCGACGA
Organism: Accumulibacter sp.; assembly: GCF_023806625.1. Classification (GTDB taxonomy): domain Bacteria; phylum Pseudomonadota; class Gammaproteobacteria; order Burkholderiales; family Rhodocyclaceae; genus Accumulibacter. The sequence continues at coordinate 5,015 of NZ_JAMTDX010000074.1, forward strand.
TGTGCGCGAGATAGCCGAGCCCGCTGCCCCCATACTCTTCCTCGACCGTGATTCCGAGCAGCCCCATCGACCCCAGTTTCGGCCAGAGATCGACGGGAAAGACGTTCTCGGAGTCGATTCGCGCGGCCCGCGGAGCGATTTCAGCGGCAGCAAACGCGCGGACGCTGGCGCGTAGCAGGTCTATCGTTTCGCCGTGGGCGAAACCAAGGCTGGGGTATTCCATGTCGCTTGCTCCTTGAATGGTCGGAGGTTGTGTACAAGTCTGCTGCGCGGCCCATCCGTGGCATTGCGGACTCGCTCACTTCTCGCCTGTCTGTCGAAAACGTCTCGTCGTTCGCTCGCTCACGCCTGGCACCTCGGCCTGCTCCCCACGATTTCTTCACAACTTCTCAGCCCGGACGGGCCTGTTCCTTCTTCCCGTGCACGGCGATGATCGTCTGTTGCAACAGCGCACAGAGATTTCTCCTCCCGTGGTGCACCGCAAAGACGTCCGCGCGCGTGACGATCAACGTCCGGCCATAACGCACGACCGAACCCTCAGCGATCAGCAGTTGTCCTTCGGCTGGGGCCACGAGATTGAGCTTGTATTCGACGGTCAACACCCCGGTGTCCTGTCCCGTGAGCGTACTCGCCGCATAGCCGGCGGCCGAATCGGCGATCATGCCGACCACTCCGCCATGGATGTAGCCGTGCTGCTGGGTGATTTCGGGCCGGTAGGGAAGATGGATTTCAGTATAGCCTGGCTCGATCACCGGCATCCTAGCGCCGATCAGGAGCATTGCCTGTTGCCGGGCAAAGCTGCTGCGGACGCGTTCGGCGAAGTCGGGGTCCTGAATGCGGTGCATCGAAACGAGGCGTGGGCACGGATCACATGTACAATGGTCTGTCCTCTCGAGGCCGCCGGCAGCCAGCCCCAGCCGGCAAGTTTATCGGCTTCCCTGGCTTTTACAAACTGTCCACGGCGCGATGCTTCCGGATTACCCCTTTGCCCGTCCCCCAGCCAGCGGAGAAACCTTCGAGGTCGCTCCCGGCATCCTGTGGCTGCGCATGCCCCTGCCTTTTGCGCTGGACCACATCAATCTCTGGCTACTCGCCGACGGCGACGGCTGGGCGATCGTCGACACAGGGTTCGCGCTGCCAGCCGTACAGGAATGCTGGCGGCAGGTTCTCGATCGGCTGACCGCAAGACCTCGGGGCGCAACGATCACACGGATCCTCGTCACGCATTTCCATCCGGACCATCTCGGCCTGGCCGCATGGCTCCAGGACCAGACGGGTGCGCCGCTATGCATGACGCTCGGCGAATACCTGACCGGGCACGCGGTGTGGCACGAGGTCGGTGGTCATGGCAACGATCCGATGCTCCGCCAGTTTCGTGCCCACGGACTGGACGAGGAGCGCTGCGCGGCACTCGATCGCCGTCGCGGAGGATACAACCGGGGAGTGCCGAGCATTCCCACGAACTACCTGCGAATCTTCCAGGGGGACCGATTGCCGATCGGCAAGCATCACTGGCAGGTACGCGTCGGTTACGGGCACTCGCCAGAACACGCGGCGTTGTACTGTGAGGAACTCGGCGTGCTGATCTCCGGCGACATGCTGCTGCCAAAGATCTCGACGAACATCAGCGTGTTCGCGGTGACACCGCTGGCCGACTCGCTCGCCGACTACCTCGCGTCGATTGACAGCTATCGCCGACTGCCGGCCGGAACCTTGGTCCTGCCATCGCATGGCTTGCCGTTCCACGGTATCGAGGCGCGCGTCGACGCCCTCCACGCCCACCATGAGGAACGCCTGCGACTGCTCGAGGACGAATGCTCGGCACCACGCTGCGCTGCCGACCTGTTGCTGACACTGTTCCCGAGGGACCTCGATGCGCACCAGACGATGTTCGCCATGGGCGAGGCAATCGCTCACCTGAATCGGCTCGAACGGGCTGGACGTCTGCAGCGCAGCGTCAACGGGAACGGGTTGATCCGCTTCGTGAGAGCTCCCGACCCGACGTCACGGCTGGTCGGGCGGGCAGATGCCCGATGACCGCTCAGGTCAGGAAGAGGGATTTGCCGCGACCGTCACCGTCTGATCGGGCGACCCGACCCGATCGGGGTGGATCACATCGCCTTTGGGGCAGCCGAACAGGCACGGAACGGGACCGCCGCACAGATGGTCTCCCTGTCGTGCTTGCCGGTGCGCTCTGCCCGGCTCCGGCCAACGCTGCCCGACCGGGACTCACCGGCGTCACGCCGGATGGCTGGGGCCCCGCTCAGGGGCTTCGTCCAGCGCTCTCCGAGTGCAGATGCACCCAGTCGACAATGTCGTCGATCGGAGTGTAGCCCGAGACAACTTCCCGTAGCATGTCGCGCGTCAGGGCAAGGTCGCCGGCTCTCAGGGCGGCCGCCAGGGCAGCAAGCTTCTGCTCGAGCAGGGGCCAGTGAAGGAAGTGCTCATGGGCCTTCATGATCCGGGGATGGCCGGTCGGCCGCGGGTCGTCGCCGATGAGCAGTTCCTCGTACAGCTTCTCGCCGGGACGCAACCCGGTGACCTTGATCTCGATATCCCCATCCGGATCGTCCTCATCCCTTACCGTGAGGCCGGAAAGTTCGATCATCCGCCGCGCCAGGTCGATGATCTTCACGGGCTCCCCCATGTCGAGGACGAAAACGTCGCCACCCTTGGACATGGCGCCAGCCTGGATCACCAGCTGGGCCGCTTCGGGAATGGTCATGAAGTACCGGGTAACCTCCGGGTGGGTCAGCGTGATCGGTCCACCATCCCGGATTTGCTGCCTGAACTTGGGAAAGACCGAGCCCGACGAGCCGAGCACGTTGCCAAAGCGGACCATCGTGAACCGGGGTACGGGTGACATAGCCGCCAGCGCTTGGAGAACCATCTCGGCCAGTCGCTTGCTGGCCCCCATGATGTTCGTCGGCCGCACGGCCTTGTCGGTACTGACCAGCACGAAATCGGCAACCCGTTGCTCGGCGGCTGCCTTGGCGACGGCGAGGGTCCCGAGGACGTTGTTCTTGATTCCCTCTGCTGGATTGTGCTCGACCAGAGGCACATGCTTGTACGCTGCCGCATGATAAACCGTGTCCGGTCGCCAGGCGATCATGATCTCCCGCATCCTCTGCTCATCCTGGACCGAGCCCAGCAGCGGCACCACGTCGATCTCTGCACACTCGAAACGCGTCTTCAGTTCCTGGTGAATTTCGTAGAGGGCAAATTCGCTCTGCTCCACGAGCAACAGCACTGACGGCCCGGCCTGGAGAATCTGCCGGCAGAGTTCGCTGCCGATCGACCCACCGGCACCGGTGACGAGAACCACCTTGCCGAATATGTTCCTGGCCAGCAGATCGCGGGCGGGCGCAACCGGTTCCCGACCGAGAAGATCGTCGATGTCCAGTTCGCGGAGATCGGAAATGCTGATGTTTCCCTGCGCCAGGTCGGTGACACTGGGGAGCGTGCGCACCGAGACATGCGCATCGCGCATCTCCTCGAGGATCTCATTGCGGCGCCGGCGACTGACGGACGGCAGGGCCAGCAGCACGCTCACATGCAGCGTGGACGCCAAATCCGCGAGATCGGCCGGGCTGTAGACCGGCAGCCCGTTGAGTATCTGGCCGTGCAATTGCGGATCATCGTCGAGAAAGCCCACCACACGCATTTCGTGGCTGTTGGCCAGCGCCGCGGCGAGTTGCCGGCCCGCGGCACCCGCTCCATAGATCAGCACCTTTGGCAACGTTCCGAGCATCAGGTGACTCTGATAAAGACCTCCAAGCCACAATCGAGCAAGGGCACGGGACGCTCCGACCATCAGCAGCAGCAGCATCGGCTGAATCAGTCCAACAGTCCGCGGCACTCCGGCAACGCCTATCGCCGTGAACACCGCCGCGTACGCCAGCGCATACAGGCCTGTGGCCTTGGTGACGGTCATCAGGGCTGGCCAGCCCGAGTATCGAAAGATGGCCCGGTAGAGTCCGCAAGCCATGAAGACGGGCAGTGCCACGGCGGCGGAGCTGATCGCTGCCCAGAGCGTGGGGCCGGTCAGGGAGACGAACTCTCCCAGCCGCAGATAGAGGGCCAGCCAGACCGTCAGGATGCACAGACTGCCATCCACGGCCAGCACCACCAGCCGTTTGGCCAGCCGGGGCATGCCGAGGACTCGCTGCACAGGATCAATCCTCGACATTCACCCCTCGTCGAGCAGTGGCGCAGGGGGACTCTGATGACCCTGACGAAGCTGAGGCACCGACCCTGCGAGCGAAGGCTCGAGGGCATCGCGTGACGGCGGACACCGCTGGTCAGGCATCGCCCCGGGCGCAACCGATTCCGGAAGCCGTTCGTGCCGTTCAGCATGCAGTCCGTCCAGGTCTTGAACACCGGCCGACTCGAGAAGCTGGGCGGGAAGCCAGGGCCGCGGACACCCCGTCTGATCGAGAATGGCTGGCCGCACGCTCGGGCAACGCGGCCCAGGATCGCTGATCGCCAGCGGGCGAACGAAAGGGCCCGATTTGGCCAGTTTCTGTCGCCGACCCTGGTACTCCTGCGCCGCTCGTGGACAAGAACCCTGCCACTTGCGCCAGATGACCAGCGGGCCGCGGTCCCGGAGCCGCTTCAGCCCTCGCCAACGCCAATCAGCTGGACGGCGAGCCACCGGGCGATGCCAATCGCCAAGCTCCGGCGTCTTCGCGCGGCGGAGCAGGGCAGGGGTGGCCAGCATCGCCCGCCCCCTGGGCAGGCATCCTGCCACGCACTCGGTCGTCGCTACTCGAAGGGAGCTTGCCAGCCCACCATCCGCGGCGTCCAAGCCGTCAGCGCCGGCAATGGCTGTACCGCACCAGACGAGAGACATGGCCACCGACCCATCGAGGAGTCTACTTGACGCGTTGCAACCGAGGTCGCCCCGGCGGGGGCGCCGGCGGTTCCGGATCCGTCTTTGGTTGATCAATGCTTCCGGAGGATCTGTCGATACCCTCTTGGGACGCTTCGACCTCGGCGTCGAAGGCCATGCCGGCTCCGTTCTCGCGAGCGTAGATGGCCACTACCGTGCCGATTGGAATCACGATTTCCCGGGCAACGCCACCGAAACGGGCGAGAAAGCTGATCCGCTCGTTGCCTAGATTCAGTTGGCCGGTCGCCTCGTAGCCCACATTGAGGACGATCTGACCGTCCCGAACATGTTCCCTGGGCACGACCGTACGCGCGTCTACTGCAACGGTCAGGTAAGGGGTGAAGCCGTTATCGCAGCACCATTGGTGTATGGCGCGAACCAGGTACGGTTTGGTCGAAGGAAGGTCCAACTCTCGTGCCCGTCAAGATGGTCAAGTGGCCGTTCAGCCCGGCAATTCCGGGTGTTCGACGCCGCGGTTACTTGCGCATGGCCTTTTCCGAGGGGGTCAACGCATCGATGAAACCCTGACGGCTGAAGATTCGTTCGCCGTACTTCATGAGCGGCGCTGCCGCCCTCGGAAGTTCGATCCCATAGTGGTCGAGACGCCAGAGCAGCGGTGCGATGGCCACGTCGAGCATCGAGAAGTCTTCGCCGAGCATGTGTTTCTGCTTGACGAAAACCGGGGCCATCTCGGTCAAGCGGTCGCGAATCTGCTGCCGGGATCGGTCAGCAGCCTTGCTGTTCTTTTCGAGCGCGTCGATGTACGAGAAGACCTCCCGTTCCATGGTGATCAGGAGCTGTCGCGCGCGGGCGCGCATGATCGGATCAGCCGGCATCAGTTGCGGATGCGGGAAGCGTTCGTCGATGTACTCGTTGATGATGTTCGGTTCGTAGAGGATCAAATCTCTTTCCACAAGCACCGGCACCCGCCCATAAGGGTTGATCATGGCGATATCCTCGGGCTTGGCGAAAAGGTCGACGTCGATCACCTGGAAGTCCATTCCCTTCTCGTAGAGCACGATTCGGCAACGGTGGCTGAATGGGCAGGTAATCCCCGAATACAGATTCATCATCTTGAACACCCTTCAGAAAAACGAATCGGCATCGCCGCGGCTCCAGGCGCCTGCCACGCCCTCGCCGGCGATGCCGCGGCCTGACACAGATCTCCTGTGCGGCCTACTTGACGTCCTTCCAGTACGCCTTCTTCAGTGCGTAAGCGAAGCCAAACAGCACCACGAGGTAGGCCAGCACCCACACCCCCAGTTGCTTCCGGAACCCTGCGTGGGGTTCCGCGAGCCAGACCAGGAACCCGACCAGCTCGGCGACCGTCCTGTCGAACTCGGCTGGCGATTGGCTACCCGGAACGGCCAGCTCGAGCTTGTGATCCTTGTTCATCACCTGGGTCCCCTGGAGTTGCCAAAGGACGTGCGGCATGCCCACGTTCTCGAAGATCAGGTTGTTCCAGCCTGTCGGACGTTTGGGATCAGCGTAGAACGATCGCAGGTAGGTATAGAGCCAGTCGGCCCCACTGCCATCGGCAGAAGCCCTCGCTCGCGCAACCAGCGTGAGATCCGGAGGGGCGGCACCAAACCAGAGCTTCTGCTCGTCGGGTCGTGCAGCGACACGCATCGGCTCACCGATCTTGTCGGCGGTGAACATCAGATTGTCCCTGACCTGCTGTTCGCTGAGGCCGAGGTCGGTCAACCGGTTGTAGCGAGCGAAACTCGCTCCGTGACAGTTGAGGCAGTAGTTTACGAACGTCTTCGCGCCGCTTTGCAGCGCAGCCTGGTCACCCTGGAGGTCAGGCGCCTTGTCGAGGTGTAGCGCGGCACCGCTCGCCAGGGCGATCGTCGGAGCAAGAAGCAATGCCGTTAGCAGTCTTTTCATTTTGTGCTTTCCTTTACATCGTCACGCGATCAGGTTCCGGCTTGTACTTGTCGATCTTCGACCACCAGGGCATGGTCAGGAAGAACAGGAAATAGTACAGCGTCAGCAACTGAGCGACAGGCGCGCCCGGGATGACTCCGAAGAACGCGTACGACGGTGGCTGCGTGCCAAGGAAGCCGAGCAGGACGAAAGCGATGACGAACAGCGTGAGCAGCGTCTTGAAGATCGGCCCGCGATAGCGGATCGACTTCACCGGACTGCGATCGAGCCACGGCAGGAATGCGAGGATGACGACGCCTCCACCCATCAGCACGACACCCCAGAACTTCGCGTCGATTCCGAACAAAGGCCAGACCATCGCACGCAGCAGGGAGTAGTAAGGCGTGAAGTACCATACCGGAGCGATGTGCGGCGGCGTTTTCAGCGGATCTGCAGGCAGGAAGTTGTTGTACTCGAGGAAGTACCCGCCGCCCTCGGGAGCGAAGAAGACGACGATCGAAAAGACCATCAGGAAGACGACGACTCCGACGATGTCCTTGACCGAGTAGTATGGATGAAAGGGAATCCCGTCCAGCGGATTGCCGTGAACGTCCTTCTTCTTCTTGATCTCGACGCCATCCGGATTGTTCGAGCCGACTTCGTGCAGGGCAAGGATGTGCGCTGCGATGAGGCCGAGGAGCACCAGCGGAACGGCGATGACGTGGAAGGAGAAGAAGCGGTTGAGCGTCGCATCGCCAACCACGAAATCGCCACGGATCCACACCGAAAGCGGCTCACCAATCAGCGGAATCGCCGAAAACAGGTTGACGATCACCTGCGCGCCCCAGAAGGACATCTGACCCCACGGCAGTAGATAGCCCATGAAGGCCTCGGCCATCAGGCAGAGGAAGAGCAGCGTGCCGAAGATCCAGATCAGTTCGCGCGGCTGACGATACGAACCGTAGAGCAGACCACGGAACATGTGCAGATAGACGACGATGAAGAAAGCCGACGCCCCAGTCGAATGCATGTAGCGGATCAGCCAGCCCCAGGGCACGTCGCGCATTATGTACTCGACGCTGGCGAAGGCCACCGGAATCCCGTTGGCGTTGAGCGAAGCGTCCGGCTTGTAATGCATGACCAGGAAGATGCCGGTGACGATCTGGATGACCAGCACGAGCATGGCCAGCGAGCCGAAGAAGTACCAGAAGTTGAAGTTTTTCGGGGCGTAATACTCGGACAGATGGCCTCGCCAGAGGGAGGTCGCCGGAAAACGCGCGTCGAACCACTCGAGCAGGTTGCCCTGCAGCGAACCGTCCGACTTGTACTTCTCGAAATTCGTGTTCGATGCCATCGCTCAAGCCCCCTTCTTGTCTTCGCCGATGAGCAGGCGCTTGTCAGACAGATACATGTGCCTGGGCACCTCGAGATTGTCAGGAGCTGGCTTGTTCTTGAACACGCGGCCGGCGAAGTCGAACGTCGAGCCGTGACACGGGCACAGGAAACCTCCCAGCCAGCTGGCGTCCATGCCTTCTTCGACTCCCCTCTTGAACTTGGCCGTGGGCGAACAGCCGAGATGCGTACAGATGCCGACGACGACCATGTACTCCGGCTTGATCGAACGCACCTCGTTCTGGCAGTAATCGGGCTGCATGCGCTTTGCGGACTTCGGATCGGCGACCGATTCATCGAGTTTCGGCAGCGTCTCGAGCATCTGCGGACTGCGATTGATGATCCACACGGGCTTTCCGCGCCACTCGACGGTCATCATCTGGCCGGCTTCCAGGCTACCGATATCGACTTCGACCGGCGCTCCCGCCGCCTTCGCCCGCTCGGATGGCAGCATGCTGGAGACGAAAGGTACGAGCGCAGTTATCGCTCCCACCCCGCCGACCGCAGCGGTGGCAACTACCAGTCGCCGCCGTCCACAGTCCACTCTTGACTCATTGCTCATGGCGCTGATCCCTACGACGTAGAAAAGTTGGTGCGAACTAAACTATCGCATTGTACTCCAAAGCAGTTTCGGATTGCATCGGAGGTCGCTGCAGAGCAGTCATCCGGCGAGCTGCCGACGTTCGCGTAGCGCCTGTGCAAGGGTTCCGGAATCAACAAATTCGAGTTCACCGCCAACTGGGACACCCCGCGCAATGCGCGAGACGCTGAGGCCACGGTTGCGGAGCATTTCGGAGAGGGCATGGGCGGTGGCCTCCCCCTCGTTGGTGAAGTTCGTGGCGATGATCACTTCCCGGACGATGCCGTCAGCGGCGCGTGCGAGCAGCCGCTGCAGGTGCAGCTCCGCGGGCCCGACACCGTCGAGTGGTGAGACGCGTCCCATCAGGACGTAGTACAGCCCGGAATAGGCGTGGGTCTGTTCGAGCATATTCATGTCGACCGGTGTCTCGACGACGCAGAGCAAGCCCGCATCGCGTCTGGTTGACAGACAGCGCTCGCAGATCTCGGACTCGGTGAACGTGTTGCAGCGACGGCAGTGACGCAGGGCAAGCAATGCCTGCCCGAGTGCATCGGCCAGTCGTTGCGCACCGGCGCGATCGTGCTGCATCAGATGGTAAGCAATCCGCTGGGCTGACTTCGGCCCGACGCCGGGCAGGCAACGCAAAGCCTCGATCAGCGACTCGAGACTCGAGGGCGTGCTCATCCGAACGGCATCTTCAGTCCGGGCGGCAGGTTCAGTCCGGCAGAAAAGCCCGCCATACGCTGCTGCGAGGCTTCCTCGGCGCGCCGCATGGCGTCGTTCAGGGCGGCGGCGACCAGATCTTCGAGCATCTCCCGATCGTCCATCACCGACGGATCGATGGTCACCCGGCGCACGTCGTGCGCGCAGGTCATCACGACCTTGACCATTCCCGCCCCCGACTGCCCCTCGACTTCGAGTTGCGCAAGCTGTTCCTGCGCCTTCCGGATATTCTCCTGCATTTGCTGAGCCTGCTTCATCAGGCCGGCGATTCCGCCCTTCATCATGTCCTTTGCCTCGACTTGAACTAAACGGGTTTGATGGAAGATTCGATCAGCGTGGCGTCGAACATCTCGATGACCTCACGGACGAAGCTGTCCTGCTCGACGACGGCGAAGGCTCGCTCGGTTCGCTCGCGCCGATCGCGCTCGGCCATCACCGCAGGCGTGTCGCCGGCGACTTCGTCGACCTCGATCGACAGTTGCACCGGACTTCCCAGGAGTTCGACGAGGGCCTGCTGCAGTCTGTCCGGACCGGGCTTCATCAGCAGGTACCTGTGCTTCGGCGGAAGGCGCAGCACGATCCGTCCGTCTGTGCGATTGCGCAACTCGCAGTGCTGCGCGAGCTCGCGGGCAATCCCGCCGACCTTGAGTCCGGCGAGAAGCTCGTGCCACGGGCGAGGTTCCGGCCCCACACCCGCGGGTCGCGCGATCGTCTGCGCCGATTTCTCTACCACCGGCACAAGCTCACCGGACGTCGCGGTCCTCTGCGCACGGACAGCCGAGCCTTTGCCGGCGTCAGCGGCTCCCGCGGGCACTCCGGACGCGACCGGCAGCCTGCCTCCCACGCTGCCTCCATCGGGTGGCCGCGTCGGCGGGAGTCGATCATCGCCACAAGGCACGAAAGCATGCAGGCGGAGGAGCGTCATCACGAAGCCGGCGTGTTCGTCGGGCGCGAGAGTCAACTCCTGGCGCCCCTGCACGACGATCTGATAGGCCAGTTGGACGAACTCCGGCTCGATCCTCGCCGCCAGCGCCAACAGTCGGTCACGCTCGGGCAGGTCGCCGGCAACGGCCTGTGGGGCGAACTGGGCGATCTGGAGACGGGTCAGAAGCGAAGCCATCTCCTGCAGCGCGGCCTCGAAGGACAGGCTGCGCGCGGCCAAGTCCTCGGCAACCGCGAGAAGGGCATTTGCGTCGGCATCGAGCAGCGCTTCGAGAATCGAGAAGACATGGTCTGCATCGACCGCGCCGAGCATCTCCCTGACCGGAGCGAGCTCGACGCTGCCCGAGCCGTGGGCAATCGCCTGATCGAGCAGCGACAGCGCGTCGCGCATGCTGCCGGCCGCAGAACGGGCAAGCAGTTGCAGGGCGCCCGGGTCTGCCCGGATCGTCTCGGCTTCGAGAATCTGCGCGAGGTGACGGGCAATCAGCGCCTGGGGCATCTGCTTGAGATTGAACTGCAGACAGCGAGAAAGGACGGTCACCGGGATCTTCTGCGGATCGGTCGTCGCGAGGATGAACTTCACGTGCTCCGGAGGTTCCTCGAGCGTCTTGAGCATCGCATTGAAAGCCGAGGTGGAGAGCATGTGCACTTCGTCGATCACATAGACCTTGAAGCGGCCCCGGGTTGGCGCATAGACTGCGTTCTCCAGGAGTTGTCGCATCTCGTCGACGCGCGTGTTGGTTGCCGCATCGACCTCGAGCAGGTCGACGAAGCGTCCGGAATCGATTTCCCGGCAAGCCGAGCAGACGCCACAAGGTGTTGCGCTGATGCCCGTCTCGCAATTGACGGCCTTGGCCAGGATTCGCGCCAGTGTCGTCTTGCCGACCCCGCGCGTGCCCGTGAATAGATAGGCATGATGCAGACGCTGCTCGGTCAGCGCATGGGTCAATGCCCGCACCACGTGTTCCTGTCCCACCAGGCTGGCAAAGGTTCTCGGGCGCCACTTGCGCGCCAGAACTTGATAGCTCATGCGCGGATTCTAGCAGATCGCGCGAGCGGCCCGGCCCTGTGCCACCACCGGGGAGTGTCGAGGCGCCACCGAGTGGCCTTGGCCGGCTTCCGGGAACGGCAGAACCCGTACCACGCCAGTCGAGCGAAGGGAAGTGGCGAGCCTTGCCCCCGGCACTCACATCAGACGGCTGTGGCTGCTTCCTTCCGGACCTGACCAGGT
>NZ_JAMTDX010000075.1 GCF_023806625.1 Accumulibacter sp.
ACCTGATGCACACCTCGACCTCGCCGCAGTACGCGATCATCGCCTCCTGCGACGTTGCTGCGGCGATGATGGAAGCGCCCGAGGGAACCGTTCTCGTCGAGGAGTCGATCGCCGAGGCGTTGAACTTCCGCAGCACGATGCGCAAGGTCGACAAGGAATGGGGGGCTGACTGGTGGTTCAAGGTCTGGGGGCCCGACGACGTCGCCAGTGAAGCCCTCGAGGATCGCGCCGCGTGGATTCTCAGGCCCGGCGACCGCTGGCACGGCTTCGGCATGCTCGCCGAAGGCTTCAACATGCTCGACCCGATCAAGGCGACGATCATCACCCCCGGGCTCGACGTCGACGGCGACTTCGCCGAATGGGGAATCCCCGCGGCGATCGTCACCAAGTATCTCGCCGAGCATGGAATCATCGTCGAGAAATGCGGGCTCTATTCGTTCTTCATCATGTTCACCATCGGCATCACCAAGGGCCGATGGAACACGATGGTCACCGAGCTGCAGCAGTTCAAGGACGGCTACGACCAGAACCTGCCGCTGTGGAAGGTGATGCCCGAATTTCTGTCCAAGAACTCCTGCTACGAGCGCTACGGCTTGAAGGATCTCTGCGCGCAGATTCACGGCGTCTACGCAGCCAACGACGTCGCCCATCTGACGACCCGGATGTACCTGTCGGACATGGAACCGGCGATGAAGCCGACCGACGCTTTCGCCAGGATGGCCCATCGCGAGATCGATCGCGTGCCGATCGACGAGCTCGAGGGGCGCATCACCAGCACACTGCTTACCCCGTACCCGCCGGGAATTCCGCTGCTCATCCCGGGCGAACGAGTAAACGCGACGATCGTCCGCTACCTGCAGTTCGCCCGCGACTTCAACGAGCGCTTTCCGGGTTTCGAGACCGACGTGCACGGTCTCGTCAAGGCAATCGTCGACGGCAAGCCGGTCTATTCCGTCGACTGCGTCCGCTGAACCGCGGGCTGGAACGGCGACCAGCCAGCCCACGCTCAGGACGGCGGGCGATCTTCCGGCGTCCGGCTTTCCTCCGTCCCGGAAGGGCCAAGCGCGGCCCCCTCGGCAGTGGCGGGGCCGGCCTCGCCGGCGGCCGCTTCCAACGGTTCTTCGGCTGGCACGTCCGGCGCCGAAGAGCTCTCGACGAGGCGCACGACGCCATCCTCGCCGACCGCGGTGTCCTCGAATTTCAGCAGGGTGATCCGGTGGTTGTCCATCTCGACGACGGTCAGCCGGCCGCCGAACAGTTCCACCGAGTCGCCGACCTTCGGCACGCTGCCGAATCTCTTGTAGAACAGCCCGGCCAGCGTCACGTAGTCGTCGTCCTTCGGGAACGGGAAGTCGAGCAGCGACTCGAGGTCCGACACGCGCATCGACGCATCGATCTCGTACTGGCTGCCGACGAGTTTCTTGATCCGCTTGGCCTGCCGCGTGAATTCGTCCTCGTACTCGCCGACGATCTCTTCGAGGATGTCCTCGAGTGTGATGATCCCTTCGGTTCCGCCGTACTCGTCGATGACCACGGCCATCTGCTGGCGCGTGCGCTTGAAGTCCTTGAGCAGGTCGCTGAGCAGCTTGCTGTTCGGAACCGTATAAGGAGGCTGGGCAAACTCGCTGACCGGCCGACGGCTGACGTCCTCGAGCCTGTCGCCAGTCGCCTCGGCCATCACGGTCAGCAGTTCCTTGATCGCCACGACACCGGTGATCCGGTCGAGGCTCTTGTCGTAGACCGGAAAACGCGCGTGCGGCATGTCGCGGAAGAACTGCAGCGCGTCGCCAAGCGTTTCTTCCTGCGCCAGCGCCCGGATCTGGGTGCGCGGAATCATTGCCTCGCGAACCGTGTGCTCGTCGAGCTTGAACACGCCGCGAATCATCTCGGTTTCCTCGGGAGCGAGCGTCCCCTCCTTCTCGCTCGCCGAGAGGATCATCCGGATTTCCTCGACCGACATCGTGAAGTGACTGTCGCCGTGTCCGCTTCCGCCGAGGTTGCGCTGGCCAAAGATCCAGAGCAGCCCGTTCGAGGCGAGCTTCATAACGTAGATCAGCGGCCTGAAGGTCAGGTACATGATGTTGATCGACCAGCTGACCGCCATGCTCAGCGCCTCGGCCTTGTGGAAGGCGAGCACCTTCGGCGCGAGTTCGCCGGCCACCACGTGCAGGAAGGAAATGACCACGAAAGCGAAGACGTAGGACATGGTATGCGCCGCCTTGTGCAGGCCCTCGCCTTCGCCGAACAGCGTGAACACGGTGACGAACCAGGGGTCGGTGAGAATGCTGATCGTCTCCATGCCGACGGCGCCGAGGCCCAGCGAGACCAGCGTGATGCCCACCTGGGTCACCGAGTAGAAGCGCTCCGGCTCGTTGTGCAGCATTTCGACCCGTGCGGCCCGCTTGTCACCGTCCTCGGCGAGCTGCCGGATGCGGCTCCGGCGGGCCGAGGAAATGGCGATCTCCGAGCCGACGAAGAAAGCATTTCCGGCCACGAAGACCAGGATCAGCACCAGGTTCATGTACATCGCCATCTTGTCCATGCGAAACTCCTCCACTATCTGCGTTTGCTGGCCAGCCCCAGGCTTGCCTGGCCGTGGCGACCGATCCGCTCACCGTCCCCCGGCCCTCGCCGCTCGTCGTTGTTGAATTTCTTGGCGCCCTTCTCGACCGGCGCCGCGGCGCGGGCGAATAATACGCCATTTACCGGCCAAATCCGTTCATTGTCTGCGTTACCCGCAGTCGCAGTGATCTGGCACGGGCCGGGCGGGGACGCGGCGAGCGGAGCATCCCGGTGGGGTGGCCGCGCGTCGAGATGCCAGCGGACGGCTGCGTGTTCTGCGCGGCGCGCGCCCGCGAACGGGGCGCGCTATAATCGGCGCCCCGATCCTTTCTGACTACTGGAGACCCCCATGCGTATTCGTGCCGCGTTGGCCACTGCAGCCCTCGTTCTAGTCAAGTCCAAAATTTGCTGTAAATTCTGTCGGTCGGTTTGATGATGATGGGT
>NZ_JAMTDX010000076.1 GCF_023806625.1 Accumulibacter sp.
GAGGAGTGGATGACCGGCAAGGTCTATCTCAACTTGCATGCCTGATCTCAACATCCCGATGGCATCACCGCGGAGTATCTACAGAAAGAAGGTTGCACTGCCACGCAGGCGCTGGCCGATGCCTGCGTCCGCTACTGGCGAGACGCCGGACAACGCCGCGTCTCGGCCTGAAGCTGTTTGGGCTGTGCTGCCACCGGGTAGCGACGTGACCCGGTGGCTTTCCGGTAAATGGCCTATTTCTGCGGGCCGTGGTCAAGATAGGCCGAGACACGCTGTCCCCAGCGCTCGAACGGGTAATAGTCCCATACCGCATGGTGTTGGGTAGCCCAGTTGTCCCAGAAGAGTAGTGCGTTCTCGCTCCAGTGGATACGCGTCTGGAAAGAGAGATGTTTCTCTATGTGGCGGAACAGCAGCTGCAGCAGGGCATCGCTTTCTGCGCGCGTCAGCTGGACGATGTGCGAAGTGAAGGCCGAATTGACGAAGAGGAACTTGCGTCCGGTTAGCGGGTGGCGTGCGACGACCGGATGTTCGGTAGCGGGAAAATCCTGGTCGGCAGCGGGCTTGGAGCCGTAGCCGTTGCTCCAGCCTTCCTTGCCGTCATGCAGCGCCGTGAGGCCATCAAGCAACTGTTTGATCGGATTCGATAGCGATTCGTAGGCGAGATAGAGGTTGGCGAAGGCGGTATCGCCGCCGCCGATTTCGGGCAGTCGGGTGACGCGCAGGAACGAGCCCCAGATCGGATGGGCATCGCAGGATACGTCGTTGTGCCAGGCATCCCCGGCAGTGAAGCGGGAGCTCCTGCCGGTACGCCAGGCCAGTACCTCGGGATCGTATTCGGCGGGGTCCCAGGCCTTGTCCGTAGCCAGCACATGACGATGTAGGGTGCCGAAAAGGCGGGCGAAGCGCTTGTGCTGGTCGGGCGTGATGTCCTGATTGCGGAAGATCAACACGAGGTTGTCGCCGATTGCCTGGCGGATCTCCGCCAGTTGCCCGGGGGTCGTTTCCTCGCGCAGGTCGATGCCTTCGACCTCGGCGCCGAGCGCCGGCGACAGCGGCTTGACAACGATGTGGCGGTATTGCGGCCGCGGGCGGGTGTTCCACTGCTCGAATGCGAGTTTGTCGTTGTAGTCCTGGTAGAAACTCATGCGGTAATGCTCCAATGAAAAAGCGGCAGGCCGATGCGGTCGACCTGCCGCCGAGTTGCGAAAAGCGAGTTACTTCAGGCCGACCGTTGCATCCTTGACCTGGATGGCCTTAGGGATCAGCTTTAGATCGAAGAAGGTATCGGCTACCTTTTGCTGCGCTTCGATCACCGGCGGGCTGATCGGCTTCACCACGTTGGTGTAGTTGCGGACAGTCTGTTCGACGACGCCCGGATCGAGACCCTGCAGCGGAGCGATGCGGGCGGCAGCGGCCTTCGGGTTCTGGTTGATCGTCTGCCCGGTCTGCTGGAGCACGC
Source organism: Accumulibacter sp. (assembly GCF_023806625.1). Classification (GTDB taxonomy): domain Bacteria; phylum Pseudomonadota; class Gammaproteobacteria; order Burkholderiales; family Rhodocyclaceae; genus Accumulibacter. The sequence goes on from NZ_JAMTDX010000076.1 coordinate 1,460, forward strand.
CGAAGACTTCCTTGATCACCTCGGGGCGCTTGGTGGCGAACTCGCGCTCTGCGAGGAAGAAGGCGTAGTTGTTCACGACCCCGGTGCCGTCGGCAATGATGCGCGCACCGATCTGCTGCTGCGCGGCGGCGGTGAACGGGTCCCAGATCACCCATGCGTCGACGCTGCCGCGCTCGAAGGCGGCACGGGCGTCGGCGGGAGGAATGAATACGGTCTGCACATCGGCGTACTTGAGGCCGTGTTTCTCCAGCAGCTTGACCAGCAGGTAGTGGACATTGGAGCCCTTGTTCAGGGCGATCTTCTTGCCCTTGAGGTCGGCAACCGACTTGATCGGCGAGTCCTTGGGGACGATCAGCGCTTCGGCGCGGGGTGCAGGATCCTCGTGGCCGACGTAGACGAAGTTGGCGCCGGCGGCCTGGGCGAAGATCGGTGGCGCCTCGCCGACATAGCCGAAGTCGATTGCGCCAACGTTGAGCCCCTCGAGGAGCTGCGGGCCGGCGGGGAACTCGACCCACTTGACCTCGATGCCGAGGGGCGCCAGCTTCTTCTCGAGCGTGCCTTCCGCCTTGAGCAGTGTGAGCAGGCTCGCCGACTTCTGGAAACCGATGCGCAGGAGCTTGGGGTTGTACTCGGCATACGCGGCCGGGGCGAGCGCGATGACCGAGAGGCCGAGGACGAGGCCGAGGGCCTTCTTGAGGAGGTTGCGTTTCATTGTCTGCCTGTGGGGTTTGTTGAGGTCGCGCAAGTGTCGGTGCGCCGGGCAGCCTGCGGAAATACCGATTGCTTGGTTGGATATGGGCTGCCGGGAATAAGCACCTGCAGGATTCTTCGTTGGCCGGGGCGGGGCCGGTTGCTACCGTGCACTTCCACGGGCCGCCGCTGCCCGCATCCAACCACCGATCCGCCGGGAGAACGAGGCATGGGCATCGTCCGCAAGCTGATTGAATCCATCAAGTCCTCGGTCCGGGAAAGTGTTCCCGAGCCCTCCGAACAAACCACAGGGAGTTCCAAAGTGAGCGAAGACATCAAGCGCAACTACCGCTACGAAACGCTGCAGGTCCACGCCGGGCAGCAGCCGGCACCGGGCACCAATGCCCGCGCCGTACCGATCTACCAGACCACGTCGTATACGTTCAACAGCGCCGACCACGGCGCCAGGCTGTTCGCGCTCAAGGAATTCGGCAACATCTACACGCGCATCATGAACCCGACCACCGACGTCTTCGAGCAGCGCATCGCGGCGCTGGAAGGTGGTGTCGCGGCAGTGGCCACCAGCTCGGGACAGGCGGCGCAGTTCCTCGCCATCAGCACCATCGCCCAGGCCGGCGACAACATCGTGTCGACCAGCTACCTGTACGGCGGCACCTACAACCAGTTCAAGGTGTCGCTGCCGCGCTTCGGCATCGGGGTCAAGTTTGTCGACGGCGACAACCCGGAGGACTTCCGCAAGGCCATCGACGACAGGACGAAGGCCATCTACGTCGAAACCATCGGCAACCCCCGCTTCAACATTCCCGACTTCGACGCGCTGGCCAAGGTCGCCCACGATGCGGGCATCCCGCTGATCGTCGACAACACCTTCGGCGCCGGCGGCTACATCGCCCGTCCGATCGAGCACGGCGCCGACATCGTCGTCGAGTCGGCGACCAAGTGGATCGGCGGCCACGGTACGTCGATCGGCGGCGTCATCGTCGATTCGGGCAAGTTCAACTGGGGCAACGGCAAGTTCCCGCTGTTCACCGACCCGGCCCCGGGCTACCACGGCCTCAATTTCTGGGAAGTCTTCGGCTCGGGCGGCCCGTTCGGCAACATCGCCTTCGCCATCCGCGCCCGCGTCGAAGGCCTGCGCGACTTCGGGCCCAGCCTGTCGCCGTTCAATGCCTTCCAGCTCCTGCAGGGCGTCGAGACGTTGTCGCTGCGCGTCCAGCGCCATGTCGACAATGCGCTCGAACTGGCCAGGTGGCTCAAGTCGCATCCGCAGGTGGCATGGGTCGAATACAACGGACTCGAGGAAAACCCCTACCACGCTCTGGCCAGGAAGTACCTGAAGAACGGCTTCGGCGCCGTGCTCAATTTCGGCATCAAGGGCGGGTCGACCGCAGCCCAGAAGTTCATCGACAACGTCGTCCTCGCCAGCCACCTGGCGAATGTCGGCGATGCCAAGACGCTGGTCATCCACCCGGCCTCGACGACGCACCAGCAGTTGTCCGAGGCCGAGCAGAAGAGCGCCGGCGTGCGTCCCGACCTGATCCGCGTCTCGGTGGGCATCGAGCACATCGAGGACATCAAGCTCGACTTCGACCACGCCCTGCGCCGCTCGGCGCTCGAAGCGGCGGCATGACCTTCGGCGTTTCGGAAGCGACGCAATGGCTGGCCCTGGGCCAGCCATTTGCTTTGGAAAGCGGCTGCGAACTCCCGGAAGTGCAGGTCGCCTACCGGACCTGGGGGCGGCTCGACGCCGACGGCGGCAACGCGGTGATCGTCTGTCACGCGCTGACCGGCTCGGCGGACGCAGACGAGTGGTGGCCGGCGCTCTTCGGCAGGGGTCGGGCGCTCGATGGCGAGCGCGACTTCATTGTCTGCAGCAACGTCCTCGGCGGCTGCTACGGGACCACCGGGCCGAGCAGCTTTGCCCCGGATGGGCAGCGCTGGGCGACCCGCTTCCCGGCGGTCACCGTGCGCGACCAGGTCCGCCTGCAGATGGTGCTCGCCGACCGCCTCGGCATCCGGCGGATCCGCTTCGTCATCGGCGGCTCGATGGGCGGCCTGCAGGCGCTGGAGTGGGCACTGCTCGACCCCCGCCGCGTGGAGGCGGTGGTCAGCATCGCCGCGGCCGGTCGGCACCCGGCCTGGTGTGTTGTCTGGAGTGAGGCGCAGAGGTTGGCGTTGCTGGCTGATCCGAGATTTCGCGATGGCCACTATCCACCGGACGACCCGCCGCTCAGAGGACTTGCCGCCGCTCGGGCCATCGCCATGGCCACCTATCGAAGCCCTGCGTCGCTGGGTGCGCGCTTCGGACGGGCCAGCGGAAGGGCGGTCTTCGGCCACCGGGCGAAGGCTCCGGACGACTACGCGGTTCGCAACTGGCTGCGCCACCACGGAGAGGCCCTCGCCCGGCGTTTCGATGCCAACAGCTACCTGACCCTGCTCGAAGCGATGGACACGCACGATCTGGCGCGAGGGCGTGGCCCGTACGAGCAGGTCGTCCAGCGAATCCGGCAACCCGTGCTGATCGGTTCGGTCAGATCGGACGGGCTGTACGTGCCCGGTGAGCAATATGGTCTCGCACGGTTGCTGCCTCGCGGCGAGATCTTCGAGATCGACTCGGAGCAGGGACACGATGGATTCCTGATCGACGCCGCGCGGTTCGAGCCGCGCCTGCGCCGGTTCGTCGATCGCTGCGGTCGGGATCGAGAGTTGTCGATCCGGCCTCTCCGAGAAGACGGCCGGCTGCGAGGCGCATGCTGACCGCCCATCTCTCCTCGACGCGCCGGGCCGGGGGCCGCCGCGGCCCTTTGTGGCGCAACACGTTGGTGACAGTCTCGGAGCCGGGCGGTGGCTCTGCTTCGGCTCGCCCTCCCTTTGGCCATGGGGTCGCCTGGTTATAAGCAAGTCAGCTTTTCTTCGTTGGCCGCTGCGGCTGTGGCTTCTTACAGTGGCGGCTGTCGAACTGTCCGGTCGTTCCCAAGTTTGCCAGTGAAGGAGAAGTACATGGAAGCCGTCGCCTGTTCAGGACACACCTACGGGACGAGTCACGTGGTCGCCACGAACCTCAAACTGGAGGCCGATGGTGACGCCCAGGCGATTCTCGCCTCAGCGGTGGCCCGTGCTGCTCGGGGAAACCTGACCTTCGCCGGAGCTGTGACGCCGCTCGAAGCATGGGCGCTGCTCACTGCCGGCGTGGCGACGATCATCGACGTGCGGACCGCCGAAGAATACAAGTACGTCGGCCACGTGCCTAACTCGCCGTTGGTGCAATGGCAGATCGGAGCGAGCCTCAGCCGCAATCCCCGATTTTCCCGCGAACTGGCGGGCAGGGCCGGCAAGGATGAAGTCATTCTATTGATCTGCCGTAGCGGCAAGCGTTCGGCAGCGGCCGCCGAGGCCGCCACTCGCGCTGGTTTCACTCGTGTCTTCAACGTCCTCGAAGGCTTCGAGGGCGAGATCTCGACCGACGGACAGCGTGGTGGAGCCGGAGGCTGGCGCTATCACGGGCTGCCCTGGGTCCAGGACTGAGAAGATTGGCGCAAGACTTGCTTGCCGCACATGCCCACCGGGCCAAAGCGATGCACGATTTCGCTCTGACTGAACCTTCTGCGGAGACTCTGGTTGTTTCCGGGCTCGACTCGGTCGTTCGCCGACTGCGCATGAAGCGCGAACGCTGGCGACTGGCGCAGCAGCGCAGCGTCGAGGCGGGTCGGAGGGAGTTCCCCTCCCGGGAGTCACTGCGCGAGGTCGTCGAACGACTGTGCGGCGCGCTGTTCCCGATGCGCCTGGGCCCCAGCGATCTTCAACAGGGCGCGAGTGAGGACTTCTACGTCGGGCACATGCTCGACGTCTCTCTGCGGACCTTGCTCGCGCAGGTGCGTCTCGAACTGGCCCATGCTTCGCGAGGGGACTCGACCGTCGGTGCGCCGGAGATCGATCAGCGCGCGGTCAGCCTCGTGCAACGGTTCGCCACCGAGCTTCCGGAAATTCGCGCCTTGCTCGACAGCGATGTCGAGGCTGCCTACCGAGGGGATCCGGCCGCACGCAGCGTCGACGAGGTCGTCCTCTGCTATCCCGGGGTCCTGGCAACGATTCACCATCGTCTGGCACACGTCCTGTATCGACTCGGAGCGCCCCTGGTCGCTCGAATCGTCTCCGAACTCGCCCACTCGGCGACCGGCATCGACATTCATCCAGGGGCGCAGATCGGCGCCAGCTTCTTCATCGATCACGGGACGGGTGTGGTGATCGGCGAGACGACGGTGATCGGCGAGCGCGTCCGGCTCTATCAGGCCGTGACACTCGGCGCAAGGCGCTTCCACTTCGACGCGCAGGGCGCTCTGGAAAAAGGCGGCGCACGCCATCCGATTGTCGAGGACGATGTGGTGATTTACGCCGGCGCGACGATCCTTGGCAGGATCACCATTGGGCAGGGGTCGTCGATCGGTGGCAACGTCTGGCTGACCCAGAGCGTACCTCCGGGAAGCGTCGTCACACAGGCCATGACGCGCAGCGATCTGGTCGACGGAGGAGACGGGATTTGAGTTGCTCCGGATATCTGCTCCGGCCCCGGGGTGGTCGCTCGCCGCCCCGGCGGCGGTGCACGTCCTCGGCCGGGCCGCTGGGTGGCGGCCTTGCCCCCTTTCCCGACCGGTCTCGTGACCGTTGATTGTTGTTTGACCCTTGGCAACCCACAGGAGCTCTAGATGACCGACCCTTCGCTGCAGCATGCTCTCGGCGACTCAGCCGCACGGCAGCTGGCCAACGCCACCAAGACCGTGGCGCAACTCCCGACCATCTCGCCCCGCTGGCTGGTCCATCTGCTGCCGTGGCTGCCGGTCGAGGCCGGTATCTATCGGCTGAACCAAGTCAGGAACCCGCGCGACGTCCGCGTTGCCTGCGCCAGGCGCGATGAATCGGAGCTGCCCCAGACCTTCGTCGATTACGAAGAGAAGCCGCGCGAGTATTTCCTTAGCGCCGTGACGACGATCCTCGACGTGCACACGCGTGTTTCCGACCTGTACAGCAGTCCGCACGACCAGATCAAGGAGCAGCTGCGGCTGACCATCGAGACGATCAAGGAACGTCAGGAGAGTGAGCTGATCAACAATGGCGACTACGGTCTGCTCGCCAATGTCGCCGAAAGTCAGCGCATCGCCACGCTGAGCGGCGCGCCGACGCCGGACGACCTCGACGAACTGCTGGTCCGGGTGTGGAAGGAACCAGCGTTCTTCCTGACGCACCCGCTGGCGATTGCCGCCTTCGGCCGCGAGTGCACCCGGCGAGGAGTTCCGCCGCCGACCGTTTCGCTCTTCGGTTCGCAGTTCGTCACCTGGCGGGGTGTTCCCCTGATCCCGTCGGATAAGGTCCCCGTCGAGGAGGGCAGGACCAAGGTTCTGCTCCTGCGCGTAGGGGACAAGCGCCAGGGCGTCGTTGGTCTGTACCAGCCGGGCCTCCCGGGCGAACAGAGTCCCGGCCTGTCGGTCCGGTTCATGGGCATCGACCGCAACGCGATCGCTTCGTATCTGGTCTCGCTGTATTGTTCGCTGGCCGTTCATGCCGAAGACGCCCTGGCCGTCCTCGACGAAGTGGAGGTCGACAAGTACCATGACTACCGCGACAACTACCGCTGAACTGCCGCTCGCCGGGTCGCCTCCCGAGCTTGCGGGACTGCCAAGCGAGGCCTCCCTGGCCGCGCTCGCGCGAACGCTGTACGGTGTTCTGTCGGCGAGCGAAGCAGGTTTCCCGCTGTCCGGCCCTCGGCAGGACCCGGCGACCGTGGGTTCCGCTCGTTCGCCGCGCGTCGCCGATCCACCGGGCGGCCCGGCGCCGCTTTCGCCCGAACCGTGGCTGGCTCCCGAGCTTCGCGAAGTCGACCTGCCCGACCTGTCTGCCGGCCTGCCGGAAGGGTCGTTGCCGCCTGGTTGGCCCGCCGCGATGTCGACTTCGCCACGCTACTTTATCGACGGATCCGCGGTTCAGGCTTCGGCTATGGCCATGCCAGCCGGAGGAGTTCCGCTTGCCGGACAGACCGCCGTGTCGCCGATCGCTTCTCCCGGAGAGGCGCTCTTGCGCCGGGTTCTGGATGAGCTCGCCAGCGAGCAGTCGACCCAGGCCCGGAACACGGTGTCGGGCGACCCGCAGCACTTCTACTTCGTCGGCGATTCGCTCGGGAGGGGAGTGCCGCAGGCCGACAGCAGCCGCTTCCCGGCCTTCGATGTGCAAGCCGTACGCCGCGACTTCCCGATCCTTGCCGAGCGAGTCAACGGCAGACCTCTGATCTGGCTCGACAATGCGGCAACGACGCAGAAACCCCGGACGGTGATCGAGCGCCTCGTACACTTCTACGAGCACGAGAACTCGAACATCCACCGCGCTGCGCACGAACTCGCTGCGCGGGCCACCGACGCCTATGAAGCCGCCCGCAGCAAGGTGGCGCGTTTTCTCGGCGCGGGCACCGCGGAGGAGATCGTCTTCGTACGCGGTGCGACCGAGGCGATCAACCTGGTTGCCAGGAGCTGGGGCACGCGAAACGTCCGCGAAGGCGACGAGATCGTCGTCTCGTTGCTCGAGCACCATGCGAACATCGTGCCGTGGCAGCAGTTGGCCAACGAGACCGGGGCCCGCCTGCGGGTGATTCCGGTCGACGACCGGGGCCAGATCCTCCTTGAGGAGTACCAGCGGCTGCTCGGCGATCGTACGCGCCTGGTGGCCATCAGCCAGGTTTCCAACGCGCTCGGGACCATCACTCCGGTCAGGGAGATCATCGCGATGGCCCACCGCGTGGGAGCCCGGGTGCTCGTGGACGGCGCCCAGTCGGTGTCCCACATGCGCGTCGACGTGCGCGCGCTGGACGCCGATTTCTTCGTCTTCTCCGGACACAAGGTCTTCGCGCCCACCGGCATTGGCGCCCTCTACGGACGCCGTGAAGTCCTCGAGGTGATGCCGCCGTGGCAGGGTGGAGGCAACATGATCGCCGACGTCACCTTCGAGCGGACGGTGTTCCAGGGTGTCCCGGCTCGATTCGAGGCGGGGACCGGCAACATTGCCGACGCCGTGGGTCTCGGTGCAGCAATCGACTACGTCGAGCGGACGGGCATCGAGAATATCGCCCGTTACGAGCACCAACTGCTCGCCTACGCGACGCGTCAGGTCGCTTCCGTTCCCGGCATTCGTCTGATCGGAACCGCCACGGAAAAAGCGAGCGTCCTGTCGTTTACCCTTGCCGGCTACCGTCCCGAGGAGGTGGGCACGGCTCTGAACGAGGAAGGAATAGCGGTGCGTGCCGGTCATCACTGTGCGCAACCGATCTTGCGTCGCTTCGGCGTCGAAGCGACCGTCCGGGCGTCGCTGGCCTTCTACAACACCTGTGCCGAGGTCGATGTGCTTGTCTCGGTGTTGCGGCGGCTTGCGGCGGACAGGGAGAAGGCGGTCCGATAACGCTCCGGCGACTTCCCCTTCGCACGGGTGCGCCTCGGCACGGATCAACCGGGCCGGGGCGCCGCGGTTGGTGCGAAGGCGTTCGCGATCGCCGCGAAGTGCGAGAGGCTTTGCCGAGTCCCACGTGGGAAGCGGGGAAGTCGGACACGGTGCATGTGCATTGCAGGAATTCGTCGTTCCGGTTTCGGTTTGGCGCGCGTACTGTCCGGGGCCGTTAGCCGTTGGCGTAACCGGAAGAATGTTCATGTCATCTGATGCACAGTCGCTGCGGTCTCCCGCACGAGCTTTCATAACACGCCTTCCCCAAGGCCACGAGCCCGGAAGATCCCTCCATCGTCACGCCGATGGCAGCATCATCGGGGACTGGTATGGTTGCCGCCTTTCTTCGGTGTTCCAGCCGATCGTCGACGCACATTCCGGCGAAGTTCGCGGTCAGGAAGCGTTTCTGCGAGTGCTCGGCCACGGGCAGCCTGACTTGTCGCCATGGGGTCTGTTTTCGGCAGCCGCGGACGACGAACGGCTGATCGCGCTGGACCGCCTGTGCCGGACCGTGCACCTCCTCAACTGGCTGCTCGCCGCGAGCGAGTCGCTGCTCTTCCTCAACGTGCATGGACGGTTGCTGGCGGCGGTCGCCGACGATCACGGGCGAGCCTTTCGACGAGTTGTCGACGCGCTGGGCGTTTCTCCGGAACGACTCGTCATCGAGACACCCGTGGCGGCCAGCCGGCAGCCCGAGCTGCTCCATCTGGTGTTGCGCAATTACCGTCGCCACGGCTTCCAGGTTGCCGTCAACCTCGAATCGCCTGCTCACTGGCCGGCCATCACGCGCTCGGCGCCCCAGTTCGTCAAGCTCGCCATGCGATCGTCGGGGTGGGACGATCACCTCGATGGCGCCGTCCTGGGGGATCTGCTTCATTGCTCGGGCCGGGAGACCGTGGTTGTCCTGACGCGCAACGAGCGCCCGCTCGCCGGCACCCTCCCCGGTCGCGTGTGGCTCCAGGGCCATGCCTATGGATCGCCCAGGAGCTGTTCTCCGGATGCTGAGTGACGGGGTGATTGAATGATCCGGCGGATGATCCCGCCGGCCCGGTTCCGCGGTCTCGCTCTGGCGAAAGCCGCGCAGCCGCGATCAGGCTGAAGGTTTCGAGCGCGGCGCGAAGGCTTCCGGAGGGGTACTCGACCGGTTTGCGAGGATCGGGGAGGCGACGATCGACAGAGGATTCGGCCGGTGGGCGGGTGTCACGCCAGCACGACCTCGGGGGACGTTTCCAGATCAGACGCAAACAGCCTTTGTCGGCAGCCGAAGCCTCGATCCCCTCAGCGACCGAACGAAGAAGGGGCAGGGGTCGGTCACGGTTCCTTTATAGCGAGGTGGAATTACTTCCTTACCAATGATTATTTCTCATGCTATAGAGCTGGCCGTACACTCCGGATCCGTATTGATGCAGCGCAGCAGGAGCGAGGAATGGTTCGACGAGAAGGGAACAGCAGCAGGCTGAAGCGCTTCAGCGTTCTGCCCGGCTTTGCGGTGACCCTGGGTTATACGCTGGCCTATCTGAGCCTGGTGGTCCTGATACCGCTCTCTGCGATCGGGGCCAAGACGCTGACGCTTGGCTGGGAAGCGTTCTGGTCGGCGGTCAGCACGCCACGCGTCGTCGCTTCGTATCGTCTAAGTTTCGGCGCCTCGCTGCTCGCTGCGGGGATCAACGTCGTCTTCGGGCTCGTCCTAGCCTGGGTGCTCGTTCGCTATCGCTTCCCCGGCAAGGGACTCGTCGACGCGCTCGTCGACCTGCCGTTCGCGCTGCCTACGGCGGTCGCCGGGATCGCACTGGCGACGATCTACTCGGCGAATGGGCCGATCGGTGAGTTTCTGCAACCACTCGGTATCGAAGTGGCTTATACGCCGAAGGGAGTGCTCCTCGCGTTGGTGTTCATCGGTCTCCCATTTGTCGTGCGCACGGTGCAGCCGGTACTTGCCGACCTCGAGCGCGACGTCGAGGAAGCTGCGGCCGGGCTGGGCGCCTCACGGTGGCAGACCTTCCGGCGGGTCATCCTGCCGCACATTGCGCCGGCGATACTTACCGGATTCGCGATGGCGTTCGCGCGGGCCGTCGGCGAGTACGGTTCGGTCATCTTCATCGCCGGGAACGTGCCCATGGTCTCCGAGATTGCCCCGTTGATGATCATCACCAAGCTCGAGCAGTACGACTACGCTGGAGCGACGGCAGTCGCCTCAGTCATGCTGGTGATTTCGTTCATCCTGCTGCTGATCATCAATGCCCTTCAGGGGTGGATGCAGCGTCGTCGCGGTGCGGGAGGCTGAGATGGAAAGCCGTACCCTGGTCCATCCCGGAATCATCGCAGACGAATCCCCGAGCACGCGCGACCCGACCCCGGTGCGATGGGCGCTGATCGGCATCGCGCTGGCATTCTTCGCCGTCTTCCTGCTGCTTCCGCTGCTCACGGTGTTTGCCGAAGCGCTGCGCAAAGGGTGGGGCGCCTATCTCGCGGCGCTGACAAACCCGGACGCGCTGGCCGCGATCCAGCTCACGCTGCTCGTTGCCGCGATCGCCGTCCCGCTGAATCTCGTCTTCGGGGTCACCGCGTCCTGGGCCATCGCGCGCTTCGATTTCGTCGGAAAGCGGGTGCTGATCACGTTGATCGATCTGCCCTTCTCGGTCTCGCCGGTCATATCGGGGTTGATCTACGTTCTGCTCTTCGGGGCTCAGGGCTGGTTCGGGCCGTGGCTTCAGGAACACGATGTGCGGATCATCTTCGCGGTTCCGGGCATCGTGCTGGCGACCATATTCGTCACTTTTCCGTTCGTCGCTCGCGAACTGATCCCATTGATGGAGGCCCAGGGCTGGGAGGAGGAGGAGGCCGCCGTCGTTCTCGGTGCATCGGGCTGGCAGGTCTTCTGGCATACGACGCTGCCGGGCATCAAGTGGGGACTGCTCTATGGCGTGATTCTCTGCAACGCGCGTGCGATGGGCGAGTTCGGGGCTGTGTCGGTCGTTTCCGGACACATCCGCGGGCTGACCAACACGATGCCGCTGCACGTCGAGATCCTCTACAACGAATACAACTACGCCGCTGCCTTCGCCGTCGCGTCGCTGCTCGCCCTTCTGGCCATCGTCACGCTCGGTATCAAGGAACTGGTGGAACGGCGCGTGCATCGTCACTCGTCACCAGGCTCTCGGGAGAATGAGTCATGAGCATCGCCATTCGTCACCTCAGCAAGCGCTTCGGCGCGTTTCAGGCGCTCGACGACGTTTCGATCGACATCGGTTCAGGGGAACTGGTTGCCCTCTTGGGCCCGTCGGGGTGTGGCAAGACGACGCTGCTGCGGATCATCGCCGGTCTGGAGTACGCCGACCGGGGAGAAGTCCTGCTCGATGGCGACGATGCCTCGCACCGCCACGTCCGCGAGCGTCAGGTCGGCTTCGTCTTTCAGCACTACGCGCTGTTCAGGCATATGAGTGTCTTCGACAACGTCGCTTTCGGGCTGCGCGTCCGGTCACGGAAACTGCGTCCCACGGAAGCGCAGATCCGGGAACGGGTCGTGCGTCTGCTCAAGCTCGTGCAACTCGACTGGCTCGCCGACCGTCATCCGTCGCAACTGTCCGGTGGCCAGCGACAGCGGATTGCCCTGGCCCGGGCGCTTGCCGTCGAGCCAAAGGTGCTGCTGCTCGACGAGCCGTTCGGCGCACTCGACGCGAAAGTGCGCAAGGAGTTGCGCCGCTGGCTCCGCCAGCTTCACGACGAGATCCACGTCACCAGCGTGTTCGTGACCCACGACCAGGAGGAAGCGCTGGAAGTGGCCGACCGGGTGGTCCTGATCAATTCGGGCCGAGTCGAACAGGTCGGCACCCCCGAATCGGTCTATGAGACTCCCGCAACGCCCTTCGTCGCGAACTTCCTCGGGTCGGTCAACCTCTTTCACGGGCGGATAGAGGGCGGACAGCTCCATGTCGGGGAACATGTGATTGGCCTCGATTCCGGAGACCGCGAGCCGGGTGGCGGAGCGGTGGCCTTCGTGCGACCGCACGATTTCGACCTCGTTCCGGGGTGGCCGGCCGGGAGTGGCCTCCCGGCGAAGATCGAGCGCGTCGTTTCGATCGGTCCGACGGCGCAACTGGAACTGAGCCGCGGCGACGGCGAGGCAGGCGAACCGATCGAGGTTCACCTGGATCGGCAAACACTCGGACGACTCGGTGTACGCGAGGGTGACCGTGTATTGCTGCGTCCGCGCCGGATTCGTCTCTTTCAGACGGACGCTCTGGCCGCCTGAGGGAAAGCGATGAACCTGCAGCAGCTTAGGATCATTCGCGAGACGGTTCGCCAGGAGTTCAACCTGACGGAGGTGGCGAATGCCCTATACACCTCGCAACCCGGGGTCAGCAAGCACATCAGGGATCTCGAAGACGAACTGGGCATCGAGATCTTCGTGCGCCACGGCAAGCGCCTTCTCGGTCTGACCGAGCCCGGCAGGGAACTCGCCGGCGTGGTCGAGCGCATCCTGCTCGACACCCAGAACCTGCGCCACATCGCCGACCATTTCGCGAGCCGGGAAAGTGGCCATTTCGTCGTCGCGACCACGCATACGCAGGCGCGTTACGCCTTGCCGCAGATCATCAAGTGGTTCAAGGCCGATTACCCGAAGGTGCACCTCGCATTGCATCAGGGGAGTCCCGTGGAAATCGCCGATCTGCTGCTTTCCGGGGTCGCCGACGTCGGTATCGCCACCGAAAAGCTCGACCAGCTGCCCGAAGTGGCGGCGTTTCCTTTCTACCGCTGGCATCACGCGCTGATCGTACCGTACGGTCACCCGCTTCTGGAGGTCCGCGACCTGACACTCGAGGTGATCGGCGATTATCCGATCGTCACCTATCAGGAGGGCTTTACCGGGCGGACGCTGATCGACGGAGCGTTTGCCGCGGCTGGCGTCGCTCCCGACATCGTGCTCTCGGCGATCGACGCCGACGTGATCAAGACGTACGTCGAACTTGGTCTCGGTGTCGGGATCGTCGCCTCGATGGCCTACGACGCGAACAAGGACCGCGGACTGACGCTGATTCCGGCGCCCCGGCTTTTTCCGGAGAGCACGACTCGTCTCGCCGTACGCCGCGGGAAGTACCTGCGCAGCTACGTTCGCGCGTTCATCGAGAAGGTTTGTCCGGAAGTCGGTGAGGATGCGCTGGCGGCGGCGATGCAGAGGCCGAGCAGCGCCGTTGACGGATGAGGGGCGTGCCGGCGTGGTATCAGGCAAGTCGTTGACGGCTTCTTCGTGTCCCTCCGTCACCTGGCACTGCGCGGCGCCAAACCTTGCCGTAGCCGTCAGGCCTGCGCGGGGGTGCGATCGCTGTTGCCAGGCGGGGCTTCGGCGCCGGCCTGGATGACTGGCGTTCTGCTCGGCTGATCGGTTGTCGCGGGTCAGCGCTCGGCTCTGCGCCGTCGCCTGCATTTCTCCCAGCCTGGCAGTCGGCCCGGTCGGGGGGCCTTGCCGTAGTCATGACCTGGCCTGCGATGCACGCCCCAGCCGTGAGAAATGCAGACTAGCCGAAAGTCCGCTGAAGAAGCGCCTCAGGGTGGCGGGAGTTCGTTCCAGCGGACTCTCAGGCCGTGCCCTGGACGTAATCGCGGATTTCGGCGAGGGTCGGCCGGTAGGCCAGGTCGCTGCTCGTCACGTGGCCGACGCTGAACTCGAGAAAGAAACGCATCACCGGCCAGCCCGGTGCGAGCAGCGAACCGGCGGGCGACACGTCGTTGCCGGTCAGCCTGGCGAAGCGCTCGCGGATCGCCGCCAGGTCGTCGAGCAGGCTGTGGTGTTCCGCCCGATGCCGCGCGAGGTCCGCGTAGCCGACCTCGGCGAGAAGCCTTTCCTCGTAGGCGAAGTGGGCCTCGATCAGACCGGCGAGACGGTCGACGGTCGGGCGCAGTTCGTCGATGCCACGGCCCTCTCGCCAATGATCGTAGATCCCGGCGCCGAGGTCGAAGATCGCCCGGTGCTGGGCGTCGATCCCCGGATGGTCGACCGAGAGGTGGTCTCCCCACTGGATCAGGCTGCCGATCGCCAGATGCTGCAACTGGACCCGGCCGGACAATGCATCGCGTGTGCTCATCGTGTCCTCCTCCTGGACGGTCCGCGGAACCCGCAGGCTTTGCCGACGAGATTACTCCACTTTTGGGGTTTACTCCGTTTTGTGTGGAACGAGGGCCATCTGGGCAAACGGCGGGGTGGG
>NZ_JAMTDX010000077.1 GCF_023806625.1 Accumulibacter sp.
CGCACTTGCATGGGGTGCAAGGGGTCCCGAGTTCGAATCCCGGCGCCCCGACCAGACAGATCAGGAGCAGAAAGCCAACCCAGCGTTGGCTTTTTTTTTAACCAGTGACTGCCGGGACAGCACAGACTCGCCGGAAAGGCGAAGCCGTGCCGAGATCGAGCAGGCAGGAGGAACGCTGATGGAACGGGAAGCGATGGAATACGACGTGGTGATCGTCGGTGCCGGGCCGGCAGGGCTCAGCGCGGCGATTCGCCTCAAGCAACTCGACCCCGACCTGACGGTCATGGTGCTCGAGAAAGGCTCGGAAGTCGGCGCGCACATCCTCTCGGGAGCCGTTTTCGAGACCCGGGCGCTCGACGAGCTGCTGCCCGACTGGCAGGCCGGCGGTGCCCCGCTGAAGACACCGGTCAGCGAAGATCAGGTCTACCTCTACCGCAGCGAAACGCGCGCCACACGGCTGCCGCACTTTGCCGTTCCGGCGCCGATGCACAACAGCGGCAACTACATCATCAGCCTCGGGAGTTTCTGCCGCTGGCTCGCGCAGCAGGCAGAAGCCGCTGGCGTCGAGATCTTCCCCGGCTTCGCTGCCGCCGAGGTGCTCTACCACGAAGACGGTTCGCTCAAGGGAGTGGCCACCGGCGACATGGGGCGCGGCAAGGACGGCGAAGCGAAGGACTCTTTCCAGCCGGGACTCGAGCTGCACGCCAAGTACACGCTGTTCGCCGAAGGCTGCCGCGGCCAACTCGGCAAGGAGCTGATCGCCCGCTACGCTCTCGATAACGGCGCGACGGCCCAGCACTACGGACTGGGCATCAAGGAACTCTGGCAGATCGATCCGGCCCGCCACGTCCCGGGGCTGGTGATGCACGGCGCAGGCTGGCCGCTCAGCGAACACGGCGCGACCGGCGGCTCGTTCCTCTACCATCTCGAGGACGGCCAGGTCGCCGTCGGCCTGATCGTCGACCTCAACTACGCCAACCCCTACCTGTCACCGTTCGAGGAGTTCCAGCGCTTCAAGCGCCAGGCCGAGGTCAGGAAGTACCTCGAGGGGGCCAAACGTCTGAGCTACGGCGCACGAGCGATCACCAAGGGCGGTCTGAACAGCCTGCCCAAGCAGAGCTTCCCCGGCGGCCTGCTGATCGGCTGCGACGCCGGGACGCTGAACTTCGCCAAGATCAAGGGTGCGCATACGGCGATGAAATCGGGAATGCTCGCCGCCGAGACCGTCGCCAGCGCGCTGAAGCAGGGCGACGGCGGGCGCAGCGACCTCACCGGCTATGCTGCGGCGTTCCGCGAATCGTGGCTCTACGACGAACTCTACCGGGCGCGCAACTTCGGCCCGGCGCTGCACAAGTTCGGGACCTTCTTCGGCGGCGCGTTCAACTGGATCCAGCAGAACCTCTTCGGCGGGCGAATGTTCTTCACGCTCAAGGACAAGAGCCCCGACCACCAGCAGCTCGCCCCGGCGGCGAACTTCGCACCGATCAGCTACGCGAAGCCAGATGGCCAGCTGACCTTCGACCGGCTCTCGTCGGTATTCGTCTCGAACACCGCTCACGAAGAGGATCAGCCGGTCCACCTGCAGCTGCTCGACAGCAGCAAGGCGATCGCCGTGAATTTCCGGCAGTACGCCGCGCCCGAGCAGCGCTACTGCCCCGCCGGCGTCTATGAGATCGTCGTCGACGGCGACGAGCCCCGCCTGCAGATCAACGCATCGAACTGTCTGCACTGCAAGACCTGCGACATCAAGGACCCGACGCAGAACATCCGCTGGGTCGCACCGGAGGGTGGTGGCGGCCCGAACTACCCGAACATGTGAGCGCACTTCGCGGCCGGCCGGCGGCGGCGCGTCGACGACTCGCCTCAGCTTCCAGCCGAGGCGGCTGCGGCCGCCCTACCTCGCACGGCGTGTCGGGCCAGCGCCCAGCCGACGTGTTCGCGGACCAGCTCTGACGGGTCGTCGGCGCGCGCAGCGAGCGCCGCATCGACCTCGGGCGAAGCCGCAGCGTTGCCGAGCGCGACGGCGACGTTGCGCAGCCAGCGCTCGTGGCCGATCCGGCGGATCGCGCTACCGGCGAGCCGGGTGTCGAATTCGCTCGCGCTCCAGGCGAAGAGCACGGCCAGCGGCTGCGCGTCGAGTCCGTGGCGAACGGCAAAGTCCGGGTCGCCGGCAGCCGCGAAGCGGTTCCACGGACAGCACAGCTGGCAGTCGTCACAGCCGTAGATGCGGTTGCCGATCAGCGGACGCAGTTCGACGGGGATCGGCCCAGCCAGTTCGATCGTCAGATACGAAATGCAGCGGCGCGCGTCGACCTCGTAGGGGGCGACGATCGCCCCGGTCGGACACGCCTCGAGGCAGCGCAGGCAGTCGCCGCAGTGTTCGCCGATCGGCGCGTCGACCGGCAGCGGCAGCGTCGTGAAAATCTCGCCGAGAAAATGCCACGACCCCGAACGAGCCAGCGACAGCGTGTGCTTGCCGCGCCAGGCGATGCCCGACCGGACGGCGAACTCCGTCTCGAAGACCGGTGCCGAATCGGCGAAGACACGACAGGCGAACGGCTCGCTGAAGCCGATCGACGCGAGATGGGCGGCCAGTCGATCGACGATCAGCCGGAGCCGCTGGCGGATCGTCCGGTGGTAATCGCGGCCCAGCGCGTAGCGCGAGACGTAGGCCAGACGCTGGTCGCCCAGGACTTGCCCCGCATCGGCCGCTGCCGGCCAGTAGGGCAGGCGCAGCGAGACGACCGAACGCACGCCGGGCAGCACCGCGTCCGGCGCCATCCGCAAGCCGGCGTGTCTGGCCATATAATCCATGCCGCCGTGTCGTCCCAGCTCGAGCCAGCGCTGGAGCCGGGAGGACGCCGCGGCGACATCGACCCCGGCGATGGCCGCCTGAGCAAAGCCGAGTTCTCCGGCCCATTCCCTGATCCTTTGGGCGACGTCGGCGTAATCGACCCGGGCAACGCCCGGAATCCCGCTGCCAGCCCCTGCGGAGTCCCCTTCTTGCATAGCGCCGATCATAACCACTCCGTCCTGAGCCTGCACCTGCGCGACGAAGCCGCGACCGCGGAATTCGCCAGGCGACTCGCGCCGCTGCTCGCGCCCGGCATCGTCGTCTGGCTCGACGGCGATCTGGGCAGCGGCAAAACGACGCTAGTGCGCGCGATGCTGCGCGCGTGCGGCCACACCGGTCCCGTGAAAAGCCCCACCTTTGCACTGGTTGAAATTTACGTGATTTCGAGGATATACTGGTATCACTTTGATTTCTATCGTTTCAAATTTCCAGAAGAGTTTTTGGATGCTGGGCTTGGCGAGTACTTCCGTGACGACGCCGTCTGTCTCGTCGAATGGCCGCAGAAAGCTGCCGGCTATCTGCCGCCGCCCGACCTGGTCGTCTCGCTGCATTTCGCCGAAAAGGGGCGACGGATCGAGGTCAGCGCCGCCAGCACGGAGGGACGAGAATGTCTGAAAGCGCTCACCAGCCGCGAGCCGCCCGGCGCAGGCTGATCAAGTTCACCGGGGCATCGCTGCTGCTGACCGTCAACCCGCTTGCGCAGGCCGCCAGCAGCCGAAACTCCGGAGTCGTCGCCGTGCGCATCTGGCCGGCCGCCGACTACACGCGGGTGACCATCGAACACGGCGCAGCGCTCAAGTACACACATTTCACGGTCAAGAATCCGGAGCGGCTGGTCGTCGATCTCGAAGGCATCGAACTCAACCACGTGCTCGAGAACCTGGCCAACAAGGTCTCGCCCGACGACCCGAACATCCGCCTGCTGCGCGCCGGACGCTACAAGCCCGGTGTCGTCCGCCTGGTCATGGAACTCAAGTCCGAGGTCAATCCCCAGGTCTTCGAGTTGCCACCGATCGGCAACTACGGCCATCGCCTGGTCGTCGACGTGTACCCGCTGAACCCGCCCGACCCGCTGCTCTCGCTGCTCGACGGCAAGGAGTCGCCAGCCGCCCCTGTCGAGAGCAAGACCGCCGCTAGAGCAGAAGCCAAAGCCGAGCCACCGGCCGAGAACCGGCCGGAGGCGAAGAGCGACGCGCCACAACCGGTCGCCGAGCAGAAGCCCGCGCCGGGCAAACGCCAGGGCAGGCCAATAGTCGACCGCCTGGTGACCGTCACGCTCGACCCGGGGCACGGCGGCGAGGACCCCGGCGCGGTCGGCAACGGTGGCAGCTACGAAAAGCACGTGACGCTTGCCGTAGCGCGGCGGCTGCGCGCGAAGATCGACGCCGAACCGAGCATGCGCGCCGTGCTCACCCGCGATTCCGACTACTTCGTGCCGCTCCACCAGCGCGTCCAGAAAGCACGGCGCATCCAGTCCGACCTGTTCGTCTCGATCCACGCCGACGCCTTCGTCAGACCCGACGCCAATGGCTCTTCGGTCTTCGTCCTCTCGGAGAGCGGCGCGTCGAGTTCGGCCGCGCGCTATCTCGCGCAACGCGAGAACGCGGCCGACCTGATCGGCGGAGTCAATATCGACGTCAAGGACCCGGTGCTCGCGCGGACCCTGCTCGACCTCTCGCAGACGGCGACGATCAACGACAGCCTCAAGCTCGGCAAGGCCGTGCTCGGAGAACTCGGCGGCATCAACCGCCTGCACAAGCCCAACGTCGAACAGGCCGGATTCGCCGTGCTCAAGGCACCCGACATCCCCTCGATCCTCGTCGAGACGGCGTTCATCTCGAATCCCGACGAAGAGAAAAGGCTCAACGACGACGCCTACCAGGACAAGATCGCCGAAGCGATCCTCTCGGGAATCAGGAAGTACCTGGCAAAGAATCCGCCACTTGCCAAGTCGACGCTGGCCCGGCTCGACTGACCGCCGACACAGCGCCAGCACACGGCGGCGCGAGAAGAAATGGGGTTCCCAAAGCGCTCTTGCGCTGCTAGAATCTCGCCCCGCGAGCGACGATCCAGTCGCGGGGCCGCTGTAGCTCAGTCGGTAGAGCAGCGCATTCGTAATGCGTAGGTCGACAGTTCGATTCCGTCCAGCGGCACCAATAAATCAAGCACTTAGGCCACTTCAAGAAGTGGCTTTTTTCTTTTCCGGGTTGCGTGTACCCCTTGTGTACCCGTTCTCGATCAACGCCGCCGAGCCACAACCCGGCGGGGTGTCCAACGCCCGACCATTCGTGACACCAGATCCGCTGCCTATCCCTCGTTGCGCGCCAGCGGCTTGAACACGTTACCCGGCAAGCTCTTCATCACGTCGTCCAGCGCGCTCTTGTTGCCGAGCTTGGACGGAAGCATCGACGCCTTCAACGCCAGCGCGTCCAGTTCCGTACCGCAGTAGGTCACACCGTTCTCGGTTCGCGGGCTTTCGGTCGGCTTCATCGGCACCAGCAGGATGAGGAAGTCACCGCGCGCGTTCGCTTCATCGACCTGCCGCCGGTATTCCGCCCATTCCTCGGCCGGCGCATCGCTCGCCGGCTCGCACAACATGCAGACGGGTTGCCGTGGCTTGGGCAGCAGCACGTCTTCCAGTCGTGCCAGGCGACGTTGCAGGGCGGCACTCACTTGCTGGCCTCCAGGGCAGAGATGCGTTGCTCCAGTTCCTGCGTCTCCAGCGCCTTGCGCCGGGCCTCGACTATCCCCGAGAGCGTCGCCGCCTCTCCGGGCAGGATGTCGCCGGCAGCAACGGCCTGCAGGATGGCCGCCTGAGCCTGAGCGACGCCGTCTGCAGATCCCGTATCCGGCAAGCTGATCGCCACCGGGCGCTCCTTGGCTGGTGGCACCAGACGTTCCAGGACCAACCGTGCGGCGCTGATGTCGCCGCCCTTGGCCATCTCGACGACCTTCCTGGCGATCGCATCGGCGCCTTCCTCCATCGCCGCCAGGGCGACCAGCGTGACCCGATTGCGGCTGCCCTTCGGGCGGCCCTTGGGGTTTCCGGACTGACCCGGCTTCCAGCCGGGGCGCAGGTTTTCAGTTCGCGTCGTTTCGTTCATGCCTTGTACCTCGACGGTGTTTCTTCAGTGCTGGGTTGTTCTGTCACGCTCACGAAATTATAACGCCGGCCGATTTCCGCCCAGGCACGCTGCGCAGAGCGCCGGGCCGGCTCAGACGCCTCAACTCGCGCCAGGATTGCCAGCAGCACCCGCAGCGGCGCATTCTGCTCATCGCCGATGGCGTCAATCGCGGCGCGGCTGTCGCGCATTCGCTGCGCGCGCTTGCGTTCGGCGGCGGTCATCGGACGTTCGCCGTTGGGAGGCCTGCCTCGTTTGGCGATGGTCGCAGAGCTATCGGTCATCGCGTCCTCTTGCATTGCGTGACGCTCACGAGAATACCAGATCAAGGCCATCTCGGCACATCGATCACAAGGAAGGGGCTTTTCGCGGTTGTCATTGATGCATGGCCAGCTCGACAGAAACATCGGTCCGACGCAGCATGAACTCCTGAAATGATGAGGCGGGGACGCTCTTGCCAGCGCACTCTGACCGCTTGCCGCCGGGCGGAGTCCATGAGCGGATGCTTTCCAAAGAGCAGCTAAGGGGCCGCCTCGTCGACCACCGCCCGCGGTGACCCATGGTTGTCCTCGCGCTGCGATTCCGGCGAGGTTTTCCCGCTCCGTCGGCACGCTTTCCCCGAATCACGACTGCTCTCAGGCCGCTCAGGGCCTGGAACACTTGTGGAGGTAGCGTTGGATCTCCTATCCTTCCGCAACGGCAACAGATCTAAAGCCTAAACGAGCGCCTCTGCCGTGCCGGCGCAGGGGGAACTACGTGCCACCCGAAGCTAGTGATGTCAACTAAGCCGTTGCCAAACATTGGTCTGCGCCGCCTGTGCCAGCCCCGGCAGAGCGTGTTCGACCGGGCGAAAGCCGACACGGTTGACAACATCGCGGATTTCAACGCGGGGCGCATCGAAGCAGACACGTTCTTTGCCGAGAATCACGTCACCGAGGGCATGAAGGTTCTCCTTCGGCAGGTTTTCGAGCGGTTGTCCGGCAGCAGCGATCAGGGTGTCTTCCGCCTCAAGCAGGCCATGGGTGGCGGCAAGACTCATAACATGATTGCCGCCGGCCTGCTTGCCGGCTCGCCCCGACAACGGCAAGGCGTTCTTGCCCAACTCGGACTCAGCGTCGACCGCGCGCCGGTGCAGGTGGCGGCCTTCGATGGTCGCGAGACGGACACCAAGGATTTCCTCTGGATCCATCTCCTCAAGCAGTTGAAGCGCCAGCATCTCTGGGAAGGATCACTCGGCGATGCGCCCGGTCCCTCAACCTGGGCACGGCTGATCGGCGAGGAACCGACGCTGATCATGCTCGACGAGATGCCGCCATTCTTCGTCGCTCTCGGCGGCCGCAGCGCTGGTCCTTCGACGACGCAGGCCGACATCCTTGCGGTTGCGCTCGCCAACCTGATGGCGGCGATCATGACCAACAAACTGCCGCGCTGCTGCCTCGTCATCAGCGATCTAGCCGGCGTCTGGGCGCTGGGCAGCGCCCACATTCAGCAGGCCATCGACAACGCCTCGAACGAGATCAATCGCGTCGCCACCGACATCGTCCCGGTGCGGATGGACGGTCTTGAGCTTTATGGCGTCCTGCGAGCCCGGCTGTTCAGCAGGCTGCCGGACCGCGACAGCATCGCTCACGTCTCGCAGGCCTACGCCGCCGCCTACCGCACGGCCGTGCAGCAATCTGCCATGCCAATGCTCTACGAGCGCTGGGCGGCGGAAATCATGGACACCTATCCGTTCCACCCCGGCATGCAGGAACTGTTCGCGCGGTTTCGCGAGAACCCCGGCTTTCAGCAGACGCGGGAGACGCTGCGCCTCGCCCGCCGGATGGTCGCCGGCATCTGGGAGGACAGGGGCCACGAACTCGCGCTGATCCACCCGCACGACGTCGATTTCAACGACCGCGATGTCGATACGATGCTCGATCGCATCAACCCCAGCCTCCGCAATGCCTGCGCCCGCGACGTCGCTGCCCGCGGTACGGCGACGGCCGAGGCACTCGCCAGGAAGGGGGGCGATCCCGCCCCCGTCGATGCGGCGCGCCTTCTCTATCTCTCGTCCCTCGCTATCTCGGCGAACCCGAACGCGCTGCACGGCCTGACACCCGAGGAAGTCGCGGCGTACCTGTGCGCGCCCGGCCGCGACGTGTCCCGCATCAACGCGGCCCTGCTCACCCAGATCGAGGATGCGAGCTGGTACCTGCACCGCCGAACCGACGGCCGCTGGTACTACCGCGACGTCAAGAACGTCAATTCGGCGATCAAGGACCGCGCCCAGACGCTGAACGAGGACGCGCGGCGCAAGGAAGTCGAAGCCTACTTGCGCAACGTGTTCAAGCCGGGGAAGGCCAACGAGTGTCAAACTGGCAGCGGCCGGCTCGCCTACCAGCGACTCCTCGTTTTCCCGACGACGGACGACATCCAGGGTACGATTTCCGCCGACGACATGCTGCTGGTGATCAGCCAGCCGCATGCCCAGGGCCTCAACCCGATTCTGCGCACGTTCTGGGACAACCAGACGTTCAAGAACCGCTTGATGTTTCTGTGCGGTGGTGAAGTATTCTCCAAGGTCTCGGAAAACGCCGCCTACGTGAAGGCAGCGGAAGACCAGATCAAGGAGTTCGAGGCGCAGCGCATGCCTGACACCGCGCCGGAGATGCAGCAGGCGAAATCGGCGCTCGACCGCTGGCGCGGCGGCTTCCTTTCGGCGTTGCGCGAGACCTTCACCGTGCTCCACTACCCCGGCCTTGACGGCTCGCTCTGCAGCCGCAGCCTAAAGCTGGAATTCGCCTCGAACGCCTTCGTCGGCGAAACGGCGATCCTCGACACGCTCAAGGACGAGCGCAAGTACCGGAACGATGTGGAGAGTGACAGCTTCCGCGATGAGTTCGAGCAGGAGATCTTCACCGCGGTGACGATGCAGTGGCGCGACCTTACCGAAACGGTCGCCCGCCGTGCCGATTGGTACCTGGTGCCGCCGGGCGGCCACGAAACTCTCAAGGCCGCGGCGCTGCGCAAGGACCTGTGGCGGGACGAAGGCGCCGGCTACGTCCGCAAGGGGCCGTTCCCGCCGGAAAAGACCGCCGTGGTGCTGCAACAGCTTGCCCGCGACGACGACACCGGCAAGGCGACGCTGCAGGTCTCGGCGAAGCACGGCGACTGCGTGCATTTTGAGACGGGAGGTTCGCCGGCCAGTCCCTCGTCACCGGTGGTGGAGGGCGGTCGCCTGGAGACCGACGAGATGCGCGTCTCGCTCCTCGCCGTCGACTCGACCGGCGTGCACGAGACCGGCGAGCCGCGCCCCTGGCAGAACACCGTTACCCTCAAATACCAGCGCAGCTACCGGGACGGCGCCACCCGCATCACGCTGAAGGCCTCCCCGCGCGGCGCCATCCGCTACACCCTCGATGGTTCCAACCCTCGCTACGGCGGCATCTACGACGGTGAGATCGAGGTGCCGGACGGCCGCGAGCTGTTGCTGGCGATGGCCGAAGCGTCGGGCATCTGGTCGGAGCTCCTGCACGTCGACATTCCCAGGGTGAAGGAGGGCGACGGCGACAGTGTTGCTATCGATCCGGCCCGGCCGGCGGAATGGCGCCATCGGCTGAAATGCCCCGATCGCCGCCGCACCTTCGAGGTGCTGGCGATCCTGAAGCGGCTTGGCGGCGAGATCGGCGGCGCCCAGATCAATGCCTCGTTGCCCAACAGCACCGAGGACTGGATCAACCTCAGCTTCGGCCGAAACTTGGCGAAGCCGGCGGAAGACATCGAAAAGCTGGCGACGGAGCTGGCCGGCCGGCTCGGCCAGGATCCGCAGCCGGACCTCGACCTCAACATCTCGCGACTGATGTTCGCCACCGGCCAGGCGCTGATCGAGGCGGCGAAGGAGCTTGGCGAAACCTTGCGCCCGGACGAGGTGAAGCAGTGAGCGTCCGCAACGGCGCCGCTACCGAGCCCAAGTTGAAGACTGTCGGCTTCGGCCATGCCGAGGAGCGGGAAGCGCATCACTTCGTCGTCGCCGTTCCCCGGTCGCCGCAGGGCGAGGTGATGGTCTATGAGGTGTTCAGCCAGGACCTCGGCGGCCCGGCGTTGGACGCCGCAAACCTCCGCGTCCGCCTCGGCATGGACCGCTGGCTGAAGATCGCCGACGCGCTGGAGGAGGAGTTCAACCGGCGCCTGCGCGCCGCCGGCATCAAGCCAGGGCGCTGGAAAGCCGGCCCCAACCCGATTGCCCGGCTGCTCGGCAAGGAGCTGGTGCTGCTCGCTTGGGCGATCGAGGACGCGGATCCCTCTCTCGCGCTCGCCGCCGTGCAGAACTGGCGCGGGCTGGCGCCGGAAGAGCGCTGGTGGCTCTATACCATGACCGCGGCGCAGACCGGCCACCACGCGAAGCGCAATGTCGGTTGGCGCAAGGCGGTGCGCTTCGCGCTCACCGAAAACCCGACGGCGTCGGTGACGACGATGCCAACCACCGCCGAGCGCCGCGCCGGTTCGCAACTGCCGAAGGTAGCGAGCAACCAGGGCAGCCTGTTCAGGGGCCGGTCGGAGGAGCCGGCCTTCTATGCCTCCGACATCTGGGAGGAGCCGGCGTGACCGACCTGTTTGCAGCCGCCGAAACGCGCCGCGCCGCAGAAGCCGCAGAGGCCGGGGCCTGCTTCATCGAGCGGCAGTTGCCGGTCTCCAAGCTGTCGAAGGAGAGCTACAAGGAACGGAAATCCAACGCCGGCCAGACGCTGACTGCGCTCGGCAGCTACTGGAAGGGTCGCAAGCCGCTGATCCTGGTGCGCGCCGTCGTCCTCGGCCTCCTGTTGCCGGCGACCGATGATCCGGCGCTCGATCGCGCGATCTTCCTCAAGCTGATGCTGATGGACGACGAGGGGCTGCGCAGACGCAAGGCCAAGTCGATCGCCGTTGCGCGCGCCCGCGGGCTGCTGCGCGCCGAGCTGCACGGAGAAGCGTTCGACGGCGACCGCTGGTCGCGCAAATTGACGAAGGAACGGCGAACGGAATTGGAGCGCCAGGCGTTCGACGCCATGGGTCTGGACGAAAAGCTCACCTACTGCGTCCGGCCGGAGGAGCTGCCCGAGAGCGCCCTAGACGACGTCTGGCCAGAGGTCAACGCCCATCTCGGCACCAGCGCGGCGAGCCTGCCCGAGCTGGTACGGCAGTTGGGCGAGCGGCGGTTCGGGCATGCGCCGCGCGTCGGCGATCCTTTCTGCGGCGGCGGTTCGATCCCGTTCGAGGCGGCGCGGCTGGGCTGCGACGTCCATGCTTCGGACCTCAATCCGATCGCCTGCCTGCTCACCTGGGGAGCGCTCAACATCGTCGGCGGCAGCGAGGCGACGCGGACCCGGATTGCGCAAGTGCAGGCGCGGATCGTCGCCGAGGTGGACCGGCAGATCGTCGATCTGGGCTTCGAGCACGACGGCTTTTCTGAAAAGGAACTGCGACTTCGCGTCGACGCGCCGACCCGCTGGCCACACGGCTGGAAGGTCAACCGCCAGGGCGAACCAGAGCCGCCGGAATCGCCGCCCTACACCGTCATCTGCCCGAAGACAGGCTGGCGGGTGCCGATGGTCGAAACGTTGCAGGTGCACCAGCCGACGAAGACGATCCTCGACCTCGTTCCGGACGAGCTGCGGCATGCCTATGCGCTGCGACCACGAAGCGGCGTTTCGGACGACGAGTGGGATGCTGCCGCCCTTGGCCCTTTGTTTCAGGACGATCGAGAGTTCTGGCTCTGCCATCGCCCAGCCACGGAAGCGACAGCGGCGGCAGGCGCGGGGGAGCGGGTCAGGGTTCGGATCGCCAATCGTGCGAAGGCCTATCTCTATTGCCTGGAGACGCGCTGCCCGAAAAGCGGCTGGCTGGTGCCGATGGCGCCCTCGTGGGTGATCAGCAGGAACTACCGTACGGTCGCGAAGCTGGTGCCCGCGCCGCACGCCAAGCGCTTCAGGATCGAGGTGATGACGGGCGTCACGAACGAAGAGATCGCGGCGGCCGAAGCGGCCGGCACGGTAAAGGACCGGGCGCTCCGCTATACCCTCGACGGCCGGGAGTACGTCACACCGATCACGGCGCTCCGTGGTGATGTCGAGTTGCGCAGCCGCTATCCGGATGCGGAGAGCCGCCTACGCGATGAGCAGCGGCTCAGCCAGTGCCGCAACCGCTACAGCCCCACCGCCGGCAATGACCTGCGCCGCTGGGAGAAGGACGACATCGTGCCGCGCTCGGAGGACATCTTTCAGGAGCAGCTCTATTGCATCCAGTGGTCACGGCCCGACGGCTCGTTTTTCTATGCCGGCGTGACCGAACGGGATGAGGAGCGCGAGCGGCAGGTGACCGCGTACGCACAGGCACGGCTGGCGGAGTGGCAGGCGCAGGGCCTCGTCCCTGACCTGCCGATCGAGCCGGGTGCGAAGACCGACGAGCCGATCCGGACGCGCGGCTGGACGCACTGGCACCACCTCTTCAACCCCCGCCACTTGCTCATCGGCGCGCTGATCCGGCAGGAGATGCTGAAGCTCACCGATCCCACCGTCGCCATGGGCGCCGCGATCGGCCTGTGCCGTGCCCTGAACTACACGTCCAAAATGACCCAGTGGCGAGTTGGGCATCAAGGGCTCACCGGCACGGCGCCGGCTGCCGACGCCGTCAATCATGTTTTCTACAATCAAGCGCTAAACGCCTTTCTCAATTATGGGTGCCGCGCATTCCCCACGTTCTCTGAAGCTTTGGTACCGGATACGACGCACCTCGAAACGACCTCGATTTCCCAAGTCGATGTCGTTCCAGCACCTTCATTGAATGGTGATCGTGACCTATGGATCAGCGATCCTCCGTATGCTGACGCCATCCAGTATCACGAGATCACCGAGTATTTCCTGGCCTGGCTGCGCCGCAACCCGCCGAAGCCAGACTGGGTTTGGGACAGCCGGCGCGAGCTGGCGATCAAGGGCGAGGAGAAGGCCTTTCGGCAGGCGATGGTCGGGGCCTATTCGGCGATGGCAGCGCACATGCCGGCGAACGGCCTCCAAGTGGTGATGTTCACGCATCAGGACGTGGGCGTCTGGGCGGACTTGGCCGAGATCCTGTGGGCCGCCGGGCTGCAGGTGACCGCCGGCTGGTGCATCGCCACTGAAACCGAGAAGGCGTTTTCCGAAGGCAACTACGTGCAGGGCACAGTGCTGCTCGTCCTGCGCAAGCGCCTGGGCGAGGAACGCGGCTATCTTGCCCGGCTGCAACGCCCCGTCGAGGATGCGGTGCGTGAGCAGCTCACTGCCATGCAGGCGCTCGATGATCGAGAACAACCCAACTTCGGCGATGCCGATTACCAGCTTGCCGCCTATGCCGCGGCGCTCAAGGTTCTCACCCGGTATGCCGTCATCGACGGCAAGCCGGTGGCATCCGAGGCGCTGCGCGAGCGCAAGCGCGGCGAGGGCTCGGAGGTGGAGCGGCTGCTGGATCGCGCCCGCCGCCTCGCCTCCGATTTCCTTGTCCCCGTAGGCCTGCCGCGCCTCGTCTGGGACGAACTCGGCCCGGAGGAACGCTTCTTCCTGAAAGGGCTCGAACTGGAGCGCGCCGGTGAGCTGCGCATCGGCGCGTATCAGGAGATGGCGCGCGGCTTCGGCGTCGAGGATTACCGCGCCATGCTGGCGACGACGCGCGCAAACCAGGTACGCCTGAAGACCGCCGCCGAGTTCGGCCGCCGCGACTTGAAGCGGGCCGGCTCCGCCGACCGCGCCGAGGATGCGGCGCTTGACCGGTTCGCGGCTGGCATCGTCCGCCACGCGCTCTACGGCATCCGGGAAGCCGCGGAAAGCGGCGACCTGCGCGAGGCACTGGTCTGGTTCCGCGGCAACCTGCCGGATTACTGGAATCGGCAGCGGCTGCTGATTGGCGTGCTCGACTACCTCGCGGCGATCCGCACCGACCGGCGCGCGGCGGAGGCCGAGGTGGCGCAGCAACTCGCCGGCGCCGTCCACAACGACCGGCCCTGACGGGTTTCGGTGGCGATGGCGATCAAACGGCTTTCGTCCCGCCGCCAGCCGCTCGCCCGCGCCTTCCTCAACGACCGGCTTGTCGGCGCCATCGCTTATGATCGCATCGCGGGCTATTTCCGTTCGTCCGTGTTCGAGATCGCCGGCGAGACCTTCGAGGCTGTCGCCGGGCCGGTTCGCATCGTCTGCAACTCCGGCCTGGACGAAGCCGATATCGCCACCGCGCGCGCCGCCGAAAGCGCCATCCGCACCGAATGGTGCGAGGCCAAGCCGGAGTACATGACCGAAGCGCAACGTCCGCGCTACGAGCGGCTGCGGGACCTGCTGCGCGCCGGCCGGGTCGAAGTGCGGGTGCTGCCCAACACCGCCTTCGGCCTGATCCACGGCAAGGCCGGCGTCATCACCTATGCCGACGGCCGCAGGACGAGTTTTCTCGGCTCGATCAACGAAACCGCTGAGGCGTGGACGCAGCATTACGAACTCGTGTGGGAGGACGATGCGCCCGACGCCGTCGCGTGGGTCGAGGAAGAGTTCGCGGCACTGTGGAACCACCGCGACGCGCGCAAGCTGTCGGACGCGATCGTCGAGGACGTCGAGCGCATCCTGTCGCGCAACGTGGTCGCGGTTTCCCGCTGGACGCCCGCGGGCAAGGAGCCGGCGCCGTTCATCGAAGCGCCGGTTGCGCGGCAGGGAGCAGGTCTCGCGCCGCATCAGCAAGCGTTCGTCTCGCTGGTGGCGCGCGAGATCGGCGCCTTCGGCCAGGCCCGCTACCTGCTCGCCGACGACGTCGGTCTCGGCAAGACGCTGCAGCTTGGCATGGCGGCGCAATATGTGGCGCTGACTTCGGAAAAGCCGGTGCTGATCCTCGCGCCGAAGAACCTGCTGCAACAATGGCAGGACGAGTTGCGCAACATGCTGGCGGCGCCATCGGCGCGCTGGGACCGCGGGCGCTGGGTCACCGAGGACGGCGCAGTCTGGCCTGCCGGGGCGGACGCCTGTCCGCGGCGGATCGGCATTTTTCCGACGAGCCTGATCACCGGGCGCTCGCCCGCGGCGGAGCCGCTGACGGCCCTGCGCTACGGCTGCATCGTGCTTGATGAGGCGCACAGGGCGCGTAACCGGTAACCAGCCGGCGTTCTTCCATGCGCGCGTCGCCCCGACGAGAAT
>NZ_JAMTDX010000078.1 GCF_023806625.1 Accumulibacter sp.
ACCTCGGCCAGAGCGCGTGATCAGGTTTGCTGAACATTGTGGCTAATCATGTGCATCGTTGACCCTCACTTCGCAGGGCACACAGGGATCCAGCGCCAGAGCCAGGCGTCTGGCGACGAGCATCGCCTGGTCGCGACTGACGGCCGGACGATGCTCGAGTTCGCGGACGAAGGCGCCCCGCGGATGAAAGTTCCACTCGGTTGGCGCGACGAGCAGGTAGCGGACGACGCGCTGGCCGTCGAGTTCGACGAGGTGCAGGAGTGTGCCGCGCGCCGTCTCGACTCGCGCCAGACCGCAGCCGGGAGCGAGGGTCGCCGCGTCGAGCTGTGCGGGCAGCCGCGATGGCTCGGCGAGGTCGGTGGCCAGCGAACGCAGATCGACGAGCCGTGCGGCGAGCCGTGCATGGACCCGCTGCCCCGAGGCGAGCCAGGCGGCAACCCCGGGGTCGGCGAAACGGCGTGCCAGGGCGCCGGTCTCGGCCGGCCTTCCGGCGAAAGTCGGCCGCTCGACACAGAAATCGCCAGCGACACGGCCAGCCCACTGCGCCGCGGATAGTTGTGGCAACAGGGCCACGGGCGCGGCCGCCGGATCCTCGGCGAAGACCGGCTGTGGCTGCGCGTCAACCCAGGCGACGAGTGCTTGGCCGACGCTCGCCGCGCTCCCGGCATCGGCGATCGCCGAGATCCGCTTGCGCCAGTCGAGGAACTCGCCGTTTCGTGACCGCTCGCCGAACAGCGGCGGCCAATCGAGCAGCAGTCGCCAGAGATGCTCGAGGGCCACCTCGGGGGCGACCCTGCGCGCGTGCTCGGCGAGTTCGACGCTGTCCATCGGGCTACCGAGTGCAGCGCGCAGCGCCAGGCGAGCGGCGGCTTCCTGCGCCTGACGGCAGACGGCGAACAGGCGAGGAACGAGCTCGAGCACCCGCGCAACCGGAAGACCGCAGAGCGCCCGCGCCGCTACCGGACGAGTCGATACGACCGTCGCCGCAACGATCTGCGTCCCGTCCCACGTCAGCGTCAGATCGAGGAATCCCGGCTCCACGCCACGCTCCCGGAAGAATTCTTCAAAGAATACAAAAAGCCCTTGAATCGCTTTTGATTTTCGTCAATCCGGGACTACACTGGCGGCCTCACAATACGCCCTCGCCCCCCGGAGTCCCCGCGTGCATGCTTGAAGCGTCGAATCTCGAATGCGTACGCGGCGAACGCAGCCTGTTCGCCGGCGTGAGCTTCCGGCTAGAAGAAGGCGAAATGCTCCACATCCAGGGGAAGAACGGGTCCGGGAAGACGAGTCTGTTGCGCATGATCTGCGGGCTCAGCCCGCCGGCGAGCGGTGAACTCCGCTGGCACGGCACCCCGCTGCACCAGCTTGGCGAGGCGTATCGTGCACAGCTCTGCTACCTCGGACACCACAACGCGATCAAGGACGAGCTGACCCCGATCGAGAATCTGCTCTCGTCGGCCCGGCTGGCCCGGGAAGCGCTCGACGACGACGCGGCGCTCGACGCGCTCGAGCTCGTCGGGCTCGGGGGCCGCGAGGACCTGCCGTGCCGCTATCTCTCGCAGGGACAGAAACGGCGCGCCGCGCTGGCCCGCCTGGTTCATGAACGGCGCGCGCTGTGGATTCTCGACGAGCCCTACGTGGCGCTCGACCGGGCGGCCGTCGGGCTCGTCGCCGGTCTCGTCGGGGCGCACCTGCAGCGCGGCGGACTGGCCGTGCTGACCACCCATCAGGCGGTCGCCGTCCCGGCCGGCACGGTCCACGAGCTGTGGCTCGGCAGCCATGACGCTCCCGAAAGCGGCCAGCAGGCGACGTGATGCTCGGCGTGGTCCAGGCGATCATCGGCCGCGACCTGCGCCTGGCGATGCGCCGCCAGACCGATCTCGCGGCCATGCTGTTCTTCTTCATCATCGTCGTCAGTCTCTTTCCGCTCGGCGTCGGACCGGAGCCCGAGCAGTTGCGCCGCCTCGCCCCGGGCGTGCTCTGGGTCGCCGCGCTGCTGGCGACGATGCTCTCGCTGCCCCGACTGTTCGCCGACGATCACCGCGACGGAACGCTCGAACAGCTGACCCTCGCCCCCGAGCCGCTCGGCCTGATCGTCCTCGGCAAGGTCATCGCCCACTGGCTGGTCGCCGGCCTGCCGCTCGTCGTGCTCTCACCCGTACTCGGCGTCCAGTTCGACCTCGAGGTTGACGCGCTGTCGATCCTCACCCTGTCGCTGCTCGTCGGCACGCCGGCGCTGTCGGGGATCGGCGCGATCGGCGCAGCGCTGACCCTCGGCGTCCGCGGCGGCGGCGTGCTGCTTTCATTGCTCGTCCTGCCGCTGTACATTCCGATCCTGATCTTCGGCGCCGGAGCGGTGGATGCGACGCTCACCGGACTGGGGCCGGAGGCCCATCTGTCGCTGCTCGGCGCGATCGCGCTCGGCGGCGTGTTTTTTGCGCCCTGGGCGGCCGCCGCAGCGCTGAGAATCGCTCTCGAGTGAAGGATGAGCAACAGACTGATCAACTGGTTCAGATTTTCCAGCCCGCAGACCTTTTACCCGCTCGCCGGCAGAATGATTCCCTGGTTCTGGACGCTGGCCGCGGTTTTCGGCATCGCCGGCCTGAGCATCGGCTTCCTGGTCGCGCCGACCGACGCGCAGCAGGGAGAGGGCTACCGGATCATCTTCCTGCACGTCCCGGCCTCGTGGATGTCGATGTTCATCTACCTGGTGATGGCTTTCTGGTCTGCCGTCGGACTGGGCTTCAACACGCGTCTGTCGGGGATGATGGCCTCGGCACTGGCCCCGACCGGAGCCCTGTTCACCTTCCTGTCGCTGTGGACCGGGGCGCTGTGGGGCAAGCCGATGTGGGGCACCTGGTGGGTCTGGGACGCGCGGCTGACCTCCGAGCTGATCCTGCTTTTCCTGTACGTCGGCTTCATCGCCCTGAAGGCCGCGATCGACGATCCGCGCCGCGCCGACAAGGCTGGCGCGATCCTCGCGCTGGTCGGCGTGGTGAACATCCCGATCATCTATTTCTCGGTCAAATGGTGGAACACGCTCCATCAGGGCGC
Source organism: Accumulibacter sp. (assembly GCF_023806625.1). Taxonomy (GTDB): domain Bacteria; phylum Pseudomonadota; class Gammaproteobacteria; order Burkholderiales; family Rhodocyclaceae; genus Accumulibacter. Next base: position 3,058 of record NZ_JAMTDX010000078.1, read on the forward strand.
ATCGGTCAACCTGACCCGAGCCCCGAGCATGGCTGCCCTGATGCTCTGGGGCATGCTGCTCTGCGCACTCGCCTGCTGGATGTACAGCATCGCCGTGGCATTGATGCGCGTGCGCACGATCATGCTCGAGCGCGAACGCCATACCGACTGGGTTCGCCAACTGGTCGAAGGAGGAGAAGCGGACGATGCACTGGCATAGCCTTGCCGACTTCCTGGCGATGGGCCAGCACGGCCCCTACGTCTGGGGCTCGTTGATCGTCATGGCCGCGCTGCTGATCGCGGAACCGATGCTCGTCATGCACGGTCGGAGGAAACTCGTGGCGCGGCTTCGCCGGCAGTATCGCGCCGAACGAAGCGGACATCGGCGTCCCCGCGAGACCGGCTGGAGCAGGAGCAGTTCGTGAAACCCCGTCACAAACGCATCGCGCTGATCGCCGGCGGTCTGGTCGTTCTCGCTGTCGTCGCCACGCTGGTGCTCAGAGCCTTTCAGAGCAATCTCGTGTTCTTCTATTCGCCGACCCAGGTCGCCGCCGGCGAAGCACCGAAGGGCAAGAGTTTCCGCATCGGTGGAATGGTCCGCGAAGGCTCGCTCGAGCGCGCCCCCGACGGCATTACCGTGCGCTTCGTGGTCACCGACACCGATCGGGACATCACCGTGACCTACCGGGGGATCCTCCCCGACCTCTTTCGTGAGGGCAAGGGAGTCGTCGCCCACGGCCGGCTCGGCGAAGACGGCGTCTTTGCGGCAAGCGAGGTGCTCGCCAAACACGACGAGAACTACATGCCCCCCGAGGCGGCACGAGCGGTTGGCGACGCACACGAGCGGGCGGCAGCCAACCGTGCCGCGGCGGAAGCGGCGGCACGCACCGTCAGGCCATAGTCAGCCGCAGAGTTGTACAGTGACGACCAGCCGGGCGCCGACCCCCGGGCAGTGCGGATGAGAAGCGAATGATTCCCGAAATAGGCAACCTGGCCCTGATTCTTGCGTTCTGCGTCGCCCTCGCGCAAGGCTTCCTGCCGCTCGCCGGCGCGCACCGCGGGCGAGCGGCGTGGACTGCCTTCGCGCGCCCGGCCTCGAGAGCGCTCGCGCTGCTCGTCGGCGTCGCCTTCGCCTGCCTGACCAGCGCCTTCGTCGACAACGACTTCTCGGTCCTCTACGTCGCCCAGCATTCGAACACGCTGCTCCCGTTACCCTACCGGATCGCCGCGGTATGGGGTGGACACGAGGGCTCGCTGCTCCTCTGGATGCTGATGCTGGTCGTCTGGACGCTGGCCGTCGCGCAGTTCTCGCGGCAGCTCCCCGAGCCGATGGTCGCCCGCGTGCTCGGCGTCCTCGGCCTGGTCAGCGCCGGTTTCCTGCTCTTCATCCTGCTCACCTCGAATCCTTTCGATCGCCTGCTACCGGCCGCCGAGCAGGGACGCGACCTCAACCCGCTGCTCCAGGATCCCGGCCTGATCCTCCATCCGCCCATGCTCTACATGGGCTACGTCGGCTTCTCGGTCGCCTTTTCCTTCGCCATCGCCGCGCTGCTCTCGGGTCAGCTCGACGCCGCGTGGGCCCGCTGGTCGAGACCCTGGACGACCGCCGCCTGGGTTTTCCTGACCCTTGGCATCGCCCTCGGCTCGTGGTGGGCCTACTACGAACTCGGCTGGGGCGGCTGGTGGTTCTGGGATCCGGTCGAGAACGCGTCGTTCATGCCCTGGCTGATCGGCACCGCGCTGGTGCACTCGCTGGCGGTGACCGAGAAGCGTGGCAGCTTCAAGAACTGGACGGTGCTGCTGGCCATCTCGGCGTTCTCACTGTCGCTGCTCGGCACCTTCCTCGTCCGCTCGGGCGTTCTGACTTCGGTCCATGCCTTCGCCACCGACCCGCGCCGCGGCATCTTCATCCTGCTCTTCCTCGGGACGGTGATCGGCAGCTCGCTCGTCCTCTTCGCCTGGCGCGCGCCGAAAGTCGGACTCGGCGGGCGGTTTGCCCTGCTCTCGCGCGAATCGCTGCTGCTGACCAACAACGTCCTGCTCGTCGTCGCCTGCTCGTCGGTGCTGCTCGGCACGCTCTATCCGCTGCTGATCGACGCCCTCGGCCTCGGCAAGCTATCGGTCGGCCCGCCGTATTTCGATGCCGTCTTCGTCCCGCTGATGCTGCCCGCGCTCTTCCTGATCGGCGTCGCGCCGTTCGCCAACTGGAAGCACGCCCGCGTCGACGAAATCGTCCGGGCGCTGCGCTGGGCCTTCATCGTCGCGGCGGCGGTCGGCGCGGCTGCCCCGCTGCTCTACGGGCGGTGGAAGCCGATGGTCGCCCTGGGTCTGCTGCTCGCCGCCTGGATCGTGCTCAGCGCGCTGTTCAGCGTCGTCCGGCGCGTCGGTGCGACGCGTGGCGGCCGCTCATTCCTCGCCACGCTCGGCCAGCAGCCACGGAGCTTCGTCGGCATGCACGTGGCGCATCTCGGGGTCGCGGCGTTCGTCGCCGGGGTGACGGTGGTCAGCGGCTACCAGGCCGAGAAGGATGTGCGCATGGAGGTCGGCGATACGGTCGGCGTCGGCGGCTACAGCTTCCGTTTCAACGGCGTCCGCGAGCAACAGGGCCCGAACTACCGGGCACTCGTCGGTGACTTCGAGCTGATCGCCGAGGGCCGGACTGTCCGCAAGCTGTTTCCCGAGAAGCGTTTCTACGTCTCGTCGGCGATGCCGATGACCGAGGCGGCGATCGACAGCGGCCCGCTCGGCGACGTCTATGTCTCGCTCGGCGAACCGATCGACAAGTCTCGCCCGGACGCGGCGTGGGCGGTCCGCGTCTACTACAAGCCGCTCGTCGACTGGATCTGGGGCGGTTGCATGATCATGGCCATCGGCGGAATCATCGCTCTGAGCGATCGCCGCTATCGCGTCAGGCTGCGCTCGGGGTCGACTGCACCGTCGTCAGCCGGGGCGCTGGCCCGACACACCTGAGACCCTGCCATGAACCGATTCCTCTGGCCCCTGATTGCCTTCATCGCCCTCGTTGTCCTGCTCGCCGTCGGACTCGGCCTCAATCCCCGCGAAGTGCCTTCGCCGCTCGTCGGCAAGCCGGCGCCGGCCTTCACGCTGCCGCGGCTCGACGCTCCGGCGAAGACTTTCTCGCCGCAGGAGATGCTCGGCAGGGTCTGGCTGCTCAACGTCTGGGCCTCGTGGTGTGTGTCGTGTCGGCACGAGCACCCGGTGCTCGTCGACCTCGCCAGGCAACACGCGGTGCCGCTGGTCGGTCTCAACTACAAGGAGGTGCGCGGTGACGCAGCGATCGACGCGGACAAGCTCTCCCGGGACGAGGAAAGGCAGCAAGTCGTCGAGCGGGCCGGCGCCTGGCTGGCCAGGCACGGCAACCCATACACGCTGTCGGTCCTCGACATCGACGGGCGGGTCGGAATCGACTACGGGGTCTATGGCGTCCCCGAAACCTACGTCATCGACAAGGCCGGAATCATTCGCCTGAAGCACATCGGTCCGGTGACCCCCGAAATCGTTTCGGGCAAGCTTCTGCCGCTGATCCAGGAGATCTCGAAATGAGCCTGCGCAGGTTGCTCCCCGCGCTGCTGGTCGGTGTCACGCTGCTCGGATCCTCGGCGCTGAGCGCCGGCGAAGCCCGGTCGCTCGCCGAAGACGAGGCCACCGAGCAACGGCTGGTGGCCATTTCGTCCGAGCTGCGCTGTCTGGTTTGCCAGAACGAGTCGCTGGCCGGATCGCAGGCCGAACTGGCCAGCGACCTGCGCCGCGAGATCCGCACGCTGATCCGCGACGGCCGGAGTGACCGCGAGATCATCGACTTCATGGTCAGCCGCTACGGCGACTTCGTACTTTACCGCCCGCCCCTGAAGGCGACGACGGTGCTTCTCTGGTTCGGCCCGGGAATCCTCTTCGTCGGCGGAGTCGCCAGCCTGGTCCTCTACCTGCGCCGCCGCAACCGGGCGCTCGGCGACTCGGCGTTGAGCGCCGACGAGCGCGCGCGGGCGAGCGCGCTGCTCGACGCCGCCGGCGGCCCCGGTAGCCAGCCGGTCACGCAGCAGGCACCCCGGGAGTGAACGGATGACCGCCTTCCTGATCGCCGCAGCGCTGCTCATCGCCGTCGTCCTGGCCATCCTGGTCCCGCCACTCTGGCGCAGGGCAGATTCGACCGCGGCCGGCGACCGGCGAGAGATCAACCTGGCGATCCTTCGCGACCAGCTCGCCGAACTCGACAACGACAGGGCGGCCGGCTCGCTCGCCGAGGCCGACTATCTTCAGGCGCGCGACGAACTGCAGCGGCGCCTGCTCGACGAAGTCGACGCCAGCCCGGCAGTGACGGGCACGGTGCCGGGCGGCCGGCGAGCGGCGATCGCGCTGCTGATCATCATGCCGCTCGGCGCCGCCGCCGGTTATGCGCTGCTTGGCGAGCCGCGCGCACTCGACCCGCTGCAGCGTCAGGCGAGGATGGCTCCCGAACAGATCGAACGGATGGTCAGCAGCCTCGCCGAAAGGCTCAGGAAGAATCCCGAAGACAGCCAGGGCTGGGTGATGCTCGCACGGTCGTACAAAGTGCTCGAGCGCTATCCGGAAGCCGCGGAAGCTTACGGCCGCGCCGGCATGCTCGTCGAGCAGGATCCCGGGATGCTCGCCGATTATGCGGACGTTCTGGCCCGGACCACGGGCAGCGTTCTGGGCAGACCGGCCGAACTCGCCGAACGCGCGTTGCGCAGCAAACCCGATGAACCGCAGGCCCTGCTACTCGCCGGAGCTGCAGCGAGCGAACGTCAGCAGTTCGCCGCCGCCGCCGATTACTGGACTCGGCTGCTCGCCCAGCTCGAACCCGATTCGGACGAAGCCAGGGAACTCGCCGGTGCGGTGAGCCGGGCGCGCGAACTCGCGGCCCAGCAGCCGACTCGGCCGCCGATCGACTCCGCTCGTCTGGCCGCCGGCGCGGTCAGCGGTGAGGTGCTGCTCAGTGGCCGGCTGGCGGGCAAAGCCGGGCCCGACGACACCGTGTTCATTTTCGCGCGCGCCGAGGACGGCTCCCGGATGCCACTGGCCGCCACGCGTGCACGCGTCGCCGACCTGCCGCTACGCTTCCGCCTCGACGACTCGATGGCCCTGGGCAACGGCCGGATGGCCGATTCGCCGCGCGTCACGATCGAGGCGCGCGTCGCGCGCGCTGGCCAGACCCGGGCGGCGAGCGGCGACCTGTATGGACGGCTCGGCGGGGTCAAACCGGGCAGCCGGGACCTGCGCCTGGTGATCGATCAGGTCCAGCCGTAGGAGTCCCTGCCCGAGCAGTCACCGGCCGCCTGCGCAGCCGACCGCGAAGCCGACGAGCAGCGCTACTCCCCGAGGTCGCCGAGCTCGATCGGCTTCGAGCGCGGCCCCGTCTGGCGCGGCAGGAGCAGCGACAGCCCCCCCGCGACGAGGACGAAGATCGCCGACGCCCAGAGACAGGCGATCAGTCCATCGCTCGGCCCGCTCTGCAGCCCCCACTGGTAGAGCGCCCCCGAAAGGACGGTGCCGGCGAGGCGACCGGCGGCATTGGCCATGTAATAGAAGCCGACGTTCATCGCCACCTTGTCGCTGTCCGTGTAGGCGAGGATCAGATAGGAATGGACGGCCGAGTTCAGCGCGAAAACGACGCCGAAGACGATCAGCCCGGCGACGACGGCGGTTGCCGGCGCGATTCCCGCAGCCAGCGCGAGCGCGATTCCCGCCGGCAGCACGGCGAGGGCGAAGGCGAGCAACGTCGCCGTCCGCCCGTCGGGCTCGTGGTGGCCTTCGACGCGACTGCGCAGCAAGCCCGGGGTCGCCGCCTGCACGACACCGTAGCCGATCACCCAGACGGCGAGGAAAGCGCCCGACTGCCAGAACGTCCAGCCGAGCACGCTCGACAGAAAGACCGGCAGGCCGACGACGAACCAGACGTCGCGCGCACCGAAAAGGAAGATGCGCGCTGCCGCGAGCTTGTTCACCGCCGAGTTCGCCGAGAACATCTGGCCGAACTTCGCCTTCCGGTTCGCCTGACCGAGGCCGCCGCGCATCAGGCCCGCCGCGAGAATCAGGGTGCCGCCGACGAGCGCGACAAGCAGCTTGAGCGCCGTCTGGAAGTCGAGCACGGTCAACAGCAGGCCGCCGAGAAAGAAGCCGACGCCCTTGAGCGCATTCTTCGATCCGGTGAGGATCGCCACCCAGCGGTAGAGCGTCGCCGAGGCATTCTCGGGAACGATCAGCTTGACCGCGCTCTTCGAACTCATCTTCGTCATGTCCTTGGCGATGCCGCTCAAGGCCTGCGAGACCATGACCCAGGCGACGACAAGCCACGCCTGCGGCGCGAAGGCGAGCATCGACAGCGCAACGAGCTGGGTCCCGAGGCCGATGAAGAGCGTGGTCTTGAGCCCGAAGCGCGCGCCGATGTAGCCGCCGAAGAGATTGGTGATGATGCCGAAGACTTCGTAGAAGACGAACAGCGAAGCCACTGCCAGCGGCGTGTAGCCGAGGTTGTAGAAGTAGAACAGCACCAGCATGCGGGTGGCGCCGTCGGTGACGGTATCGGACCAGTAGGCTGCGGTAACCAGGATGTAGTTGCGCAGGCCGGCGCCGGCGACTCCGGCAGGCCCAGCTGAGGAATCACTCATCGGGTCTCTCCATCGGGCTCCCCGGGCGCACCGGCAACGCCGCGAAGCGGCTGCGGCCGGCTGCGGGCCGACGATGCAAGGCTGTGGGGGGGTTACAGCGACGCGGCGACCTTCCGCGCCAGTTCGACGTAGCGGTTGGCGTAACCCCACTCGTTGTCGTACCAGGCGTAGATCTTGACCAGCGTGCCGTCGATGACCAGCGTGCTCGCCGCATCGACGATCGACGAACGCGGATCGCCGCAGTAGTCCATCGACACCAGAGGGCGCTCCTCAAAGCCGAGGATGCCCTCGAGCTGCCCCGCGGCGGCCGCCCTCAGCAGCCCATTGACCTCTTCGACGCTCGTCGGCCTGCGCATCTCGAAAACGCAGTCGGTCAACGAGGCGTTGAGCAGCGGCACGCGCACCGCGTGGCCGTCGAGCTTGCCCCTGAGTTCCGGGAAGATCAGCGCGATCGCCGTCGCCGAACCGGTCGTCGTCGGCACGAGCGACAGGCTCGAAGCGCGTGCGCGGCGCAGATCCTTGTGCATCTGGTCATGGACGCTTTGCGTGTTCGTCGAACTGTGGATCGTCGTGATCATCCCGTGCGCGATGCCGATGCCCTCGTGGACGACCTTGACCACCGGCGCCAGGCAGTTCGTGGTGCACGAAGCCGCGGTCACGATGTGGTGCCGCTGCGGATCGTAAAGCGCGTCGTTGACCCCCATGACGACGTTCAAAGCCTCGCCGCCCTTGACCGGAGCGGCGACGATCACCTTCTTCACCCCGGCGTCGAGATAGGCGGCGAGCGTCTCGACGGTCCGCCACTTGCCGCTGGCTTCGAGGACGATGTCCGCGCCGACCTCGCGCCAACGGCCAGCGGCGACGTCGCGGGAACTGCTGTAGCTGAGCGACCGGCCGTCGATCAGCAAGCGCCCATCGCTGACCCCGATCTCGTGCCGCCAGCGCCCATGGACCGAGTCGAATTCGAGGAGGTGCGCCGCCGACTCGACCGGCCCGTTGGCCTCGTTGATGTGCACGAACTCGATTCCCGGAAACTCCCACGCGGCGCGCAGCGCCAGCCGTCCTATCCGACCGAAACCGTTGATGGCCACCCTGACTGTCATGGTTCTGTTCTCCGAAATGGTTGATGATCGCTGTCAGCAACTGCGCGGCGCAACGACGGCAGCCCGGCAAGCACGCAGCACAATTTGATTCTATAATGCTGGAAATTTCAAAACGTGTAAACTCCCCGATGGATGCCACGATTTCCTGGACGCTGCGTCTGCTTCACGGTGGCACGGCGAACCTCGCCGCATATCTCGCGGCGCACGTCCTGCTCTGCCTCTTGCCGGCCTTCGCCATCGCCGGCGCGATGTCGGCGCTGATCCCGAGCGGAACGGTCACCCGCTTCCTCGGCCCGCGGTCGCCGGGGATCGTGTCCTACCCAGCCGCGGCAGCCGCCGGATCGCTGCTCGCCGTGTGCTCGTGCACCATCGTTCCGTTGTTCGCGGCCATCTACCGCAAGGGTGCCGGACTCGGCCCGGCGATCACCTTCCTGTTCTTCGCTCCGGCGGCGAACATCCTCGCGCTGGTCTACACCGGCGGCGTGATCGGCGTCGACCTCGCCGCTGCCCGCCTCCTTCTCTCGCTGGTTTTTGGTTTCGGCATCGGTCTGATCATGGCGCTGCTCTTCCAGGACCAGGAGGTGGCCGACCCACGCGGGCTCGACGACGCCTTCGCAGCCGGCGGAACTGCACGCATCCGCCGAGTCGCGCTGGTCTTCCTGCTCGTCTGGATCGCCCTGCTGATCGGCGGCACGCTCAAGCTCGACCTGCTGACCCGAAGCTGGCTGCAGTTCGACTGGCCATGGCCCGACGCCCTGTCCTGGCAGGCAGAGCTCGATCACTGGGTGCCCCACGATGCGAGCAAGGGCGAAGAAGGCCTGTCGCTCCAGGGAGCCTCGCTGATCGTTCTGCTCGCGGCGATCGCCGGCAGCGCCTGGCGCGGCCTCGAGAACATCCAGGAAGGCAGCAACCGCTGGACATGGACGAGCCTGGCACTCGTCGCGCTGACCCTGATGCTCGCTGCACTGTCGGTCGAGGCGGTCCCGGGCGGACTGCGCGTCGGCGTCACCGGGCGTTTCGCCTGCGTCGCGGCAGCGCTCGCGGTGATCGCGCAGTTGATCGCCCGGCGGCTCGCCGACGATGAACTGCGCGACTGGCTCTGGGAAAGCTGGCGTTTCGCCCGTCAGATCTTCCCGCTGCTCGTCGTTGGCGTGTTCATCGTCGGCATGGTCCGCGTGGTCCTGCGCCCCGAGTGGATCGAATCGCTGGCCGGCAGCAATTCGCTCCTCGGCAACCTCGCCGGCGTGGCCTTCGGCGTGTTCATGTATTTCCCGACGCTCGTCGAAGTGCCGATCGCCCGGATGTTCCTCGATCTCGGCATGCATCGCGGACCGCTGCTCGCTTACCTGATGTCCGACCCCGAACTGTCGCTGCAGAGCATCCTGATCCTTTCGGCGATCATCGGGCGCCGCAAGACCGGCGCCTACGTCGCTCTCGTCGCGCTGTTCAGCACGGGAGCCGGAATGACCTACGGCGCCTGGATCGACGGCACGTCGCCCCTGATGCTGGCGCTTTCGCTGGCCGTTTCCCTGGCGCTGCTCGCCGGCCTGCTGACTCTGGCCAGCAAGCGCAGCGCCGCAGACAAAGGAGTCTGACCATGTTGAACATCAAGATTCTTGGCCCGGGCTGCGCCAACTGCCGCAAGCTCGAGCAGATCGCCCGGGAAGTCGTTGCTGCGCTCGGTGTCGAGGCGCGGGTCTCCAAGGTCACCGCCATGGACGAGATCCTCGCCTACGACCTGCTCAAGACTCCGGGGCTGGTGATCGACGAAAAGCTCGTCTGTTCCGGGCGCATTCCGACCCCGGCCGAGGTCGGCGAATGGATCCGGACTGCCCTCGAGACCCGTCGCCCGGCCGCACAGTAGCCGTACGAAGCGCGGTCACGATCTGCGCGCGACGAGAGTCGCGAAAGCCGCTGGCCGGCAAACCGGATGGACCGCGCGGTGCTGCCGCCAACAAGGATGAACATGAAGCCCTCTGATCCTGCCCGCTGCTGCACCCCGGAGCCAGCAGAGCAACGCCGGATGAACGGCGCCTTCGAGCGTTACCTGAGCCTGTGGGTCCTGCTCTGCATCGTCGGTGGACTCCTCCTCGGGAAGATTGCCCCGGGTGTCGCCGCAAGCCTGGACCGGATGGCAATGGTCGTCGATGGCGCACCGGTCGTGTCGATCCCCATCGCCATCTGTCTCTTCTTCATGATGTATCCGATCATGGTCAAGATCGACTTCGCCTCGGTGATCCAGGCGGGACGCAGTGGCAAGCCGGTATTGCTGACGCTGTTCATCAACTGGGCGATCAAGCCCTTCACGATGTATGCAATCGCTTTCGTCTTTCTCGGCGTCGTATTCCGTTCGCTGATCGGCGAGGAAGCCGTGGACCTGGTGAGCATGCCCTTCGGACTCGACCTGCCGCCTGGCGCCCGCCACGGCGCCGGCGTCGTCGTCGTCCACGACGGTGTGCGCATGCTCGCGGTGCCACTGTGGCGAAGCTACCTCGCCGGCTGCATCCTGCTCGGGGTGGCGCCGTGCACTGCGATGGTCCTCGTCTGGGGCTATCTGGCTCGCGGCAACGACGGCCTGACTCTGGTCATGGTGGCGGTGAATTCGCTGACCATGCTCCTCCTCTACGGCGTCCTTGGCGGATTCCTGCTCGGCGTGGGTCGTCTGCCGGTGCCCTGGCAGGCACTGCTGCTGTCGATCAGCGTCTATGTGGCGCTGCCCCTGGTCGCCGGCCACCTCTCGCGCCGCTGGATTCTCCGGCGCAAGGGGCAAGCCTGGTTCCGCGAGCGCTTCCTCCATCTGCTGACGCCGATCACGATCGGCGCGCTGCTGCTCACGCTGATCCTGCTGTTTTCACTCAAGGGTGAGGTCATCGTTGCGCAACCCCTGACCATCGTCTGGATCGCGGTCCCGCTGCTCCTCCAGACGATTCTGATCTTCGCGCTCGGCTACGCTCTCGCGCGCTGGCTGGGCCTGTCCTACGAAGACGCCGCACCATCGGCGATCATCGGCGCATCGAACCACTTCGAGGTGGCCATCGCGACCGCGGTGATGCTTTTCGGCCTCGCCTCCGGCGCCGCGCTGGCGACGGTCGTCGGCGTCCTCATCGAGGTGCCGGTGATGCTCCTCCTCGTCGAAATCTGCAAGCGTACGGCGCACTATTTCGGCCGAGCGCGATCGACCGCCTGAGTCCGGCGACAAAATCGAAAGCCCGGCCCGCTCGGCAGCGACTTGACGCCACCGGCGAGCACGTGCCACCTGCCGACTCACGGCGCACCGTCCGGCGCTCGATCGATCCCGTGCTGCTGCGCAGCGAAACCCGTGTTCAGCGCCGGGCGAGCGCTGCGAAGTAGTCCTGATGGACCGGGAGGGTCAACGCATTCGGGCGCAGCGCCTTGACCGCATCGCTCGCCTCCTCGCCCGACCAACCTCTTTCGAGGAGGATTTGCGCGGCCATCAGCCCCGTTCGTCCCGAACCGCCCTTGCAGTGTATGGCGATCTTCCGCCCCTCGTCGAGCAGACGATGGACGAGCGCGCGCCGCTCTTGCCAGGCTTCCACGAAGTCCGCCCCCGGAGCACGCTCGTCCTCGATCGGAAAGTGGAACCAGTGCAGACCACGCCCGGCACAGAGTTCGTCGAGATTGGCAACTCCGTTGGCAGCCATCTCCGCCCTCGGCATCAGCGTGATCACGGATTCGGCACCGACCGCCTGCAACTCCGCCAGCGCCGCATCCACCGACGGACCCCGGGTTCCCGGGCACGGCGTGAGCAGCAGGCCAGCGCCATCCCGGCCCAGTGGAAGCAGGTCTGAAGGGTGACGGTCGGTCATCGGTGCGGACACCTGAAGGTGGAATAATCGGGCGGCCGCTCTTCGGACCGGCCGGTGGCGAACCGACCCGGGAAAGCCGCTCCTCGGCAAAGCGGATTCTACCGCGTTTCCCGAATCCACAAGCTCAAGCGCTGGCCAACGGCCGACCGCGGTCGCCTCCTGGCTGACCGTCCCAGGCATCAGCAGCGAGCGACGAGGAAAGCGTCGCCGCGTTTCTCGCGTCGATCGCGGAGGGCCTCGAGGAAGCCATCGCGGCGCTCAAGCCCGGACCCTGACCGCGTGGCCCGTGCCACGAAGTGTTCCAATCCTCGCAACTTAGCACTTCGTCATAGTCCAGGGCTGGCTTGCGCGAAGGC
>NZ_JAMTDX010000079.1 GCF_023806625.1 Accumulibacter sp.
CCGAAGCGGTGGCTGCCAAGCCACCCGATTTACAGCAGTTTACGGACTTGATCCGAACTCGGCTGGCGACCCATCTACCCCCATCGCTCTGACGGCCATCTGTTCATCACCGTGCTGGCCTACCAGTGCGTGCCGTTCCTGCGAACCAGACTGAAGAACACGGGAATCACCGATAGCTGGGCGACCCTGCGCGACATCCTCTCGGTTCAGCGTCGCGTCACCGCCACCTTCAGCCAGCGCGACGGCCGCTCGCTGCCTGTCCGCAAAGCCACCGTCGCCGAACCCGATCTCATGGCGACCTATCGCGCGCTCCGCATCAGCGCCACACCAGGAGGAACCAAGAAACTGATCACCTGAATCCGAACCGACGCCCCTGTCGTGCCACTCGATGCTTCATTGGCTCTCAAGTGACTGATTCAGCGATAGGTTCTTTGGGGGATGCTAAAGATGGGCCAAGCCAAGATCATCGAATCGAGCGACGGAATCTAAAGCAGATTTTGGACTTGACCCCCGCTCGCCGCCCGCAACCCAACTCCGGCGCCCGCTCAGATCCTCCCGAGCCCTCCGCAGCCCTACCGTACCCACACGACGCTCCGAAGTACGGATCAACTTCTCATTTCGCTTGGCTAGTCATGCAATTTCACAACTGACAACGCAAAAAGCCAATGCAATCAATGATCGAATGCAGCCCCGGCGCGGCCGGTCCGGAGGATGGCCCCGACCCGCCGGGCTGCCGCTCGCTTCCGTCCCGGCTCATTTTCCGAGTTTCCCCTGCGCGGATGACCGCGATAGTCCTGGCACAAGTAGAGGTCGATCCGGCGCGGGGCGCCACTACCGCTGGAGTCGACGATCGTGTCGACCTTGGTCAACGCCCGGCAATAGGACGGCAGCTGAAGCGGTAGCGATGACCGGTCGTGCATGTCGTCGATGGCGAGTATGCCGGTGGCTCCCTCCATGCCGTCCTCAGGCGGCCAGAAGTCGAACTGCAGCGCGCGTTCTCCGAACACATCCTGAGCGTAGGTCCGGGCATGCCCTTGCCGATAGAAGGCGAGCATCGCACTGCTCTTGTGGTTGGTCGAGAACACGAACGATCTTTCGCCGCGTCCCGAGAGTTCTCGCTGCAAGTCATCGACCCGCTTCGCCGCCTCGGGCCAGCCGCTCCAGGTATCGAGGTCACCCAGGCGGGCGTTGGGCCAGCTCACCGCCACGATCGCTGCCAGAAGCAGCGCGCACGAACTCGCCAGGCCGAGCTTAAACGAGCGCGGCACCGTCCCGCCGGCCAGCCGTTCCTCGACCGCCAGGATGATCAGCGGCCAGTATGCCGGCGCCAGCCAGTTGGGCTTTACCATCGAGCGGAGGCTGACGGCGGTGAACAGCACCAGGGGGACGGTCGCGGCTGCGATCAGCAGCAAGCGCCGATCGTCCGTCAACAGGTCCCGCCATCGGCGCAGCGCCGCGAACCAGGTCATCAACGCGATCACCAAAAGGTACGGCGTGACAAAGCCCAATTGCGTCGCAATCAGCTGCAGAAAGTGCCGCAGTTGCCAGCGGTTCATTCCGGCCGCCCGCTCGGACGACTGGAACGCGAACGACGCCCAGTCGTGCTGCGCGTTCCAGATCACGACCGGAGCGAACACCAGAGACGCCAGCACGACTGCGACGTACGGCTCCGGGCGCCCCCACCAATGCCTCTGCCTCTGCGAGGCAAGCAGAAAGAGCGCGAGCGCGGGCCCGAGGAGCACCGCGGAGTACTTCGACAGCATCCCGAGCCCGAAGAAAATCCCCGCGGCGTACCACCAGCGGCCGTTGCCAGTCGCCGCTGCTCGCCAGACGGCCCAGATCGTCGCGGTCCACGCGAAGAGGAGCGGCGTGTCCGGAGCGATCACGACGCCGTACGCCGCAGTGATGCCGATCAGGTTCAGCGCCAGCAGCGACCACCACTGCACCTGCCGATCGCTGCCGAAGTCGGTGAGCAGCCGCGTCCACACCACGTTCAACGCAATCGACCATCCGACGGCGGCCATCTTGATGCCGAACGCGCTGGTGTCGAACAGTGCGGTCGTCAGCGCGATGCTGTAGCTCGCCAGCGGCGGATGATCGAAGTACGAGAGCGAAGGATCGCGGCTCCACAGCCAGTAGTAGGCCTCCTGCGGCGACAAGGGCACGATTGCCGCGAGCGCCGCGTGCAGCAGCGCGAAGGCCGTGATCAGGGTCCACGCCGAGCGATCGATCGGCGCCGCAAGGGACGCCGCAGCGGGCGCGGCGCCTCCTCCCACTCGGGCATCAACGGCGCCTGCAAGCTGTTGTCGCATAGAGAATTCCCTGTTCGGCGCCCTTCGCCGTGCTCAGGACGCACCTTGGCTGTGAAGGCCCAGAAGCTGCCGCTTGGCGATGACCAGATTGGCCAGTGCAAGGAGGATGCGCAACTGCGCCGTATTCTTGTTCAGCCCCTTGTAGCGAACCTTGCGGTGGCCGAAGAGATGCTTCAATGTGAAACGGGTGCTCGACCTTCGAGCGGAGGCTCGCCTCGACCGATTCCAGACGATGCAGCAATGGAAAATCGACCAGAACGGCGCGACACCTGACCGCGAGCGGTCGGCTTCCGGAACTGGAGCCGCCTTGGCCCATACCGAGGTTCATTGATCAACGGTTCCTAAACGGCTGCAAATCGGGTGGCTGGGCAGACACCGCTTCGCTTCGCCGAGATGGCGTTGTCAAAGCGTCGAGCGAGCGAAGGAGAGAAGCGATGGATGGATATGAGCTTAGTGTAGGAAAGGAGTTTTTGCCAGGGTTCTTGACGGATCAGGACGGGCTGGCGAAGCTGATGGAGGCGGTGCTGAACCAGATCTTGGAGGCGCAGGTGAGCGAAGCGTTGGCAGCGGATCGGCACGAGCGGAGCGAGGAGCGGGAGGGTTACCGGAATGGGCATCGTGTGCGGACGCTCTGGACACGCCGGTGGGGCCGTTGTCGCTGCAAGTGCCGCAGACGCGGGAGGGGGCGCTCTCGCCGGAACTCTTCAAGCGCTACCAGCGCAGTGAGCAGTCGTTTGTAGTGGCGCTGATCGAGATGGTGGTGCAGGGGGCGTCGGCGCGCATGGGAACCGCTGATCAATGGACCCCAGCACGCGCCACGGCCGCGCCAGGTTCGGAAACGGAGCGCTCGCGGTCAGGCGTCGCGCTGTTCGGTTGCATTTCGCCGGTGCTCAAAGCCTCGTTCTGGCCTTGCCCGCCCCTTTTCGGGGCCCTTCGCCGTGCTCAGGACGCACCCTGGCTGTGAAGGGCCAGAAGCTGCCGACTGGTGATGACCAGGTTGGCCAGCGCAAAGAGGATGGGCAACTGCGCCGTGTTCTTCTTCAGCCCCTTGTAGCGGACCTTGCGGTGTCCGAAGCGATTCTTCACGATGTGAAGGGGTGCTCGACCTTCGAGCGGATGCTCGCCTTGACCGATTCCAGGCGAGGCAGCAATGAGCCAGGCTGGCTCTCTTTCGGGATCGCGTTCAGCTTGCTGCGCTTGGCCGCCACCGGCCAGTCGATGTCCCGGTCCTCCAAGTCTTCGCGCTTCTCGACACCGGTGTAGCCGGCATCCAGAACCACGGTCTTCTCTTCGCCGTGCCGCACTTCGGCCGTCTGCGTCACGTCAGCGACGTTCGCCGCCGTTCCGACGACCGTGGGAACCAGACCGCTCTCGGCGTCGACGCCGATGTGCGCCTTCATCGCGAAGTGCCACTGGTTGCCTTTCTTCGTCTGGTGCATCTCCGGATCGCGGGCCTTCGCTTCGTTTTTCACCGACGCCGGCGCCGGAATGATCGTCGCGTCCGCGATCGTCCCCTCGCGCATCATCAGACCCTTCGCCGACAGGTGCGCGTTGACCGCCTCAAACACGGTCTCCGTCAGACCCCTTTCCTCCAGCAGGTGACGAAACTGCAGCAAGGTCGTCGCATCCGGCACCGCCTCTCGCGAGAGATCGATCCCGACGAATCGCCTCAACGCCTGGCTGTCGGTGATCGCGTCCTCCACCCCCTCGTCCGACAGACCGTACCACTGCTGAACCAGAACCACCCGCAGCATCCGCTCGAGCCCGACCGGCGGGCGACCCCGCGTGCCTTCCGGGTAGTGCGGCTCGATCACTCCGAGGACTTCCCGCCAGGGGACCCCCTTCTCCATCTCGGCGAGAAACCGCTCCCGCCTCGTCACCCGCTTCTTCGCGGCGAACTCGGCCTCGGAAAAACTGATCTGCTTCATCACCCGGATTCCTCATCCGCTACCCGGGGATCATAGCAAGAGCATCCCGCGCAACGCCGATTGAATCAGCGTTTCCCCAGCAAGACAATTACACAACCGGCCACCGAAAAACCCAATGCAATCAATGATCGGATGCGTTGGTCGCCCAATGGTCAGACGGAGAAAAGAGAGGAATTTCCGCCCAGAAGGGCGCGAAAACGGGCCTTGGGCGCGGCAGCCAGCCAACGCATCCGGGAAACCATGCCGCGCAAACATGCACTTATGACGCAAAAAAGCCCCGACCGAGAACGGCCGGGGCTTCGTTGTCTGGTGGGTCGGGAGGGACTCGAACCCTCGACCAATGGATTAAAAGTCCACTGCTCTACCGACTGAGCTACCAACCCGAAGAGGCGCGGAAGTATAGGAAACAGGGGCAATACTGTCAACGAACGCGTGGCGCGCCGCCAACGAGCGTATGGCGTGCCCCGTCCCATGGCTGCAGGACGTTGCAGCGCCGCTCACTCCCTCCACCGGGCAAATGCCGCGATCGTCGCGAGCCCCCATCGGAGCGCCCAGCCGGGAGCTTCATGCGAAAGCCCTCATTTGCCTGTGCCCCTGCAAAAAAAGAGGGCGCCGCGAGGGCGCCCCGAGGGGAGAGTTGGTGTCCGGTCAGACCTCAGTCCGGTCAGACATCAGTAGTGGTAGGCCGTTTCGCCGTGCGAGGTGATGTCCAGCCCTTCGCGCTCCTCTTCTTCCGGAACGCGCAGGCCGATGACCAGATCGACGAGCTTGAAGGCCACCAGCGAGACGACGCCAGACCAGACGATGACCGTGCCGACGCCCCAGAGCTGGCTGATGATCTGCGCCTTCATGTCGAAATCGCCGACCTTGTTGAGCACGTAATCGTAGACTCCCGTCCCGCCCAGCGCCGGGTCGGCGAACACGCCGGTGAGGATCGCTCCGAGCATGCCGCCGACGCCATGAACGCCGAAGACGTCGAGCGAGTCGTCGGCCCCGATCATCCGCTTCAGGCCATTGACGCCCCACAGGCAGATCACTCCGGCGAGCAGACCGATGACGATCGCTCCGACGACGCCGACGAAGCCGGCTGCGGGGGTGATCGCCACAAGGCCGGCGACGGCACCCGAGGCTGCGCCGAGCATCGACGGCTTGCCCTTCAGCGCCCATTCCGCGAGCATCCAGGACATCGCTGCGCAGGCCGTCGCCACCCAGGTATTGACCATCGCCAGGGCGGCGGCGCCGCTCGCTTCGAGAGCCGAACCGGCGTTGAAGCCGAACCAACCGAACCACAGCAGCGAGGCGCCGATCATCGTGAAGGTCAGGCTGTGCGGAGCCATCGATTCACGTCCGTAGCCGATCCGTTTGCCCATCACCAGTGCGCCGACCAGCCCGGCCATCGCCGCGTTGATATGCACGACGGTGCCCCCGGCGAAGTCAAGAGCGCCCTTCTGGAACAGGAAGCCGGCCGTCTTGGTCGCCGCGTCGCCGGCAGCGGCGTCGACATAAGCGTCGGGACCGGCCCAGTACCAGACCATGTGCGCCATCGGCAGATACGAGAAGGTAAACCAGGCGACCATGAAGACGAGGATCGCGGCGAACTTCGCGCGCTCGGCGAAGGCGCCGACGATCAGAGCACAGGTGATCGCCGCGAAGGCTCCCTGAAAGACCACGTAGGCCAGTTCGGAAACGACTACGCCCTTGGTGAAGGTGGCCGCAACGGAGTCGACGGTGATCCCCTTGAGAAAGACCTTGTCGAGCACCCCGAAGAAGCCACCGCCCTCGGTGAAGGCCACCGAGTATCCATAGACGACCCAGAACACGCTGATCAGCGAGAAGGTCACGAAGACCTGCATCAGCACCGAGAGCATGTTCTTGCTGCGCACCAGGCCACCGTAGAACAGCGCGAGGCCGGGGATCGACATCAGGATGACCAGCGCGGCGCTGGTCATCAGCCAGGCGTTGTCGCCCTTGTTGGCCACCGGCGCAGCGGCAGCCGGAGCGGCGGCTTCGGCGGCAGGCGCCGCGGCGGGTGCGGCGGCCGGAGCCACCACGCTGGTCGCCGCGGGTGCAGCCGGCTTTTCTTCGGCCCAGGCCGGCGCGCTGACACCGACGGCGCCGAGCAGGGCAAGGACTGCGAATAGGCGTTTCATGGTCTGCTCCTTACAGTGCGTCTTCACCCGTCTCGCCCGTGCGAATCCGGATGACTTGTTCAATCGTCGAAATGAAGATCTTCCCGTCACCGATCTTGCCGGTGCTGGCGGACTTTTCGATTCCCTCGATCACCTGATCGAGCAGCGAGTCGCTGATCACGGCTTCGACCTTGACCTTGGGCAGGAAGTCGACGACGTACTCGGCGCCTCGGTACAGTTCGGTGTGCCCCTTCTGGCGGCCGAAGCCCTTGACTTCGGTGACGGTGATGCCCTGCACACCGATCGCTGACAGCGCCTCGCGGACTTCGTCAAGCTTGAAGGGCTTGATGATGGCGGTTACCAGTTTCATTTTGCGCTCCATGCAAGGGGAGGATCACCCTCCCCGGTTCAACGAGTAGCCGGTCAGAAGGTCCGGCTGACCGAAACGACCGCGATGCCGCGTCCGGCGTCCTTGAAGTGCGAGCCGTACGTCAGCACCCCGTTCACGTCGGAATTGGAGTTCGAGAAGCAGTACGGTTGGTAGGTCGTCGCTCCGGAGCAGTCGCCGGCGGCGTTCGTGCCGATGTACGAAAGAGCGAGCACCCAGCCGCTGATGTCCTTGGTCACCCCGAGCTTCCAGTCGGTGTAGTCGCCGTCCGAGACGTTCTTCATGAACAGTCGTCCCAGGTGGGCGTTGATTCCCCAGCCGTCGCCGAGGTCGTAGTTCGCCGAGAGGTCGAGATACTGGGTCCCGCGCGTACTCTGACCGGTGGACTGGCCGAGGCTGTTCACGCCGCGCAGCGAGAAGTAATCGTCGACCGCGTAGAAGTACTTGAGCGACAGGAACTTCCACGAAGCGCCGAGATAGACTTCCGCGTTGTGGACGGCGCCCGAGTTCGCGCCGGTTCCGAGGATGCTGGCCGTCGAGCCGGGATAGTAGTAATAGATCGCGCCGAGGTCGATGCCGAAATCGCCGAAGCTGGCCTTGTAGCCGCCGTAGAAATCCATTTCGAGATTGCCCTCGGGGAATCCGGCGCCGGAACTGACGTTCGAGTTCCAGTTGCCGAGATAGAAGCCGCTGGCGTGTGCATAGTCGAATCCGCCCTGCAGCGCCGGTTTGCCGAAGGTCTGGTCGATGCCGCGGAAGCGGTAACTGCTGACCAGCGCGAGATTGCCGGTGAGCGCGTGCGGGCTGGCCTCCTCGGCGGGCGGAGAGTCGGTCTGCGCCGGATCGTCGGCGAGAGCGATGGCTGGCGCGGCGATCGCCGCGGACAGCGCAGTGGCAAGAACGATTCTATTCATGGCGGGTTCCTCAACAAGAAAAAGGGATACACGGCTCGAAAAGCACACTTCGTGCCAGAAATGGTTTGTCGCAATGCATCAGGAGCTTGCCGGGATCCGGGGAACTCCGCGAACGACCATCGCACTCGCTTAGCGCGGCTGGTACGGCCGATGCACCACGATGGTGCGACACGCTGGCCCTGGACAGGCTGTGCTAAACTCGTAGCGCCCCCGAAATCCTCAGCACGCCATCGGTGACCTCCATGCTCGACCCGAAATTCCTCGAAGAGATCGGCAGCCGCATCAGTGCCGCGATTGCCGCCAGTCCTGCCGCGGACATCGAGAAGAATATCCGCGCGCTGCTGACCAGCGGCTTTGCCCGGCTCGATCTGATCACTCGCGAAGAGTTCGACATTCAGGCGCAGGTGCTTCAGCGCACGCGCGAGAAGCTCAAGGCGCTGGAGGCCCGGCTCGACCGCCTCGAAAACCCCCCGCCGCCGGAGCCGTGAATCGTTCGTCCGGCACCGCGTTCTCCCGCAGCGCTGCCAAGAGCCGCCAGGCAGCCGAGCCAAGCCTGCCGCGCCAAGTCATCACGTGCGGCGCGCTGCACACCAGGGACGCGAGAGCGCGAACGGCTTGGGCGGGAGGCGAGTTGCGCGAGAAACTGATCCGCTCGACCTGACCGCCCGCCCGGCCCCGCGCCGCCGCCCATCCGACCAGGCCATCGTCCCGCATGCCCCTTGCCATCGTCCATAGTCGCGGCATCGATGGACTGGCCGCTCCGGCGGTGGCGGTCGAAGTTCATCTGGCCGGGGGCCTGCCGAGCGTGACGCTCGTCGGCCTGCCGGACACCGAAGTCAAGGAGGCCCGTGATCGCGTGCGGGCGGCCTTGCAGAATTCCGGCTTCGAATTCCCCGGCCGGCGGATCACGATCAACCTGGCACCGGCCGACCTGCCCAAGGAATCGGGGCGCTTCGATCTGCCGATCGCGCTGGGCATCCTCGCTGCCTCGGGCCAGATCCCGGCGCCCGCGCTGGCTGGCCACGAGTTCGCCGGCGAGCTCTCGTTGTCGGGCGAACTGCGCCCGATTCGCGGGTCTCTGGCGATGGCTCTCGCTGCCGGCAGAATCGGGCGCAGCTTCGTCCTGCCGGTGGCCAGCGCCCGCGAAGCGGCGCTGGCCAGCAAGGCGAGCGTCCTCGCCGCGGGAAGCCTGCTCGAAGTCTGCGCGCACCTCACCGGGCAGGGCCGGCTCGCCGAGTGTGTGGTCGGCGACGAGCGCGGCGACGATGCCGGCGATTATCCCGACCTCGCCGAGGTTCGCGGCCAGGTCCAGGCCAAGCGCGCGCTCGAGATTGCCGCGGCCGGCGCGCACTCGCTGCTCCTCGCCGGTCCACCGGGAACCGGCAAGTCGATGCTCGCCAGCCGACTGCCGGGCCTGCTGCCACCGATGAACCTGGCCGCGGCGCTCGAATCGGCGGCCGTCCTGTCGCTCGCCGGGCAGTTCGAGCTTGCGGCCTTTCGCCGGCATCCGTTCCGCGCGCCGCACCATACGGCTTCCTCGGCGGCGCTGGTCGGCGGTGGCAGCGTCCCGCGCCCCGGAGAGATATCGCTGGCCCACAAGGGGGTGCTGTTCCTCGACGAGATTCCCGAGTTCGACCGGCGCGTCCTCGAGGCGCTCCGCGAGCCGCTCGACTCGGGCCGGATCCACATCTCCCGGGCGGCGCGACAGGCCGAGTTCCCGGCCGAGTTTCAGCTCGTCGCGGCGATGAACCCCTGCCCGTGTGGCTATTTCGGGGATGCGCGAGGCCGTTGCCGGTGCACCCCGGATCAGGTGCTGCGCTACCGGCAAAGGCTGTCGGGTCCGCTGCTCGACCGCATCGACCTGCAGATCGAGGTTCCCGCCGTGCCGGCCGAAGTGCTCCAGCAGGCGGCCGACGGCGAACCGTCGACGCTCGTCCGCGAGCGGGTCTCGGCGGCCCACGAACGGCAGATGCAGCGACAGGGCAAGACCAACTCACGGCTGGGCGGCAAGGAGATCGACGCGTTCTGCCAGCCGCAGCCAGCCGCGGCTGCGCTGCTCAGGCAGGCGATCAGCCGTCTCGATCTGTCGGCGCGGGCCTTTCACCGACTGCTCAAGGTCGCCCGAACGATTGCCGATATCGAATGCAGCGACACCATAGAGGCCCAGCACGTCGCTGAAGCCATCCAGTACCGTCGCTTCGCAAAGGATTGACATGGCTCACCCGACCCGGTCACCCGCCGTCCAGGGCATCGTCTTCCTGCTCGCCGCGCTCGCTGCGCTCGGCCCGTTCTCGATAGACACCTATCTGCCGTCGTTCGACGACATCGCCACCTCGCTGGCGACGACACCGCCCGCCGTGCAACAGACGCTGACCGCGTACCTGCTGCCCTTTGCGCTGATGACTCTCTGGCACGGGGCGATCTCGGACGCACTCGGCCGTCGTCCGGTGATCCTTTTCAACCTGGCGACCTTTGCCGCTGCCTCGATCGGCTGCATGCTCGCCGGCAGCATCGAGCAACTTTGGGTTCTGCGCGCACTGCAGGGGATGACTGCCGGCGCCGGCCTGGTCATCTGCCGGGCCATCGTCCGCGATCTGCACGACGGGCCCTCGGCGCAGCGTCTGATGTCGCGGATCATGATCCTTTTTGCGCTCGCGCCGGTCGTCGCGCCGATGCTCGGGGGGTGGCTGCAGGTCTGGCTCGGCTGGCGCGCGATCTTCGCCTTGCTGGTCGTTCTCAGCGTCGCGCTGTGGCTCGCCTGCTGGTTCCTCCTGCCGGAAACGTTGCCTGTCGACCAGCGCCAGCCGCTGCGCGCCGGCGATCTGCTGCGTGGCTACCGGACGGTCCTCGGCGCTCGCCCCTTCCTGCTCGTCTGCGCCGCGCTGGCCTTCAATTTCGCGGCCTTCTTCATTTACGTGCTTTCCGCCCCGACCTTCCTGATGCACCACCTCGGCGTGTCTCCGACCGGATTCCTCTGGCTCTCCGTTCCGGCAATGGGTGGGCTGATGATCGGCGCGTGGCTCTCCGGCGTTCTGGCCGGCCGGCTTTCGCCGCGGCGAACGGTGGGCACCGCCTACCTGGTGATGGCTGGTTCGGCGGCGCTGAACATCGCCCTCAACCTCGGCGGGTCACCCGGTCTGGCGTGGAGCGTGCTGCCGATCTTCGGTTTCACGCTCGGGATGTCTCTGGCGATGCCCAGCCTGACTCTCCAGGCGCTCGACCTGTTTCCCGAACAACGCGGACTCGCCGCCTCGTGTCAGGCCTTTGTGCAGGCCGCCTGCAACGCACTGGCCGCCGGCGTGATCGCTCCGGTCGTACTCGGATCGACGACGCTGCTGGCGTTGGGGATGGGCGGCCTGATGCTGCTCGGCGCCTCGGCGATTTTCGTCCGCCAGCGGCGCCTCGGTCTGACGGTCCGGGTCGTCTGTCTGCCCTAGCCCGCCGGGCGCCGCCGAGCACTTCCCCAAAGCCACGGTGTGCTTCGACCGCTTCCATGTCGTCGCCCTGGGCAGCAAGGCGCTCGACGAGGTCTGCCGGGCCGAGGTGAGGAGCCACCCCGAACTCTGGGGCACGCGCTGGAGCCTGCTCAAGACTCCTTCCGCATGGACGACCTCGCAACTCCAGACCATGCATTGGCTGCAGCGCTCGAACCTCAAGACCGCCCGCGCCCGGCGCATCAAGCAAGCCTTGCGCGCCATCTACGCGACCGCCCGATCGCCTGACGAAGCCAAGCCCCCGTTCCAGCGCTGGCTCAGCTGGGCCAGACGCTGTCGCCTCGTGCCCTTCAGGCGCCTCGCCCGAACGATCACCAGCCATCTGAACGGCGTCCTCAGCGGCTCCGCGACCGGCAAGCACAACGGCCGCGTCGAAGCGATGAACCGCGCCCTCCAGGAAGCGCGCACCCGCGCCCGCGGCTATCGCCGCGTCGAAAGCTTCATCGCCATCGCCTATCTCGTCGCCGGCAAGCTTACCCATCTGCCTGCCCCACCCTTTGCCCAGCTGACCGTCTTTCCACACGAAACGGAGTAAACCCTGATACTGTTCTGGCGCACTGGGCCAATCTTGGCCGCCGTTACTCACCCTCGTGCTACCCTCTTGCAGCGGCGCATCAATAGGGTCGAACCGGGGGCGAGGTAGCCCGTTGGCAGATCATCCGCCGAGTTTCACGCCACACCACTCGAGCACGGTGAGAATGATCAGCGACAGGGAGAGCAGACTGACGACGATCGCGATGGTCCAGGCCAGCAGGTTATGGGCCTTGCCATTCACGTGGCTGCCCATCAACTCGGAGTTGTTGACCAGTTTCAGGATCGCGAACAGCTCGATCGGCAGCAACAAGCCATTCACGACCTGCACACCGAGCAGCACCGGAATTACTGGCAGGTTGGGGATCAGAGCGAGCGCCGCGCCGAGTGCCAGCAGCACCGTAAACATGCCGATGAACACCGGCGCCTCACTCCACGAGCGCGAGACACCGCGTTCGAAGCCGAGTGCCTCGCTCATCACATATGTGGTCGACAGAGGCAGTACTCCACCCGCGAGCAGGCACGCGCCGAGCAGGCCAGTCGCGAACAGGTAGCTCGCGTACTGCCCGGCAATCGGAGCCAGCGCCAGCGCGGCGTCGGCGGCGGTCTCGACCTGCTTGCCGATCGGAAACAGCGTCGCGGCGGTGGCGATGATGATGAACCCCGAGATCGCCACCGCAAAAAAGGTGCCGCTCCACACGTCGACCCGCGTAAAACGATAGTCTTCCGGTTTCACACCCCGCTCGGCCACCGAGGACGTGACGTAGAGCTGCATGTACGGCGTGATGGTCGTGCCGATCAGCGCGATCAGCATCGTCAGATATTCGGGATCAGTCTTGATCGTCGGGACAATTACCCCGTCGAGCACTTCGTGCCAGTCCGGCTTGCCCAGGAACGCCGCGGCGATATAGCTGAGGAAGGCGAGTGTCAGGACCAGGAAGATCTTCTCGACCCGGTTGTACGAGCCGCGCGTGATGAGGACCCAGAGCAGCACGGCGGAAACCGGTACGGCGACATAGCGATTGACGCCGAACAATTCTGCCCCAGCGGCTATGCCGACGAACTCGGTGACAATGACGCCGAAGTTGGCGATGAGCAGCGCGAACAGGATGAACGCCGTCATTCGCAGCGAGAAGTTTTCCCGGACGAGGTCCGAAAAACCCTTGCCGGTTACAGCGCCGAGGCGCGCGCACATTTCCTGCACCGTCCCGAGGCAGAAGAGGATCACCAGCATCACCCACAGGAACGCATAGCCATAGGCCGCGCCGGCCGAGGCATAGGTCGCGATGCCGCCGGCATCGTTCCCGGCGTTCGCAGCGATCAGCCCGGGACCCATGGCCATGATGTAGGGCCAGATTTTCCGCTGCTTCTGGCGCCCGTGCTCAGGTACCGCCACCGCCTCAAGTTGATCGTTTGTCTGATTCAGATTGACCATGATTGATCTCGCTTTCCAGGCGCTGAAGCGCCAGCCAGGTTCTCTGCCGGGCGCGGAATCGGGGCGGGGCGCCCCGCCGAACCTGCCCTTGCCGTGCGGGCAATGGCCCGCGTCACTTGTGATCTCTTGAGCTAGACGAACGCACGTGCGCCGCGGCTCTGCCAGATCTCCGGCAGAAGCTCGGCCAAAGCGTCGTCTACCGTGACGATGCCGATCATCCGCTCGGCATCGTTGAGAACCGGAACCGCCAGCAGGTTGTATTCGGCCATGATCCGTGCCGCCTCTTCGGCGCGGTCCGCTGGCCGGACGGTCGGCGTATCGTGATCCATGACCTCGGCCAGAGGCGTGCTCCGGTCGGCGATGACCAGGCTGCGCAACCGCACGATTCCGCGCAGCGCGACGGCGCGGTCGTCATTCGACTTGCTTGCTCGTGGTTCTACTGGCGCGGTGTCCTGGGCGACGACATAGACCGCCAGCAGCGGATCAGGAACCTCCGGTAGCGCCCGCAGCAACGCCAGTGCGTCGCCGACCGTTGCAGTCGCGCGTACGCGCACGAAGTCGGTGCGCATGATCCGGCCGGCGCTGCCTTCGGCGTAGCCCAGTAGTTCCTGGACCTCTGCCGCTTCCTCGGGCGCCATACTGGCAATGATCTGCTCGGCGACCTCCTCGTCGAGATCCTCGAGCGCGTCGGCGGCGGCACCGGGAGACATTTCCTCGAGAATGTCGGCGGCGCGCTCCTTGTGCATCCCCTCCAGCAGGTCGGTCAGCCGTTCTTCACTCACCTCCTCCAACATTTCGGCAGCGGTTTCGTCGTCGAGGGCGGCGACGATCTCTGCGCTCTCACGGTAGGAGAGGGCATCGACGATCCGCGCCAGGTCGACCGGGTTAAGCTCGGAGAGGCGGTCGTAGGAAACCTTCAGCTGAACCGGAGCCTCGCTGGCCAAGTACTGCGCCTCCTGCCAATCGATGATGCGCCGGCCGACGACTCGATGCGCCAGCGAACGAGGGCCGAGCCGACGCAGCAGCGCCTGCGGGCTGACGTCGACACCGACGAGCCGGTAAGCGCGCTCGACGCGAACGACCTGAACGTCGTTGACGCGTACAATGCGGCGGCCGGAGATGTCGATGATCTGATGGTCGAGCACATCCTTGCGGAGCAGGATCTCACCGTCACGGCGCAGGAAGGGGCGCAGATTCACCGTCGACGACCCGAGATGGGCCACCTCGTGGATTGATTCCAGCTGTGTGGCCGGAACGAAGAAGTTGCGGCGCCCATCGCGGATGACCAGGCCGGTCACCGGCGGATATGGCTCGTCGCCAACCTTCACGATCAGGTCTTCGAGCCGGCCGATCAGTTCATTGGTCTTGCCGCGGACCGGTTGGTCCAGGAGTGATGCTAGATAAAGCATGTTTTGCCTCCTCTCGCCGCCAGAGCGGCGCAAAAAAGCCTCCGACACCGCAAGGGTGTGGAGGCCAGGACGCTAGATGCGCGGCTTGCCCGCCAAGGGGCGCGCGCTGGGCGATCCGCTGGTTACACCGCTGCCGTGGCCAGGCCACGCCGTGTTGGCGAGTCGGTTGAACTAGGTAAACTGCCCAAGTTTCTTGCCCCGTTTTAAGAAGTGCCGAATTTTCGGCGAAAAGATGCTCTCTTGCACTTCATTTCTGTGTATTTATTGTGCCTTCTTTGTGCCTTTGTATGCTCGTCCTTGTTAAGGAACCGCTGATCAATGGACCTCAACACGCGCCAAGGCC
>NZ_JAMTDX010000080.1 GCF_023806625.1 Accumulibacter sp.
CGAAGCGGTGGCTGCCAAGCCACCCGATTTACAGCAGTTTACGGACTTGATCGATGGCTTGAGCTTCCCTCGGTTTTTCGTCTTCCAATGGGTGGGGTTCATGCGACCAGTTTTTCCTGATGCTGCTGGCTGATCCAATGCTCCAGGAATTGAATGGGCGAGCGGTAGCCGAGGGTCGAAGGCAGCCGTTCCGGGTTGTAGAAGACCCCGAGGTACGCGAAGCTGGCGGCGCTCATGTCGGCATGGGTGGCGTAGGAAACGCCATGCACCCCGTTGTTGAAGGGTTGAACCCGCTCTCGGTCGGGGCGTCGTCCCGGCAGTTGCCCTTCCTGCTCATCGAACAGGTCGTGCCGTAGTCCCGGAGCTTGTCCTGGAAGGCGTGGCTCGCGTACTGGCGGCCGTGGTCGGAGTGATGCGTCAGCCCCGGTGCGGGGCGCTTGCGGAACCAGTCATGGTCAGCGCATCCGTGACGAGGTCCGACGTCATGCGCGGCTTCAGGGTGTGTATTCCACACCAAACTGATCACCGATTCCACGGCAAACTGGACAGTCATTTGTAGTTGCGTAGCGCGCGGGTAACCGTGGCACCCTCGGGAGATTTGCCGAGGGCCACATGGCGAATAGCAGGTTACCGATGCGCAAGATTCTTGACGTTTTACGACTGTTCCACGACGGCGCTCGCAGCCGTCGTGAAATTGCCCGGGCGGTCAATACCTCGCCGACGACCGTCGGCGAGGTCCTCCGGCGCGCAGAGCTGTGCGGCCTCACCTGGCCGCTGCCTGCCGGGCTGAGCGAACGGGCGCTGGAAGCGCGGCTCTACCCACCGACGGCACCGTCGAATCAGAGCCGCCCCGAACCCCATTGGGCGCGGGTGCAGCGCGAACTGCGGCGCAAGGGTGTCACCCTCGAACTACTCTGGCAGGAATACAAAGCCGAACACCCGGACGGCTACCGCTACAGCGGCTTCTGCGCCCTTTACCGGCAGTGGCTCGGGCGGCTCTCGCTCAGTCTGCGGCAAACGCATAAGGCCGGCGAGAAACTGTTCGTTGACTACGCCGGCCAGACCGTTCCGGTGACCGACCCGTTGAGCGGCGAAATCCGCCAGGCGGCGATCTTCGTGGCCGTGCTGGGCGCCTCCAACTACACCTACAGCGAAGCCACCTGGAGCCAGAGCCTGCCCGACTGGATCGGCAGCCACGTGCGAACCTTCGAACACCTGGGCGGCGTCACCGCCGTGGTTGTTCCCGACAACCTCAAGAGCGGCGTCACCACCGCCTGTTTCTACGCCCCCGAACTCAACCCGACCTGCCGCGACCTGGCCAGCCACTACGGCACCGCGATCCTGCCGGCGCGGCCCCGTCGCCCGAAGGACAAGGCCAAGGTCGAGGCCGGCGTGCTGCTCGTCGAGCGCTGGGTACTGGCCCGTCTGCGGCACCAGCGCTTCTTCAGTCTGGGCCCGACCTGTGCGACCTGCTGTTCCGCCGCGAAGCCAGGCTTGGGAGGGCAGCTTTCCGCTGATAGACTTTTGTCCGGTTTAATCCGCTTGAGACGCTTCCAATTGACAAGCGTGGACGCCATGACCACTGAACCGTGGGTTTCCGTCGACCAGGTCGCCCAGCACCTGGGGGTGGCCAAGGACACCGTCTACCGCTGGCGCGAACACCGCGGGCTGCCGGCGCACCGCGTCGGGCGCTTGTGGAAGTTCCAGCTGTCCGAAGTGGACGACTCGGTGCGCGCCGGGGGCGCAGATGAGGAACAGAGCGCGGGCGGCACCAACACCCGCTGGAACTGAAGGTCACGAGGCGCCATGCCCACACTGAACTGGATCGGCAAGGAAGCCGTCGTCAGGCATCACAAGGAAGTGCCGTTCCGCCTGCTGGAGCCGGTGCCGGAACTTTCCTGCGGCCACGGCGCGGGCAAGGATTCGGGCAACCTGATCGTGCAGGGCGACAACCTGCACGCGCTCAAGGCCCTGCTGCCGCGCTATGCCGGGCAGGTGAAGTGCATCTACATCGACCCGCCGTACAACACCGGCAACGAGGGCTGGGTCTACAACGACAACGTCAACAGCCCGGAGATTCGCAAGTGGCTGGGCGAGGTGGTCGGCAAGGAAGGCGAGACGCTGGACCGGCACGACCGCTGGCTGTGCATGATGTACCCGCGACTGGTGCTGTTGAAGCAGTTCCTGGGCGAGGACGGCGCGATCTTCGTGTCCATTGACGACAACGAGGTAGCGGCGCTACGGTTGCTGATGGATGAGATTTTCGGGGCGAAGAACTTCGTCGCGACTGTGCTGTGGCAGGAGGTCTATTTCCCCAAAAACTCGGCACGCCATCTCTCCGAGGATCACGACTACATCGTCATATACGCAGCCAAGGCCGACGCTTGGAAACCAAATCTGTTGCCACGTACGGAAGAACAGAACGCTGCGTACAAGAATCCGGACAAGGACCCGCGCGGAGTCTGGAAAACAAGTGACTTGTCGGCGCGCAACTATTACTCGGCGGGAACGTACTCGATCACCTGCCCCTCTGGGCGAGTAATTGAAGCCCCTCCAAAGGGAATGTATTGGCGGGTTTCAAAAGAGAAATTCGAGGAGCTGGGCCGCGACAGCAGAATCTGGTGGGGCAAGGATGGCAGTGCCATTCCGCAGATCAAACGGTTCCTGCACGAAGTCAAGGACGGTCGGGTGCCGCAGACGATGTGGTTCTATCAAGAGGTCGGCCACACGCAGGAAGGCAAGAAAGAACTGCTCGAACTGGTCGACTTCGATACGTCTGTCGACGTCTTCATCACGCCGAAGCCCACCCGCCTGATTCAGCGCATCCTGCAAATCGCGACGGACAAGGATTCCATCGTCCTCGACAGCTTTGCCGGTTCTGGCACGACGGGCCACGCCGTGCTCAAGCAGAACGTCGAGGACGGTGGCTGCCGTAGATTCATACAGGTCGAAATGCTGCCCGAAGTGGCAAGTACCATCACGGCGGGTCGCGCGAAGCGGGCCATCTCCGGCTACATCAACGCCAAAGGTCAAGCTGTCGAAGGCCTCGGCGGCGGCTGCCAGTTCTGCCCCGAGGCGGCCATCGCGCGCGTCGCTCAGCGGGTGCGGCAGGGCGGACACCACGTTCCGGAAAGCGACAAGGTCAGCTGGGACGGCAAGCGGGGCACGCTGACCATCACCGCGCCGCTGACCGAGGAAGAGGCCGAGGTGCTCAAGGCCTCGGTGACCAGCGACTCGGCGGCGGCGGCCATCGTCGAAGCGGCCGAGGTCAGCCGCACCACGGCCATCGAGTTCTTCCAGACGCCCGCCGAGTTGGGGGAGTGCTTCCGCGTGCCGCAGCTGGCCTTGCGCGTGCAGGGTGAACTGCAGCTGTTCGACGACCCGGAAGTGCTCGACTATCCGTGGGACTTGTCGACGTACGACGCCGCGCCCACCGGCGACGAGATCACTGCGCTGGGCGCGGGCCTCAAGGTGTCCGAAGGCGGAGAGATCGACGTCGATGGCGAGAGCGGCAAGGTCATCTCGCGCTTCCTGTCCGATCTGCAGCGCGATCTGGGCCTCGTCTATCAGCCTGAGCACTGGGACGAGGTGCGCCTCGCGACGTGGCTGTGCCGGAACCTGCCGGAGCCTTCGCTGACCCATGCCAGCAAGCAGGCCTTCGGGGCCAAATGGCTGACCGAACTGTTGCGCCGGGAGGGCTTCACGTTGGCCCGCGCCAATCTGCAGAAGTTCCTGCTGCGCAACCTGCTGGAGACGCGCATCCGTGACCTGCGCCGGCGGGCGGGCGGCAAGGCATTCCAGCAGACGCTGTTTGGCGACGACGCGGCAGCGCGCGTCGCGGTGACGGATGGGTACGCCTTCGAGTTCCACGCGCAAGCCTACGCGCCCAGCCGTGACTACGACGGGCGATTCGGGCACTTCGACTTTCCCGAGGGGCATTGCCGCTTCGTCATGGTCAAGGACAAGCGGTGGGAGTGGATCGAGGAGAAGCTGTCCCCATCACTGGCGCGACAGAACTGAGGCCGCAAGTTCGTCGCCATGGACCACGCCAGCCTCTCCACCCTGCGCGACCGCCACCCCGCCTGGCGGCTGCTGGCCTCGCCGCACGCGCCGCTGGTGGCGAGCTTCCTGCACCGGGTGTTCGTGGCGCCGAATGTGCGGGTGATGAGCGAGGCCGATCTCGCGGAGGCGCTGGAGGACGAGCTGTTCGCCCTGCGCGAGCAGTTGGGGCCCGAGGCGTACCCCAAGGGCGCGCAGGACTACCTGAACGACTGGGCCGCGTCCGACAAGGGCTGGCTGCGCAAGTTCTACAAGCCGGGCACGGACGAGGCGCAGTTCGACCTGACGCCGGCCACCGAGAAGGCCATCGCCTGGCTGCGGTCGCTCACCGAGCGCCCGTTTGTCGGCACCGAATCGCGCCTGCTGACGCTGTTCGCGCTGCTCGAGCAGATCAGCGCCGGCACCGAGGCCGACCCGATCAAGCGCGTGGCCGACCTGCGCAAGAAGCGCGATGAGCTGGACGCCGAGATCGCTCGTGTGCTGACCGGTGACCTGCCCCTGCTCGACGACACGGCGGTCAAGGACCGCTTCCAGCAGTTCCAGCAACTGGCGCGCGAGCTGCTGGCCGACTTCCGCGAGGTGGAGCACAACTTCCGCCTGCTCGACCGCAAGGTGCGCGAGAAGATCGCGCTGTGGGAAGGCGCCAAGGGTGCGCTGCTCGACGAGATCATGAATGATCGCGATGCCATCGGCGACTCCGACCAGGGCCGGAGCTTCCGCGCCTTCTGGGACTTCCTCATGTCCAGCCGGAGACAGGAGGAACTTTCCGCGCGGCTGGATCAGGTGCTGGCGCTGCCGGCCGTGGCTCAGCTTTCGCCCGAACCGCGTACCCGCCGCGTGCACCACGACTGGCTGGAGGCGGGCGAACACACGCAGCGCACGGTGGCCCAGCTGTCGCAGCAGTTGCGCCGCTTCCTCGACGACCGGGCCTTTCTCGAGAACCGCCGCATCCTGGACTTGCTGCACGGCATCGAGAGCAAGGCGCTCGGAATTCGCGAGACCACGCCCTCCGGCACGGTGATGCACATCGACGCCATGGGGGCGAACATTGAACTGCCGCTGGAGCGGCCACTGTTCACGCCGAGCGTGAAGCCGCTTCTCACCGATCTCGCGCTCGTGGCCGGCGAGGACGACATCGACACCGCGCGCTTGTTCGACCAGATCGTGGTGGACAAGGCACGCCTGCGGTCAGCCGTGCAACGCGCACTGCGCCGCCAGCCGCAGATCACGCTGTGCGAGCTGCTGGACGCCGAGCCTCTGCGCCAGGGTCTGGCCGAACTGGTGGCCTACCTGGAGCTGGCCCACGCCGGGGACAGAAGCGACGCCCTGGAGGGCCTACGCGCCCTGGTCGACGAGGCCGTCGAAGAGCCGATCCGCTGGCAGGCCTGCAACGCAGCGGGTGAAGCCGTAACGCGCGAAGCGCGCTTACCCCGCGTGATCTTCACGCGCTGACGACGGCCCGCGGGCCAGGGAGACATGAAGCTGAACGACGCGCTGCACGAGGACGATTCGGAGGAGACGCCACGCAGCGCGCTGCCGGCGGTGCCCGAGTTGTCGCAGCTGATGGTGCACCTGCTCAAGGGAGTGCTCTACCGCGACGACGACGAGCGTCTGTGGGCGAGCCTGCTGCGCCTGCAAGCGCGGGTGCGCGAACAGGCCGCCGTGCTGCTGCTCGATCTGGTGACGGACGAGGCCGAGGGCCACGCCTTCCTGAAGAGCCGTCCGGACCCGGACGAGTCGGAGGGCGCGCCGCGCCTGCCGCGGCTCGTCGCACGCCGGCCGCTGTCCTACCCGGTGAGCCTGATGCTGGCGCTGCTGCGCAAGCGCATGGCCGAGTTCGACGCCGGCGGTGGCGACACGCGGCTCGTGCTCTCGCGCGACGACATCGCCGAACTGATGCGGGTCTTCCTGCCCGATGGAACGAACGAGGCCCGGGTGATCGACCAGGTGGACGCGACGATCACCAAGGCGGTCGATCTGGGGTTTCTGCGACGGCTCAAGCCTGCCGGTGGCAATGCGCAGGACCGGGGCCATTACGAGGTACGGCGCATCCTGAAGGCCTTCGTGGACGCGCAATGGCTGGCGGAGTTCGATGCGCGCCTGGAGGTCTACCGTTCGGCGCCCTCGGGCGGCACCGGTCCAGGTGCGAACCAGGAGAAGGCCGATGCTTGAGGCGGCGACGCTCGGCCTGGACTTCGTGGCCGACGACAGCCGGGTAGGCTTTCGGCTGCAGCGGCTGGAGGTACTGAACTGGGGCACTTTCGACAAGCGCGTCTGGCGCTACGAGCTCGACGGCCGCCACGGCCTGCTCACGGGCGACATCGGTTCGGGCAAGTCGACGCTGGTCGATGCCATCACCACCTTGCTCGTGCCGGCGCATCGCGTGGCCTACAACAAGGCCGCCGGGGCGGATTCCCGCGAGCGCTCCTTGCGTTCCTACGTGCTGGGCCACTACAAGAGCGAGCGCAATGAGGTCACAGGCAGCGCAAGACCCGTGGCGCTGCGCGATGCGTCGAGCTACTCGGTCATCCTCGGCGTCTTTCGCAACGAGGGCTATGACCAGGCCGTGACGCTGGCCCAGGTCTTCTGGCTCAAGGACCCGCAGGGCCAACCCGCACGCCTGTTCGTGGCCGCCGAGCGGGCTCTCACCATCGCCGACGCCTTCAGCGGCTTCGGCAGTGACATCACCGCCCTGCGCAAGAAGCTGCGGGGCGCAGGCTGCGAGCAGTTCGACAGCTTCCCGCCTTACGGCGCCTGGTTCCGCCGGCGCTTCGGCATCGAGCACGAGCAGGCCCTGGAGCTCTTCCACCAGACTGTCTCGATGAAGTCGGTGGGCAACCTCACCGACTTCGTGCGCAGTCACATGCTGGAGCCCTTCGACGTGGGCGGCCGCATCGAGGCGCTGATCCGGCACTTCGACGACCTGGACCGCGCGCATCAGGCGGTGCTCAAGGCAAAGCGGCAGGTGGACTTGCTGACGCCCCTGGTCGAGGACGGGGCACGCCACCATGCGCGGGTAGCCGCGATCCAGGGCTGGCGGGATGCGCGCGATCAGCTTCGGCCGTACTTCGCCCGGCTCAAGGGCGAGCTTCTGGACCGCCGCCTCGGCTTGCTGGCGGAGGATGCGGCCCGGCTCGATGCGCAGATCGAGCG
Source organism: Accumulibacter sp. (assembly GCF_023806625.1). GTDB lineage: Bacteria > Pseudomonadota > Gammaproteobacteria > Burkholderiales > Rhodocyclaceae > Accumulibacter. The sequence goes on from NZ_JAMTDX010000080.1 coordinate 7,213, forward strand.
TCTGGACGCGCAACGCGAGACCGAGCGCGTGGAAGTCGGCCGCCTGGAGCGGGCTCTGCGAGACAACGGCGGCGATCGCCTGGAAGAGATGGCGGCGGAGATTCGCCGTCTGGAGCAGGACAAGGAACAACGCCAGAAGAAGTCGGACCGCTTCCAGGAGTTGCTGGCCCGCATCGACGAGGCGGCGCCGGCCGATGAAGCCGGTTTCCTCACCCAGCAGCAGAGCATTGCCCAGCGCGCCGAGGGCTTGCGCGAACGCATCGCCGACTTGGACAACCGCGAGCGTGAGGAGGACTTCGCTTTCCGCAAGGGCCGTGAGGAGCACACCGCCTTGTCGGACGAGATCGACAGTCTCCAGCGGCGCAAGAGCAACATCGATGCCGCCCAGGTCCGCATCCGCGATGCGCTGTGTACCGCGCTGGCCATCGGTGAGGACGAACTGCCCTTCGCGGGCGAGCTCATCCAGGTGCGTGAAGACGAGCGCGATTGGGAAGGCGCCGCCGAGCGGCTGTTGCGTGGCTTCGGTCTTGCATTGCTGGTTCCGGATGCGCACTACAAGGCCGTTGCGGACTGGGTGGACCGGCAGCATCTGAATGCTCGGCTGGTGTACTTCCACGTGCGTCCACGAAAGGCAGCGCAGGGCGCCGCGCTGCATCCGCAGTCGCTGGTGCGCAAGCTCGTCATCAAGCCGGACTCGCCGCACTACGAGTGGTTGGAGCAAGAACTTCGCCAGCGCTTCGACGTGGCCTGCTGCAACACCGGCGAGCAGTTCCGTCGCGAGGCCCGCGCCATCACGCGCTCCGGTCAGATAAAGGACCCGAGCGGCCGCCACGAGAAAGACGATCGCAGCCGGATCGACGACCGCAGCCGCTACGTGCTCGGCTGGAGCAATGCCGACAAGCTGCGTGCGTTGCGCGATCAGCGGGAGCGTCTGGAGGCAAGGCTGGCCACGCTGGGGCAGCGTATCGGCGAGATCCAGCAGGCGCGCAACGAACTGCGCAGCCGACTGGATGCACTCAGCAAGCTGGAAGAGTTCACGCGTTTCGCGGACATCGACTGGATGAGCCTGGCCCGCCAGATTGCCGAACTCACCGAGGAGCGTGCACGGCTGGAAGCCGCATCGGACACGCTGCAGGAGCTCGGGCGTCAGCTAAAGGCGGCGCAAGACCGCCTCGCGGATACAGAACGCAAGCGCGACGACGCTCGGGACAAGCGTGCAGAGGTCGCAACCAAGCATGCGACGGCACAGGAGCTCCGGAATCAGGCGGGTCGCGTTTGGGGCGACGCGCCCCTGACCGAGGCGCAGCTCGAGCGTCTGGATGGCTGGCGCTCGCAGGCGCTGGGCGAACATCAACTGTCGGTCGAGTCCTGCGACAACCGCGAGCAGGAGGTGCGCAAGTGGCTGCAGGAGCGCATCGACGCGGAGGACAAACGCCTGGCCCGTCTGACCGAGCGGATCGTCAACGCCATGCGCGGTTTCAAGGAGGAGTTCAAGGCCGAGACCGTCGAGATCGACGTGAGCCTCGCGGCGCTGCCGGAGTACGAGCGGATGCTCACCGACTTGAAGAGCGACGACCTGCCGCGATTCGAGGCGCGCTTCAAGGAGCTGCTCAACGTCAACACGATCAACGAGATCGCCAACTTCAACGCCCAGCTCGCCCGCGAGCGGGAGACGATCAAGGAGCGCGTCGACTTCATCAACCAGTCGCTCCAGGCCATCGACTACAACCCCGGCCGGTACATCAAGCTGGTGGCGCTGCCCAGCCCGGATGCGGAGATCCGGGACTTCCAGCAGGATCTGCGCGCGTGCACCGAGGGCGCGATGACCGGCTCGGCCGACGAGCAGTATTCGGAAGCCAAGTTCCTGCAGGTCAAGGCCATCATCGACCGCTTCCGGGGCCGTGAAGGACTGTCGGATGCCGACCGACGGTGGACCGCCAAGGTCACCGACGTGCGCAACTGGTTCCTGTTCTCGGCCAGCGAGCGCTGGCGCGCCGACGGTGCCGAGCACGAGCACTACTCGGACTCGGGCGGCAAGTCGGGCGGTCAGAAGGAGAAGCTGGCCTACACCGTGCTGGCGGCGAGCCTGGCCTACCAGTTCGGGCTGGAGTGGGGCGCCGTGCGTTCGCGGTCATTCCGCTTCGTCGTGATCGACGAAGCGTTCGGGCGCGGGTCGGACGAGTCGGCGCAGTACGGGCTGCGCCTGTTCCAGCAGCTCAACCTGCAGTTGTTGATCGTCACGCCGCTGCAGAAGATCCACATCATCGAGCCCTTCGTGGCCAGCGTCGGCTTTGTGCACAACGAGGGCGGGCGCGACTCGCGGCTGCGCTGCCTGTCGATTGAGGAGTACCGGGCACAAAGGGTTGCCGGGACAACTGCGCGGACGGCCGAAGGGATGGTCGAAGCCAGGGCGGCCGGAGGCGGCTCGGCGCCATGAGCTGGACCACGCCGGCAGATCTGCGCGCCCAGGTCCAACGCTTGTGGGATCGCGGCGACTTGCTGCGTGCGACGGTGACGGACGCCATTGCGTGGCCGCTGCGCCTGAACCTGAAGGCTCCCAGTGCTGCGGACCTGTCCGACCGCTTCGAGGCCGTGCGTGACTGGGTGCGCGCCGTCGCCGATACCCCGAAGGTTCGGATCGGATGGCGGGAGTGGAACCACCGCGTCCAGGGGACGCAGCGGCTCCCGGTGGCCGTCTGGCTCGACGCCCTGCAGGACGCTTTGGCCTTCATCGGCAAGATTCGTCAAGCGCAACGGTTTGAAGCCTTGTGGCAACAGACGGCCGCCACTCATCCCACGCTGCTGTCGTGGCTGTCTCGGCGGCCGATCCAGGCGCTGGACCTGGCGGACCGCTGGGAGCGTTTGCTGGCCGTCGTCGCATGGCTGCAGGCCCATCCTCGTCCGGGCGTCTACCTGCGCCAGGTCGACGTACCCGGGGTGGACAGCAAGTTCATCGAGACCCACCGAGGCGTGCTGGCCGAGCTGCTGGACCTGGCTCTGCCGCCTGAGGCCGTGGAGACGCAGGCAAGCGGGGTCGCGCAGTTCACTCGCCGATTCGGATTCCTGGGCAAGCCTGTGCGGATTCGGTTTCGTCTGCTCGACCCGGCCTTGCCCAGCCTGCCTGGCTGCCATGCCTTGCCAGGTGTGCTGCCCGACATCACGCTGGACGCCAACAGTCTTGCGGCGCTGGCCTTGCCCGTCGAGCGAGTCTTCATCACCGAGAACGAGACGAACTTCCTCGCCTTTCCGGAGGTGGCGGGAGCCATCGTCGTCTTCGGCGCTGGCTACGGTTGGGAGGCGCTGTCGCGCGCCGGGTGGCTGCATCGATGCCAGCTGTACTACTGGGGCGACATCGACACCCACGGATTCGCCATCCTCGACCAATTGCGTGGCCACTTCCCGAGCGCGGCGTCCTTCCTCATGGACCGGGAGACGCTGCTTGCGCATCGCTCGCACTGGGGCGAGGAACCCGAGCCTGCGCGCCACGACTTGCCGCGTCTCACGGACGAAGAGGCGACCGTCTATGACGACCTCAGATTCGATCGCCACCAGCCCAGGCTGCGACTGGAGCAGGAGCGCGTGGGCTTTGGCTGGCTGTGCGATCGACTGGCGTGTATCTCCACGGGAGCCCTCGTATCGCAGTCCCCTTGCTCGTAAGCTAGGGAGTCGAATGTCGCCTGGGTAAACTACCGGCCGGCCATGTCCACGTCTGGAACACCGGTTGACCCAGCGTGAAGCGGGCGGTTCTTCGCCACTGTCGATGACCGCTGCCAGCGAGCCTGACGTTTTTGCTCTTGCCCCCAGTACTCACATGCCCCGATAACGAATTAAAGAGGGGTTTGCTCCGTTTCCTGTGCAACGATGGACAGCTGGACAAAGGGTGGGGCGAGACGGGTGAGCTTGCCGGCGAGCACAGGATTCATGCGATTGCCCTGGCACTCCCGCCGGCATCGCTGCCATCGCGGGATGAGCCTGGCGTCCCCACGGGGATTCGAACCCCGGTACCTACCGTGAAAGGGTAGTGTCCTAGGCCTCTAGACGATGGGGACCCGGAACAGTTGGCTTCAATTCGACTTCTTCTTGTGGAGGTACGCGGGATCGAACCGCGGACCTCTTGCATGCCATGCAAGCGCTCTCCCAGCTGAGCTATACCCCCGCGAAAGAAGGCGCGATTATAGGGTCAGGCTCACCCCCTGTAAACCCGCGGGACGACCCGGCGTCTCCGCTCACTGAGTCGACGATGAACTTCATTCAGGCACTCCGCTCGGCCTGGCGCGAACAGGACAGCCTCCTGTGCGTCGGGCTCGACCCCGATCCCGGGCGTTTCCCGGCGCAGCTCGAGGGCCGTGACGACGCGATCTTCGAGTTCTGCCGGACGATCGTCGACGCGACCGGCGACCTGGTCTGCTGCTTCAAGCCGCAGATCGCGCACTTCGCCGCGCAGCGCGCGGAAGACCAGCTCGAAGCGCTGATCGACCATGTGCATCGCCGCCATCCGGCGATCCCGGTGATCCTCGACGCCAAGCGCGGCGACATCGGCAGCACCGCCGAGCAGTACGCGATCGAGGCTTTCGAGCGCTTCCGCGCCGACGCGGTGACGCTCAATCCTTACCTCGGTCGCGACTCGATCGAACCGTACCTGGCGTACCCCGGCAAGGGCCTGATCCTGCTCTGCCGGACGTCGAACGCCGGAGGCAGCGACCTGCAGTTTCTCGACGTCGGCGGCGAAAGGCTCTACGAGCGCGTCGCCCGGCTGGTCAGCGGCGAATGGAATCGGAGCGGTCAGTGCGCGCTGGTCGTCGGGGCCACTTTCCCCGAAGAGATCGGTCGCGTGCGCCGGATCGTCGGGGACATGCCACTGCTCGTCCCGGGAATCGGCGCACAGGGCGGCGACATCGCCGCGACGGTGCACAACGGCTGTACCGCCGGCGGCTTCGGCCTGGTCATCAACTCGTCGCGGGCGATCCTCTACGCCGGCAGCGGCGAAGACTATGCAGCGGCCGCACGCGCGGTCGCGCTGGCCACGCGCGAGGCGATCAACGAGCAACGACGGGCCGCCGGGCCCGGATCGCGGGACGTCCCGGCAGGCGACTGACCAGCCGGGCCGTTCAGACGTCGATGTTGCGCGCGGCGAGCGCGTTCGTTTCGATGAAGCTTCGCCGCGGTTCGACGAGTTCACCCATCAACGTACTGAAGATCTCGTCGGCACCGATCGCGTCCTCGATCTGCACCTTGAGCAGACGACGGACCTTGGGATCCATCGTCGTCTCCCAGAGCTGCTCGGGATTCATCTCGCCAAGCCCCTTGTAGCGCTGCTTGGTGACGCTTCGTTCGACCTCGGCGAGCAGCCACTGCATCGCTTCGGCGAAGCTTCCGACCGGTCGGCGCTTTTCGCCACGAGCGACGAAGCCACCCGCACCGAACAAGCCGGCGAGCGTTTCGGCGGTCCGGCGAAGCTGCGCGTAGTCGCCACTGAGCAGCAGATCTTCGTCGATCACGCTCACCTTGAGGTTGCCGTGGAGCACGGTTTCGACGTGCAGCTGCCAGCGTTCCTGCGCCGTGTCATAGCGCGCGGCAACGCGGATCGCCGACTGATCGCCGAGCGCCCCCATCACCGCCTGGGCACTGCGCGTCGCCGACGTCTCGCAATCGAGCTCGATATTCAGGTTGCCGTCGATCAGCGCGTGCAGCACCTCGGGGTTGATCAGGTGGGCAAGGCGGCTGATCACCGCTTCGGCGAGCAGGTACTCCCGGGCCAGCTGTTCGAGAGCCGGCCCGGAGATCTCCGGGGAACCCGTGCGCGGGACGAGAACCGCTCCTTCCAGGGCGAGCGTCAGCAGGAACTGCTTAAGCGCCTGATCGTCCTTGAGGTAACGCTCGGCCTTGCCGTGCTTGACCTTGTAGAGCGGTGGCTGGGCGATGTAGATGTGGCCGCGCTCGACGAGTTCGCGCATCTGCCGGTAGAAGAAGGTCAGCAGCAGTGTGCGGATGTGCGCGCCGTCGACGTCGGCGTCGGTCATGATGATCAGCCGGTGGTAGCGCAGCTTCTCGGGCTTGTATTCGTCCTTGCCGATGCCGGTGCCGAGCGCGGTGATCAGCGTGGCGATCTCCTGCGAGGCGATCAGCTTGTCGAAGCGCGCCTTTTCGACGTTGAGGATCTTGCCCTTGAGCGGCAGCACGGCCTGGAACTTCCGGTCACGCCCCTGCTTGGCCGAACCGCCCGCCGAATCGCCCTCGACGAGGTAGAGTTCGCAGAGCGCCGGGTCCTTCTCCTGGCAATCGGCAAGTTTCCCGGGCAGTCCCACGCCATCGAGCAGCCCCTTGCGCCGGGTCATCTCGCGCGCCCGGCGCGCTGCGTCGCGCGCGCGCGCAGCCTCGACGATCTTCCCGGTGATCACTTTCGCATCGACCGGACGCTCCTGCAGAAACTCGGTGAGCCTGGCCGCGACGACTTCCTCGACGGCCGGCCGCGCTTCCGAAGAGACGAGCTTCATCTTGGTCTGCGAAGCGAACTTCGGGTCGGCCATCTTGACCGAGAGGACACAGGCAAGGCCCTCGCGCATGTCGTCACCGGTGATCTCGACCTTGGCCTTCCGAGCGATCTCGTTCTCTTCGATGTAGCGGTTGATCACCCGGGTCATCGCCGCGCGCAGGCCGGTCAGATGAGTTCCACCGTCGGCCTGCGGAATGTTGTTGGTGAAGCAGAGAACCTGTTCCACATAGCTGTCGTTCCACTGCATCGCGACTTCGACGCCGATCGGCCCGCTGGCTCCGGCCGACTCGCCGGAAGCGTGGAAGACGTTCGGGTGGAGAACCGACTTGGTGCGGTTGATGTACTCGACGAAGCCCTTCACGCCACCGAGGAAGGCGAAGTTCTCCTCCTTGCCGCTGCGCTGGTCGTGCAGCCGGATGCGCACGCCATTGTTCAGGAACGATAGTTCACGCAGGCGCCGGGCAATGATCTCGTAGTGGAACTCGACCTGACCGAAGATCTCCTCGTCGGCCATGAAGTGCAGTTCGGTTCCGCGCTTCTCGGTATCGCCGACAATCCGCAGCGGCGACACCTCGACGCCCCTCTGCATCTCGATCAGCCGATCGACGACGACCCCGCGATGAAACTCGACGAAATGCTTCTTGCCTTCGCGCCGTATGGTCAGCCGCAGCCACCGCGACAGCGCGTTGACACACGAGACGCCGACTCCGTGCAGTCCGCCGGAAACCTTGTACGAGTTCTGGTTGAACTTGCCTCCGGCGTGCAGCACGCACATCACGATCTCGGCAGCCGATCGCCGCGGCTCGTGCCGGTCGTCGAACTTGATCCCGGTCGGGATTCCGCGACCGTTGTCGCTGACCGAGATCGAGTTGTCGGCATGGATGGTGATCACGATGTCGTCGCAGTACCCGGCGAGCGCCTCGTCGATCGAGTTGTCGACGACCTCGAAGACCATGTGGTGCAGCCCCGTGCCATCGGAGGTGTCACCGATGTACATCCCGGGGCGCTTGCGTACCGCTTCCAGCCCTTCGAGCTGCTGGATGCTCGATTCGTCGTACGCGGGTAACTCGTCGTTTTCGGTCATGAAAAGTCCACATGATTAGCCACAATGTTCAGCAAACCTGATCACGCGCTCTGGCCGAGG
>NZ_JAMTDX010000081.1 GCF_023806625.1 Accumulibacter sp.
TGCTCGTCAGCAGGCATAGGCACGTCGCTACCTCGGGGGGCTTTCACGGTAACGAAGCCGAAGAATCCGCGAAAGTCGCCGCGAGCACGCCGGAGACGCCGGCCGGCCCCGCCGGTGCGCCGTCCGGCCGGCGACCGGAAGCCCGGCAAGGGGCGCACGAGGCTGCATTTTTTTGGGTATCGTTCGCCCATCCTTCCGACAGCCACGAGCCCCGCCCGATGCGCCCCCGTTACCCGCTGCACATCCACATCTCGACGCTGTTTCTCGCGCTGATCATCCTCGTCGCCGGGGCCCTCGGCGGGATCGGCTACGGGCTCAGCCGCGAGCTCCTGGACACATCTGCTGCTGATCTGACCGCGCGAATCAGCGAGCACGCGCTGCTCGAGATGCGGCGCATCATCGAGCCTGCCGAGGTGGCCACGCGGCTGCTCAGCCTGCATCGTGCGGCGACCGCTGCTTCGTTCGAGGAACGCCTCGAAAGCATCGGCTTTCTGCGTCAGGCTCTCGACAGCTCGCCGGCGCTGTCCTCGCTGTACATCGGTGACGACGGCGGCAGCTTCTTCCTGCTCGGCCGGATCGGCCAGGGAAGCGCCACCGAGGCCGCCCGCGCGCCGGCGGGGGCCGCCTACGTCGTCCAGAGCATCGAGCGTCGAGGCGCCGTCGCGCGCGGTCGCTTCATCTATCTCGACCACGGGCTCAAGGTGCTCCGCGAGGACGACCGGCCCGATTATCCGGCGACCTACGATCCCCGGCAAAGGCCATGGTTCATCCAGGGGCTGCGCTCGCCGACACCGATCAAGACTCCGCCCTACCTGTTCTTCCCGAGCCAGAGAGTGGGTACGACGCTGGCGCTGCGCACGGCCAATGCCCGGGCTGTGGTCGGTGCGGACATCCTGCTGCACACCCTCGGCAAGACTCTGGCGAGCATGAAGGTCACCCCGGGCAGTGAAATGGCGCTGGTCAACCAGGACGGTTACCTGCTCGCCTACGAAGAACCCGACAGGATCCTGCTGAAAACGGCTCGGGCTGACGGCATGCCGACGCTGGCACGGCTCGACCAGGTCGGCTCGGCCGCGCTGGCGCCGCTGCTCGGCGCGCTCCGGCAGATCGACGACGCCACTCGGCGGGGTTCACGGTTCTCGGTCGACGGCCAGACCTGGCGGGCCTCGCTGAACGCCCTGAGCCTGGAAGGCATTCCCCCGCTCTACCTGGCCATCGCCATCCCCGAGAACGAGCTGATGGCCGGCGCACTGCGACTGATCCGGCACTCGGCAGCGGCGACGCTGCTCGTCCTGCTGCTCGCCTTCCCGTTGACCTGGCTGCTCGCGCGCAGCGTTTCCCGGTCGCTACGGAGTCTGGCGGGAGAAGCCGAGGCGATCCGCCACTTCGAGTTCGCCCACCCGATCGTCCTCGACTCTTCGATCAGGGAAGTCAGCGAACTGGCCATGACCATGGAAGGAATGAAACGGACGATCCACCGCTTTCTCGAAATTACTCAGACCGTTGCCGCCGAACAGAATTTCGACCGCCTGCTGCCCCGGCTGCTGATCGAGACCCTCAGGGTATCGGGCACGCATGCCGGAGTGCTGTACCTGGCCGACGACCAGGAGCTCAGGCCGGCTGCGGCGGTCGATGACCGGGGTAGGCAGATGCCTGCCGACCTGTCTGCGCTCGATGGCGCGAGTGCCGGACCCCTGCTCGGCGCCGCACTCGCCGACGGCATCGCCCGGGCAGCCCGCCTGACCAGCGAGGATCGCACCTGCCTGCGCATGCCGCCTGGCGAACTGCCAGACGCCACGCATGCCATCGCCGTGCCGCTGCGCAGCCGCAAGGGCGAACTCCTCGGTGTAATGCTCCTCTTCTGTGTCGGCCCGACGGACAGCGGCCAGCTCAGCTTTGTCCGGGCGCTGTCGGCGTCGGCTGCCGTGTCGCTCGAAAGCAAGTCCCTGATCAAGGCGCAAAAGGATCTCTTCGAGGCGTTCATCCAGCTGATCGCTTCGGCGATCGACGCCAAGAGCCCTTATACGGGGGGACACTGCGCCCGAGTTCCCGAACTGACCAAGATGCTCGCTCGCGCCGCCTGTGAGGCGACCAGCGGTCCGTACCGGGACTTTGCACTCGGCGAAGACGACTGGGAGGCTGTCCATGTCGCGGCCTGGCTCCACGACTGTGGCAAGGTGACGACACCCGAGTACGTGGTCGACAAGGCGACGAAACTGGAGACGATCCATGATCGAATCCACGAGATCCGCATGCGCTTCGAAGTGCTCAAGCGCGACGCGGAGATCCGCTGCCTGGAAGCCATTGCTCGCGGCGAGAGCGGGCGCGCGGCGCGCGACCGCCTGGACAGCGAGCTCCGGCAGATCGACGATGACTTCGCTTTCGTGGCCAGTTGCAACGAGGGTGGCGAGTTCATGGCCCCGGACAAGGTCACGCGTCTGCAGGCGATCGCCAGACGGACCTGGCTGCGTACGCTGGACGACCGAATCGGCATCGCGGAGGAGGAAAAACGCCGCAAGGCGCAGGCCCCGCGCATGCCCCTGCCGGTCGTCGAGCCCCTGCTGGCGGACAAGAGCGAGCACCGCGTACTGCGCCAGGAGCACGACCGGATTCCTGAAGACAACCGCTGGGGATTCCGGATGAAGGTTCCCGAACTGCTCTACAACCGCGGCGAGCTGTACAACCTGACGACAGGCCGCGGGACGCTCAGCGAGGAGGAGCGCTACAAGATCAACGAGCACATCGTGCAGACACTGATCATGCTCTCGCAATTGCCGTTTCCGCGTCACCTCCGGCAGGTCCCCGAAATCGCCGGCGGTCACCACGAAAAGCTCGACGGGACCGGCTACCCGCGCCGGCTGACCTCCGGGCAGATGAGCCCACTGGCGAGAATGATGGCCATCGCCGACATTTTCGAGGCACTGACTGCCGTAGACCGGCCGTACAAGAAGGGCAAGACGCTCTCCGAGGCGCTGGCGATCATGTCGCGCATGCAGCGCGAGCAGCACATCGATCCGGATCTGTTCGCCCTTTTCCTGCGTGCCGGCGTGCACGCCGAGTATGCCAGACGCTTCATGAGGCCCGAACAGATTGACGCGGTCGACGTCGAGGGCCTGCTCGCCGGCATCGGCCCGAATCCCGGCGTAGGCGAGCAACGGCCTGCAGCCGGACGATCGTGACTGCGACGCCGGATTGCTGAGAGCGGCCGACGAGAGGGCACATAAGCGGCCTCGCTCGTTCGCCTCGGCCGGCGACAGGCCGAGACGGTCTGGCGCGGCGTCGCCCGCGCCAGACGGCTCAGCCGGAGCCCTGCCGTGAGAGCTCAGTTAACGATCAGCAGGCTGTCATCCCATTTCGCGTGCTTCTCGAAGCCGAGCAGTTGCGCGATGGTCGCGGCGATGTTCGACAGGCCGGCCGCGGGGCTCGCCCTGAGCCCGAGTCGGCCACCCGTCACGTTGTCGTAGAGGATCAGCGGCACGGGATTCAGCGTATGTGAAGTCTTGGCCTTGAACGAACCATCGGCGTTCTCGGCCGGCCGCCCGGTCTTCCTGTCGATCTCGTACATCTCGTCGGCGTTGCCGTGATCGGCGGTGATCAGCGCGACCCCGCCGACCGCCTCGATGACCGGCAAGATCCGCGCCAACTGGAGATCGACGGCTTCGATGGCCATCGTCGCCGCCCGGAAGTGACCCGTGTGGCCAACCATGTCCCCGTTGGCGAAGTTGCAGCGCAGCGTCCGGTAGTTCCGGCTGCGCAGCGCCTCGATCATCGCGTCGGCGATCTCGGCTGCCTTCATCCACGGGCGCTGCTCAAACGGCACGATGTCGCTCGGCACTTCGAGATAGGTCTCGCCGTCGAACCTGTTCGAGCGATTGCCATTCCAGAAGTAGGTCACGTGCCCAAACTTCTGCGTTTCGGAACAGGCGAACTGGGTGATGCCCGATCGCGAAAACCATTCGCCCATGGTGTCCAGAATGGCTGGCGGGTCGACCAGGAAACGCTTGGGAAGCTTCAGGTCGCCGTCGTACTGGAGCATGCCGGCGTAGGTCACCCGCGGCACTCGCCGGCGATCGAACCTGTCGAAGCCCGACTCCTCGAAAGCACGCGTGATCTCGGTCGCCCGGTCGCCGCGGAAGTTGAAGAAGACGACCGAGTCGCCGTCCTCGATCGTCCCCACCGGCCGACCCTCGCTGGCGATGACGAACGGCGGCAGATCCTGGTCGTTCGTTCCGGGCAGACGCGCGCGCAAAGCCTCGATCGCCTGCGAGGCGCGGTCGTATTGCTCGCCCTCGCCGAGAACGTGGGTGCACCAGCCTTTCTCGACCATCTTCCAGTCTGCTTCGTAGCGGTCCATGGTGATGTTCATTCGTCCCCCGCCAGAGGCGATCCGGGCGTCGAAGCCGGCAGTGCTGACCTCGGCGAGGAAGGCCTCGAACGGCAGAACGTAATCGAGAGCGCTGGTTTTCGGGACGTCGCGCCCGTCGAGCAGGATGTGAATGCGCACCGCCGGCACGCCTTCTTCCCTCGCCCGCTGGACCATCGCCCGCAGGTGATCGATGTGACTATGGACGTTGCCGTCGGAAAACAGGCCAATGAAATGGATCACCCCGTGCCCGGCCGTGGCGCCGGCGACGATCTCCCGCCAGGCGTTTCCCAGCCAGATCGAGCCGCTAGCTATCGCGTCGGCGACGAGCGCCGCCCCCTGGCTATAGACCTGCCCGGCGCCCAGCGCGTTGTGACCGACCTCGGAGTTGCCCATGTCCTCGTCGGAAGGCATGCCGACGGCGATGCCATGGGCACGCAGAGTGATGTTCGGATACCTGGCGAAAAGACGATCGAGGGCCGGCTTCCGGGCAGCGGCAATCGCGCTGCCCACGTCATTCGGAGCGATGCCGTAGCCGTCCATCACGATCGTCACTACGGGACCCTGGATCCCTGGAAAGGACGCAGACTTCTGCAACATGATGAATTCCTGAGAAGGTAGGGGAGAGTGAAGGAACGCCGCGAGATCCTCGCGAGACCGCAGCATCAAGCTCAGTATACTGCATGGCCGACGCGGTTACCCGGCAGCGAGGTTGTCAGTGAATGCGCTGGGCGAGTCATCTGCGCCATCGGCGGCGCGCTGACGGATTGCTCGCCTGTCGATCTGACAGGGCTCATCGCTGACTCGCTCGCGCTGGGCATCCCGGCGTGCTGGCGACGACTTCTCACAACCCCGTTCAGGATCTCGGGACTTCCGGAATCCCGCCGCCTGGCGGTGCATGACCGAGGCGGTAGCGAATCCTCTTGCGTACGCGGACGCGAACGTGTGCCCCCTTGGCCTGGTGCAGCGGCCGTTGCTTCGACCGGACGCGGCGGCGCCTTCGCCGCTCGCGATAGCTGAAGACCAGCCAGCCAATCTTGCCGGCGAGCAACAACAGAACGAGCACCCAGAACAGCGGATACTGGATCACTTCGCCGAGGAACGCGAAGATTTCGCGAGTGGCCGTGGCCTGGGGAGGCAACGGCTGGCCAGCCATCGGTAGCGCCGCCCCTTGACCAGGCAACGCGCCGACGGCTTTGTCAAAGCGTTCGCCGAAGTCCACCGAGACGTCGGCGTAGCCGACGCTGACCCTGCTGCCAGTGGAGACATGGAAGCCCTCGACCCCGGCGACGGAGAAATTGACCCGGCCGTCGTCGGCTTTGCGGACATCGAGCGAGTCGGCAATTTCGCTGGCCAAGGTCTCCTGCAACTGTCGGATGGCCAGCGCGAGATCTTCCGCGGGCTGAGGAAGCAGACTCGAGGCAGCGGGGCTCGACCCCGCAGCAGGAGAAGGGTTCTTTCGCGAGGGGCGGCGGTTCTGCGGCCGCAGCGCAGCAGTCAGAGAATCGGCATCATCGAGACTGTCGAGCGAATGCCCCGTGTCGAAGGGCGCTCGCCCCAGCTCCGGTCCATCCGACCAATGGGCTTCATCCCGGCTGGGCAGGCCATCGATCGGTTGCAGCGGACCGGGTGACAGGTCCGCGACGCCCGCTGCCGAAAGTGTGGCGTCGGTGACCGCCTGCGGCGACGCTTCTGCGTCGGTGACCGGGTGCGCTTGACCGGGCCCCGCCGTGACCAGCATCAGCAGCATCCCGACGAGCAGCACCCCACGCCTTCGACCCCGACTCATCCCATCGCTTCCAAACCTTCACCCGATCCTGCCCTGATCTCGCACGAACGCCGCGGCTGGCCGTCGAAAGAGAATGCGGCTCAAGACCGCGGCCTCCTCGCCTCGGCCGCTGCAGCCTGAGCGGACCCGCAGCGCTCGCCCGGCTGTTGTTTGTCGACCGTACTGCCTACAATGGTAATCCAAAGGATGGCAGCGCGTCCCGGGAATTCCGTTGAGCGTCAGATTGAGCCCACCCATACCCACCGCCCCCGGGCTCCGACGAGCTCTCTGCGCCACAGCGCGCTTTTGCTGACCTGTCCGGAGAACTGCCGTGACACGGACTACTCAATCGGTCGGCCCGGTCGCCTGGCACGGCTTGCCCGCGGACGAAGCGGCAGATCGCCTGGCGGCCAGCTTCACCGACGGCCTCGCTGACGATCAGGTGGCCAGCCGCCGTGCGGCCCATGGCGAGAACCGGATCACCCCGCGCCCGGGCAGAAGCCCCCTGCTGCGTCTTGCGCTGCAGTTCGTGCAGCCACTCGTCCTGGTCCTGCTGGTGGCCAGTCTGGTCACCATGCTGCTCGGCGAGTGGGTCGACGCCAGCGTCATTTTCGGCGTCACGCTGATCAATGCCCTGATCGGGTTCATTCAGGAAGGTCGGGCCGAAAGCGCACTCGCCGCCCTGGCCCGCTCGGTGATCAGCGAAGTGACCGTGTTGCGCGGAGGCTCCAAACGGCGCCTTTCCTCGACTGAACTGGTCCCTGGCGATGTCGTTCTGCTGACTGCCGGAGACAAGGTACCCGCTGATCTGCGCCTGTTTCACACCCGGGAGCTGCAGGCGATGGAAGCTGCCCTGACCGGCGAATCGACCGCCGTGGCCAAGCAGGACGAGGCCCTGCCACACGACACGCTGCTTTCCGAACGCAGCAACATGGCTTATGCCGGAACGGTGATGATCAGCGGCCAGGGTTCCGGCGTCGTCGTCGCCACCGGCGATCATACCGAGACCGGCCGAATTTCGCGCTTGATTGCCGAGGCGCCGGACATGCGCACACCCCTCACACGCAAGATGGCCGCGTTCAGCAACTGGCTCCTGCTGGCCATCGGTCTGCTTGCCCTGCTCACCTTCGCCGTCGGCATCTGGCGGGGTGAATCGGTCTTCGCCATGTTCATGGCTGCGGTCGCGCTCGCCGTCGGCGCGATTCCCGAAGGGCTCCCGGCCGCGGTGACGATCACGCTGGCCATCGGTGTGTCGCGAATGGCCAGACGGCGGGCGATCATCCGCAAGCTGCCGGCGGTCGAGACACTGGGCAGCACGACGACGATCTGTTCGGACAAGACCGGGACGCTGACCGAGAACCAGATGACCGTTCGCGAAATCTACGCCGGCGGCGTACGCCTCGTGGTCAGCGGTAGCGGCTACTCTCCAGCGGGCAGGATTGGCGATGGAGCGGCGATCGACGGCGCCCTGCGCGAATGCCTCCTGGCCGGAGTACTGTGCAACGATGCCGGCCTGGGCAAGAGCAGCCGCTCCTGGGAAGTGGTCGGCGACCCGACCGAAGGAGCGCTGCTCGTCGTCGCACGCAAGGCTGGCCTGGACGAGCGGACGCTGCAGAAGATGTTCCGGCGCCTGGACGAGATCCCCTTCGACTCGGCCCGCCAGTACATGGCCACGCTGCACGACATCGAGGGCGTGCGCCTGGCCTACTTCAAGGGAGCGCTCGAGCAACTGCTCGCACGCTCGATCAGCATGCTCGACCGCAAAGGGCAGGCGACGGCGCTGCGTCGCGAGGAAATCGAACAGGTGGCGCGCAGCATGGCGGCCGAGGGTCTGCGCGTTCTGGCCGTGGCCCGCCTGGTCTCGCCATCACTCGAGGCCCTCGATGCGAAGAGCCCCGATCGGGGACTGCAGTTCATCGGGCTGGTCGGAATGGTCGATCCGCCCCGTCCGAAAGCCATCTCTGCGGTACGCACATGCCACTCCGCGGGAATCACGGTGAAGATGATCACCGGCGACCATGCCGTGACGGCGCTGTCGATCGCCCGCCAGTTGGGCATTACGCGCAGTGGCGAAGCAGCGCTCAGCGGCCGCGAACTGGCCGCGCTCGCAGACGACGAACTGCACGCCGCGGTCGCCCGGGTGAACGTGTTCGCGCGAGTCGACCCGGCACAGAAACTTCGCCTGGTCCGCGCACTGCAGAGCAACGGCGAGGTCGTGGCCATGACCGGTGACGGCGTCAACGACGCGCCAGCACTCAAGCAGGCCGACATTGGTATCGCCATGGGTCTCGGCGGCACCGAAGTCGCCAAGGAAGCGGCCGACATGGTCCTGACCGACGACGACTTCGCGACCATCGAGGCAGCGATCGAGGAAGGCCGTGGCGTCTACGACAACCTGGTCAAGTTCATCACCTGGACCCTGCCGACCAACTTCGGTGAAGGACTGGTGATCGTCGCGGCGGTCATCGCCGGCGCCACGCTGCCGATCACACCCTTGCAGATTCTGTGGATCAACATGACCACGGCGGTGTTCCTCGGCCTGATGCTGGCCTTCGAACCGATCGAGCACGGAGTCATGCATCGCCCGCCACGTCCGCCTTCCAGACAGATTCTCGACGCCGCGCTGCTCTGGAGGATCGTCCTGCTCGGCGTACTGCTCCTCGCCGGTTCCTTTGGTCTCTTTCTCGTCGAACTGGCCCAGGGCCACCCGCTGGCCGAGGCACGCACAGTGGCCGTCAATGTCTTCGTCGTCGTCCAGGCGATGTACCTGTTCAACTGCCGTTCATTGAAGTTCTCCGCGCTGCACATCGGTCTGTTCTCGAACCCGGCCGTCTGGTACGGCGTCCTGGTGATGGCCGTCCTCCAGGCGCTGCTCACCTACTGGCCGGTGATGAACCGCCTTTTCGCGACGGCGCCGATCGGGGGGCCCGAATGGCTCGAAATCCTGGCCGTCGGCACACTGGCGTACCTGATCGTCGGCGTCGAAAAGCACTGGCGCAATCTTCGCGCAGACCTGCTCAGGAAGCGTCCGCGAGCGGGGTCACGGTGACCGCGACCTCGAGTTCGTGCGTGTCTCCGCCGAGGATGACCCCGCGCAGCGGTGAAACGTCGGCAAAATCACGGCCCCAGGCCAGGGTGATATGCTGCACATCCGGAAGGAGGCAGTTCGTCGGATCGAAATCCACCCAGTTCCCTTCCCCGTCGCTTGGCGAATAGACCGAAACCCAGGCGTGCGAGGCGTCCGCGCCAACCATTCGCGGTTGCCCCGGCGGCGGATGGGTGAGCAGGTAACCGCTGACATAGCGAGCAGCGAGTCCCAGCGAGCGCAGACAGGAGAGCATCAGGTGCGCGAAATCCTGGCAGACGCCGCGCCGCTCGGCAAGTACCTCGAGAACCGGCGTGGCCACCGTGGTCGCCTCGGGATCGAAGCTGAACTCTTCATGGATGCGGCTCATCAGCGAGTGCACAGCCTCGAACAGCGGTCGGCCGGCGTCGAAACTCTCGCGTGCGTAGCGGGCGAATTCGCGTTTGACACGAACATGCGGCGATTCGAACTGGAAGCGGCTCGCTTCGAGCAGAACCGGCCGCGCGCCGTAAGCCAGCGCGTCGCGAACCGCCTCCCACGCTGGAGACACCGGCAGACAGGTATCGGGTTCGTCTGCGGCACACCGGTGCGTCCCCGTCCCGGAAGCCGACGAGGCACCTTCCGTCGAACGCGAAAAGACGTCGATCGTGCTCTCGGCGTGCACCTGCAGGTCATCGTGAGGGAATTCGAGGGCCAGTTCACGGACCGCATTGCCAAAGCAGTCGGTGCGCTCGCGCACCACGCTCGGCTCGGGCGAAACGCTGATCGCGTGCTCGAGGCAATGTTGCCAGCGACATTCGCGCGGGGTGAGATGGAGCAGCTGGCGCGAGAGGGAAACCGGGCTCTCGTAGCTGTAGCGCGTCTCGTGGAGAACGTGATAGCGGACGGCAGGATGCTTCATCCGGATCACGCGGCGAAGGTCTGCCGGCTGACGTCAGCGACGTGGCTGAAGTAACGCATGGCCAGCCGGTCGGACAACGAGGCAGCGGCAGTCGAGATCGCGTCGAGCAATTCGGCGAGATCCCGGCACGGATCGCAACCACGGCACTCGACAAAGCTCTGCCCCTCGTAGCGGCCAAGGTCGAACGCGTGTAGCCGGCCGAGATGGAGGCGCAGCGTCTCGTCTCGGGGACCGCCGAGCAGACGCGCCTGATTGTCCAGGTAGCGCACGAGAATCTGGACCTGGAAAGCGACCGAATGGGGGTTGCCTTCGTCGAAGACGATCAGGTCGAGCGTCGGCAGAAGCTGTGGCTGAGTCATGTAGCGCGAGCGGTAAGTGATGATGCTGTCGGTCAGTTCGAGCAGCCATTCCAGGCTTCCCGATGCGCGCGTCGACTCGAGGCGCAGGAATCCGGTAATCGCGCCGGCCAGGAAGATCAGACGCTCGATGCGCCGGCCGATGATCAGGAAACGCCAGCCGTCGTCGCGCGTCATGTTGTCCATCGCGAAACCGGCCAGCGACGACGAAGTGAGCAGGACCTGATCGAGAAAAGCCAGGGCGTCGCTGAGCTCGGGATGGGCACCATCGGCAACCGCCTCGCCGTACCGCTTGACCTGGCGTTGCAGGTAGTTGATCGCGTGCCAGTTGTCCAGCGAAAAGCGCTCGCGGACCTGTGTCGCGACCCACAGGAGGCGACGGATGTCTCCGGCAAGACCGGCACTCCATTCGTCGCTGCAGATCGCGGCGAGAACCCGGGTGGCTTGCGGCAAACGGGTATCGGCCACCGGTCGAACCCTGCCGCCCGTAACCTTTTTGTCGGCGTCCCTGGCCTCGACTTCCGGCAGGAGACGGAGCTCGGCAGCCAGATCGACCGCCGAGATCAACGCCGGCAGCGTATCGGCGCCTCCGTCGACGAGCCGGGAGAGTGCAACGCGGAGAAGACGCGAGGTCTTGTCGCAGCGCTCGGAGTAGCGACCAAACCAGTACAGGTTCTCGACGACGCGCGAAGACAGATTGCAGCCGCCGCGCACCAGGTCCGCCTTGCCGACCGACTGCTTGAGGAGACTGAAGGTATTCACCGCCTGCTCGGTCAGCACCCAGGTGTCCTTGCTCGAGCCACCGCGCTGCATCGAAATCACTCGAGCATTGGATGCGCCAGCGACCCGGGTCAGGCCGCCGGGCATCACCACGTGACCCGACGGTGTCGCTGCAACGAACACGCGCAGGCCGACGCCGCGGGGCAGCAGGCGGCGCTCGTGCTGCCTGCTCCAGGTCGGCGCCTGCGAGAAGTTGACCAGTTCCTGCGCGACGTAGGCCTGGGGACGCGCCATCAGACGCTCGATCATCTGCTCGCGCCGGCCGCCAGAGAGCTCATTGCCGAAGACCGGGTCAAAGCGCTGTGAAGGATACGAACCCTTGATCACCAGGCGATCGAGGTGCTCGATCGTGAACTCCAGCGCAGCTCGCTCGCCGCACCACCAGGTGGCCACCGACGGCATCGCCAGTGTCTCGCCGAGCAGCTTCTCGCAGGCACCCGGGAGAAATCCGGGGAGGGCGGGTGACTCGAGCAGGCCGCTCCCGAGCGCGTTGGCGACCAGAACGTTACCGGCGCGGACGGCCTGGAGCAGGCCGGGAATGCCAAGTGCCGAGTCGCTGCGCAGTTCGAGAGGGTCGCAGTAGTCGTCGTCGAGACGGCGCAGGATTGCATGGACTCGCCGCAGGCCACGCAACGTGCGGAGGAAGACACGTGCGCCGCGGACGGTCAGATCATGTCCCTCGACCAGCGGGAAGCCGAGATAGCGGGCCAGATAGGCGTGCTCGAAATAGGTTTCGTTGTATGGCCCCGGGGTCAGCAGGACGATCAGCGGCGCTTCGCTTGACGGAGCAGCCCATGAAGCGAGACTGTCCTGAAAGTCGCGGAAGAAGGAGGCGAGGTGCTCGACGTGGAGGTCACGAAACTGTTCAGGGAAGACGCGACCGACGATCGTCCGGTTTTCGAGCGCGTAGCCCGCACCTGACGGTGCCTGCGTACGATCGGCGATCACCCACCACTGGCCATCGGGTGAGCGCGCCAGATCGGCCGCATAGAGGTGCAGGTAGGTGCCGCCAGGCGGATGGATTCCCTGACACGGCCACAGATAGTTGTTATGACCGAAGACGAGCGCCGGCGGCAGGCTGCCGTCGTTCAGCAGGCGCTGGGAGCCGTAGAGGTCGCCGAGTACCGCGTTGAGCAGCCGGGCACGTTGAGTGACCGCGCTGGCCAGCTGCCGCCATTCATCGGCCGAGAGGATCAACGGCAGCGGATCGAGTTCCCACGGGCGGTCGGCGCCCTTTGGGTCGGCATAGACGTTGTACGTGACCCCGTTTTCGAGAATGCGACGCCGCGCGTAGTCGATCCGATGGCGCATCTGCTCAGTCGTGGCGGCCTCGAGATGAGCGACGAAGCCCTGCCACGATGGGCGAACACCACCGTCTTCGGCGAGCATTTCGTCGAAGCGGTCGGCCTTCCTCGGGTAACTCGAAAGCAGGGTAAGCGACATGCGCAATGCGGACGGGAGCAGGAATTTCGGTGCTCGGGGGTCTTGGGAGCGCCGCAAGTCTAGCGTAAACGGAACGGCGCATTCACCGTCGGCGGAGCGATCCTGCATTTCACCGGCCTGCGCTCAAGGGCGTCGGGCAAGACAGCTGCCGGCCGTAGCCAGTTCGGCGTGGCCGGCCTTGGCTGACCGGCAGAGACTCGCGCCGGCGGCTCCGGTGATCGAGCACAATCATGGATCGACAGGGCGGACTCCGGCACGACGACGGGCGAGGGTCGAAGGGAGAAAAGGAGGCAGGTCCCGGCATGGTGCTGGACTGCTGGTCAGCAGGGACTCGCCACGGCTGCCGGTCGCCCCGGGGACTCGGCGACACGCACCTGCAACTGTCGCAGCAGATCGGTCTCGAGCCGCACGCGTCCCGTGCTGTCCTCGAGCACCTGGCCGCTGATCAGGAACGTGTCTTCGACACGCTCCCCGAGAGTGGCGATCTTCGCTGTGTGGACGTTCGCCCGATGGCCGGCCAGTTCCCTGGCAATCAGGAACAGCAGGCCCGGACGATCGGCGGCGACAACGGTCAGCACGAACAGTTCTCCGCTGTCGTCGGACTCGAGGCTGACCAGCGGCTGGATGCTGACCACCGGCTCGATCGGAAAATGCCGCACCTGGCGCGACAACCGACCGTTCGCCGGTACGTCCACCGGAGCCCCTCCGGCCAGGCGATCGGCGAGTTCGTGCTCGATGTAGCTGATCATCTCGCGATCGTGTGCGCCGTCGCCGACCTCGAGGAGCACGAAGGTGTCGAGCGCATAGCCATGCCGCGTCGTGTGGATCCGGGCGTCGACAATGCTGTACCCGGCACGGCTGAGGAACCCGACCATGCGCAGGAAGAGATCCGGCTGGTCGGGCGTGTATACGAGCACCTCGAGGCCAGCAGCCTGCGGATTGAGACGAACGCTGACCACGGGCTTTCCGGATTCGAGCTGATCGTGCAGTACTCGCGCGTGCCAGGCGATCTCCTCTGCCGACTGGCGCAGAAAGTAGACGGTATCGAGTTGACTCCACAACCGGTCGTGCGCCCCTTCAGGCAAAGCGAGGTAACGCATTCGTCGCCTCGCTTCCCTCTGCCGACGGGCAATCACCCCGCTCGCAAGGAACGCCGATTCGTTCGACAGAAGTTGGCGCCGGGTGGCATCGAACAGCTGTTCGAGGAGTTGCCCTTTCCAGGTATTCCAGACCTTCGGGCTCGTACCGCGGATGTCGGCCACGGTGAGCAGGTAAAGCGCGGTCAGGTGTCGTTCGTCACCAACCGCCCTCGCAAAACGCGCGACGACGTCAGGGTCGCTGATGTCCTGCTTCTGCGCGACGCGCGACATCAGGAGATGCTGCTGGACGAGCCAGACGACGAGTTCGGCATCCTCCTCGTCAAGGCCGTGATCGAGACAGAAGTGTCGCGCGTCTTCGCCACCGAGTTCCGAGTGGTCGCCGCCGCGCCCTTTGGCAATGTCGTGGAAGAGGGCGGCAAGATAGAGGATCCAGGGTTTGCCGAGGTCGCTGATCAGGCGGCTGCACAGGGGATACTCGTGAGCAAACTCCTCGACAGCGAAGCGGTTCAGGTTGCGGATGACCTGCAGGATATGCTGATCGACCGTGTACACGTGAAACAGGTCGTGCTGCATCTGCCCGACGATTCGTCCGAAAGCGGGCAGGTAGCGGCCAAGGACTCCCGAGTCGTTCATCTGGCGCAGCAGTTGCGGCAGGGCCCGCCCATTCCTGAACAATTCCAGGAAGCGCGCACGATTCGCCGGGTTGCTGCAGAACTGATCGTCGACCAGCCGCCGCGCTCGCCACAGGGAACGCTGCGCTGCGGCACTCAGGCCCTTGAGTTCGGGAAGCCGCTGCAGCAGCAGGAATGCCTCGAGGATGGCCGAAGGGCGATTTGCAAAGAGCGCCTCGTCACCGATGTCGAGGAACTCATGGACTTTGCGGAAATCGGCGCTGATCGGCTGGGGGGAGCTGTCCGGCGACGGAAACAGCGCCGTCCCGATGTTCTGCAGAACGATCGCGTTGATCTGGGTCACCGCTTTCGCCCGACGGTAGTACTCCTGCATCAGCTGCTCGCTTGCCCGTCTGGTCTCGTTGGCGACGAAGCCCAGTCTCTCGGCGAGGGACGTCTGATACTCGAAGAGCAGACGGTCCTCACGACGCCCGACGAGCAGGTGGAGGTGTGTACGCAAGCGGCTCAGGAAGCCTTCCGACGCCTGCAGCAGCAGTTTCTCCTCGCGGGTGATGAAGCCCCGGGCCTCGAGGTCCTGCCAGCTGTGGCCAAAGCCTGCCGCATGGGCAACCCAGAGGATCAGTTGCAGGTCACGAAGTCCTCCGGGACCGTCCTTGCAGTTCGCCTCGAGGCTGTACGCGGTGTCACTGAACCGCTGGTGCCGATCGACCTGCTCGATCCGCTTGGTCTGGTAGAACGCAGGCGGATCGAGCGTTCTGGCGAGGATCGACTGGAAGCCGGCAAACAGGCGAGGATCACCCGCGACGAGACGCGCCTCGATCAGCGCGGTCTGCACGGTCGTGTCTCCCGCCACTTCTTCGACGCACTGCTCTATCGTCCGCACGCTGTGCCCGGTTTCCAGCCCGATGTCCCAGAACATGCAGACGAGTTGTTCAAGGCGCGCGACGAGCACGCTGTCCGGCCGTTGGGGAAGCAGAATCAGCACGTCGATGTCGGAGGCGGGGTAGAGTTCTCCCCTGCCATAGCCTCCGACACCGACCAGCGACAGCGACGCCGGAATCGCCAGTTCACTCCACAGTTCGCCGAGCACCGCGTCGACCAGCCGACAGCGCGCTCCGAGCAGCGACGCAGCGTCGTTGTCGGCGAGAAACCGTTCGCTGATCGCATGCTGGCCGTCCCTGAGCCGCGCGCGCAGGCGAGCGATCAGCGCCTGGCGTGCGGCGGTCTCGGTCTTCATCGCCGGGAGTTCCTCATCGGCAGCGGGAAAGCGAGGACAATTGCCTGGCCGGGGGCCCGCGACCAGTCACCCACCGACTGCCGCACCGACCCCACAACCCACGCCTGCGCTTCGCCCGGAGAGCGATCGTGGTGGCGAGCATCGGGCGCAGCGGTCATCGGGGAGCATCGCAGGAAATTGGCGGCCTTCATGTTCGATTCGCTCCGTCAGATCAACGCCCCCTGCGCAGCGATCGGCGCAGCGTCGCGTCTGCTGCCACGCCTGACGGCCGATCCGGCTGTCTGGGGTCTGTCAGTGACAGGCCGAAGCAAGTTGCATGCCGACCGAGGTGCGAGCGGAGGCAGGGAGCGAGGGGAGGATCCTCCGGGTACCGGCGAACCGCGCTCCGGCCGCGGACACTCGATGCGCGTCCGGCCAAGGTCGCGAACACGACGGGATGGCGGACAGCTGGACGCCTCGGCGAGCAGTCTACGCGTCAGGCAGGATCGCCACGCCTGGAAGTGGTCGTCCGCCGGTCAGGCCGGGCGACGCGCTCGGGCGGAAGGAATCGGGGACAACCGGCCAGTTTGGGTGTGATGCTGCACACGCCGCCGACCGGAACGGCAATCGATAACGATGAGCGTCGATTCCCCAAGAACGCAGCGCCGAGCACACGATTGGTGCGCAGAACGACGATCGAGTCCCCAGGAAGGGGCGCAGTCCGGTCAGAGCTCGTGAATGAATCGACCGCGCGGCCAATCCGCGGTCTTGCCCGCTCGCTCACTCATCGCCTGTCCATTTGATAGGCATCGTCGCTCGCTCCAGGAGGGAAAGGAAGGGACCTTGCCCTTCCCTGGCGCCGGCCATCTCGGCCAACTCGCGACGACTGCCTGACGACCTCTCAGCTCTTTCCCGCGCCGATCTTCGGTTCCTGACCGGCGATCAAACGTTGCAGGTTCTGCCAGTGCTTGCCGACCAGGGCCATGGCGATGATCCCGATGACCAGAACCAGAGCATTGCCCCCCCAGATCAGCAGGGCGTAGAGCGGAGCAGCCGTCGCCGCGACCAGCGCCGCCAGCGAGGAGTAGCGCAGCGCGATGGCAGTGGCCAGCCAGGTGGCGAGCACCGCCAGCCCGAGCCAGACGTCGATCGCCAGCAGCACGCCAGCGGCCGTCGCGACCCCCTTGCCGCCCCTGAATCCGAGGAATACCGGGTAGAGATGCCCGAAGAAGACCGCCAGTGCGACCAGGCCGACGACCTGGGGATCCAGACCGTAAGCCACCAGACATCGGTCAGCGAGGAAGACGGCAAGCCATCCCTTGCCGGCATCGCCGACCAGCGTGAGTGCGGCTGCCCCCCGGTGACCCGCACGAAGCACGTTCGTCGCCCCGGGGTTCTTCGAACCATAAGTTCGAGGATCGGCGAGCCCGAAAACGCGGCTCGCCAGCACGGCGAACGGGACCGACCCGAGCAGGTAGGCAGCGAGAACGGCAAACAGGGTAATCAGTGTCGTGGACATCGGAAAGCGAACGCGGAGTCGAGGATCCTCTGGGTTAGAATACGTGCGCTTTCTCCGCGGCAACCTGGCGCGCGTCGGCTCATTCTACACCGACCCGGAAGCCTGCGCCGAAGTCGTGGCCAGTGCTCGGCGATGGCCGGGCGACGGGATCGGCGATCGCTGACTGTGCTGCGCTCATTGGCCCGGTCCACGGCTGGCCGACGCGCCGGGTAACGCGACTGTCGCGCAGCGCGAGCTTCCAGGCGATTGCCCGTCGTCCGGTCGAACCCATACCCGCCAGCGTCGAGTCTTGCCAAGCTGCCCTCGATCCCTGCAAAGTCGCCACCCAATGGACATCATTTTCATCGACGACCTTCGCGCCACGACACTGATCGGCATTTATCCTAGGGAGCAGGCCATGCCGCAGACCGTCGAGATCTCGTTGCAGATCGGCACGACGACCGCCAGCGCCGGAGCCAGCGACGACATTCGCGACACGATCGATTACGCCGTCGTCGTCGACCGTCTGCGCGGCGAACTGGCCGTGCGGCAATTCAACCTTCTCGAACGACTCGCGGAACACGTCGCCACACTGCTGCTGGAAGATTTTGGCGCCACATGGGTGCGTGTCTCGGTCGCCAAGCTCGGGATGATGCGCGGCGTGCAGCGAGTGGGCGTAATCGTCGAGCGCGGTGCCCCGGCCTGAGCCGCGCGACCGCCCGCGCCTCCTGGCGAGCGTGTCCTAGCCGCCGGACAACGAGGAACCCGCCGGCGGAGTGTCCGACCGAGGTGCCGAGCCGTCGAACTCGCGAGCCTTGGCCGGAGAAATGATTTCCATCAGCGTCACGACCTTGACCACGCCACTCGTCGTCCGCGCCACCTGGACCGCCGAGTCGGCCTCCGACTGGGTCACGAGACCCAGTAGATAGACAACACCCGCTTCGGTCACCACCTTGACACGTACGGGATTGAACTTGCCCGAATCGACGAATCGAGCCTTGACCCGTGTGGTGAGGTAGGCATCGTTGCTACGTGTGGTCAACGAAGTCGGCGGGCCGACCGTGACCTCGTTGTAGACTCCCTGTACCAGAGGCAGGCTGGCGACCAGGCTCTCGACCTCGGTCTTCATTTCGAGCGACGCCACTTCGCCGGTGATCAACACCTTGCGGTTGTAGCTGGTGAAGTTGAGGTGCGCCCGGTCCCCGAATTGCTCGGTCGCCCGCGCGCTGGCCTTCCATTCCGTCGTTTCATCGTCGGTCTGCGTACCGAGCGAACGCCGGTCGACGGCAGCCATCGCTCCCCCCGTCGCGGCGCTTGCCGCGAGCACTGGCAGACAACCCTGAAGCACAGGCAGGACAAGCGCGCCGAGCAGCACGCCGACTGCCGACAGCCTGTTCACTCGTCGCTCCCCATCAGCAGGTGGTCTATGCCGTCGCACAGGCAGTGGATGACCAGCAGGTGGGTCTCCTGGACCCGCGCCGTGCGTTGGGCAGGCACGCAGACATGGACATCTGCCTCGCCAAGCATCTCACCGATGGTTCCACCCTCCCTGCCGGTCAGCGCAACGACTCGCAGCTCGTTGTCGTGCGCCGCGCGGATCGCCTCGACGACGTTTGGCGAGTTACCGGATGTGGAGATGGCCAGGAGCACGTCGCCAGACTGCCCCAGGGCACGCACCTGTTTGGCGAAGACTGCCTGATACCCATAGTCGTTGGCGATAGCCGAAAGAATCGAGGTGTCGGTGGTCAGGGCGATCGCCGCGAGTTCATGCCTCTCGATCTCGAAACGGCCAACGAGTTCGGCAGCGAAATGCTGAGCATCGGCAGCCGAACCGCCGTTCCCGCAGGCGAGAATCTTGCCATTGTTGAGCAGACAGCCAACCATCAGCTCGACGGCGCGAGCAACCGGCAAGGCGAGCAGTTCGGCCGCATCCAGCTTGGTCTGCGCGCTGTCCCGGAAATGCTGGGTAATGCGGGAACTGAGATCCATGGGCTCGATGGCGAAACGTCAGGAACGCGGGAATTCTAACATCAGAGAATCAGGAAGACTTCGAACTCGACGCGACGCCACGGATCGGGGTCCTTGCGGAGCTTCGAGACACGCGCCTCGACACGCTGTCCATCGTCGAGGGCTCGAGCCACGGCGCGGTTCTCGGCGCGCGGGACGTAGCCCAGTTTACGGCCGTTCCACTCGACGCGAACGGCGTTGACGTCGTGTGGGTTATCTGGTTCACGAACCAGCGCGAGCCGATCTCCTGTCCGCATCTGCGACCACAGGTCGCTGACTGCGTAATACTGGCTGCCCGCCAGCGGCGAACTCTGGACGAGGATTTTGACCGCCTCGCCAGCCAGCGCGCAGAAGCTTGCGAGAATGGCCAGAAGGCCACTGAGCTTACGAGAAAGCATCGCGCAGCCATTCGATGGCCGTTTCCGAAAGGCCGTCGAGAAGAACGCAGTCGAATCGGCATTCACGCTCCATGCTGCAACGCGTGGCCAAGTAATGACTCGCGGCGCAGATCACGCGCCGCTGCTTGGTCCCGGTGATGCTGGCTGCTGCGCCGCCGAAGTCCCGGTTCCGCCGTAGCCGGACCTCGACGAAGACGAGCACCTGCCGGTCGCCGCAGATCAGGTCCACCTCGCCGCCGCGACAGCGATAATTGCGGGCCAGGACGATCAGGCCTTGCGCTTCGAGAAAGCGGGCAGCGAGATCCTCAGCCAGCTGGCCCACCCGACCCGTTTGCCGGACCTGAGCTCGCGTCGCTTCCTTGCCATTCATCGGGAAACCCATCCATGACGGACGAATCACCCGCATTATACGTCGTTGCCACGCCACTCGGTCATCTCGGCGACCTGACCCAGCGTGCGATCGAAGTGCTCAGGCGCGTCGCCTGGGTGGCCGCGGAGGACACCCGTCACAGCGCGCCGCTGCTTCGTCATTGCGCTGCAAGCGCCCGACTGCTGCCCGCTCATGAGCACAACGAAGAGAGCGCGGCGCAACAGATCGTGGCCAGACTCGCTGGCGGCGAGTCGGTGGCCCTGGTGGTCGACGCCGGGACGCCGGGGATCTCGGACCCTGGCGCACGCGTCGTCAGCAGAGTGCGCGCCGCGGGCTACCGGGTCGTCCCGGTTCCTGGCCCCTGTGCAGCGGTGGTCGCGCTCTCCGCAGCGGGAGTCGACGCGAGGCACGTTCTCTTCTACGGGTTTCTGCCAAGCAAGGCCACGCAACGCGCGAACGCCCTGCGCGGACTCGTCCGGCTACCCTACACGCTGGTCTTCTACGAGGCGCCGCACCGACTGCTGGCGACGGTCGATGCTCTCGCTGAAGCTTTCGGGCCGGCACGTACACTGGTCGTGGCCCGGGAATTGACCAAGGTGTTCGAACAGATCCACAGCTGCCGCATCGGCGAAGCCAGGGCATGGCTGCTCGCTGACGCGAATCGCCAGCGCGGCGAGTTCGTGCTGATCGTTTCTGCAGCCGAGGCGACGATCGAGGATGCCGCAGGTGAAAGGGTGTTGAAACTGCTGCTCGGCGAGGGCCTGCCCCTGACTCGCGCCGTTCGTCTGGCACACGAGATCACCGGCGTGGCCAGGGGAACGCTTTATGCGACAGCCTTGCGCTGGCAGGAGAACGGCCCGTAGCTGCCCGGGCAGGACGGCTCGCGCGTGGCCCGTCCTTGCGGGCGGGAGTGGCGCTTCCGAACCGTCCGCCGATCCATTCTGCCGGCAAATCATCTAGAATTTCGGCATCCCCGCGGACCTCGAGACAGATGCAGATCACGCTTACCCGGCCCGATGACTGGCACGTCCATCTGCGCGATGGCCAGGCTCTGGCGACGACCGTGCCGCACACCGCACGCCAGTTCGCTCGCGCCATCGTCATGCCAAACCTGCGCCCGCCGGTGACCACCGTAGCGTTGGCTGCCGAATACCGCGCCCGCATCGTTGCGCATCTACCCAGGGACACTCGCTTCGAGGCTCTGATGACCCTCTATCTGACCGACGGCACACCGCCTGAAGAAATCCGGCGCGCGGCCGACAGCGGGTTCGTCCATGCCGTCAAGCTCTATCCGGCCGGAGCGACGACCCATTCGGATGCCGGGGTCACCGATCTGCAGCGATGTGCAGCCACCCTGGACGCGATGGCCGAACTTGGCGTCCCGCTCCTCGTCCATGGCGAGGTCACCGATCCCGAGGTTGACGTCTTTGACCGGGAGAGTGTGTTCATCGAGCGGATCCTGCAGCCATTGCTCTCCCGGCACCCAGGCCTGAGGGTCGTTCTCGAGCACATCACGACCAGCGACGCGGTCGATTTCGTCGCCGCTTGCGGCCCGGAAGTGGCCGCCACGATCACCGCCCACCACCTGCTGTACAACCGCAATGCCATCTTCGCCGGCGGGGTCCGCGCGCACTACTACTGCCTGCCGGTACTCAAGCGTGAAAGCCACCGGCGAGCGCTTCTGCGAGCGGCGAGTTCCGGTAGTCCGAAGTTCTTTCTGGGCACCGACTCGGCCCCACATGCGCGGAAGACCAAGGAAGCGGCCTGCGGCTGCGCAGGATGCTATACGGCTTACGCCGCCCTCGAACTGTACGCCGAGGCATTCGCCTCGGTCACCGCACTCGACCGCCTCGAAGCCTTCGCCAGCTTCCACGGTGCCGATTTCTATCGTTTGCCGAGGAACACCGATCAGGTGACGATCGAACGAAGCGACTGGCAGGCGCCGGAAAGCTACGACTACCTGGCAACCGAAAGTCTGGTGCCGCTGCGTGCAGGTGAGTGGCTGCGCTGGAAGATGCTCGGGTGAGCGTCGCCCGGAACTCCCGCCGGCAAGGCAGGCACGGTGCGGCCGACCGGTCGACAGGGCAGGCGGTCGGCCGCGACGGCGCGGGCCGGCCGACGGACAGGCGATTGCCGCTGGGCTCCGCTTGGTCGGTGATCCTCGTACTGCTGCTCGCCGCCTGCTCGGACCACCGTGCAGCCTTCGAGATCGAAGGGTCGGCCCAGCATTCGCTGACCCTGATTCGCGTGCAGACCTTTCCCTGGGAGAAGACCGCGCGCTATTCGCTCGTCGCCGCACGCCTTCCCGAATGCCAGAGACGACACGACCTCGGTGCCGGCGGTGCGGACAGCAGAGTCGAGGTGTACTCCCCGGGGAACGATGCCTGGATCCTCAGGCAGGGCAAGCGTATGTACGTCGTCGAAACGCGCACCTGCGAGGGTTTCGCCAGGCTCGAGGCCGAGCCCGAAGGTGGAACTGGCGCCCTCCAGGGAAGCTTCCAGATGCGCGGAGGCCAGTTCGTCTTCGTTTCGACGCCGAAGGCGGCAGAGGGCGCTCCACCGGAAACCCCTGCTGGACGGTGAACTCCGGCGACGCCCTCGCGTGCAGTGGACTCTTCGAGCCGATCAGGCCGCTGCTCAAAGAGATCGGTCCTCAGCCCGACGAGCTGATCCTCAATGCCCTGAGTTCAGCTCGCGGCATAGGTACTGGCAGCGGCCAGCCGGTCCGCTTCCGGCCTCCACGGCCCGACGGACTGGAGTATGAGCAGCGGATCTGGTTGCACGGTGAGGTGGCGACTCGCCCGGGAAACCCGCACGACCTGTTCAACGCGCTGGTCTGGCTGACTTTCCCGCTGACCAAGGCGGCCCTGAACGCCCGACACGTTCGCGCTGTGCCGGGCCGGAATGCTGCTCGCGGCCGCGAGCGCGACGCGATGACCCACTTCGACGAATGTGGTGTGATCGTCGTCTCGGCCGAACGTGGACTGCTCGAACTGATGCGCAGCTTCCAATGGAAAAGCCTGTTCTGGGAGCGACGAGACGACCTCCGGCGGCAACTGCGCTGCTTCGTCGTCGGCCACGCCCTCTACGAGCAACTCCAGCGCCCCTTTCGCGGGCTGACTGGCAAAGCCATCCTGTACGGCGAGGAAGAAGCGTGGCTCGAACGGCCGTTGGCCGCACAGGTCGCCGCCGTCGACCGCCGGCTTGCCGACCAACTTGCTGCTGGTGCGCACGGGGATCCGCGGCACTTTCAGCCGCTGCCGCTGCTCGGCCTTCCGGGAGTCACGCCGGAAAGCGAGAGCCCCGCGTACTACGACGATCCCTGGCAGTTCCGGGCAGGCCGCCGGCAGCCGACGTTTCCGGAGCCCGGTCGACAGCCCACCGCGCGATCCGGCGGCTGACCCGTTGGCCAGCAAGAAAGTGGCGGCGAGCAACCGGCTTGGCGTGGCGCCGGGTCGGACCAGGTGCACCGATCGTCGATTGAGTGGATAATCACGTCGGGAAGTCGGCCAGGCAGCCGCTGGGCAAGAAGGGGAAGACCCTTGGCGCCGAGAGGAAAGTCCGGGCTCCACAGAGCGGGATGCCGGCTAACGGCCGGGCACCGTGAGGTGACGGAAAGTGCAACAGAAAGCAAACCGCCGATGTCCTCGCCAAGGCGCAGGGCAGGCAAGGGTGAAACGGCGAGGTAAGAGCTCACCGCGGACGTGGTAACACGGCCGGCACGGCAAACCCCATCCGGAGCAAGGCCAAATAGGGAAGCACGGGCGTGGCTCGCGCTGCTTCCGGGTAGGCCGCTCGAGCGTGCTGGTAACAGCACGCCTAGAGG
The DNA here is from genome assembly GCF_023806625.1 of Accumulibacter sp. Classification (GTDB taxonomy): domain Bacteria; phylum Pseudomonadota; class Gammaproteobacteria; order Burkholderiales; family Rhodocyclaceae; genus Accumulibacter. The sequence goes on from NZ_JAMTDX010000081.1 coordinate 23,744, forward strand.
AATGGCTGTCCACGACAGAACCCGGCTTATCGGCCGGCTTCCCATCTTCATCGTCCGGCCAGCGCCGGCGTCTCCCTTTTTCCCTCGCTTTCCGATCGCCCGGCGACGCTGACCCGAGCAATTCGGGTGCCGCCAGCGTTTCCCTCCTGGCCGCTTGGGGGCCATTCTTTAGAACTCACTTTAACTAACCCGGGATCTGCGTTGTTTTATTGCGGGGATTGGCTCTTGAACGGTCTTCAGCAAGCACTCATAAGTGCTTGTCGTCATTGAGAAAACGAGTCGTGAACCTCTTGCCTTGACCGTTTCTTTGTCTTAAAGTGGGAATTCGTGGCGAATTGTGGGAGTCATGGCCCATCCATGGCTCAAGAGCAGGGAGAGAGCGGGCAGGATGTTTCAGGGTGCAGCAGCGTTGAGTCTTGATGCCAAGGGGAGGCTGGCCATTCCGGCCAGGCATCGAGAAGCGCTCGTCTCTGCCGCCGACGGGCGACTCGTCCTGACGGCCCATCCACACCGTTGCCTGCTCCTGTATCCGGAACCGGCCTGGGCCCCGATTCGCGACCGGGTGCTCGCGGCTTCGAGTCTCAACCTCCAGTCTGCAGCGATCAAGCGCCTGCTCGTCGGCAACGCTCGCGAAGAAGCGATGGACACTGCCGGCCGTGTGCTGATCGCCGCCGAGTTGCGTCAGTTCGCGCAGCTGGACAAGCAGGTCTGGCTGGTCGGCCAGGGAAGCCACTTCGAAATCTGGTCCGACGCCGGCTGGCAGAAGCAGCAGGAAGCAGTCTTCGCCCTTGGCGACCAGTTCCTGCCCCCAGACCTCGAAGACCTCGCGCTGTGACCGGGACCGGCGAACATCAGCCCGTGCTGCTGCGGGAGGCGGTCGACGCTCTGCAGGTCAAGGCGGAAGGAACCTACGTCGACGGCACTTTCGGCCGCGGTGGGCACGCACGAGCGGTTCTCGAAAGGCTTGGACCCGCGGGTCGGCTGCTCGCCGTCGACTGTGACCCACAGGCGGTGGCGATCGGCCGGGAAATCGCTGACCGACGACTGGTCGTCATGCACCATCGCTTCGGCGATCTGACCGGCGCGCTGAAGCTGGCCGGAATCGAGGTTGAGGAAAGCGTCGATGGCGTCCTGCTCGACGTCGGCGTTTCATCGCCCCAGCTGGACGACGCGCGGCGAGGGTTCAGCTTCCGCTACGACGCGCCACTCGACATGCGGATGGACACGACGCAGGGAGAGACGGCTGCCGAGTGGCTGCGCCGCGCCAGTGTGCGGGAGATCGCTGAGGTCATCAGGAGGTACGGTGAAGAACGGTTTGCTGTCCAGATTGCAGAGAAGGTTGTGGCTGCTCGGCGAGAGCAGCCGCTGGCCACCACGGGGCAACTCGCAGCCCTTGTACGCGCGGCCGTGCGGACCCGCGAGCCCGGCCAGGATGCGGCGACGCGTACCTTTCAGGCTCTACGGATTCATATCAATCAGGAACTCGAGCAACTCGCGCTAGTGTTGCCTCAGGCGATGACCGTACTCAAGCAGGGAGGCCGTCTGGTGGTGATCAGTTTCCATTCCCTCGAGGACCGCATCGTCAAGCACTTTCTGCGCAGCGAGGCGATGCCTGATCAGGCGTCGCGCCGACTGCCGTTGCGCGCCGCAGATCTTCCGCGCGCCCGACTGCGACTCGTCGGCAAACCGGCTCGAGCGAGCGCGGCCGAGGTGGCCGCCAATCCGCGCGCGCGCAGTGCGCTGATGCGCGTCGCCGAGAAGACCGTTCCGATGGCGGCCTGAGATGGTCCGTCTGAATGTCTTCCTGCTGCTCGCCGTGGTCGCCTGCAGCCTTGGCGTGGTCACCTCGCAACACAAGGCGCGCAAGGTCTTCCAGGCACTCGAGGCAGAACAGGAGCGGGCCCGCCAGCTCGAAATCGAATATGGACAGCTCCAGCTCGAGCTCTCGACCTGGGGAACCGCGCCGCGCATCGAGAAGATCGCGCGCGAGCGATTGAAGATGAGTACGCCGGACACTGCGCGGGTGGTCTCTGCGACTCCGGCAGGAGGACCTTCGCGATGATGCGATTCAAGGGAAAGGTGGCGCACCGGTTTGCTGAAAGCCCTTTGCTGCGGCTGAGTCTGCCACCGTGGCGCTCGCGCCTGCTCGCGCTGATGACTCTCGGGGCCTTTACCGTCCTGATCGGCCGCGCCTTCTATCTCCAGGTGCTGAACAACGACTTCCTTCAGGAGAAGGGCGAGTCGCGTTACCGGAGGGACATCGAGATCAGCGCCTCGCGCGGGCGGATCGCTGATCGTCACGGCGATGTCCTGGCCATCTCCACGCCGATGAAGTCCGTCTGGGCGATCCCCTCCGCGGCCTCGCTGACCCCCGAGCAGACGAGGCAGCTGGCCGCGCTTCTCGAAACCGACGTCCGGCATCTGACCGCCAAGCTCAATTCGGAGAGGACCTTCGTCTTCCTCGGGCGGCAGATCCCGCCGCCGGTCGCCGACCAGGTGGCCGCGCTCAAGCTGCCGGGAATCGGCCTGGACAAGGAATACCGCCGCTTCTACCCGACCGGCGAGATGACCGCGCACATGGTCGGCTTCACCGGCGTTGACGACAAAGGGCTCGAGGGAGTCGAACTCGCGTTTCACTCGCAGCTGCTCGGACAACCCGGAAGTCGCAGCGTGATCAAGGACCGCCGCGGTCAGATCGTCGAGGACGTCGGATCGACGAAGCCGCCACAGGATGGTCAGGACATCCGTCTGGCCCTCGACTCGAAGATCCAGTACCTCGCCTACAGCCACCTCAAGCAGGCCGTCGCCGAAAACGAAGCCAAGGCCGGCGGCGTCGTCGTGCTCGACGTCAGGACCGGTGAAGTGATCGCGCTGGCCAACTGGCCGACCTACAACCCGAACAACCGCGAGACTCTCTCGGGTGCACAACTGCGGAACCGGGCGGTGACCGACACCTTCGAGCCCGGATCGACGCTCAAGCCGTTCACCATCGCGCTGGGCCTCGAGAGCGGCAAGGTGCGCCCGGACACGATCATCAACTGCGCACCGGGACGTCTGACGATCGGCAACGCGACGATCTCCGACGCGCACCCGCACGGCGCCCTGAGCGTCGCCGAAGTCATCCAGAAGTCGTCCAACGTCGGCTCGGCGAAGATCGCCGCGATGCTCCCAGCGCAGAAGATGTGGGAGATGTTCAACGACGTCGGTTTCGGACAACAGCCCCGGCTCGGCTTCCCCGGTGAGGTCACCGGGCGCGTCCGACCGTGGAAGAACTGGCGCCCGATCGAACAGGCGACCATGGCCTATGGCCACGGGATTTCCGTGTCGCTGATCCAGCTCGCCCGCGCCTACTCGGTCTTTGCTCGCGATGGCGATCTCCCGCCGCTCTCGCTGACCCGCCTGGACTCGTCCGCACCAGCCGGCCAACAGGTGTTCAGCGCCAAGACCGCACGCAGCGTCCGAGCGATGCTCGAGATGGCCGTTCAGCCCGGAGGCACGGCGCCCAAGGCGCAGATCCCCGGCTACCGGGTGGCCGGCAAGACGGGCACGGCGTACAAGCTGGAAGGGCGTCACTACGCGAAGAAGTACATCTCCTCCTTCGTCGGATTTGCCCCGGCCTCTGACCCCCGGCTAATCGTCGCGGTCATGATCGACGAGCCGAGCGCCGGAAAACATTATGGCGGCGAAGTCGCGGCACCGGTCTTTGCCTCGATCATGAGCAGTTCCCTGCGCACGCTGGGCATTGCCCCGGACGCCCCGCTGCAGGTTGCACAGAGCCCGGCCGCCGCGAAGCCGCCGGCGGCCAAGGCCCGGCTCTGATGACCCGGACGACGGTCCTGGATCAGGCTGCCGGAGTCGCGCTGCAGCGACTGGCGGCGCTCGGTGTGACGCCTGCCGGCGTCACCGACGACAGCCGCAAGGTTGCCGCCGGCGACCTTTTCCTCGCCTGCCCGGGAAACCTCGTCGACGGCCGCCAGCACATCGACGAAGCGATCGCCCGGGGCGCGGTGGCAGTCTTCTGGGAGCAGGTCGATGGAACGGCAGGCGAAGGTCTCGCCGGGGATGACTGGCCGGTCGCCAGTCTCCCGATCAGCGGTCTGCGCGCCCTGCGCGGCCCGCTCGCGCACGCCGTTTACGGGTATCCAAGCGAACGGCTGTCGGTCGTTGCGGTCACCGGCACCAATGGCAAGACCAGCGCCACGCAATGGATCGCCGCCACCCACCCACGGCGGTGCGCGGTGATCGGCACGCTCGGTGCGGGCTTTCCGTCGACGATGGCCGAAACCGGTTTCACGACTCCGGAAGCCACAGCGCTGATGCGCCTGCTTGCCAACCTCGCCGGGCAGCAGGCGCAGGCCTGCGCGATCGAGGCCAGCTCGATCGGCATCGCCGAGGGCAGACTCGACGGGACGCGGGTCGACGTCGCGGTGTTCACCAATCTCTCCCGCGATCATCTGGACTACCACGGCGACATGGCGGCTTATGCTGCGGCGAAGGCGAGACTGTTTGCCTGGCCGCGGCTGCGCCTCGCGGTCATCAACCTCGACGATCCCTTCGGGCGCCAGCTTGCCGCGCAGAGCACGGCGAGCAAGATCATCGGCTACACACAACGCGACGAGCCCGACAACCGGCAAGGCACTGTCCGTGCCGAGGCCGTCGAGGAAGCGATCGACGGCCTGCGCTTTTGCCTCTGTACGCCAAACGGGCGCGCGTCGGTCGAGACGGGACTGCTTGGTCGCTACAACGTCTCCAACCTGCTCGCGGTCGCTGCCGTACTCCTCGACGCCGGGCTGAAGCCGCAGGACATCGCCGAGCGTTTCGCGCTGCTCGCCTCGCCAGCCGGCCGGCTCGAAAAGATCGGCGGCGACAACGAGCCGCTGGTGGTGATCGACTATGCGCACAGTCCGGACGCCCTGGAGAACGCGCTGAACGCCCTGCGTCCGGTCGCCGGCGCGCGGGGTGCTGGGCTCTGCGTCGTCTTTGGCTGTGGTGGCGACCGTGACCGCGGCAAACGGGCGCTGATGGGCGAAATCGCCAGCCGCTGCGCCGACCGCGTCGTACTGACCAGTGACAACCCGCGCAGCGAGGACCCGACAGCCATCATCGTCGAGATCGCCGCAGGCGCCCCATGCGCAGAAGTGGTCGTCGACCGGCGGGAAGCGATCAGGCGAACGCTGCTCACCGCACATCCGGCCGATGTCGTCCTGATCGCCGGGAAAGGGCACGAGGCGTACCAGGAGATCTCGGGGGTACGCCACGCCTTTTCCGACGCCGCCGAAGTACGCGCGGCTCTGGTGACCCGGCACGAGGTAGTGGAATGACCATCACCATGGATCTGTTCAGCGCGGCACGAGCTACTGCCGGCCAGCTGCTCGGCGAGAACGTGAGCTTCTGCGGCGTGTCCACCGACAGCCGGAGCATCGCTGCAGGCGAGCTGTTCGTCGCGCTCACCGGCGAACGCTTCGACGGGCACGACTATGTCGGCGCTGCCCGCGAGCGCGGGGCCGCTGCGGCCGTCGTCGAAGCGACGCTTCGCCGAACAGTCGTGCAGCCCGACCTGTCGTTGCTCGTCGTCGCCGACACGAAGCTATCGCTCGGAGCGCTGGCCGCCGACTGGCGCAGCCGTTTCGACCTGCCGCTGATCGCCATCACCGGCAGCAACGGCAAGACGACGACCAAGGAGATGATCGCCAGCATCCTGCGTATCGCGTTCGGCGAGAACGTGCTGGCCACGCGCGGCAACTACAACAACGACATCGGCCTGCCGCTGACACTGCTGCGGCTGGCCGACGGCGATGCTGCCGCAGTCGTCGAAATGGGCATGAATCGTCCTGGAGAGATCGCCTACCTCTCCGGAATCGCGCGCCCCAGCGTCGCGGTGATCACCAATGCACAACGCGCGCACCTCGCCGGAATGGGCACGCTCGAGGCGATCGCCGTCGAGAAGGGGACCATCTACACCGGACTCGACGAGAACGGGACGGCCGTCTTCTGCGCCGACGATCCGTGGGCGGAGATCTGGCGCGAGCAGTGTGCTGGCCTCAGGGTGATGACCTTCGCCTTCGACCGGCCGGCCGACGTCCATGGCAGGGCGCACACGCATGGCCTCGAGAGTCGGCTCGAAATCACCACGCCAGCCGGGCAGACCGAGGTTCTTCTCGCCCTGCCCGGCGCGCACAACGCGCGCAACGCACTGGCCGCGGCTGCGGCCTGCCTGGCTGCCGGTGCCTCGCTGGAAGCGGTGAGCGCCGGGCTCGGCCGCTTCCGGGGCATCAAGGGCCGCTTGCAGCGGCGCGCCGCCCTGCACGGGGCAGTGCTGCTCGACGACACCTACAATGCCAACCCCGATTCCGTGCGGGCCGGGATCGATGTCCTGGCTGCGACGATCGGCCGGAAGATCCTCGTTCTCGGCGACATGGGCGAGATCGGCGAGATGAGCGGCCAGTTCCATGACGAGATTGGTGGCTACGCGAAGAGCCAGGGAATCGACCGCCTATTCACGCTCGGCGAGGCGAGTGCCATCGCCGCCCACAATTTCGGTACGGGTGGCGAGCACTTCACCGACGTCGAGCAGCTGACTTCCGTCGTCGCGGCTCAGCTGGCAGCAGGCACGACGGTGCTCGTCAAGGGATCGCGTTTCATGCGTATGGAGCGCGTCGCCGATGCACTGAGCCTGCCGGAAGCAGCCGGGGAGGGCGTGTAATGCTGCTGTTGCTCGCCCAATGGCTGGCCCAGGACGTTCGTGCGTTCAACGTGTTCGGTTACATCACCCTGCGCACCGTCCTTGCCGCGATGACCGCGCTGGTCATTTCGTTCATCGCCGGACCAAGGTTGATCCGTTGGCTGGCCGCGAAGAAGATCGGTCAGGCGGTGCGCAACGACGGCCCCGAAACGCATCTGCTGAAGTCCGGAACGCCAACGATGGGCGGCGCGCTGATCCTCATCGCGATCACCATCACGACGCTGCTCTGGGGCGACCTCAGCAATCGCTACGTCTGGGTCGTCCTCGTCGTGACCATCGGCTTCGGCGGGATCGGCTGGTACGATGACTGGCAAAAGGTGGTCCATCGCAACCCGCGCGGCCTCCCGGCGCGCTGGAAGTACTTCTGGCAGTCGCTGCTCGGCCTCGCCGTGGCCATTTATCTGGGCCTGACGGCCAACGTGCCCGCCCAGCTCGAGCTGATCGTCCCCTTCTTCAAGAGCATTGCCTATCCGCTCGGGGTGATCGGATTCATCGTTCTGAGCTATCTCGTCGTCGTCGGCACGAGCAACGCGGTCAACCTCACCGACGGCCTCGACGGACTGGCGATCATGCCCACCGTCATGATCGCTGCGGCGCTGGCCATCTTTGCCTATGTCGCCGGCCACGCCGTCTACGCGCGATACCTGCTGATCCCGTACATCCCCGGCGCCGGAGAACTGGCGATACTGCTCGGAGCGATGGCCGGCGCGGGGCTCGGCTTCCTCTGGTTCAACGCGTATCCCGCCGAAGTGTTCATGGGCGACGTGGGGGCGCTAGCCCTTGGCGCGGCGCTCGGCACCGTGGCGATCATCGTTCGTCAGGAGATCGTCCTGGCGATCATGGGCGGCATCTTCGTCGCCGAAACGCTCTCGGTCGCCGCGCAGGTGCTCTACTACAAGCTGACGCACGGTCGACGGATCTTCCGCATGGCGCCTCTGCACCATCACTTCGAGCTCGGCGGCTGGAAGGAAACCCAGGTCGTCGTACGCTTCTGGATCATCACGATCATGCTCGTGCTGGTCGGTCTATCCACGCTCAAGCTGCGCTGACGTGGATCTTCAGGGCAAACTCGCGCTCGTCCTCGGCCTCGGCCAGAGCGGACTGGCCATGGCCAGATGGCTGTCCCGCCAGGGAGCCCGTGTGCGCGTCGCCGACAGCCGCGAGCAGGCACCCCGGCTCGCCGCGCTGCGCGAGACGGTACCCTCGGCGGCGATCGCCACGGGTGGCCTCACCCTTTCGGCTTTCGCCGGGGTCGATCTGATCGCCGTGTCGCCCGGGGTGTCGATCCATCACCCGCTGGTCCAGGACGCTCTAACTCACGGGATTCCGGTGGTTTCCGAGATCGAGCTTTTCGCCCGGGCGCTGCGCGAGCTCGCGCCGCAGACACCGGTACTGGCAATCACTGGCAGCAACGGCAAGACGACGACGACCGCGCTGACCGGCTCGCTCTGCTGCGCGGCCGGGAAAAACGCTGCGCTGGCCGGCAACATCAGCCCGGCGGCACTCGACGCGCTGATGGCCGCGATCGACCGCCGCGAAATGCCCGAAGTCTGGGTCCTCGAACTGTCGAGTTTCCAGCTCGAGGCGACATACACGCTGAACGCCACCGCGGCAACCCTGCTCAACATCAGCGAGGACCACCTCGACCGGCACGCCGGTCTCGACGCCTACACCGTGGTCAAGGCGCGCATCTTCGCCGGCGACGGGGTGATGGTGCTCAACCGTGACGACCCACGCAGTCTGGGCTGCGCTCGGCCCGACCGAACAGTGGTCACTTTCGGGCTCAATCCGCCGCCCGGCCCCGCCGACTACGGGGTCGCCGACGGCTGGATCGCGCGCGGCAGCAAGCGGCTTCTGAGACTTGCCGACCTGCGCCTGGTCGGCCTGCACAACGCGGCCAACGCGCTGGCCGCGCTCGCTCTCTGCGAGACGATCGGCATCGAGCCGGAGTCGGTGGCGACCGCGCTGGCAGAATTTTCCGGACTTGCCCATCGTGTCGAGCAAGTCGCCGAAGTACGCGGCGTCAGCTACTTCGACGATTCGAAGGGCACGAACGTCGGCGCAACGCTGGCGGCGATCCAGGGGCTCGGGCGACCGCTGATGATCATCCTCGGGGGCGATGGCAAGGGCCAGGATTTTGCGCCGCTGCGCGCAGCGATCGCCGACCACGCGCGCGGGGTGGCGCTGATCGGGCGTGATGCCGGCCTGATCGCCGCGGCGATCGCGGACTCGCGCGTGCCGATGCGTTTCTGCGCGGACATGCGCGAAGCGGTGCACTGGTGCGCCGCCGAGGCGCGGCCGGGCGACGTCGTGCTGCTCTCGCCGGCCTGCGCAAGCATGGACATGTACCGCGATTACGCTCACCGGGCACAGGTCTTCGCCGAAGCGGTCAGAGAACTGGAGGCCGCCTGATGTTGCGCACGCTCGATACGCCCCGCCGCCTGCCGTCGGAAATCGATCTGGTCCTGCTCTGGAGCACGCTGATGCTCCTGTTCATCGGCCTCGTGATGGTCTACTCGGCGTCGATGGCGACCGCCGAAGCGGGTCGAATGACCGCCAATCAGCCAGCGTACTTTCTCGTCCGGCACGCGGCCTTTCTGGCGCTGTCGCTCGTCGCATCCGCCTTCGCCTTTCAGGTTCCCCTCGCCGTCTGGCAGCGCTGGTCGCCGTGGCTTTTCGTCGGCGGTCTGGTGCTCCTCGCGCTGGTGCTCGTCCCGGGAATCGGCCGCGAGGTCAATGGCGCGCGTCGCTGGCTCCCTCTCGGGGTTCTCAATCTGCAGCCTTCGGAACTGATGAAGCTTTTCGCGGTGCTCTACGCGGCCGACTATACGACGCGCAAGATGCCCCACATGCACGACCTCAAGAAGGCCTTTCTACCGCTCGCGGGCGCGATGGTCCTCGTCGGCATCCTGCTGCTCAAGGAGCCCGACTTCGGGGCTTTCGTGGTGATCATTTCAGTCGCCATGGGGATCCTCTTCCTCGGCGGCATGAGGGCGCGCCTCTTCGTCGTCCTGATCGTCGTCCTCGCGGTGGCCTTTGCCGCCCTGATCATCATTTCGCCCTATCGCCGCGACCGCATCTTCGGCTTCATGGATCCGTGGGCAGACGCCTTTGGACGAGGTTACCAGCTCTCCCATGCGCTGATCGCCTTCGGCCGTGGCGAACTGTTCGGCGTGGGACTCGGCGCCAGCGTCGAGAAACTATTCTACCTGCCCGAGGCGCACACCGACTTCCTGCTTGCGGTGATCGCCGAGGAACTCGGCTTTGCCGGCGTGCTGGTGGTGATCATCCTCTTCGGTCTGCTGATCCAGCGAACCTTTGCCATCGGCCGCCAGGCGGTGGCACTCGACCGCCTCTATTCGGCGCTGGTCGCTCAGGGGATAGCGCTCTGGCTGTCTGTCCAGAGCTTCATCAACATGGGCGTCAACATGGGCCTGCTGCCGACCAAGGGCCTGACCCTGCCGCTGATGAGCTTCGGCGGCTCAGGCATCCTGGCCAATTGTCTGGCGCTCGCAGTGCTCCTCAGAATCGACTGGGAGAATCGTCAGTTGATGCGCGGAGCCAAGCTGTGAGCGCACGGATCAGCCTATGGAGCAGGCCGACGCACTCGGCCAGCACGCGCCGTCGGGAGGGTGCTGGCCGATGATCAGGACCCTGCTGGTGATGGCCGGCGGCACCGGCGGCCACGTCTTCCCCGGACTGGCCGTTGCCGACCTGCTGCGCAGCCGCAACTGGCACGTCGTCTGGATGGGCGCACGCAGCGGCCTCGAAGCTCGGATCGTTCCACCGCATGGCTATGAAATGGCCTGGGTCCGCTTCGCCGCGCTGCGCGGCAAGGGCCTGTTGCGCAAGCTGCTGCTCCCCCTGCATCTCCTCTCGGCGTGCGCACAGGCATTATGCGCGATTCGCCGCGTTCGCCCCGACGTGGCGCTCGGCATGGGCGGCTACGTCAGCTTCCCGGGGGCGTTGATGGCCGTGCTTTGCGGCTGCCCGCTGATCATCCACGAGCAGAATTCGATCGCCGGTCTCGCCAACCGCGTCCTCGCCCGCTTCGCCCGGCGGGTGGCCAGCGGCTTTCCGGACGTCCTTCCCGATGCGCTCTGGGTGGGCAATCCGTTGCGCCCCGAAATGAGTAGCCTGCCGGCGCCGGCCGACCGCCTAGCTGGACGCAGCGGCCCGCTGAACCTTCTGGTCCTGGGAGGCAGCCAGGGGGCCGCCGCGCTCAACGAAGTCGTCCCGCGCGGGCTGGCGCTGATCGATGGCGCCGAACGCCCGCGGGTCCTTCATCAGGCCGGCACTCGGCATCTCGAGCGGCTGCGTGACGAGTACCAGGCTGCCGGAGTCGAAGCAGACTGTGTTGCGTTCATCGAAGACATGGCTGCTGCCTACGCCTGGGCCGATCTGGTGATCTGTCGCGCGGGCGCGCTGACCATCGCCGAACTGGCGGCTGTCGGCGTAGCCAGCGTCCTGGTTCCGTTCCCGTACGCCGTGGACGACCATCAGACGCGGAATGCGCGCTTCCTGTCCGAGGCAGGCGCCGCGATCCTGCTGCCCCAGGACCGCCTGACCCCGCAGGCCATCTGCGAGATCCAGCGTCTCGCGCGCGCCGAGCTCCTGCAGATGGCCCTCAGGGCGCGCGAGCTGGCCAGGCCCAAGGCGACCGGCGAACTCGCCCGGATTTGCGAGGAAGTCGCTCGATGAAGCACAAGGTCAAGGCGATCCATTTCGTGGGCATCGGTGGCGCCGGGATGAGCGGCATCGCCGAGGTTCTGGTCAACCTCGGCTATTCGGTAAGCGGCTCGGATCTCTCCGAGAACTCGGCGACGCGGCGGCTGTCGGCACTCGGTGTGCGCACCTTCATCGGACACGCCGCCGAGAACATCGCCGAGGCTGACGCCATGGTCGTCTCCTCGGCGGTCAGCTCGGACAACCCCGAGCTCATCGCCGCGCGCAGCCGCAGGATCCCGGTCGTTCCGCGAGCGCAGATGCTCGCCGAGTTGATGCGCCTCAAGCAGGGAATCGCGGTCGCCGGCACCCACGGCAAGACCACGACGACCAGCCTCGTCGCGTCGATCCTTGGCGAAGGCGGAATGGACCCGACCTTCGTCATCGGCGGCCGGCTCAACGCCGCCGGAGCCAACGCCCGCCTTGGGTCGGGCGACTTCCTGGTCGCCGAGGCCGACGAATCGGACGCTTCGTTCCTTTTCCTCTCGCCGGTGCTCTCGGTGGTCACGAACATCGACGCCGACCACATGGATACCTACGGTCACGACTTCAGCCGGCTCAAGCAGGCCTTCGTCGACTTCCTGCAGCGCCTGCCGTTCTACGGAGTCGCCGTGCTCTGCGCCGATGACTCCAACGTCCGTGAGATCATGCCGCTGGTCAGCAAGCAGATCGTCACTTACGGCTTCGATGCTTCGGCGAGCCTCTATGCCGACAAGGTTGAAGCGCAGGGCGGCCGGATGCGCTTCGACTGCGTACGGGTGAACGGCAGCGTCAGCCGCCTGCCGGTGACCCTGAACCTTCCCGGACGACACAACGTGCTCAATGCCCTGGCGGCGATCGCCGTGGCCAGCGAGCTCGGCGTAGCCGATTCGGCGATCGTCAGGGCTCTCGGCGAATTCAGGGGCGTCGGACGACGATTCCAGAGTTATGGCGAGGTGAGGCTCCCGAATGGCGGGCGAATCAGCCTGATCGACGATTACGGTCACCATCCCGCCGAGATGCGCGCCACGCTGGCCGCAGCCCGAGGAGCGTTTCCGGGACGCCGCTTGCTCCTGGCTTTCCAGCCACACCGCTACAGCCGCACGCGCGATTGCTTCGACGACTTCGTCAAGGTCCTGAGCACCGTCGATGCCCTCGTCCTCGGCGAGGTTTACCCGGCCGGCGAGCCGCCGATCGTGGCCGCCGACGGTCGATCGCTCGCGCGAGCCTTGCGCGTTGCCGGAAAGGTCGAGCCGATCTTCGTCGAAGCGGTCGACGATCTGCCGCAGGCGATACGCGATGCGGCCCGCGACGGCGACGTGGTGGTGACCATGGGCGCCGGCTCAATCGGCAGGATTCCTGCCAGACTGGTCGAGGAGGGGAAGGCGGCATGAACGTCGTGTCCCGGGGCGAATTCGGCAAGGTGGCGGTGCTCTTTGGCGGCCGTTCGGCCGAGCGTGAGGTGTCCCTGAGCAGCGGCTCGCGCGTGCTCGAGGCCCTGCTCCGCCAGGGAGTCGACGCGCACGCCTTCGATCCGGCTGAGCGCAGTCTCGACGCACTCGGTCGGTTCGACCGGGCATTCATCGCCCTGCACGGACGCCACGGCGAAGACGGAACGATCCAGGGCGTACTCGAACTGATGGGCATTCCGTACACCGGCAGCGGGGTGATGGCGTCGGCTCTGGGCATGGACAAGTGGCGGACCAAACTGCTCTGGCGGGCCGCCGGAGTAGCCGTGCCCGACTACGTGATGCTCGCCGCAGAGAGCGACTTCGCACGGGTCGAAGCGGAGCTTGGACTGCCGTTGTTCGTCAAGCCTGCCTGTGAAGGTTCATCGATCGGCATCACCAAGGTCAGTCGGCCCGGCGAACTCGCCTCGGCCTATGCTGCGGCCGCCCGATACGATTCGCTGGTCATTGCCGAGCGCGCGATACTCGGCGGCGAGTATACGGTGGCCATACTCGGCGAGCAGGCCCTGCCGATGATCAAGATCGAACCGGCCAGCGACTTCTATGATTACCAGGCCAAGTACCTGCGCGACGACACGGCCTACCTCTGTCCCTGCGGGCTTCCCGAGAGCCGCGAGCAGCAACTCCGACGGCAGGCCCTTGAGGCCTTCCGCATCCTTGGCGGAAGGGGTTGGGGACGCGTAGACCTGCTGCTCGACGTGCCCACTGATGAGGGCCCGGCGGCGGCGTACTTCCTCGAGGTGAATACCTCGCCGGGGATGACCGACCACTCGCTGGTCCCGATGGCCGCACGAGCCGCTGGCCTGACTTACGATGAACTGGTGCTGCAGGTCCTGGCACTTGCCACCCTCGGATGACGCATGTGGCACAGACCGCACCTGCTGACAGCCCTCGCAGACCTGCTCTACCTGGCAGGATTCGCGGCGTTGCTCGCTGCCGCAGTGGTCTGGGGAGCACCGCGCTGGCGGCTCTTCCCACTCACCGAGGTCGAGGTCACGCACGAGTTGCAGGAGACGAGGAGGAGCGAGATCGAGGAAGTGCTGGCACCCGTCCTGCGCGGCAGTTTCTTCACCGTGGACATCGAGGCTCTACGCCGGTCGCTCGAGAGCCTGCCGTGGGTACGTCGTGCCGAGTTGTGGCGCAGGTGGCCCTCGCGAGTCGAGGTGCGGATCGAGGAGCATCGTGCGGCGGCACGCTGGGGCGAAGGCGACGGTCAGTTGGTGAATACCTATGGTGAGGTGTTTCCCGCGCTTCTTTCGCGCGAACAGCAGCTGCCACGGCTCAGCGGTCCGGCCGGCTCGTCCGGGGAAGTGTTGCGACGCTACGCCGAGTTCGCCGAGATGCTCGGACCAACCGGTCGCTTGCCGGCCCAGGTGCTGCTCTCTCCGCGCCTGGCGTGGCTTCTCCGGCTGGACGATGGCATGCTTGTCGAACTCGGCCGCGAACAGAGCAAAGCGCCGATACGGACGCGCCTGCAGCGTTTCGTCGACTACTATCCAACCGTCTCCAACGCTCGCTTCGGGCGTCCGGCGGCAGTGGACATGCGGTATCCGAACGGTTTCGCATTGCGCCTTCCGGCCAGTGCAGCTCACGATGTCAAGGGAAAGAAATGAGCAGGGATAGCAAGGATCTGATCGTCGGACTCGATATCGGCACATCCAAGATCGTCGCTCTGGTCGCCGAACTGACCTCCGAAGGACGAGTGAACGTGATCGGCATGGGTTCCCAGGAGTCCAAGGGTCTCAAGAAGGGCGTCGTGGTCAATATCGAGGAAACGGTCGCGACGATCTCGCGCGTGCTCCAGGAGGTTGAACTGATGGCCGACTGCAAGGTGCGCGACGTGTATACGGGGATCGCCGGCAGCCACATCCGCAGCTTCAACTCGAACGGGATGGTGGCCATCAAGGACAAGGAAGTGACCCCGATGGACGTCGAGCGGGTCATCGAAACCGCACGCGCGATGCCGATTCCCGCCGACCAGGAGATCCTGCACATCCTCACCCAGGAGTTCATCATCGACGATCAGGATGGAATTCGCGAGCCGATCGGGATGAGCGGATTCCGCCTCGAGGTCAAGGTGCACATCGTCACCGGCGCCGTGTCCGCGGCGCAAAACATCGTCAAGTGTGTGCGGCGCTGTGGCCTCGAAGTGAATGACCTCGTTCTGCAGCCGCTCGCCTCGAGCTGTGCCGTCCTCTCGGAAGACGAGAAGGACCTCGGGATCTGCCTGATCGACATCGGTGGCGGAACGACCGACCTGGCCGTATGGACGCAGGGAGCGATCCGCCACACTTCAGTGATCCCGATCGCCGGGGACCAGATCACCAACGACATCGCCATGGCCCTGCGCACACCGACCCGTGAAGCCGAGGACATCAAGCGCAAGTACGGCTGCGCGCTGGCGCATCTCGCCGACCCCGAGGACGTGCTCGACGTCGCCGGGCTCGACGACCGCCCTTCGCGCAAGCTCTCGCGGCGCGCGTTGGCCGATGTCATCCAGCCGCGCGTCGAGGAGCTCTACGAGCTGGTCCAGGCCGAGCTTCGCCGGTCCGGCTTCGAGGACGTCCTCTCGTCGGGAATCGTCCTGACCGGCGGCGCCTCGGTGATGCCGGGGATGATCGAACTCGGTGAGGAAATCTTCCACATGCCGGTTCGCCTGGGGGTACCCAAGTACCAGGGGGCACTCGCCGACGTCGTACAGAGCCCCCGTTTCGCGACCGCCTGCGGCTTGCTTCTCGAGGCTCAGGCGCAGCGCAAGCGCGGTCTGAAGGTACGCGAGACCAGGGACGTCAAGCAGGTCTTCGGGCGCATGCGCTCGTGGTTTGAAAAGAACTTCTGATCCGGCCCACGACACGGGCTGGCAACTCTTCCGTTTGACCATTGAACTTTTTTCTTGCAGAGGAGGCGACAATGTTTGAAATCATCGACATCGAAGAAAGAGAAGACGACCGGGACACGGTCATCAAGGTGATCGGCATCGGTGGGGCCGGCGGTAACGCCGTCGATCACATGATCCGTGAGGGGGTCAATGGCGTCGACTTCATCACCGCGAACACCGATTCACAGGCCCTCGGCCGGAGCATCGCGATGAACAAGCTGCAGCTTGGCAAGAGCGGGCTGGGCGCTGGTGCCAAGCCGGAAGCCGGGCGCGGTGCGGCTGTCGAAGCCCGTGATGCGATCGCCGATTCGCTGAAGGGTGCGCACATGGTGTTCATCACCGCCGGCATGGGTGGCGGAACCGGCACCGGCGCGGCCCCGATCGTCGCCGAAGTGGCGCGGGAACTCGGCGTGCTCACCGTCGCGGTGGTCACCAAGCCGTTCGGCTTCGAAGGCAAGCGCCTGAAGATCGCCGAAGTCGGTATCGCCGAACTGCAGAAACACGTCGATTCGCTGATCGTCATCCTCAATGACCGGCTGATGGACGTCCTCGGCGACGACGTGTCGATGGACGACGCATTCAAGGCAGCGGACAACGTGCTGCGCAACGCGGTCGGCGGCATCGCGGAGATCATCAACTTTCCCGGCCTGGTCAACGTCGACTTCGAGGACGTACGCACCGTCATGGGCGAAATGGGCATGGCGATGATGGGCTCGGCCAACGCGGCAGGCGTCGATCGTGCCCGCATCGCTGCCGAGCGCGCGGTCTCGTCGCCACTGCTCGAGGGTGTCAATCTGTCGGGTGCCAAGGGCGTCCTGGTGAACATCACCGCGACCCGATCGCTCAAGATGCGGGAAGTCAACGAGGTGATGAATACCGTCCGCGCATTTGCCGCAGACGACGCGCACATCATTTTCGGCGCGGTCTACGACGACAACATGGGCGAGGAGATCCGCGTCACTGTCGTGGCCACCGGGCTCGGGCAGGCACAGGCCAGACGCCAGCCCTTCGAGGTGGTCAACCGCTCGCAGGGAACCGGCACCGATGGCCCCTTCGTCAGCGGAGCGAGCATCGACTACGCGACTCTCGACAACATCCCGGCGATCGTCCGCAAGGGACGCAGCGCGACCGTCGAAGCCCTGGCGAACAGCGGCGTCGACCGGTACGACATCCCCGCGTTTCTCAGGAAACAGGCGGACTGATCGCGCTGCACGCCTCCTCGACTGCAGGAACTGGCGGATTCCCGCACGAAGCGTGCTAGAATTCGCCGGTTCCATCGTTTATTCAGGCAGATGCTCAAGCAAAGAACACTCCGGGCGCTGGTCCGTGCGGTCGGTGTCGGCCTGCACTCGGGGGCCAAGGTGACGATGTGTCTGCGGCCGGCAGCGGCCGGGACCGGCATCGTCTTTCGCCGCGTCGACCTCGATCCGGTCGTCGATGTCCCCGCCTCCGCTCTGCTGGTCAGCGATACACGCATGTGCTCGTGCCTCGAGCGGCAGGGCGCCAGGGTGGCGACGGTCGAGCATCTGATGTCGGCTCTTGCGGGACTGGGTATCGACAATGCCTTTGTCGACCTCGACGCAGCCGAACTGCCGATCCTCGATGGATCTGCATCGCCTTTCGTCTTCCTGATCAGGTCCGTCGGTATAGAAGAGCAGCCAGTCGCCAAGCGCTTCATTCGCGTCACCCAGCCGATCGAGGTTCGCGAAGGCGACCAGGAAAGCGGTCAGAAATGGGCGCGCCTCGATCCCTACGAGGGCTTCCGCCTGTCGTTTTCGATCGGTTTCAATCATCCGGCGATCGATCGCACCGCGCAACAGCTGACCATCGATTTCGCCGACAATTCGTACGCCCGAGAGGTGGCTCGAGCACGAACTTTCGGCTTCATGCACGAAGTCGAATGGCTTCACGAGAACGGTCTCGCGCAGGGCGGAGGCCTCGAAAACGCGCTCGTCCTCGACGAATTCCGCGTACTCAACGCGGAGGGTCTGCGTGACAAAGACGAGTTCGTCAAACACAAGCTGCTCGACGCAATCGGCGATCTCTACCTGCTGGGTCACCCCCTGCTGGCCTCCTTCACCGCCCACAAGTCCGGGCATGCGCTGAACAACAGCCTGGCGCGTGAATTGCTCGCCCGACCGGAGGCTTGGGAATTCACCAGCTTCGAGGACCGCGAGCAGGCCCCACAAGCGATTTCCCGCTGGCTGATCTCACCGGCCCACTAGGCAGATGTGGCTGCTTCGCCTGCTCGGCATACTGACCGTGATCGCGGTCGCGGGCGGTATCGTCGCCTATCTGTTCACACGCGACGGCCGCTACCTGCAGTTCTCGTGGCGCCTTTTCCGCTATTCGCTGATCGTCGCGCTGCTCGTCTTTGCCCTTCTGATCGTCGAGCGACTGGCGCTCATTCCTGCCTGATCGCGCGCTGCAACAGGCTTTCCAGAGCCGCGCGCAGTGGCGAAGGCGGCAACGACTCGCTGAGTGCCCTCAGGCGGTCGCAGGCCGACGGGCTGAGCGGCCTGCCGCATGGTGGGCTGCCGACCACCCCGAAGACTGCCGACCGGGCCTGCACTCTGACGTGCACTGTCGTGCAGTCGTAGCCGTTCCTGGTCAGTTCCGTGGCCACGCTCGGCGCCATCTGACGCAACTTCGCAGCGACCGCGCCCGTTTCGGCGAGGACGACCAGTGTCCGGCTCTGTGCCCGGTAGTTGGCAACCCTGCTCGAGTCGGCAAGATGGCCCGGAACGACCCGTCGATAGACAGCGGCGAGTTTGCGGAGCAGGGCTGCGTGCGCGAGGAGAGGTCCGGCAGCCTCGGTGGCTGCGAGGTAGTCTCGCAGGGAGTCGGCCATCACCCGACCCCGTCGGCCGAAGACGGCTCTGCAACTCGGCCAGGCTGGAACACCACCCGCCCGGCTCCCGCCAACCGGCGGCAGCCAGCAGTCGGGCCGCGCGACAGACAGGCAGCATGCCTTACCCAAGCCCTGCGCAGCGCTCGGCCGTTCGGTCGATCGTCTTCGCATTCGATCACGTCAGGATCTCTGTCGTGGCCGGTTCATCCGGGCTGAGCCGTTCGTACACCACGAAGTCGAAGTCCGGCCCCTGTGGGCGGCCGTCGACCTCTTGCCCACCACCAGGCCGCCGCGAGACTTCCCGCCACACGGCGCCGGAAATCTTCGGGAAGAAGCGGTCTGCGGCGCTCCGCTCGTGCACCTCGGTCAGGTAGAGCCGCTGCGCGACGCCGATCGTCTGCTCGTAAAGGTCGGCACCGCCGATGACCAACACCTCGGCCGCATCCGCGGCGACCCGCAGCGCCTCGCCGATCGACCCGACGACGACCGCCCCGTCGGCGACATACGACGAATTCCGGCTGAGCACGATGTTCCGCCGGCCGGGCAGTGGCCGAAACGCTCGTGGCAGCGACTCCCAGGTCTTTCTCCCCATGAGGACCGCCTTGCCGAGAGTCAGCGCCCGAAAATGCCGGAGGTCCTCGGGAAGGTGCCAGAGGAGGCGCTGTTCCCGGCCGATCCCGAGATCGCTCCCGACCACCGCGATCAGCGAGAGCAGCGGCATCGACAGAAACTCCCTTTGCCTGCCCCGGTCATCCGACGTCCAGGCTACACCGAGACGGCTGCAGCAATGTGCGGATGGGGGTCGTAACCGTCAAGCGTGAAGTCCTCGAACCGGAAGGCGAAGAGATCCCGCACCTCGGAATTGAGGCGCATCGTCGGCAGCGCACGCGGCGAGCGCGCGAGCTGCAGCCTGGCCTGGTCGAAATGATTGCTGTACAGATGAGCGTCGCCGAGCGTATGGATGAAATCACCCGGCCGATAACCACAGACCTGGGCCAGCATCAGGGTC
This sequence comes from Accumulibacter sp., assembly GCF_023806625.1. Taxonomy (GTDB): domain Bacteria; phylum Pseudomonadota; class Gammaproteobacteria; order Burkholderiales; family Rhodocyclaceae; genus Accumulibacter. The sequence continues at coordinate 43,397 of NZ_JAMTDX010000081.1, forward strand.
AACAACGCATACGAAGCGATATTGAAAGGGACTCCGAGGAAGACGTCGGCGCTGCGCTGGTAGAGCTGGCACGAAAGAGCCGGGCGCCGGTCCGGATCGGCCGGCAAGGGCACCGCGACGTCGAACTGAAAAAGTACGTGGCACGGCGGCAGAGCCATCCGGTCGACATCCCCGGGATTCCAGGCCGTGACGAGGTGTCTGCGCGAATCGGGATTGGCCTTCAGCGACTCGACCAGGCGGGCAATCTGGTCGATCTCGCGGCCGTCGGTGGCCCGCCAGTGCCGCCACTGATGACCGTAAACCGGGCCGAGGTCGCCCTTCTCGTCGGCCCATTCGTCCCAGATCCGCACCCCGTTGTCCGTCAGGTAGCGAATGTTGGTCTCGCCTCTGAGGAACCAGAGCAGTTCATGGATGATCGAGCGCAAGTGCAGCTTCTTCGTCGTCAGCAGCGGGAAGCCCTCGGCGAGCACGAAGCGCATCTGCCAGCCGAAGATCGAACGGGTCCCGGTCCCCGTGCGGTCGGCCTTCGGTCTGCCATATTCGAGAACGTGACGCACCAGGTCGAGATACTGTTGCATCGCCCCCACCTACCGTGTGCAAACCCGGATTGTAAAGTAAACTTGTGCTCAAGCCGGGGCCGCTGCACCACCCGCGGACACCCGGATCTCCGGGTTCGCTGCCGGCCAGTCACCCCGAACCGCAATGCGGCGTTCGCACCGCGATAGCGTGATGAGGCTGGTTCCAGATGATCCTCCGACTGTTTCCGCAGCGCCCCGACCATCCTCTGGCCGATGGCAAGGAATTGAAACGGATCCTTGGCGAACTGCATGTCGAGCGGCCGGCCAACGCCATCGAGGAGGTAACCAGCTGGATCGAGTCGCTGCGCCAGGCTCCCGACTTTCGTGTCGATTTCTATTTGGACGTCCTGCGGCAACTCGACGAGGTCGCTCAGCCCCACCTCCGGCACCTGCTCCGCGACTACTTTCAAGCCCGGATCTCGCCTGTCGAGCGACAGCGTCTCTGGACGCTATGCCACGGCTATTGGCGCGAAGCCTCGGCCGGTTACGCGCTGGCCGTCGATGGCGCGCGGCTGGCCCCCGCCGGCAGAGCAGGCGACGCGCTCCGGGCCCTTCTGCCCATCGCTGCGACACGACTGCAGGGTGCCCGCTGCGCGCGTGTCAAATGGCTGGCCTATCGCCACGAAATGCCCGATGAGGATTTCTGGCGTTCGCTCGGGCAGACCTACCTCGCCGCCGAGCAATCGGCCTACTCTGCGAAGCCGACTCCGCTCTACCCCGGGCAGCAGGGCCTGACCAGTGTTGCCCAGCAGACCGTGTCGGCGGTCGTCTTCAGCATCTCGGCGACCGATCGTCTGCCGCCTCTGCAAGTCGAACTCGCCGATCGGCTGATCACCCATTGTCTGCCGGGCTTCGCGCTGCTGCCAGGCTGGCGTCCCGAGTGCGTCTACTGGATCGACACGGCCAGCGGCGTCGCACCCGTACGGCTGGCCGTGCAACCCGGACCACCCAGGCCAAGCCTCCGCTTCCTCTCCTCGGCACCGGCGTGCGCGGCGCTCGGCGAACTGATCCGGCTGCTCGAGCACGGCGAACTCCCGCCGGGCATCAATCTCGGCGGGCAATACCCGGCGCGGGTAATCCTTCCGGTTGCCCGTCATCTGGCCGAGTACTGGAACCCGACCCCCCCGCGGCGGCGCCATCAGCGGCACGCAGTCCGGACGCGGATGGCCGTCATCGTTGGCTTCGAGGCCAGTTACGCGATCTTTTCGGCCAACCCCCCGCGCCCGCCCGACTACGCCGGGACTCACTCCTGGGTGGTCGAAAACGTCAGCCTGGGCGGATTCCTGGCCATCCGGGAAGAAATCGGCCCCGACACGATCGGGATCGGTTCCTTGCTCTGCATGCAGGCCGAGGGCGGCGACAACTGGTTGCTCGGCCGCGTGCAGCGCCTGGTCCGTGCCCCTGGCGGACCGTCGAGAGTCGGTATCCAGGTGCTCTCGCGGCACGCACAGAGCGTCGAACTCAGGCCGCGACGCAGCGGCTTTGCAGCAGCGCTGCCCGGAATCTGGCTCCGCGAAGCGGTCGAGCGCGGAGTCCTGCGCATCGTCCTGCCGGCGGACGGCTTCAAGGTCCGCGAGTCGATGGATCTCGGCCTGCCCGAGAGGACTCGCGTGCTGACGCCGCTGGACCTCGAGTCGACCGGGAGCGATTACGAAATCGGTCGCTTCCGCGAATAGCCGCCGGCTGCCCATGCGCTCACCGAAACCTCGCTATGTGCCCGTCGGGGAGCCCGACGCCTGCGGGCGGAAGACGACAACTGCTCGGCCGTCGCACGGCCGACGGGTTCTGCCGGACCAATCGTCCGACCTCACGCCGGCTCAGGACCGGCGAACGGCGGACGCCGGTCTGAACGACCGGACCACTTCGGCCGCGGTTTCGACGTACGGCCCACCGAGCAGATCGAGGCAGTAAGGTACCGCCGAAAAGATGCCGTCGACGATCACCGTGCCTTCGGCAGTCCGAACCCCTTCGAGCGTTTCGCGTATCGCCCTGGGCTGACCCGGCAGGTTGAGAATCAGCGCCTTGCCACGCGCGACCCCGACCTGTCGCGAAAGGATCGCGGTGGGCACGAAATGGCGGCTGATGCGCCTCATTTCTTCGCCAAAACCCGGGAGCACCCGGTCGGCAACCGCAAGCGTGGCTTCCGGCGTCCGGTCACGCGGCGCCGGACCAGTCCCGCCGGTTGTCAGGACCAGGTGACAGCCCTGCCGATCGACCAGTTCGATCAGCGTCTCTTCGATCAACGGCTGCTCGTCGGCAATCAGGCGACATTCGCAGCGCCAGGGACTGCTCAACGCGCGGCCGAGCCATTCCTCGAGAACCGGAAGCCCCTGATCCGGGTAGCTGCCGCGCGCAGCACGGTCGCTGATCGACACGAGGCCGACCTGCAATTCATTGCTCGGCCCGCCGCTCGTCGTCGTCCTCCCCTGCGTCATTGCTCTCGGCGATCCCCCTCAGCGCGCGGAAAAGCTCACGGTAGTTGCGCGGCGGCCTGCCCTCGGCACGCTCGTTCACCGCCGCCCGGCGCAGCGACTTGAGCCGCTGCAGATCGGCTCCGGGCCAGGCCTGAGCGATCCGTTGAAGCGCTCGCTCGTCAGCCAGCAAGTCATCGCGCAGCGCTTCGACGCGATGCAGTTTCGCTTGCTCGTGCCTCGACTCGCCGCGCACGGCAGCCAGTGCCTCGCGGATCGGCTCGGGGTCCACCTCACGCATCAGCCGGCCGATGTACTGCATCTGGCGACGCCGGGCATCGTCGTGTCTCGCCAGGCGTCGCGCCTGCCTGATCGCGCCGAGCAGGTCCTCCGGCAGATCGAGCACCTCGAGCCGGTCGTCGGCGACCTCGACCAGTTGCTCGCCAAGTCGCTGGAGTTCGATCATCGACTTCTTGCGCCTGGTCTTCGACGGCTGAGCGCTTGCCGAATCGGGCGAGGTCACCAAACCCAGTTCCTTTCGCTGCCCCGGGGAAACGGCCCATCGCGCGCCCGATACGGTGGCCATCGTCGCGCGCCGGGCGGTATGATAACGCCTTTCTCCGCCCGGTAGCCGATCGCCACCGGGAAACTCCCCGGTCCTTGCCATGCAATCACGCTTCAGTCACTCCCTCGACCGACTTCGCGATCTCGCCCGCGACGGACTCGCGCACGCTGCTGGACAAGGCGCAAGCGGCTGCGAGGTCGACGTCTCGGACGGCTTCGGACAGACCGTGACCGTGCGCCGCGGAGACGTCGAGACGATCGAGTACAACCGTGACAAGTCGATTTCGGTGACCATCTATCTCGGCCAGCAGAAAGGCCAGGCGAGCACCTCGGACTTCTCGCCGGCCGCGTTGCGCGAGACCGTCGAGGCGGCGCTGAACATCGCCCGCTTCACCGCCTCGGACCCCTGTGCGGGTCTGCCGGATGCCGAACTGCTGGCCATCGACGCGAATCTGCGGCCGTCGCTGGACCTCTATCACCCCTGGTTGCTGTCCGTCGACGAGGCGATCGAGCTGACCCGTCGTTGCGAACAGGCGGCCTTTTCGGCCAGCCCGGAGGTCACCAACTCCGAAGGAGCCACCGCTTCTCTCCAGGAGGGTCAGTTCGTCTTTGCCAACAGCCTGGGCTTCGTCGGTGGCTACGCCACGTCCCGGCACTATCTGTCGTGTTCGGTGATTGCCGGCAAGGACGAGAACATGCAGCGCGACGACTGGTACGCCGTGGCACGCGACGCGCCGGCGCTCGGCTCGCCCGAAGAGATCGGTCGAAAGGCCGCCGAGCGAGCGTTGTCGCGGCTCGGTGCCCGCCAACTCAAGACTTGCCGGGTTCCCGTGCTCTTCGAGGCGCCGATCGCCTCTTCACTCGTCGGCCACTTCGTCCATGCAGCGAGCGGCGGCAGTCTCTACCGCAAGACGTCCTTCCTCACCGACAGCCTGGGCAAGCGCATCTTTTCACGCAAGGTGAACATCAGCGAGCGCCCACACCTGCCGCGAGCGCTGGCCAGCAGCTATTTCGACAACGACGGTGTGGCAACCGCAGAGCGCGAGGTCGTCGTCGATGGCCGGCTCAATGGCTACTTCCTGAGCGTCTACAGCGCCCGCAAGCTGGGCATGCAGACGACTGCCAACTCGGGTGGCTGCCACAACCTGATCGTTCACCCGGGCCGACGTGACCTCTCCGGCCTGCTCAAGAAGATGGGCCGTGGTCTGCTGGTCACCGAACTGCTCGGCCAGGGGGTCAATTACGTCACCGGAGACTATTCGCGCGGAGCCGCCGGATACTGGGTCGAGGGTGGGGAGATTGCCTACCCGGTCGAGGGAATCACCATCGCCGGCAACCTGCGCGACATGTTCCGCAACATCGTCGGCGTCGGCAACGACGTCCTCGTGCGCAGCGCCAGGCAGGTCGGCTCGATCCTCGTCGAAGAAATGAAGGTCGCCGGCAACTGACCTGCCGGGACTCGTCGCCCGATACCGGGGCAAGACAGCCTGCGCCTGCCCCGGTATCGACCTCGGGAAACCGCCCGGCCCGGGCCGGACAGGCCCGTAACGACCCGCAGCGCCAGCGCGGCCGGGCGGCCCCTCTGCTCTCCGGCGGCGACTTCCCCGGCGCAGACAAATCCCTGTTTCAGCAAAGGCTGCCTTCGCTATAATCGGCGCGCTATCCCGTGACAAGAACCTGAAAGGAGACTGATTGTGGAAAGACGTTCGTTTCTGAAGAATGCTGGAGTCGGTCTGGCCACCGGCGCGGTGGCGATGCCGGCGATTGCCCAGAGCGCTCCGACCATCAAGTGGCGTCTGGCTTCGAGCTTTCCGAAAAGCCTGGATACGATCTACGGTGGAGCCGAACACATGGCCAAACGAGTCGCCGAGGCCACCGGCGGGAAGTTCCAGATCCAGGTCTTCGCGGGCGGCGAGATCGTTCCCGGACCGGCCGTGTTCGACGCGGTCAAGGACGGCACCGTCGAAATGGGCCACACGGTCTCCTACTACTTTTTCGGCAAGGATCCCACCTACGCACTCGAGACAGCCGTTCCGTTCGGAATGACCAACCGCCAGATGGACGCCTGGATGCGCTACGGCAACGGCGGCAAACTGCTCGGCGAGTTCTTCGGTCGTTCGAATATCATGCCCATTCCCTGCGGCAACACCGGAACCCAGATGGGCGGCTGGTATCGCAAGGAGATCAAGACGGTCGCCGACATCAAGGGTCTCAAGATCCGGATCGGCGGATTCGCCGGTGCGGTGCTCAGCAAGCTCGGTGCGGTGCCGCAGCAGATTCCCGGCGGTGACATCTATCCCGCCCTCGAGAAGGGGACGATCGATGCGGCCGAGTGGATCGGTCCGTACGACGACCAGAAACTCGGCTTCAACAAGGTTGCCAAGTATTACTACTATCCGGGCTGGTGGGAGGGCGGCCCGCAGGTTTCTGCCTACGTCAATACCAAGAAGTGGGCCGAACTGCCCAAGGAGTACCAGGCGATCCTGCTGATCGCCTGCGCCGACGCGCACGTAGACATGATGGCCAAGTACGACGCGAGGAACCCGACGGCGCTCAAGCAGCTCGTCGGATCGGGAACCCAGCTGAGACAGTTCCCCAAGGAAGTGATGGACGCCTCGTACAAGGCGGCGATGGAACTCTACGCCGAGACGTCGGCCAAGAACCCCGACTTCAAGAAAGTCTACGACGACTACAAGAAATTCATGGACGACCAGAACCTCTGGTTCCGCGTCGCCGAAGGCAGCTACGCGAACTTCATGTACAGCAAGCGGTAGCGGTCGCTTCGGGTAGCGGCGGGCCACTGCAGGAGCCCGCCGGAGAAGGCCAGACCGGCCGAGAAAGGAGGCGAGGGCCTCCGTTCTCGCCTTCCGGCTGAGCGCAGCGAGCCGGCTTCCACTCCCCTGGCAGGCACCCGAAACCGTGGGCAGCGGAGCCCGTGCGACGACCCGATCGTCGGCCTTGCGGCTATTTGGCCTGATCCTGCTTCATCGACTCGCGAATCGCCTTGCTCGCCGGGTCTTCCGCGTCGGCCGGCGCCGCCCTGCCCTCGTCGATCCCGGGCGGTAAGGGCGACGCACCGTAGTCCGAGGTCGGCACGTCGATCTGCACCGAGTCGAGGTCGACCTTGACGTCCTTGTCGAGCCCGATGGTGACCAGTTCCGGAACGAAGATCAGGATGGCGACCATCAGGATCTGGATGCACACGAAGGGAATCGCCCCCCAGTAGATGTCGCCGGTCTTGACCGACGCTGGGGCGACCGAGCGCAGGTAGAAAAGCGCAAAGCCGAACGGCGGATGCATGAACGAGGTCTGCATGTTGACCGCGAGCAGAACGCCGAACCAGATCAGGTCGATGCCGAGTGCCTGGGCGACCGGGCCGAGCAGCGGGACGACAATGAACGACAACTCGAAAAAGTCGAGAAAGAAGGCGAGCAGGAAGACCAGCACGTTGACCACGATGAGGAAGCCGACTTCACCGCCGGGCAGCCCGATGAGCAGATGCTCGACCCACTTGTGCCCGTCCACGCCGTAGAAGGTCAGCGAGAAAACGCGGGCACCGACGAGGATGAATACGACGAAGGTGGTCAGCTTGGCCGTCGATTCCATCGCCTGCCTGAGCAGGACCCAGCTCAGTCGCCTGCGCCCCACGGCCAGCGCCAGGGCGCCGGTCGCCCCCATCGCGCCGCCCTCGGTCGGCGTCGCGATGCCCAGGAAGATCGTCCCGAGAACGAGGAAGATCAGGAACAGCGGCGGCACCAGCGTGGTGCATACACGCATCAGCAGCCGGCCGCCGCGCAACGTTCGCGCTTCAGGCGGCAATGCCGGCGTCCAGCGTGGCCGGAACACCGCCACCAGCGCGATGTACCCCACGTAGAACATCGTCAGCGTGAAGCCCGGGATGAACGCACCGGCGTACATGTCGCCGACGCTCTTGCCGAGCTGGTCGGCCATGATGATCAGCACCAGCGAAGGCGGGATGATCTGGGCCAGCGTTCCCGAGGCCGCGATGACCCCAGTGGCGACCCTCGTGTCGTAACCGTAACGGAGCATGATGGGCAGCGAGATCAGGCCCATCGAGATCACCGAGGCGGCGACGACGCCGGTGGTCGCGGCGAGCAGCGCGCCGACGAAGATCACCGCGATGGCCAGCCCGCCGCGCAGCGGCCCGAAGAGCTGGCCGATCGTGTCGAGCAGGTCCTCGGCCATTCCGGAGCGCTCGAGGATCAGCCCCATGAAGGTGAAGAAGGGAATCGCCAGCAGCGTGTCGTTGTTCATGATCCCGAAAATGCGGTCGGGCAGCGCCTGGAACAGCTGCGGGCCGAGCAGGCCGAGCTCGATGCCGATCAGCCCGAAGACGATGCCGTTGGCCGCCAGTGCGAACGAGACCGGAAAACCGACGAGCAGGAAGACGACCATCGACGCGAAGATGATCGGGGCCATGTTGGCGATCAGGAAGTCGCTCATCAGAGATCTTCCTTCTGCGCCTTGATGGCCAGCGCCAGTTCTTCCTCGGCAGTCGGCTTGTGGGCCCTTTCGTTCGGGTCGGGGCAGAGACCCTTGAGGAAACCGATCCTCTTGATCAGTTCGGAGAGCGCCTGGATGACCAGCAGCAGGAAACCCATCGGGACGAGCAAACGGACAGGCCAGACAACCAGTCCGCCGGCGTTGCTCGACTGCTCATTGTTCACGAAGGCGAGCACGAAGATCGGCCACGACATGACCATCACCGCGACGGCCATCGGCAGGAGGAAGAAGACCAGCCCGAAGATGTCGATCCGCGCCTGCGCGCGCCGCGAAAGCTTTCCGGAAATGATGTCGATGCGCACGTGTTCGTTGCGCATCAGCGTATAGCCCGAGCCAAGCAGGAAGATGGCCGAGAACAGGTACCACTGGATCTCGAGGAAAGCGTTCGAGCTGTAGTTGAAGGTATAGCGGACGACCGCATTGGTCGCCCCGATCAGCGTGACGATCAGCACGAGCCAGATGATCGCCTTGCCGACGCGCTCGGTCAGCGCGTCGATCAGCCTGGACAGCCTGAGTAATCCATTCACTGGACAGCCTCCTCCATCGACAAGTGTCTCTCCTCCTTGCCCCGGGCGCTTGCGCCTTGCCTCATTACGGGCAATTCCCCGGGGCTGGACCGCCGGACACGATCGCTCGCACGCCAGTGTCGGAAGCCAAGAATCGATTATGGCACATCTTGACAACCTTCGAGAAAGCTGGCCGGTCGCCCGGCAATTCCCGCCCGGCGGCTCAAAGTCATCCGGAATCACGGCCTTGCCGCGAATCCAAGGGGCTTCGCGGCGGTCCTGCGACAGTTGGAGCGCGACGCCCGCGCACTGCTTGACCGTCTGCGGCGTCGCTCCGGCGGCGAGGCTCGGCGTGCGCGCGACATCGGAATAAACTGTGCACCCGCCGCCCCTGTGCCGGAGACACCAAGTGCATGACGAGCTCGCCGAAGTCCGCGATTTCCTGGCTCAATGTCCGCCATTCGACAGCCTCGACCCGGATGGCCTGGCGGCGCTGACCCGGCGTTTCGTCATTCGCTACCTCCGGCGCGGGGCCAGCTTCCCGCCGGAGGGGCAGCCGTGCCTCTGGTTGGTCCGCCAGGGCGCCGTCGAGCTGCGCACCGTCGACGGCGAACTGGCGCGCCGAATGGCCGAGGGCGATGTGCATGACGCGGCGTGTCTGCCGGACTCGCCCGAGATCGGCTGGGCCGGCCATGCCGTCGAGGACACGCTGGTCTACGGGCTGCCTCGCGGCGACCTCGAGCGGCTCTGGGAAGAGCACCCCGATTTTCGCCAGCAGTCGCTGAGCAAGCTCGTCGAACGGCTCCGCCGCGCCCGACGGCGAAGCGAAGCCGCCGTCGAACGTGACCTCGGCAGCCTGCCGCTGGCCAGCCTGATCGGCCGTGCGCCGGTCTGCGCGTCGCCAGCCGCAACGATCCGCGAAGCGGCGACACAGATGACCCGCGAGCGCGTTTCAGCGTTGCTGGTCGTCGATCGGGATCGCCTCTGCGGGATCGTCACCGACCGCGACCTGCGCAGCCGCTGCCTGGCCAGCGGGCTGCCGGACAGAACGCCGCTGTCGGTGATCATGACCCCCGACCCGTGCACGCTGCCCCCGGATGCGGCCGGCTTCGACGCCGTGCTGACGATGACCCGCAAGGGCATCCACCACCTGCCGGTGGTCGACGGCCAGCAGTTGCTCGGCCTGGTCAGTAGTACCGACCTGCTGCGCGCGCAGCGGATCAGCAGCGTGCATCTCGCCGACCGCATCCATCGCGCGACCGACCTCGCCGAACTGGTCGTGCGGTGTGCGGAGCTGCCCGAACTCTGGCTGAATCTCGTGCGCCGCGGCGAAGGCGCGGTGGTCCTCGGGCGGGTCGTCTCGGGGATCGCCGACGCTCTGGCTTCGCGCCTGCTGGTGCTCGCCGAACGGCGTCTCGGCCCGCCGCCAGTCGGCTACGCGTGGATCGCCTTCGGCTCGCAGGGACGCCACGAACTCTCGCTCAACTCCGACCAGGACAACGCCCTGGTTCTGGCCGACGAATTCGAACCGGAGCAGCACGCGGCCTACTTCACCCGCCTCGCCCACGAAGTCTGTGGTGGCCTCGCAGCCTGCGGCATCCAGCCGTGCTCGGGCGAAATGATGGCCACCAACCCGCAGTGGCGCCAACCCGTCGCCGCGTGGAGCCGGCTGTTCGGCGACTGGATCGATCACCCGGACCCGCACAAGGCGCGCCTGGCGTCGAATCTCTTCGACTTCCGGACCGTTCACGGCGACGATCAGCTGACCGCTCCGCTGCGCGAACAGATCGCCCGGCGCTGCACGCAGCATCAGACGCTGCTCGCACACCTGGTCGTCAACACCTGCGCCGCCCCGCCTCCGCTCGGCTTCTTCCGTCAATTCGTGGTCATCGGCGACGGCGAACACCAGGGGGAACTGGACATCAAGCGGCATGGCCTCCTGCAGATCGTCGATCTGGCGAGGATCCACGCCCTTGGCAACGGCATCCGCGAGACCGGAACGGTCGGCCGACTGCGCACCGCTGAAGGCACCAGGCTGCTGAGCCGTGAAGGTGCCGAGACGCTGGCCGCGGCGTTCGAGTTCCTGCTCGGATTGCGTACCCGCCATCAGCAGGAGCAGATCGGCAAAGGGCTGCGACCTGACAACTTCGTCGCCCCGGCGACGCTCGGCGCTGCCGAAAGACACCACCTGCGCGACGTCTTCGTGGCCGTCGCCAGACAGCAGAAGGCCCTGCTGCTGGCCTTTCCGCACGCCGCCAGGTCATGAAGCCGGCCGGCCCGGGGCTCGCGACGGCGGTGCTTGCGCTGCGCCGCCTCTGGCACCGCCACCGCCTGCGCGCCCGATCCGCATCGCCGCTGCTCACCCATCTGGCGGCACCGCTCGCCGATCGCCGGCAGGACTGGCGGCAGGCACGCTACCTCGCGCTCGACCTCGAGACCACCGGCAGCGACGCGCAGCGCGACGACATCCTGAGCTTTGGCTGGGTCTGCCTCGACGGACCGGAGATCCGTCTCGACAGCGCACGCCACCGACTGGTCCTGCCACGTGGCCTGCTCGACGAAGCCAGCGTCAGCGTCCACCGGATCACCGATGACCGCGCCGCGGGTGGCCAGAGGCTCGAAGATGTGCTCGCCGAGTTCCTCGAAGCGCTCGCCGACCGCGTGCTGATCGCCCACTACACACCGACCGAATTGCGCTTCATCGACGCGGCGTGCCGGGCGTGCTTCGGCGGACCCTTCCTGCCGCTGGCCATCGACACGCTCGACCTGGCCCGCCGCACGATGCCCGGACCCGAACGTGGCAGCCTGCGCCTCGCCGCGCTGCGGGCCCGCCACCACCTCCCTCGCTACGCGATGCATCACGCGCTGTCCGACGCGCTGGCTGCCGCAGAACTCTTTCTCGCGCAGGCGGCGAAGGCTTCGGCTCAGGGCCGCAGGACCCTCGGCGACTTCCTGCTCGGCTGACGCCGTCGATCCCCCCGCGACCTGCGCCACTCCCAGGTCGCCCGGCAAGTGATCGTCTTCGCTCAGAAGTAGCGCCACCAGAGGTACACGTGACAGATCGCCACGTGCACCAGCATCAGCGGAAAGGCGACCCTCGTGTAAGTGCCGAAGCGGAAGGGAATGCCGTTGCGCTCGGCGATTCCGGCGACCGTCAGGTTGGCACTCGCGCCGATCAGCGTGCCGTTGCCACCCAGACACGCGCCGAGCGACAGGCACCACCACAGTGGCAGCAAGCCCTCGGCACCGCCGAAAGCCGGGGCCATCGACTTGATCAGCGGGATCATCGTCGCGACGAAGGGGATGTTGTCGACGATCGCCGAGAGAACCGCCGAGGCCCAGAGGATGCTGAATCCGGTCGTCGCGAAATCGCCCCCGGTAGCGGCGAGGAGCTGGTCGGCGAGTAGCCGCAGCAGGCCGGCATGCTCGACGCCGGCGATGACGATGAACAGGCCGATGAAGAAGAAGATGGTGATCCACTCGACCTCGTTGAACACCTTGACGACGCTCTCGGACTGCTCCTCGGCCGACTTGCCGAGGTTGTCGAGCATCATCAGCAGCGCGGCTCCAGCCATGCCGATCGTCCCCGAGTCGAGCCCCAGCGGCCGGGCGAGGACGAAGAGGACGATCACCAGAGCGAGCACCGCGCCAGCCAGCTTGAGCAGCCGCGCATCGGTGATTGCGTCCCTTTCGTTGAAGGCCATCACCCGGGCGCGCAGCTCCGCCGAGGAGAGCATCTTTCGACCCCAGATCAGATGCATCGACACGATGTGCACCGCCAGGACGACGACGATCACCGGCGTCAGGTGATAGACGAAGTCGTTGAACGACAGGCCGACCTGCCCGCCGATCAGGATGTTCGGCGGGTCGCCGATCAGCGTCGCCGTGCCGCCGATGTTCGAAGCGAGGATCTGTGAAAAGAGGAACGGATAGGGATTGACCTTGAGCGCTTCGGTGATGATCAGCGTCACCGGCACGACGAGCAGCACGGTCGTGACGTTGTCGAGGAACGCCGAGACGACGGCAGTGACCACCGCGAGCATCGCCAGGATCCCCGCCGGGCTGGCCCTGACGAGCTTCGCCGACCAGATCGCCAGGTACTCGAAGACGCCGCACTTGCGGGTGATCGAGACGATGATCATCATTCCGACGAGCAGCCCGATCGTGTTGAAGTCGATCCCGGCAACGGCCTGCTCCTGGGTCAGCAGGCCGAGCATGATCATCAGCATCGCGCCGAGCAGCGCGACGATCGAGCGGTTCAGGCGCTCGCTGATGATCACCCCGTAGGTCGCGATCATCAGCAGCGTCGCCAGCCACAGCGGGCTCATTCCAAGGATCTCGGCAGGTGCGGTCGCAGGGATCATTTGAGCCTCCCGAGCCGGGCAAGAACGTCCCAGACAGTGACGACCCCGAGTAGTCGGCCGCCGTCGACGACCGGCAGGACCGTCCTTTCGCGATGCAGGTAGCGGATCACCTCCATCAGCGGGTCTTCGGGGCCGACGACCGGCGCTTCGGGATCGCAGTGCAGCCGGACCGGGTCTTCGGCCACCGCATCGATTCTTTCCTGGAGAGTCTGCAGCGTGTCCTGGATGAAGCCTCCCTGAATGTGGGCGAGGGGGTGCTGAGCGTCTTCGCGGCGCAGCGCTCGCGGCATCGCCAGGGCGACCAGCCGACTGCGCGGCAACATCCCGACGTAGCGACCGTCGCGTTCGGCAATCGGCAGCGCAGGCACGCGATGGCTGACCATCGTCTCGAGCGCCAGGCGCAGGCTGTCGTCAGGCTTGAGAACGGCCGGCGGGATCGACATGATCGACCGGCAGAGGGAATCGGGATCGCTTTTCATGGGGTCTCCGGTGGCACGGCCAGCCGCGTCGAACGACCCGCCGAACTGGCGGGACGACCGCGCGAACCGGCAACAGGGAAAAGAGAGAAGCGAAGAGGGAATAAGATCAGTATGCGGGGCCTTCCGACGGGCTGTCAAATCGGTAGTCCGGCGGGTCCGCAGCGCTTGCCCCCAGGAAACGGGATCAGGGCCGAGGGGCTTCGACGCGGTGCCAGGCAGCATAGAGGGCCGGCAGGAAGAGCAGCGTGAGCAGCGTCGCGACGATCAGTCCGCCCATGATCGCCACGGCCATTGGCCCCCAGAACACGCTTCGCGTCAGCGGGATCATCGCCAGGATCGCCGCGGCGGCGGTCAGCGTAATCGGCCGGAAGCGGCGCACGGTCGAACCGACGATCGCCTCCCAGGGTGGCTTCCCGGCCTTCTCGTCCTGCTCGATCTGGTCGACGAGGATCACCGAGTTACGCATGATCATTCCCGAAAGTGCGATCACCCCGAGGTTGGCGACGAAACCGTACGGAACCTGAAAGATCAGCAGCGCCAGCGCCACGCCGATCAGCCCGAGCGGAGCGGTGAGCAGCACGAGCAGCGTACGCCCGAAGTTCTGCAGCTGGATCATCAGCAGGGTCAGGACGCCGACGAACATCAGCGGCATCACCGCCTTGATCGACTCCTCTCCCTTCGCCGACTCTTCCGTGGCTCCCCCGGCCTCGATGCGGAAACCGGCCGGCAGGCTGGCGCGAATCGCGGCGAGCTGCGGCTCGATCTGGGCGGTCACCGCGGGTGCCTGCATCCGGTCGCGGACGTCGGCACGAACGCTCACCGTGGGCAGGCGATTACGCCGCGCGATCACCGGCTCCTCGAGTTCGTAACTGATCCTCGCGAGCTGGGCAAGCGGCACGTAGCGACCGCTCGCCGTATGAATGTTCATGTCGGCGAGTGCCGAAATCTTCGCCCGATCTTCGCCGGCCGCGCGCGCGACCACGTCGATCAGCTGGTCACCCTCGCGCATCTGCGTGACGGCGATTCCGGTGAGCATCGAATTGAGGAACGCGGCCAGTTGCTGCGAGCTGATCCCCAGGGCGCGTGCCCGATCCTGGTCGATTTCGATGCGAATCGCCTTGCCCATCTCGTTCCAGTCGAAGTTCACTTCGCGGAGATGAGGATTCGCGCGCATCACCCCGGCGACTTCGGCAGCGACTCGGCGCAGTTCGCCGAGGTCGTCACCGGAAACCCGGAAAACCACCGGGAAGCCGACCGGAGGCCCGTTTTCGAGGCGCAGCACGCGGGTGCGCAGGCCGCCCCACTTTTCCGTCTCCTCGGCAAAGCGGCTCTCGAGGCGGCGCTTGAGATCCTCGCGGGCCTCGATGCCGTGAGTGGTGATCACGAACTGCGCGAAGCTGTCGTTGAACAGTTGCTGGTCGAGCGGCAGGTAGAAGCGTGGACTGCCGTTGCCGATGTAGCTCGCGTAGGTGCGGATCGAGCGCTCGATCTCGGGCTCGGCGAGCAGTTCATCGACCTTCCGCGCCGCGGCTTCCGTCGCCCTGAGCGAAGCGCCGTTGGGCAGCCAGAGATCGACGAGCAGTTCCGGTCGGCTCGACGCCGGAAAGAACTGCTTCTGCACGCCCAGCGAGAGTCCGATCAGCGAGGCGACGAAAGCGGCGACGGTGGCCCCGATGACCAGGCCGCGACGGTGCAGGCACCACTCGACGATCGCCCGGACGCGCCCGTAGAACGGCTTGGCGTAGACGTCTTCGCCGTGGCGCTGCGCCTCTCGATGCAGCTTCCCGGCGTCGAGAACGAGGTAGCCGAGGTACGGCGTGAACAGCACCGCAACCAGCCAGGAAACGAGCAGGGCGATGCTCACCACGGCGAAGATCGAGAAGGTGTACTCGCCGGCCCCCGAGCGCGCCAGACCGACGGGCATGAAGCCGATCGCCGTGATCAGCGTGCCGGTGAGCATCGGGAAGGCCGTTGAGCTGTACGCGAAGGTCGCCGCGCGGAAGCGGTCCCAACCCTGCTCCATTTTCACGACCATCATCTCGACGGCGATGATCGCGTCGTCGACGAGCAGCCCGAGGGCGATCACCAGCGCGCCGAGCGAAATGCGCTGCAGATCGATCGCCAAGGCATACATCAGCAGAAAGGTCACCGCCAGGACCAGCGGAATGGACAGCGCGACGACCGCACCGGTGCGCAGGCCGAGACTCAGAAAGGACACAGCGAGGACGATCAGCACCGCCTCGCCGAGCGAGGACATGAACAGGTCCATCGACTGGCGGACGATCTGCGGCTGGTCGGCGACGAGGTGTACGTCGATGCCCAGCGGCAGCGAACTCTCGAGGCGCTCGATCTCCGCGTGCAGGCGCTCGCCGAGCCGGATGACGTCGCCGCCACGGGTCATCGCCACAGCGATGCCGATCGCGTCCCGTCCCTGGACGCGCATCCGCGGCGCCGGCGGCTCGGCGAACCCGCGCTCGACCGTCGCGATGTCCCCGAGACGGAACAGCCGCCCCTCGGCCTGGATGCCGATCTCGCGAATGCTCTCGACCGACTTGAAGTCGCCGGAGACGCGAATCCGCACGCGATCCGACGGCGTCTCGTAGAAGCCCGCCGGGGTCATCGCGTTCTGCCTCTGCAGCGCGTCGAAAATGGCCAGCGGGTTGAGGCCGAGCGTCGCCAGCTTGGCATGTGAGACCTCGATGTAGATCCGCTCTTCCTGCACGCCGATCAGCTCGATCTTCTTGACGTCGGGAATCCGGCGGATCTCGCGGCCGATGCGGTCGGCCTCGCGGCGCAACCTTGCCAGGTCGAAGCCGTCGCCGGTCAGCGCGTAGATGCTGATGAAGGTGTCGCCGTACTCGTCATTGATGAACGGACCGAGAACCCCCTGCGGCAGCGTCTGGCGCATGTCCCCGATCTTCTTGCGCACCTGGTACCAGGTCTCCGGGACCTCGCGCTTGGGCGTGTAGTCCTTGAGCAGGACAGTGATCAGCGACTCGCCCGACCTCGTCTGCGAACGCAGAACGTCGACCCACGGCACTTCCTGCAGGCGTTTCTCGATCCTCTCGGTGACCTGGAGCTGGAGTTCCTCGGCGGTCGCGCCCGGCCACAGCGTGCGCACGACCATCGCCTTGAAGGTGAAGTCGGGGTCCTCGGCCCGACCGAGCCGAAGGTACGAGAGCACCCCGCCGATCATCAGCACGACGATCAGGAACGCGGTCAGCGGACGGTGCTTGAGCGCCCATTCCGAGAGATTCGGGAGACTCATCGGCCGCCAGCCTCGCGTCCTCCCCCCGCCGCCGTGCGTCCCGAAGCGCCGGGCTGATGCGCAGGCGCAATGGTCAGCACGCGAATCCGCTCGCCCTCGCTGAGCTTGTGTACGCCAGCGACGACGATCCGCTCGCCGGCCTCGACGCCATCGTCGACGAGCGCCGTGTCCTCGCGGTAGCGGGCAACCACGACCGGCCGAAGGACGACGCTCTGCTCGTCTCTGACCACCCAGACGGCCGGTTTCCCGTCGTGCTGGAACAGCGCGGTGAGCGGCACGACCAGCCTCTGGCTGCCGTTCCGGCGAACGAAGCGCACCGTCGCGGTCATCCCGAGGAGGACCTTCGAGTCTGCCTCGCGGATCGACACCCTGGCTGCATAGGTCCGCGTCACCGGATCGGCGACCGGCGAAACTTCGCGCAACATCCCCGAATAGCTGACCGTTTCGTCTGCCCACAGGCCGACCTCGGCGACGCCCAGCTCGCGCACTTCGGGCATCCGTGCCTCGGGAATCGCGATCGCCACTTCGAGGGTGTCCGCACGGGCCAGCCTCATCACCGTCTGGCCAGCCGCGACGACCTGCCCGACCTCGGCCGAAATCAGCCCGATGACCCCCGCCTGCTCGGCCTTGAGCACCGTATACGCCGACTGGTTGCGCGCGAGATCGGCCTGCGCCCGCGCCGCCTTGTAAGCCATCTCCTTGGCGTCGAGCGCCGCCTGGCTGACGAAGTTCCTCTCCCGGAGGTTGCGGAAGCGCTGAGCGTCGGCAGCCGCGAGTTCCAGCTGTGCATCGGCGGCAGCAACCGAGAGCGCCGTATCCGCCGGATCGAGGCGGGCCAGCACGTCGCCCGGGCGAACCGCCGCACCCGCGTCGACGAGACGCGCAGCGATCTTGCCGGAGATGCGGAAGGCCAGCGGCGTTTCATAGCGCGAGCGGACCTCGCCCGAGAAGCTCAGGACTTCATCGCCGGCGGTCCGACCCAGCACGATCGTCATCACCGGCCGGGACGGCTCGGCTGCCGGCGGCTCGCGGCCGCAGCCGCCGAGCAACACGAGCACTGCTGCGCCGATCAGCAGACGGGGAAATCGACGACTCGCGGTAGCGCTCTCGGCGCGCAGCGCCAGCCGCCCGGAAGCTTCCCTCACGACCTCTTCAGTCCATTGACGAGCAACTCGAAATGCGTCTCGAGGTAGGCTTCGGGGGCAATGCTTCCGGTCGCCAGCGGCAGCGAGAAGCGCGACACGGCGAGCAGCAGCAGCGGGGCGATGACGATATCGACGGCCGCGTCGACGTCGAGCGGGCGGAACTCACCCTCGGCGATGCCCCGCGCGATCGTCGCCCGAACCAGCGCCCGGCCGCGGTCGAGCACCTGCTCGCGGTAGTACTGCGCCACTTCCGGGAAGTTCCTTGACTCGGAAATGATCAGCTTGGTCACTCCGGCAAGCGGCGTGCCGCCGATACGTTCCCACCAGCCAATCAGCAACGCGTGCAGCAGGTCGGCCGTCGACCCCCTGAAGGCCGCGACCTCGTGCTCGGCGAGCGACAGCGCGGCGACCATCCCTTCCTCGATGACCGCCCGGAAAAGCGCCTCCTTGCCCGGGTAGTAGAGGTAGAGGGTGCCCTTCGAGACGCCGGCCGCAGCGGCGACGTCGTCGAGGCGCGTCGCCGTGTAGCCCTTGTCGACGAACAGCCTGAGTGCCGCCGCTGCGAGCTCGGCCGGGCGGGCGTCCTTGCGCCGCCGGCGGAGATCAGGAGTCGGCGACAGGGAAGTCGCTGGCGGTGGCGAGGCTGGGTGACGCATCGGGAAACGGCGATCGGCGCCTGTAGTGACTGACCAGTCAGTAATATATGACGCGCTTCGCCTCTCGTCAAATCGACCGGAACTGGCGCTGGGCAGCCTTCAGCGCAGGGATGTCGGGTGGCGCACACCGAGGCGGCGCAGCGTCCTCTCAGCCGCGAGGACGCCGCGGTACTGCGCCTCCTCGAAAAGCGAGAAACCGCTGAGGTCGGCGTGCGCGAAGAGCACGTCACCGCCTTCGCCGGCGAGGCGCTGGCGGGCGTCGCCCCAGATCAGGCCGGGAAGCGGACGGACCATCGCGTGGCCATTGCGGTAGACGTCGAGCCGGGTGGTGACCTGCCGGATGTCGGGATGCGGGCGCTCGAGATCGGCGAGGATCTCTTCGGCCCAGACCTCGCGCGGCGTATCCCGCAGCACGGCGCGGCCCTCCTGCGGACTGACCGAGTCGAGCGCGCGGTACCAGGTCCATACGCTGTCCGTGCTGCGCAGGCGCATCGCCTGATGCGTGGCGATCACGTAGCCGAGTCCGGCGCTGTCGTGCAGCACGTTGTCCCAGGCCGGCGGAGCACCGGCACGGTCGACCGGCAAGCGCGAGAGCGTCAGGTTGGCGATCAGCCAGGGCGCGTAAGTGAAGCCGCGCGCCGCCGCCTGCAGATCGGCACGCCCGGCAAAGATCCGCGGGACGAGGAACACCGGCGCGGCCCAGATCAGCTGCGCGGTCAGCACGCGCAGCGTTCGCCGCTCGGTCGGCAGCCAGAGGTCGACGGCCACCGGATGCGCGCTCGAGCGCGTCTCGCCGGCGAGCACGCGATGGGCGAGCGCCCCGGTCAGCAGGCGATCGCCGGCGCGCGCACGGATCGACTCGAGCATCCCGCGGACCAGCCAGGCATTGCCCTCGGGTGCGGTGAGCACGGTTTCGCCAGCCGCGTTCGCGGCCTCGCCGTCGCGGCAAGCAAAATAGTGAATCCCCGCCCAGGCCGAAACGGTGGCCGAGTCTGCCCCGTAGTCGTCACGGCAGGCGTGATTGACGTACCAGTGCAGCTGCGGCAAATCGAGACCGAGCGAGAGCAGCCAGTCGCGCATGCTGACCCTGTCCAGCGCCAGCAGAGCCGCATCCCGGCTCGACAGATCCATCGGCAACGCGAAGGCCCGCCGCCCGGACGCGTCGCGACGATGCCGAAAGTCGTCGACGAGTTCGGCAAAGCGCCGAATCTGCTCGCGAGCCGCGCGATCGACGCCCGCCTGGGGCAGCAAGCCCTCCTGCCAGCGCCCATTGAGGTAGAGACGCTCCTGCGGCGTCGCGCAGAGGTAGCGTTCGTCGTAGACCGGTCTCGCTGCTCGCGGGTCGCCCTCGAGCACCCCGAGTTCGGCGAGCAGTTCGCGCACCGCCGTAGCCTCGCGGGTCGGCAGCGGCAGGTAGTGCGCGCCCCAGGGGTACGCGCTGACCGCATTCCGTCCGGCACGCGAGTTGCCGCCCGCCTCGTCCTCCAGGTCGACGATCAGGAAGTCGCTGAAGCCCGAACGAGCGAGCTTCCACGCCGCGGACAGCCCGCCGACTCCCGCACCGACGATCAGCACCGCCACCTTGCGCGTTTCTACGGCCTCGGCAAGCCGCGCGTCGCGCAGCAGATGGCCGACCTCGAGTGCCGTTCCCCGCAGTTCCCCCGGCGGCAGCGGCGGCCCGCCCGAACGACGACAGCCGGCAAGCGTGCCAGCTCCGGCGGTGGCGAGCGCGCCCAGGAAGCGCCTCCGATCCATTCGCCTAGCGGATCACCTGCCGCCACTCCTGCTCGAAATAGCGCACCAGGACCTGATTGTTGAGCCGGTTGACCTCCGCTTCGACCCGCGTCATGTCCTTCGGAAAGTCGAACATCGCCTCGGCGGTCTCGGCGGTCAGGAAGCGCGTGTCTACGGCAAAAGCCTGCGGCGGATGATAGGGCCGCCGGCCGGCGAGGACGAAACCCCATTCGCCGAACGAAGGAACCAGCGCATGATACGGAGTCGCGATCAGCCCGACACTCTCGATCGTCGTGACGATGCACCAGAAAGCCTGGCGCGCGTAGAGCGGCGAAGTCGACTGGATGACCGCCAGCGCGTCGCCGGCGAGGTGCTTCTCGAGCAAGCGGTAGAACGCCGAGCTATACAGCTTGCCGATCGCGAAATTCGACGGGTCCGGGAAATCGACGACGACGAAATCGAAGAGCTCGTCGTTCCGTTCGAGCCACTGCAGCGCGTCGTCATTGACCACGGTCACCCTCGGGGAGCGCAGGGCATCGCCATTGAGTCGGCGAAGGGGCGGCGCGGTGGCGAACAGCCGGGTCATCGCCGGGTCGAGATCGACCAGCACCACCGAGTCGACCTGCGGATACTTGAGGATCTCGCGCAGCGCGAGGCCATCGCCGCCGCCGAGGACGAGCACGCGGCGGGCGCGCGGCAGAGCCGAGAGCCCCGGGTGAACGAGTGCCTCGTGATAGCGGTATTCGTCGCGCGAGCTGAACTGGAGGTTGTTGTTCAGGTGCAGGCGCAGGTCGTCCTTCCAGCGCGTGACGACGATTCGCTGGTAAGGCGAAGTCTCCGCATGGACGATCTCGTCGGTGTACAGATGAACCTCGGCGAGCGAGGTGAGTACACCGGCCGCGGCGAAGGCCCCGAGCAGCGCAAACAGCGCGATCAGGCCCTGCACGCGCAGCAGGCCACCGCGCGCCAGCTGCGCACGGAAAAGCCACCAGGCCCAAAGCGCGACCGCCACGTTGAGCAAGCCGAAGAGCAACGCGCTGCGCATCAGGCCGAGATGCGGTACGAGCAGAACCGGAAAGAGGATCGACACGGCGAGCGCACCGAGGTAGTCGAAGGTCAGCACCTGCGAGACGAGGTCCTTGAACACCAGGTCCTGTCTGAGTATGCGCATGATCAGCGGAATCTCGAGCCCGACCAGGACGCCGATCGCGCAGACGGCCAGGTAGAGGGCGACGCGGAACGGCGCCGACGACCAGGTGAACAGGAAGAACAGGCCGGCGGCCGAGAAGCCGCCGAGCACGCCGACGAGCAGCTCGACCTGGATGAATCGCTCGACGAGGCGTGACTCGACGTAGCGCGACAGCCACGAGCCGATGCCCATTGCGAAAAGGTACGCGCCGATCACCGTCGAGAACTGCGTCACCGAGTCGCCGAGCAGATAGCTGGCCAACGCCCCGGCGATCAGCTCGTAGGCCAGGCCGCAGGAAGCAACGACGAAAACCGAGAAGAGCAGCGCGTGTTTCATCGCGAGGTCGCAGGCATGACGCGCATTGTATCCCCGGGCGCGATCAGCGGCGACCTGGCGGCGTGCGCCCCGGCGCGGCGAATCAGCGCACGACCGGCGACATGGGCTACCATTCGGGCAACGGGCACACGGGGCTGGCGCCAGGGAAGGCCGAACCCCGCGCGCCATCGGTGGCGTTCACCCACACACGCGAGCAAGCGGAGCCGAACCATGAGCCGTACTCCCGGAAAGCCCGAAATGACCCGCCCGACGCTGGCGGTACTCTTCCTCGGTGTGCTGATCGCTGCGTCGGTCTGGATCCTCAGTCCGTTCCTGCCCGCGCTGATCTGGGCGACGATGGTGGTCATCGCCAGCTGGCCGATGATGCTCAGGCTCGAGCAGATCTTCGGTAAGCGCCGGGGGCCGGCGGTCCTGGTGATGACCCTGCTCGTCCTGCTGATCTTCGTCGTGCCGCTGTCGCTGGCCATCGCCACGCTGGTCGACAACGCCGACGAAATCGCCGTCTGGGCAAGGTATCTCGCCGACTTTCAGGTGCCCGCGCCGCCCGAATGGGTCGCCGAGCTGCCGATGATCGGGCCGACCGCCGAGCACGCCTGGAAGCAGATCGCGGCCAGCGGACCGACCGGGCTTGCCGCCAAGGCGGTTCCCTACGCCGGCAACCTCAGCAAGTGGTTCGTCAGCGAAGTCGGCAGCTTCGGCCTCGTCTTCGTCCAGTTCCTGCTGACCGTCGCCCTTTCTGCGGTGCTCTACACCAACGGGGAGGGCGCCGCGCGCGGGCTGCGCCGCTTCGGCTATCGCCTCGCCGGCCAGCGCGGCGAGGGAAGCATCGTCCTGGCCGGACAGGCGGTCCGCGCGGTCGCCCTCGGCGTGGGAATCACCGCCCTCGCCCAGTCGGTTCTCGGGGGAATCGGGCTGGCCATCGCCGGCGTGCCCTTCGCCGGACTCCTCACGGCGCTGATGTTCATGTTCTGCATCGCGCAGCTCGGGCCGGGCCTGGTCCTGTTGCCGGCAGTCGTCTGGCTGTACTGGTCGGAGAGCACGGGCTGGGGCACCTTCCTGCTCGTGTGGACGCTGCTCGTCGGGACGATGGACAACTTCCTGCGCCCGCTGCTGATCAGGAAAGGCGCCGACCTGCCGTTGCTGCTGATCCTCGCCGGAGTCATCGGCGGCATGCTCGCCTTCGGCCTCGTCGGGATCTTCATCGGCCCGGTGGTCCTCGCCGTCTCCTACACCCTGCTCGAAGCGTGGATCAGGGAAGCACCCGCCGACCTGGAGCGGCGACCGGACGAGGGCGCCGCAGCCGGCAACGCCGTGCCGGACGACGCGAACGAAGAGCAGCCCGCTCCCTGATTGATCGACGCCCCCGCCCATCACCCGTCTCGGGAACCCGGAGGGCGTCATGCTAGAATCCCGCGCGTCTTGGGATGAATCAGGGGAGCTCGCGCAGTGTTCTCGGGAATCGTTGCTGCCGTCGGCCGGATCGTCGCGCTCACGCCGCGCGGAGACGGCGCAGGAACGCTCCGGCTGATCATCGACGCCGGCGAACTCGGCGTCGACGACGTCGCCCTGGGTGACTCGATCGCCTGCAGTGGCGTCTGCCTGACCGTCGTCGACAAGACCGCGCAGACCTTCTCGGTCGACGTCTCGCCCGAATCGCTCGCCTGCACCGCGGGCCTCACCGCAGAGGGACCGGTCAACCTCGAGAAGGCGCTTCGCCTCGGCGACCGCCTCGGCGGGCACCTCGTCTCGGGCCACGTCGACGGCGTCGGCGAAGTCGTCCGCTTCGACGCCATCGGTGACAACCGGCTGCTCGAAGTCCGCGGCCCCGAAAGCCTCGGCCGGTATATCGCCCGCAAGGGGTCGATCACCGTCGACGGCGTCAGCCTGACCGTGAACTCGGTCGACGGCCCGATCTTCACCGTCAATCTGATCCCGCACACGCTGCAGGCGACGACCCTTGGCGTGCTGCAGCCGGGTTGCCGCGTGAACCTCGAAGTCGACCTGATCGCCCGCTACTGCGAGCGCCTCCTCGGCAGCAGCGAGACGCCCGCCCCGTAGGCTCGGCAGGTCGCGCGGTCCACGCGAAGCCGCCGGCCAACCGCAAACGCTCTCGCCCACCCGCAATCCTTCGCCTGGCTATGGCGCACGGCAGCGACGCTGCACGGCGCCCGGCCATGTCGGACTTCGCGATTCCTCCGCCAGGGACCTCGAAACCCCGCGCGGTTTTTTGACGACGACGCGGAACTTGCGTATACTGCGCCCGCTCGCGGCCAAGTAGCTCAGTTGGTAGAGCAGCGGACTGAAAATCCGCGTGTCCGTGGTTCGATTCCGCGCTTGGCCACCACCAAATCAAGGGCTTGCAAGCTTTCCCGCCTGCAGGCCCTTTTTATTTGTGTAATTCCTGTGTAACCGCGCCAGAAGAGCGGGGCTTTCGGTGCTCACGCCAGCTTCAAGCGGGCCTGCAGTTTGTCCATAGCGCTTTCGATGTGCGCACCGTTCTGGTGCGCGTAGCGCTCCACCATCGCGAGCGTCTTGTGCCCGCTGATGCGTTTGACGGTCGGCAAGTCCACGCCGGCCTGCACCAAGTGCGTAATTGCGGTGTGGCGCATCGTGTGACGAACGACCTGATCCGGATCGAGTCCTGCCGCCTCGACGACTCGCCGAAACGGTTTGCGGATATCCATGACGTGCCCGGACTTGGCGCCGGGCGAGGGAAACAGCCAGGGGGTGCCGGGCTCCGCCGCTTCGAGGTAGCCGGCGAGAAAGTCTGCGAGGTGCTGTGTGATCGGCTGTTCGCGCGCGCCAGTCTTGGTCTCTCCGGTGACAGCGGGAATGTAGATGATGCGCCGCTGGATACCAATGTTCTCCTTACGGATTCCGAGGATTTCCATCTTGCGCATCGAGGTTTCGAGGGCTATCACGATGAAGGGGTAGATGACCGGGTTGCCGTCGGCCTTTGCGACTTCGATCAGGCGCTTGATCTGGTCCGTGGTCAGATAGGTAATCCTGCCTTGCCCTTCCTGAAATCGCCGTATCCGAGCGGCCGGCCGGTCGATCCAGCCCCATTCGCTTGCTTTGTTGAGCAGGTGCGACAGCACTGCAAGCTCCCGGTTGATCGTCGCCGGCTTGACTGATGCCGCGCGTTCGGCGGTTTGCTCAATGGCCTTGCCGCGGGGCCGGACAATCACGGTTTCTTGCTGCCGTTGTTTCTTGTATCGCTCGATGTCGAAGCTGCCGATCTTGGCGAGGGCCATGTCGCCAAAGAACGGCACCAGGTGTAGGTCAAGCCGCATCTTCTTCATCTTGAGGTCTTTGCCATCGGACTCGTGAAGCCGTTCGAGGTAGTCCAGTGCGGCATCCCTCAGAGTCAGAGCCAACTTCCGGCCCTTCGGGAGGCTCAGCCGCCCGGCTCTTGCCTCCTGCCTGGCCTTTTCGATAAATTCCTCGGCCTGGGTGCGCGTCGTACCATCAGACTCCCGGCCGATGACGCGGTGGATGCGCTGGCCATCGACCATCACGTTGACCGAAAAGACCCCCTCGCCGCTGGCCTGCCGCTCGAAGGTGATGCCATGCTCATTGAGTTTCTCGCCGGGGGCCAGCTTGCGGATGAGCGGTCGGGTCAGTTTGGTGAAGGTCTTGGCCATGATGTCCTCGCGTCAGAAGGGGATGTCGTCGTCGGGGCGTTCGACCACGTCTGGCGGACGGGCGTGAAACACCGTGCCGGCTCTCAAAGCCTTCTGCGTCGCCTCGACCCATTCTTGCCCTTTCCCTTCCTCGACGTAGCGGTTCAGGCTTTCCCACTGGCGCCGCAGCGCCGGGAAAACGTAGTCTTCGAGAATGTCCCACTGCCAAGACACCCCGTGGTTCCCGCCGGGACGCTTACGTGCCGGTGCGAGAATTCCCGAATCGGTCAGCAGCTTCCAGCGAACCTGTTCGTCGTGGTTGAGTAATTCCGGATAACGGATGGCCAGCTTGACGAAGCGCTCGGATTCGTCGATGTCCCATAAGCCCGCCGCTGCGTCCGCGACGGTAATGCTGTTGTCGCCGTTGTAGCCGGTACCTTGGTACAGGTCTACATTGGCAAAGCTATGCTCCACCGCCCACTCGATGAAGCTCGACACCGTTCGCCGCTGTTTTCTGGCCGCCAGCTCTGCCAGATAGCGTAGCTTGGGGTCAAGCCGGACGGTGACCGTCTCCGAGCGTGCCAGCTTGCCGCCGCCCCCCCTGCGTTTCTCTTCTGCCATCGTCGTGTCCTCTCGTTCAAAGATTCTATTTGCTTCTCAGAAAGAAGTTTAGACACAACTCGCGTCTATCGCAAGCGCGATAGTGCGTTATACTGTGGCGCTTGTCTTACAACACATCGAAGGAAACAGCCATGTCGCAACCTGCCCTCAGACCCATTGAAGTCGTCACCTACCCGGACGGTCGCATGGACACCAAGAACACGTCCACCTATACCGGGCTGTCCGAGAAGACCCTGGCCATGATGCGCTGCAAGGGCAACGGCCCGAAGTTCGTCAAGCGCGGACGGGTCTTCTATTTCCAGGCCGATGTGGACGACTGGCTGAACGCGCAAGGCCGGCACGTCAGCACCGCCCAGGCCAAGCACCGCGCCGCGTAGGCGATCGCGATGCATTTCCCGGCCCGCACCCAACCCCGGCGGCAAGGTTTCGACCGTAGCCGCCTGCCCGACCCGATCACCTACTACGCCACCGAACTGGACGCCCTGCGTGAACACGGGCGCAGCGCCACGGCGCGCTGCCCGTTTCACGACGACCGGCACCCCAGCCTTTCGGTGAACCTCGACACCGGTGCATTTCGTTGCCGGGTGCCGGCGTGCGGCGCCCACGGGCGCGATGTGCTGGCGTTTCACATGGCGCGCTACGGAATCGGCTTTGTCGCCGCAGCCAAAGCACTGGGAGCCTGGAGTCTAACCCGATGAGCCAAGAAGAGATCAACGGAACGGCCCACCCGCAAACTGACACACTGGACAAAGTGCTGCGCTATGCGGTGCAGAAGGGTGGCGTCCAGTCCAACCGGATCGAGCAGAAGGAAACTCGCTGGAGCATGTTGGTGGATCGCTTCGCCGAAATGCAGGCAGCCCCGCGCGCGGAAAGTCTGGCTACCGTACCGGCGCTGGTCTATGCCGAATTCAAGCCTGAAGGCACGCGCCGCGACACCGACGTACAGGCAATCACCGCGCTGGTGCTCGACCTCGACAAGGATGTGAATCTCGACCGAACCCGCGCAGCGCTGGCAGGTCGCGAATGCGCCATCTACAGCACCAAACGAAGTACGCCCACCGCGCCGCGCCTGCGTGTCGTGCTGCCGCTCGCGACGCCCGTGTCACCGCGCGACTGGCCCGGCACCTATCGGCAGTTTGCCGCTGCTCTGGCGTTGCCAAGCTTGGACGCCTGCGCCGAAAAGCTCTCGCAACCGTTCTTCGCGCCGCCCGGCGGTGGCCATTTCGAGCATATGGCCGGCGAATGGCTTGATCCAAATCCGTACATCGCTGCCGCGCGGCAGGCGGAGTACGATGCGCTTCCCGAGCCGGAGCCGATTTGCCTCACCCTGCTGCCCGTGCCGCCGCTCGACCCCGAGTTGATTCCCGCGCCGTTTCGCGGCTGGATTACCGACACGGCCTACCGGATGCAATGCCCCATCGACTTCTGCGCCGTTGGCGCTATCGTCATACTCGCCGCCGTGGTCGGCGCCGGCATCGGCATCAAGCCCAAACGCAAGGACGACTGGCTGGTCGTGCCGAACCTGTGGGGTGGCGTGATTGCTCCACCGTCAAAGAAGAAGACGCCGGCGCTGGCCGAAATGATCAAGGCACTGGGTCGTCTGGAAAAGCTCGTAGCCGACGGCTGCCAGCAAGCGAAGGCCACCGCCGCCGACCCGGAAACAAAAGCGCGTCAGAAGCTGCTTGAAGCCGAACTCAGGGAAGCCATCAAGGCCGACATGCTTGCCAAGCGCAGCGTCAGCGTGGCAGCCGCGTCTCCAGATGTCATCAGCGGCGTTGCGCCGTACGAAGAGTGCACCGATGACGACGCTACGCCGTCACCCAAGCGCAAGACCTCGTCGCGCCAACCCCGACCATCTACACCAACACGCAGCGTGGCCGAGATCAAGCGCGAAATGGCCAGCCTGAGCGCGCCGCCCCCCGGCAATCTGCAAGAGCGTTATCGTACCAACGACGCCACCATTGAGGCGCTGCATGACTTGCTGTCGACAAACCGGCGCGGCATTCTGGTCTTCCGTGACGAACTGGTCGGTCTGCTGCGCGGCTGGGACAAGCAAGGACGCGAGCAGGATCGCAGCTTTTACCTCGAAGCGTGCAACGGCCAGGGCAGTTTCACGCTCGACCGTATTGGGCGCGGGCACGTCACCTGCGACAACATGTGCGTGTCCATCCTCGGCGGCACCCAGCCGGACAAGGTGCGCAACTACCTTTATCAGGCCCGTATCGAAAACGACGGCATGATGCAGCGCTTTCAGCTGCTGACCTATCCCGACGTGCAGCCGTTTGAGCACATCGTCGATGAGTACCCCGATGCCGCAGCCCGCGACCGCGCCTTTGCCATCATCGAGACCCTGGCGCGCGTTGACTTCGCGATGGTTGCCCCGCCCGACCCCTACGGCCAAACCCCCTGCTTACGTTTTGCGGATGATGGTGCGCAGAACCTGTTCATCGAGTGGTATGAGCGCCTGCACCGCGAGAAGCTGGAAGACCCTGACCAGGGGACGCTGATGGTCGAATACCTCTCCAAGCAGCCCAAGACGATGGCCAGCCTCGCGCTGCTGTTCCATCTGGTCGACCGGGCCGAAGCCGTCGCCGCCGGTGGATCCGCCGGCCCTGTCAGCCTGCAAGCCGCGGCGCGCGCTGCGGACTGGTGCGCTTACCTCGAAGGGCACGCTCGGCGCGTCTACGGTTTGGCCGCCAACCTGCAATCACAAGCCGCAGGTGCGCTAGCCGAACGGATCGGCAAAGGTCAGCTTGACGACCTGGGTGGCGGTGA
This sequence comes from Accumulibacter sp., assembly GCF_023806625.1. Classification (GTDB taxonomy): domain Bacteria; phylum Pseudomonadota; class Gammaproteobacteria; order Burkholderiales; family Rhodocyclaceae; genus Accumulibacter. Next base: position 72,170 of record NZ_JAMTDX010000081.1, read on the forward strand.
TGGGTTCACCGCACGCGACGTCTACCGCAAGCAGTGGAGCTTGCTCGATGACCGAGAGATCGTTGACGAGGCGCTGAAAGAACTCGTGGAGGCCGGCTGGTTGCGGCAATCAATCCAGGCCGCAGGCTTTCAGCACCGAGGCCATGTGCGCTATCGCGTGAATCCGAAAGCGCGGCACGGAAACGTCCAGGGTGCTGGCAATGGGTGAGTGGATGCAACGCGCAGCGCTGATCCAGGGCGCGTCGACGGCGACAGAAGTTGGAATACCAGATGGGAATCTTCTTCAACGCGACAGCACGGCGAGTACCACCCCCGACCCAGACTACCGGCGATACCCGGACCGCTACGAGTTCCCGTGCTTCGTCATCCGTACGACTGATGGCCTAGTGCAGTTCCAGCTGGCGGTGCCGAGGAGGAAGTACGACGCCCTTGCAGTTCTCGATCTGTTCGTCCGGCACCACGGGTTGGACGCTTCTGGACAAGAGGGCGCGAAGGTAGAATGATGAGCTTCAACGCATCCTTGACATCTCGAAATGGCTGCCAGCCTTTCCACACCGATCAACCCCGATCTTCTCGTGTGGGCGCGCGAGGTGGCCGGCTATTCCGTCGAGGCCGCTGATCCCTCCGATCACGCGGCCCATCTGCTCCGGCGCACGGCACTCGCCGAAGGCGTCCATGCCCTGGCCGACAAACCGGTGCTCCACGGCGACAACGGTGCCACCCTGAAAGCCACCACCGTCCTCGCCATGCTCCACTGGCTCCGACTCAAACCTTCCTACTCGCGCCCGCGCGTCTCGAACGACAATGCGCACGCCGAAGCGCTCTTCCGTACCGCCAAGTATCGCCCGGAATTCCCCGCTCGCGGCGTCCACGCCCTCGAGGACGCTCGCCTCTGGGCCACTGATTTCGTTCACTGGTACAACGCTGACCACCGTCATTCCGGTATCCGCTAGACACGGGATCTGCTTCGAGTAGAGCCGGCTGTCACTGGGAAGGTTCACCAGCTATCCAGTTTTCGATAGCACTGTCCATCGCGGCATCCAGCATGATCTGCTCGCGCAGGCAGAGTGAACGGATGTTGTCCGCGAGTTTTGCGCACAGCGTAGGTGCGTCATTGGGGCCTTCGTCGAAGGTGTGGCCTCGCATCAACAACCCCCGCAAGACATGATTCACGTCGGCTCGACTGACCGGCAAGCCGGAATCGCGGCACCGGTCGCGAACGCGCTTGCCGGTCTCTACGAGACCAAACGGGCTGCTGAGCACATCGATCGAGATCATCTCGATCAGGTTCCGGTATCTCTTTGGGGAGAGCAGCGGTACATCGGTGAGTTCATGGATGTGTCTTGCCAGGCCGTACAGTGTCTTGTCTGCCCACTCCGCTCCCAGCTCAGCGGCGACGTCAGGGAACACAGCATGACGACTCGCGTCGAAGGCCAGTCCGCCCGAACTGTTCCAGTTGAACTGGACTGCCTTTAGATTCAGGGATTCGACAAACTTGCGAAATGTCCCCTTGCCTGCCCAGTCTGCTGCCAGAGAGTTGTCCTGTCCGAGGATCAGCGTGGCCAGTCGCGCGCAGGGTACCGGCTGCGGGGCTCTGGAAACTTCCGTCCTGATCAATTCTTCGATCTTGATCTGCACTCCGTTGGTCTTGCCAGCACCCGTTCCCGTACTGAGTGTCGCTGGCCGCGAATGGCGCTTGGGGTCATAGATCGTTCCGCCTCCCTCCCAGGTGACAGCCAAGGGCGCAAGGTCCAACGAATCAATCAAGGCGCGAAAACTGCCGAAGCTGCCCCATGACGAAGCGTCCAGGTCTTCGATCGTCCGAAGCAGTGCCGAAGCCAGTCTGGCGAGGGGAACCGGGGCTGGAGCTTCCTTGACCGCCTCGCGGATCAGAGCCAGAGCTGATGATGCCAACTCCGGAGTCGGGCTGATCTCGACTGGAGGTGGTTCAGTGACTGCCTCTCCGGAGGCGAGGGCCTCCCTCACAAACTCATCCTGATCAATCAACAAGTCAGCGGATGCCCGGTAGGCCGCCGAGGGGAAGCCAATGGCCAGCACTGTCGTTCGCCGGTCCCAGCGCCGCAGTTTGCGCAGCACCGGCGTGAAATCAGCGTCAGCAGAAAAGACAATGAACTCGTCGTAATGGGTTTCCTGTTGAAGCAGATCGACGATGTCCAGGACCATGTGGATGTCGGTGCTAGTCTTGCCCTCGCTGGTCATTGCTGGACAATCGACGATTTCAAAGCCGGCCAGATTGAACGACGGGCGGAATCGTTGATAAGCCTGAGGATTCAGATAACAGCGCCTGACAAGGATACGGCGCCTCGCGCCGGGCCGAGTTGGAGCCGGCAGTTCGAGCGACTCAATCAGCCAGTTCATCCACGCCGTCGGCGTGCGTGCGAACTGATCGGCGGTTCCCTGGTCAAGGCGGCGCAGACCGGAATAGACGTTGTCGAAATCAACGAACAAAGCGCTTTTCATGGACGGTTTTCCTCAACACTTACCGCACTCAACCCCAATCGCTGTGAATACCGCATCCACGGGATCGGAATAGAAACTGGTCGGAAACTTGGCGAAGAGTTCCCCCGGAACACTCGGAATATCCCCCACGCTCGATATCGGCAGCGGTATCTTCTTCGCCCCGGCGTCAAACGCAACCTGCAGACTTTCCGCAAGATTGCGCACCTGCATCACCATACCGCCGAGGCTCATGTCACCCATGATCGCCATCTGCGACTGAACCGGGCGGCCCAGCGCTGCCGAGCAAAGGGCAATGAAGCTGGCCAGGGTGAATGACTGCGGCGCGCCGGCATTCTGCAACTCGACCAGCTGTAGGTGAGAATCTTGTTCGCCTGGCTTGATCGATGCACTGATGCGCGAAGAGTTGGCCTTGAAGTAGTCGAAGGCAACCCGCACGGGTTCGCGCGGTGCGGAGCCCGACGCCGACACCTTCCCACCACCGGCGATGGTTTGAATTTCGATGCGGTAGATCCCCGGCATTTCCGGGATGCCCGAGCTGATCGTGTGCAGCGCTCCCGGCGCGAGGCGCCCATCCGGAACCAGTGCACCGCTCGATTGCTCGGGAACGGAAACAAAACGCTCCTGGCTATCCTCAAGGTGGATGTAGGAGAAGTGCACGTCGTAGAGCCCCATGCCGCCGATCTTCTTGAGCTGCTCTTTCACGCGTCGGCGGACTTCCAGCGCGTACTCAAAACACTTGCCCACGATCTCCTTGTCGTAATCGCCGGCAGGACAGATCAGCTTCAGGAGGCCCCACACTGTCCGGCGCACGGCGATAGTGTCGCGCTGATTCAGGTTGTTGCCGAGCTTGAACCACTTGTCTGAGTACGGTTCAGATTCCTGATGGAATGTTCTGTCTGAATGGTCAAGCAGGGTGATGTTGCGGGGGTGATCCCCCCGAGCAGCTTGAACAAACGCACCCTTACCGTGACAGAGCACCAGCGTCGAGGCAGCCGGACGCCTGGCGCGCTACGCCAGCGAGCCGAAGATCAAGGTTCGAAGGGGAGGAAGCTTGGGTGGCGCCTTGGTTGGGGCACCGCATTGCTGGAGTTTCATCACCTTGCTACTCCCGGTTGTTGATGCAAGATTCGGAGCCAACGTTCCATCCGGCCCGACGTCGACCTGACCGTCGATGACGGCGACAGACCCGTTACTGAGTTACCCTTGGACCGCATGCCCTTGCCCGCCAACACCACCTGCGGATCCCTGTGATCTCAGGGCATCGAAAATCTCGCGCGCCAGGATCGGAAACGCGGTTCCCTGGAATTCCTGATCCGCCATGTAGCGCGTCACGATCTTGTCGTTCTCGCCCATGCGCTCGATCATCAGGTCTTCGATGAGCTTGCGAATGCCCAGTTCGAACTTGTCGAGCGGGTTGGCCATGGCCGTCCTGACGATCTGTTCGCTCTTGCAGGCCTTCTCCTTGATCTGCTGGAAGAAAAGCCGGTCCTCCTCCGAAAACTGGGTGCCGAAACGCTTGTTGAGCACCTCGATGATCTTGGACAGCGGTGCCTTCTCGTCCTTGGCCTTGCCCGTGCCGACCTCGGTCGGGCTGACCACGTATTGGGCATCACCGGCGCGCAGGTCGATCGCCCCGGCGTACACCCGTTCCAGCCGGTAGTACTGCAGCGCCACCTCGTCGCCGACCTTGACGATGGTCGTATCGCGGACACGGCGCAGGTGCCGCAGCAGGAAGCGCCCGTAGCTGTAGAGCATCTCCAGTTCCGGGTCTGCGTAGGGCACGATCTGGCTCAGGAAGGCATACACGTTCACGTAGTCGGAGAGCTTCGCGCGGAACTCCTCGCGCTTGGCGTCCTCGGCGATCGCCTTGAAGCGGTCCACCGCCGGTTGCAGATGCCGCTGCATGTGCGCGTGGTCGGCGGCGCCCTGCCGCTCGAGCGGCTTGTAGAACACCTGCGCGAAGGCCTCGACCTCGCTCCAATGGTAGACCTGCTCCTGGTCGAGCTCGTGCTTCAGCTTGTCCAGCATCGCGGGGTTCGAGGCCGCCGCCAGCTCGGTCTTGTCGTAGTACGGCTTGAAGGCGCGGTAGATGTTCTCCGCGTCGTTGACGAAGTCGAGCACGAAGGGCGCGTCCTTGCCCGGGATCATGCGGTTCAGGCGCGACAGCGTCTGCACCGCCTGCACACCGTCCAGCCGCTTGTCGACGTACATCGCGCACAGCAGCGGCTGGTCGAACCCCGTCTGATACTTGTTGGCCACCAGCAGCACCTGGTAGTCGGGCGACTCGAAGCGCGCGGGCAGCGCTGCCTCGCTGATCGGCTTGCCCGTCACCACGTCGGTGTTCATCCCGGGTTCGGTGTAGTCGACGCCGGTCTCGGGGTCGGTCACCGTGCCGCTGAACGCTATCAGCGGTCGCACGTCCTTGTACCCGTTCTCGGCGAGGTAGCGCTCGAACGCCAGCTTGTAGCGCACCGCGTGCAGACGCGATGCCGTGACCACCATCGCCTTGCCGCGCCCGCCCAGCCGGTGCATCACGCTGCGGCGGAAGTGCTCGACGATCACTTCCGTCTTCTGCTCGATGTTGTGCGGATGCAGGCTCATGAACTTGGCCAGCGCCCGCGCCGCCTTCTTCTTCGGCAGGTCGGGGTCGTCCTCGGCCGCCTTCAGGAGCTTGTAGTAGGTGGCATAGGTCGTGTAGTTGGTCAGCACGTCGAGGATGAAGCCCTCCTCGATCGCCTGGCGCATGCTGTAGAGGTGGAAAGCCTCCGGCGCGCCACCGGCGCCCGGCCGTCCGAAGAGTTCCAGCGTCTTGCCCTTGGGCGTCGCGGTGAAGGCGAAGAAGCTCAGGTTCGGCTGCTTGCCGCGCGAGGCCATCACCTGGTTAAGCCGGTCTTCCCAGTCGGCTTCGGCTTCGGGGTCTTCGGCCGCGCCGGCGCCCAGGATGGCTTTCAGCTCGCGCGCCGTCTCGCCGGTCTGGCTGGAGTGCGCCTCGTCGACGATCACGGCATAACGTCGCTTCGCGATCTCGGCCTCCCAGGACTTGGCCTGCGCCTTCTCCTCGGTGGTTGCCTTCTCCTGCGTCTCGGCGCCGGCAGCGTGCAAGAGCCCGCGCAACACGAACGGGAACTTCTGCAGCGTGGTGATCACGATCTTCGTGCCGTCGATCAGCGCGGCAGCGAGTTGCTTGCTGTCCTGGTCGATCGCCTTCACCACGCCCTGGGCATGCTCGATCTGGTAGATCGCGTCCTGCAGCTGCTGGTCGAGCACGCGCCGGTCGGTGATGACGACGACGCAATCGAACACCTTGCGGTCGGCGTCGTCGTGCAGGCTCGCCAGTCGGTGCGAAAGCCACGAAATGCTGTTGGTCTTGCCGCTGCCCGCGGAGTGCTGGATCAGGTAGTTGCGCCCCGGCCCCTCGCTGCGCGCCGCAGCGACGAGGCGGCGCACGGCGTCGAGCTGGTGGTAGCGCGGGAAGATCACCGCCTCCTTGGTGATGCGGCGCTGGCCACCCGTGCCCTCGTCGACCTTCTCTTCCTTCTTCTCGACGAACATGAAGTGGCCGAGGATGTCGAGAAAGCTTTCGCGCTGGAGGACGTCTTCCCAGAAATAGCCGGTGCGGTAGCCCGACGCGTGCTGCGGGTTGCCGGCGCCGCATTGCACTTTGCCTGGGTGGCTGCCACGGTTGAACGGCAGGAAGTGCGTGTGCGCACCGTGCAGCCGGGTGGTCATGTGGACCTCGTCCGGATCGGCCGCGAAGTGCACCAGCGCGCGGCACTTGAAGGCGAACAGTGGCGCCCGCGGGTCGCGGTCGTTCTGGTACTGGCCGACCGCATGGCGCCAGGTCTGTCCGGTGCCGGGGTTCTTGAGCTCGCAGGTGGCCACCGGGAGTCCATTGACCGCGAACAGCAGGTCCACCGTGTCGTGCTTGCCCGGGTGACACGGCACCTGGCGCGTGATCGTGAGCTGGTTCTGCGCGTAGAGCGCCAGCACCTCGTCGTTCAGGCCGTGTGCCGGCTTGAAGTAGGCCAGCCGAAAGGTCTTGCCGTAGAACTTGAAGCCGTGGCGCAGCACGTACAGCGCGCCCTTGAGGTCGAGCTCCTTGACCAGCGCGCCGATGATCAGCTTTTCGAGCCCGGCCCCATGGAGTGCCCGCATCTCGTTCCACAGCTTCGCCTGCGTGGCTTCGAGGAAACGGCACACGGTCGCCGGGAAGAGGGCGCGCTCGACATCCCATTCGGCGATGCTTCCGCGCTGCCAGCCCGCTGTGCCCAGCAGCGTCTCTTCGACCTGGGTCTCGAAAGCGCGCTCGTTGGTCTGGGTGCTCATGGGGCTCAGGGCCGCGGCCCCAGAACGAACCGCGCCCTTTCGGTCCACAGCATCTCGTAGGGCGACACGCATTTGATGCCAAGCCCGATGCAGGCGTCCGGGATCTTGATCTTCTTTCTCGAGGCGCCCGGCACTTCGTGCGTCACCACCGTGTGACCGCCGGCATGTGCCTGAGCGACGAGGTAATAGTCGGCCACCTGCAGGAAGGTGCTGATCGCGGCCATCTCGTAGCCTGCGGTATTCGCCCAGGCACTGACTGCCGCCAGGGAAGGGAAGGCCTTGGCGTCCGGGCGCAGGAAGAAGCCGTCCCCCAGCCCGACCGCCCACGCAGAGAGTTCGTCGGCGACGGCCAGCACCTCGTCGCCGACCTTCTCGATGCCGAAGACCCGGCCGCCAGCGTTCTGCTGAATCAGCCGGTTCCAGAACGCCGGGCAGAAGTCGAGTCCGTAGTGCAGGTTCTTGGCCGCGATGAACACGTTCGCGTCGAGCAGATAGGCCATCAGAAGCCGACCCCCAGGCTGTGCCCCACCTCGCGGAACGTGGCCATCTTTTTGAAGCCCAGCAGCCGGAAGGCTTCCGTGAATGGCGTTCTGCCTTCGAGCGTGCTGATGACCAGCGCGCGGGCGAACGTCTTGCTCGCCCGCGCGCCCAGCGTGAGGTAGAAGTCGCCGCCGCTTCCCTTGGGCAGCGCCCGAATCCGGGCGACCTCCTCTTCGTAGGCTCGCCAATACGCGTCGCGGCCCAGCCCACCCGCATCGTGGATACGGCGCAGGATCACCAGCGTGCTGACCTTGAAGCGTCGCGCCAGGCGATCGGTCTCGTCGCGCAGCGGCGCTTGGGCGTCGAACGCTGCGCGCAGCGCCTCCAGCGGCACCAGCAACTCCGCCGCGACCTGATTGCACCAGCGCTCCACCGCATGATCCGGCACCGCCAGCGCCTGCGCGTCGGAGACCGCCGACTGCCCCAGGAAGACGTGCGCGAGCTCGTGGGCCAGCGTGAACATCTGCGCTGCCTTCGTGTCGGCGCCGTTGATGAACACGAGCGGCGCGAATTCGTCGGCAAGCGCGAATCCGCGGAACTCCCCTGGGTCGAGCCTGCGCCGGTTGTTGCTGCCGACCACGCCGCTCACCATGACCAGCACGCCGAGGCGGTCGGCCTGTTCGATGAAGCGTCGTAGGGCGTCGGTCCAGGTCGGCAGGCGTTGCCGCTCGGCGAGGTCGAACCCCAGGGCATTCCGGATGCGAGTGGCCGTCGCGACGATGGGGTCGGTGGTTCGGACCGATCCGACCAGGGCCAGTCGCTCTTCGCCCGCTGCAAGCACGAAGTCCCGGTACCACGCCTGCCGCTGCTGGCAGAGGTAGAGGGTGTCCAGCAGATCGGGGCTCGGGTGGCCGATGTGGGCGTTGCCGACCGTACGAAAGTCGGGGATCGGCATCTCTTCGACAGGTGGCGCCTGGAGAAATAGGAAGCCGACGGGTGTATGCGTCGCTTTCGCGTAGTCCTCCAGCTGCCTCAGAGTCGGATGCGCCTCGCCGCTCTCCCAGTCAGGAAGCTTCGGGAAACGGCCGATGAGCGTGTCTCCACTGTAGCCAGCGCGCTCACGCGCCCAGCGCAGAAGCTCCGGCCTGATCGCGACGCGGGTCATACCGTCATTGTCCCAGCCGCATCCGCGCCGCTCAACCCACGCACGTCGATCTTGCCGGTGACGGCCGCGGTGATCAGCGCGGTGCGGTACTCCTGCAGGCGCTTGATAGCGGTCTCGACTTTGCGTTCCATTTCGTCGATTAGGCTAGTTTGGGTATCGAGCCACTCAGCTATGACTTGCTGTGCGTCTGCCGGCGGAAGCAGCACGACTGTCCGCTTCAGGTCTCGAATGTTTACGCCACGAACCGCCGCACCAAGGCTTAGCGAGAGCAGCGGATCAATGATCGCCTTGGCCTTGGCTGTATAGAGCAACCATCGGCTGTTCGCGGTGGCTCCGGGAGCGATGCGCGCCGCATCTTGCGTGAGGTTCGCCCCGGCAATCTCCTCAGGGACTAACTCAGCCTCACCAACGGTCCCGCGGATCGAGAATACGAGGTCACTGGCCTTGAGTCTGCTACGCACGTATCCAGCCTCGATCTCAGGCGTTGTTCGGCACAGCTTCTCAAGTGAAAGGCGACCGGGCTTTACATCTCCGCCTTTCACTATGGGCACCCCGTCGTCGACATCAGGTCCCGGGAGGACGATGCCGTACATGATTGGGCGCGCCTGATCGGTGACGTACATAAGCCGCGTCACGCGCCAGTGCTCCGGCACATCACCGAGCCAGTCAATCCCGGAGGGCTTGAGCTTGGGGTGCGGGTCGAGGCCGGCGGCGCGGGCGGCGTCGGGCGGGAGCCCGCGGGTGACCGTGCGCGATATGAGCGCGGTGCGCTTCTCCTTCAGCCGCTCGATCAACATCCGCTTCTTCGCCACCAGCGCGCCGATCTTCGCCGTCGCGCGGTCGAGGAAGTCGGCGATGGCGAATTGGTCATCGATCGGCGGTAGTGGCAGTCGAACGTTCTCGCAGAACTCTGGCGGAACGCGCTTCTGTCCGCCCGCCCCATACATCTCGCCTTCGCCAATGCTCCGGAATAGTCGCGAGATCGAGAAGTAGAACAAGAATCGCCTCTCCAGAATCGGGTCGGAGCGAAGCACGTGCAGCTCCGTCGTCCCGAACGCAGCGCCGTTCAAGAGGCCAGTGGCCAAGGCACCCTTGCCATTTTCGAAGCAGGGTGTGATCTTGGCCACGACGACATCGCCATCCTCGAATTCGGTATATCCGGATCCGACGTCGGCAATTGCGCGAGTCTGGCCGAGCTCCAGGCCGCCATACTCGCCGACTGCCTCCATCGGTACGAAGGACACCTCATCGTCCGATCGGAGTGTGCGCATGCGGGGCGAACCTGGGTTCACGTCCATGCAGAATCGGCCTCGCTTTACGTCCCAGTGCTCCGGCACGTCCCCGAGCCACTCGACACCGCTCGGCTTGTACTTCGGATAGGCCGCGAACCTCATGGCCGCACCTCGACAGCGACTTCACCACGCTCCATCGCCGAGAAGTACTGCCGGCAGTAGTGATAGGGATGCCGATCCGCGAAGCGGCCGAGGTTGTCGACGACCGTGACGATCCGGCACGACGCGGTGCCGCCGTTCTTCTCCCCGCGCAGCCCGCGACCGACCATCTGCATGTAGCGCACCGGGCTGAAGATCTGGCGCGCGATCAGCACCATGTCGGTTCGGGGCGCGTCGAAGCCCGTGGTCAGCACGCTGTGATTGCACAGCACGCGAATCGCTCCGCCCTGGAATCGCTCGAGGAAGTAGCGCCGCGCCACGGTCGGGGTGCCGCCGCTGATGGCCGCGGCGCCGATGCCGGCAAGGTTCAGGCGCGCGGCCATTTCATCCGCATGGGCGACCGAGTTGGTGAAGAAAAGGATGGAGCGCTCGGCGCTGGCCTCGATGCATTCCACCAGGCGCTCGTTTCGGCTCGCGTCGCCCGCCAGGCGCTGATTGATGGCTTCCAGCAGGTTCTCGAAATCGAGCCCTTCCCACGGCTCGTGCAGCCGCCCCAGCTTGGACAGCTCGTCGTCGGTCAGGCCGACTCCGGAGTCGAGCGATTCGTACTGCGCCCGTGCGAGCACTCCCTGCGAGCGCAGGCGCGCATAGAGCTGCTCCTGGTCGGACGGCAGCCAGCGGCTGTCGAACCGCCGGGCCAGGCGCTGGCTCTCGTCGTCGTCGGTGCGGAATGGCGTGGCGCTCAGGCCGACGATCGGCGGTTCGTCCTTCTCGGCCGCGCCCGGGCGGGGTGCCTCGGCGTCCAGCCAGCGCAGCAGCGCGCTGTAGCTTGGCGTGATGGCATGGTGGCACTCGTCGACGACCACCAGGCCGGGCTTGCGCAGCCAGTCCAGATCCACCGCGCCGACGCGGTTGTTCAGCGTCTGGATGGAGGCCACGACGACTACCGGTTTGCCCGGCTGCAACCGCGTCGGATTGGGGTTGCCGCCCCACAGCCGGACGATGCGCAGGTCGGTTCGTCGGGCGCCGAGATTGACCCAGACCTGGCGAAACGCCTGCACCGCCTGCTCGCACAGCTCGTCGGTCTGCGCGATCCAGAGAATGCTGCGCGTGGCGCCCTCCGGCGCGAGCACGAGCTGCACGGCTGCCTCGACCGTCACGCGGGTCTTGCCGCCACCGGTGGGCAGGCTGATGACCGCGCGCCGTCGCGTGGTGGCACTAGCCAGCAGAGAACTCAAGCCGTCGAACACCTCCTGCTGGAAGTCGTGCAGGGGCGGCAGTTCGATCGGCCCGCTGATCCACTCTTCGGGCTCGCGCCGAGCCTCGGCCGACGAAGCGAATTCGGGCGGGAAGCCGATGGCGGCTGCGAACGCGAGTGCGGCTGCCGTGTTCCAGCGCCCGGGTGGCTGCAGCCCCTCCACCTGCAGCGTGTCGCGCAAAGCCGTCAGCGCGGCCGGGCCGAGCTGCGCAAGCACCAGCTCGGCGAGCTGGTACGGCGTGCATTGGCGGACGAAGTCCATGTCGCGCAGCGGCTGGCCCAAGGCATCGAGCAACGGTTCGATCCGACTGCCCACTGCGCGCAGCAAGCGCTCGGCCAGCGTCGCTCCCTGTGCGACGTGTGTCCGCCGCTCGTCGACACCGGCGTCGCCGAGGTGGGCAAGGGCGTCCGCAGGCGAGCCGTCGAGCCAGCCGGACGCGGCGATCTCGGCGAGCAGCCGCCGCAGCCGTTTCGCCCTGGAAAGCGGCGCCAGTTGTTCGGCGTCCAGAAGCAGCGCGCCGTCCCACATCAGGCAAGGGGCTGCCTCTGCGCTGTCGGCGATCCGCAGGCGGAGCTGTGTCACGCGCTGGCAACGCGCCGCATCGCGAACATCCGCCCGCAGGACGTCGCCAAGTTCGGGCACCACATCGGTCAGGCGCTCGGGCGGTCCCGCGATGGCGTCCCACTCCGCCTGGATCAGCTCTGCGAGGTCCTGCGCCCCAGCCTTCAGCCAGACTTGCATCGTCGGCGGGTCGAGCACCACCACCACGCGCCCCGGGGCACGAGCGCGCTGCGCGAGATCGGCGGAGGTGGTCACGAATGCCGCGCTCAGGGGAACGCAGCCCGTCGGCGATGGCAGTTCGGTCGGGACGACGCCATCCTTGGCGGCGCCAGGCCAGAGGTCGGTCAGTGCGTCGCCCTCGATGCTCTCCGGGGTCGCCAGTGCGCCGATCGCCGCCGTCCAAAGCGCGCGCAGGTCGCCTGACGAGACCGTCACCCGAGGGAGGTACTCGACTAGCGGTACAACCGCGAGTTCGATCTGGCTCCAGACCGGAAGGCGCTGAAGGACAGGCTCTCCTCGGCGAGCAACGAGCGCCCTTAGCGGAGCGCAGGCAGAAGCGAAGATCTGTACTTCGCCATGGCTGAGCAACAACCAGGGGAGTGGATGGGCGACGTGAATCTTCGGGTACGAGTCGCCACGCGTCGAGTGACCAAACTTGATTCGTTGGCCGCCTACTTCCTGCAGGCGAGCGCACAAAGCAAGCGTGAGCCTCGCTCTTGCAGCGCCGCGAAGCAGCTTGAGGAAATTGAGCCCCTTCGGTACGGTACCGTCCAATGGTTGGAGATAGCCGTCCTGTGGTCTGCTGCCGCCCTTGAAGGCTTCGCTGAACCATTGCTTCTGGCACGCGTCGAGCCAATCCCGGAAGATCGGCAATCTCCGCACCTCGCTCAGTTCATCCGTGCCATGCAGATCGGACTTGACCCCAATCAGTTCGAGAAGCGTCCTGTCGTTCCCATGTACTCCAAGATCGAGCAGCACGCCGCCGTTTTCGCCATCCGACGCGGGAACGAGAGTCCCAGGCAAGAGCACGTCCGCACCGTGAACCCACTTGGCATCGCGCCGGCGCACGCGAAGCTCGCCCGTTCGGCTCGTGACGAAGGCTCTGCGAACGCCCTCCGGCGCAAGGTGCAGCCGAGCCCAGAATGCTTGCCAGCCCGCCTCGTCGGCCTCTGGTTGCCGATACGCAATCCTGCTCAGTGCTTCGGCAAGCATCGATTGCCAAAACCGATCGTCCGGCTCGCTGACGCCCAGCACGTCCTTCAACAGGCGCCTGGCTTGAGCGCTGGACTGAAGCTCACCGGCGACCAATTCGCGATCGGGCACGGACACGCCCTCGGGCGCGAGGACGACCTTAGCCGCTGTAACCAACTTGCCAGACTGGGTCGGAATGATCGCCAGCGTGGGGCGAGCCTGGCTCCACTCGCCGGGCTTCACGTCGACGGAGAAGGACTCGACTAGCTGCAGCACGCCGAGCGCAGCCGCGGCCTCGGTCGACGCCACCATGCCAAACCACGACTCGGTGCTGCAGCGGCGAAGAGCCGGAGGGCCCTGGCCCGTGGCGGGCGCTTCGATTCGTTCCGCCAGGGCATTCAGACGGCTGGCGCGCTGACGCTCTAGGCAGGACGCGTGCACCAGCTGGTGCTGCTGCTCTGCGCCAGCGAGTGATTGCCACGCCGCCGCCAGTATCAACGTGTCCTTCGGGTGGCGCCATAGCTCCCGAGCGCGCCGGAGCGCGCCGGTGCCGTCCGGAATGACGGCTGCGTCCTCCAGCCGCATCCACAGCGACGCGACGAGTGGCGCGGCATCCTCGTCCTTGCGATCCATCTGGCGCGGGAAGGCGTCCAGCTGCCGAGCGGGGTCGTCCGGGGTGGCAAGGCTGGGCAGCGTGTCCGCGATCAGCAGGGCCGCCTCGGCCATCAGCGCGGCATTCCACTCGCCGCCGATGATCGCGTTGCGGTCACTATTTAGCTTCCACGGCGCATTCAGGATGCCTGGCAGGTAGGTCTGCGTGTGCGTGGGGAAGAAGGCCCAGAAGCGGCCGGCCTCCTCGCGACGGCCTTCGAGCGGTATCGCCCATGACACGGGCACGGACTGGCGAGCGTGAACGTGCGTGGCGTCCGCGACGGCTCGGGCCTCGGTGATGTGGACCTCACACGCCGCGATGCGCCAGCGCGAGAACGCGTCGCCATCGTGCAGGATGCGCTCGGCACCTTCGGGTTCGAGCCGGACCGCGCGCGCCTGTTGCTCGCCGTTATCGAGGGTCAGCTTGGTAGCGATCGGAAAGAACAACAGGAACTCGGCCGGGAACGACCGAATCTCCTGACGGATGTGCTGCAGCAGGCTCTCCGACCCGACTTCGACGCGAACGATCGTTTCGGCCCACGCCAGCTCGACGCAGAGTGGATCTGCGGCGCGTTCGTCCGGCGGCAAGGCCCACGCGAGTCGCAGACCCGGCGCTTGTGTCACCTGAAATCGGCGACGGAGCTCATCTCGGCACCGCTCCGGATCGAAGCGAATCGCGCCTGAGGCGCGGGTGAAGACATCGATCCGCCCGTTGAGTTTCAGCAGCGACTTGAAGCCCAGACCGAAGCGCCCGATCTGATTGCCGCGCTTCGGGGACGAATGCGAGCGAAGCAGAGCGTCCAGACCTTCTTCACTCAGCGGTGCCCCGGTGTTGGCGACATAGAGCCGTGACCCGCGCAGCTGGACGTGGATGCGACCATCGCCGTCCAGCGCGTCGCCACGCTCCTGCGCTTCCAGCAACGCGTCGGCACCGTTCTGAACGAGTTCGAGGATCTGACGGTAGCCGTAGCCGCCTGCCAGCACCGTTTCCTCGATCCCGAAGTGCTCCTTCAGCAGGCCGGGGTCTGCTTGATAGGACAGCAGCCGCTTGCTGTTGAGCCGTTCGAGGAAGGCGTTCACGGTTCAGCCCCCAAATAGTTTCCGTAGAGGCAGAGTGCTCATGACGTGACCTCGCCCAGCATCCGCTTGATGTCGTCTTCGAGCGCCTTGATGTCGGCCTCGATCACTTCCAGCGGGCGCGGCGGCTCGTAGCGATAGAAGTGCCGGTTGAGCGGGATCTCGTAGCCGACCTTGGTCTTGCTCTCGTCGATCCAGGCGTCGGGCACATGCGGCAAGACTTCGCGCCTGAAGTATTCGGTAATACTCTCCTTGAGCGGTACGCTCTCGGTGTCGCGCAGCTCGGCGTCCGGCTCAGGGTTGCCGTCCCGGTCGCGGCAGATCTCCGCAGTGTCGTCGCGCTCGCCCAGGGCGGCCAGCACGGCCTTGAGTGCGGGGGCCGAGAGCCGCACGCCGGCCGCGCGGTCGACGTCGCGCAGTGCCGTCAGAAAGGCGGTTCGGTCCTTGAAGAGTGTGGCGCCATGCGTCTGCGCGAACTGCCTCAGCAGCTGGCGGATTTCGTCCTGCCTGCGCCGCCCTGCCTCGATCTCTTCGAGCCGGGCCGTCTCGTTCTTCTTGGTGCTGGTTGCGAGTCTGGCGAACGCGCTTTCGGCCTCGATCCGCGCGATGCGCTCCGGGCTTGCCTGGAAGTTGAGCCGCAAAGGGCGTTCGACCGTGATCTTGTGGAAGCCGAAGTCGGCGTTGTCGAACACCTTGCTGACCACGCGCTGCTTGTCCACCAGTTGCTTGGTGATCAGGTCTTCTTCGGCGAAGGTGCGGGTTTCGCCGTCGGCGAAGTTGCCGAAGACGCGTGTGATGTCGCCGATCTGGTCCGGCTCGCTCGCCCGGTCGGCGGGGTCACCGATCTTGTTGCGCTTGTTGCCCAGGCTCTTGGGCATCTTGACGAAGAAGCGGCGCGCATCGATCAGCTGAACTTTGTTCTTGCGCCTCGGCTCCTTGCGGTTGGTGAGCACCCAGACGTAGGTGGAGATGCCGGTGTTGTAGAAAAGCTGGTCGGGCAGCGCGACGACGGCTTCGAGCCAGTCGTTCTCGATGATCCACTGGCGAATGTTGCTCTCGCCGCTGCCGGCGTCGCCAGTGAACAGCGGCGAGCCGTTGAAGACGATGCCGATGCGGCTGCCACCCTCCGTGGGCGCGCGCATCTTGGCCAGCATGTGCTGGAGGAAAAGCAGCGAGCCGTCGTTGATTCGCGGCAGGCCCGCGCCGAAGCGGCCGCCGTAGCCGAGCAAGTCAGCCTCGCGTTCGATGTACTTCTGCTGCTGCTTCCATTCCACTCCGAACGGCGGGTTCGCAAGCATGTAGTCGAAGGTGCGCTTCTTGCCCTCGGCGTCGTGGTCGAAGCCGTCTCTGGTGAACGTGTCGCCGAGGACGATGTTGTCGGCATCCTCGCCCTTGATCAGCATGTCGGCCTTGCAGATGGCCCAGGACTCGTCATTCCAGTCCTGCCCGAAGAGATGCGGGTCGGCGTCGGCGTTAAGATCGCGGATGTAGCGCTCTGCTACTGAAAGCATGCCGCCGGTCCCACAGGCCGGATCGTAGATGGTCTTGACGACGTGGCTCTTGCGCAGATCCTGCTCCGGCGACAGCAGGAGGTTGACCATCAGCTTGATCACCTCGCGCGGCGTGAAGTGCTCACCGGCCTCCTCGTTCGACTGTTCCGCGCCGATCCGGATGAGCTCTTCGAAGACGTATCCCATCTGGACGTTGTCGACACGACCCGGCGACAGATCGACGGCGGCAAACTTCTTGATGACCTCGTAGAGCAGGTTCTTCTCGGCCATTCGAGCGATCTGCTGATCGAACGCGAACCGCTCCATGATCTCGCGTACGTTCTTCGAGAACCCGTTGATGTAGGCGTTCAGGTTGGGTGCGAGTTGGTTGGGATCGTCAAGGAGTCTGGGCAGATCCAACCTCGACAGGTTGTAGAACGGCCTGTCGGTGATCCTCTGCAACAGGCTGCGCACCACCGTCTCGGGCTTGGTCTTGATGCTGGCGTGCTCGGCCAGTACTTGGGCTTTGGTGGGCGCCAGCAGTGAATCGAAGCGACGCAGAACCGTCAGCGGGAGTATGACCTTGCGGTATTCGTTGCGCTTGTACGGACCTCGGAGCAGGTTGCAGATGCTCCAGATGAAGTTGGCAAGCTGGGCGTGGCTTTCGGTCGTCACGCGACGCTCCCGCATCCGGATTGCAGGGTACCGTAACCACCATCCTGCGGCTGGAGGCAGCGCCGGCCCTCGTCGCCCGTCAAGCGCGTCGCGCCGCCGTCAGCGGTAAGCCAACGAATGACCGCCAAGCCTATCGTGGCGGCGACGCCGTTTTTCTTGGCTGGCGTGTTCGCCATCAGCTTGCCTCCTGCTTGCTGGGAGTTTCCTCGGGTGCTCCATACGTCGCTTCGGTAACATTCTAGCCGATTCGATTGATCTGCCTTACGCGCATCACGCAAGGACTCACGATGTAGGTCTGCGAAAAGCCGCGAACTGCCGAGCGAGCTATCGAATCGCAGATACCGGCAAGCGGACGATCTAGATGCCCATCAACGGTGCGGGGTGGAAGACCGCGACGGCCGATCCGTTTACGGCCTGCTGAGATCTCCGAATAGCCGTTCAATTCTGGGAAAGGAGGGGACGGATAGCCAAGTGCCCGTGCCGCCGACTCCTGTTGCACCAAGGGTCGCACGCTTGCCTTGGGTATCCTCGGTTGCCCGCCAGCAGGCAGATGCGGCAGAGAGTGGCAAGTGTGTCAGTTCCCATCCCGGCAGTTAGCCGAATTCGTCCTTTGCAGTCTTGGCCCGTTGTCGCCAGGGCTGCCAACCCGGAAGTCAGTCGGCGCAGTTCGCGCGCTACCGAAGTTCGTGACTTGTCGCCTGCTGTTCTGACGACCGCCACTCTTGGATTGACGGCGACAACAGCCTGTAGGGAGAAACGCGTGTTGCGCGGGGCTTTGGTCGCGTATCATTGTGACTGTCACGCGATGCAAGAAAGCGAGTGCTTGGGAAAGCGATGACCGGCCTGAAGCGAGACCGACTGGCCAGAGGAAACCAGCCGATGACTGCTGCCGAGCGCAAACGGGCGCAACGGCAGCGTGACCGGCGGGCAGCGACAGACGCCATCGACGATGTGCAGAACGCACCACTGCGGATACTGTTAATGATCGTGGGCCGTGTCGAAACGTCAGAGCCAGCGCGACGCTCGGCGCAACGAGCTTGGGCAGAAATCGGGCGGCGCTACGGCTTCGTGACAATCACGAAATAGGGTAAGGCCATGGAAACGATCGAAGGTACTTCGGTGAGCCTGTCTGCAGTAGTTCCAATTCAGACGATCGCCAAAGCGGCGTCGGGACCGCAAACGGGAGCGTATGAGGCGGTACGCTTGAACGCCATGAAGCACGGCATTCTTTCCAAGTTGGCGGTGCTGGCCCACGAAGATCATGCCGAGTTCGCTGACCTGTTGGCGGCGCTGATCGAGGAGCACCAACCCGCCGGCGTCACCGAGGGGCACCTAATTGAAGAACTGGCGACGATCATCTGGCGCAAGAGACGCGTCTTGCTCGCAGAAGGGGCAAGGATCAACGACGGGTTGAAGAGCGTCCTGCGCAGCACGACGACACTGGTCCCGGCGGCCGCACCTTTCCAATCGGAACTGTCGGGAGAGCATGTCGACTTGCCCAGATTGCTGAACGCGACGGCCGAGCGAATCGCGGAACTTCAGCAGGAGGCCGAGTTGGACTTGGCGGCAACCCGCAAGGCGGCAGCGATCCTCGCCAAGGGTGGTCCGAATGCCTACGAGAAGGCTCGGCGGGCGCTGCTTCCCGGGTCGCGCGATTGGTGGGACGTTCAGGTCAGTGAGGAGGAGTACCCGGGCACCGTCGAAGGCTTGGCGGAGTTCATTCGTGAATCGCTCGAACCGCTGTGCGTCGGTATGGTGCAGCAGGTGCGGCATGTTGCGGCGATCAAGGCGCAGACTCTGGGCGCCGGGTTGCAAGCGCATCGATTGGAAAACCTGAACCGCTACGAAACGCACCTCGACCGCAAATTTGAGCGGACATTGGCCATGCTCCTGAAGCTGAAAGAGCTGCGCGGCGGATGAGACCGGACACCGTTAAAAACGGCGGAATGCTCGATGTGGCAAGGGATTCGCGCTGATTCAGCAAAGGATACGAGGCAAGCTTGCCAAATGATTTCGGCAAAATCGGAGTGCAAGAGAATGGGCGGCAGCGGAAGCGGGCGGGGATGCCAAGGCGGCAAGGCCACGACAAGCGACATGCGGACGCTGGATGTCCGGCGGCTGCAACGCGATGGCCTGCTACAACCGGGTCGGGCCTTCGGCTGGCAATGGACAGGCAACGGCGAGGAGGTGGCGTCGATCCAGATCCGCACCGATGTCGACCGTGTGATGCTCAGGTATCGCAGCCGGAACAACGGCGGCGAATGGCAACCGATGGAGTACCCCGTCACTCTGGAATGGACATCCTGCTACCTTGGCGGTCGGCGCGCGTGGTTCCGCTGCCCGGCAACCGGATGCGGGAGGCGCGTGGCGATTCTCTATGGCGGTTCGATCTTCGCCTGTCGGCACTGCTACCGTCTGGTCTATGCGAGCCAGCGTGAAGCCGAGGACGATCGTGCGCGGCGGCGGGCGGAGAAGATCAGGCGGCGTCTGGGCTGGCCGGCGGGCATTGCCAACCCCGACGGCGGGAAACCCAAGGGGATGCACTGGCGCACGTTCGCGCGTCTGACTGCGGCCCATGACGCGTGTGCGGATGCGTCTCTGGCGGGGATAGTGAGGTGGCTGGAGTCGATGAAGAGGCGGCAACACGGCGTACGCGGTGGCGGCGACGGCTGGTGACGAATCTGTTTCGCAAAATCGCCCTCTTTGCTATCGTCCTTGCTCCCGCATCCTGCGGCAGCGCGGACCACTGGCCGCACATCGTTCGGCGTCACTGACACGGAAGCCCACTCTATGGTCTACTTCGGCTATGACCCTGGCGGGAACGACAGGCACGGCGTGGCTGCCCTGGACGTTCAAGGTGGGAAGCCAGTCTCCGTTACAACAGCCCTTGTTGGCACGGCGGAGATGGCGATTCAGTGGTTCTCGGCCCGGGCCGGTTCGCCGGTAGCGATCGGCGTAGATACCCTGACTTGCTGGAGCACGGGACCGGCAGGTTGGCGGCCCGCCGATCGTTGGCTGAGGGAGAACTGCCCCCAAGTTGGACAGAGTGTCGCGGCACCAAACTCCCTGTATGGATCGATGTCGCTCAATGGGATGATGGTTCTCCTCGCCTTGCGGGGCATGGCGCCTCAGGTGATGATCACGGAGACGCATCCGAAGGTGATGCACTGGTATCTGTGGGGTGAGGCATATGACTTCGTGGCGAGGCGATCTGTGATGGTCGAAGCCCTGGCTAAGGAACTGGGTCTCGATCTCGCGTTGGAATCCGATCACGAATGGGATGCCGCACTATCAGCCTTGGCGGCATTCCGGGGCTCTAGCGGCCAGTGGCAGCGCAATCTACACGCCATCGCCCCGGACAAAGATGAGCGCCTCGTAATGCCGTGCGGCGTGACCAAATACTTTTGGCCCGCGTAAGTGTGACCTCGTTGGCTGAGGTTCCGTCAAGGCTGCGCTTGCAGCGGAAGATCCTCCAGCGGCGCGGGGCTTGCTGGCGTCGCTCCGACGAAACGGAGCCGTGTAGTTCCTGTGTAATTGCGCATGGAAAATTGCACAGTTTGCGGGAAGTCCGTAGAACTTGGACGCCCGCAGAAGCCGAAGCAAGTCTCTTCTGATCAATAGGTTAGGAATGTGCGAGACAAGCCCAGAAACCACTGGAAGGTTGGATTCAAGCACTGAAAATCCGCGTGTCCGTGGTTCGATTCCGCGCTTGGCCACCACGTTCAAAAGCCCGAATTCGTTTCGGGCTTTTTCGCATCTGCCCGCAACGCCAGTATTGGCGCGATTCGCGGACTTGGCCTCTTGAGCACGGACAGCCCCACGTCACGTTTCCTGCGTCCATTCCGCCGTTTTTCTCTCTCTGTTCTCTGCTGCCCTCTGGAACATTCCAGAGATCAAGTCCTGTATTCATGCGGGTTTGCAGGCTGTCGGTTTGCTTCTTCGCTTGCTCGGGAGAGCGCGACCGAACCAACGAAAAGCACAAGAAATAGCCGCCTTGCGGCGGCGTGTCGGTGCGGCACGGATATCAGCACAGCCCTGCCGCCAGCGCCTCACGTTGCGCCAGCCACGACGCGGACAACTTGCCGCGCAGCAACTGGCTGACGCCCACATCGAGGTGTCCTAGGGCGAGGGCTTCGATCAGGTCGGGGGCCAGTTGCGCCAGTCGGCTCATCTTGCTGGCTTGGCTGAGGTCGATGCCCTCGGCCGCCGCGATCTCCGTCATGGAGCTGAACCGTCCTTCGTCCAGAAGCCGCTGCCAGTGGTGCGCCAATCCGAGCGCCCGCATCAGCGCGGTGTCCTTCGCCGCCGACAGTGCTTCCCGCTCCCGAGCCGCCTCAAACAGGAATTCCTGCGGCGCGTCCAATGGCGTGATGATCTGTTTCTTGGCCCCTCGCTTCACCAGCGTCCAGGGCACGAAGGTCTCCAGACGAACGCCGCCGGCGGGCATCGGGATCTCATGGGTGACAGGGCGGCCTGTCTGCTTGCCGTAGTGCTTCTTGGACATCTCGCCTCCTTACTTGAACTGTTCCAATGTCTGGTGCTGGTCTTGCCAGAGCGCCGGGATGTCGTTGCGCATCAGCCACCGCAGTGTGAGCCGCCGAGGCTGGCAACCCCTCATCAACTGCTCGACGACGTCCGGAGCGAGTCGTGCCAATCGCAGCAGCCGGCCAACCGTGGTTGGCATCAATCCTTCGGCCCGGGCGATCTCGACGACGCTCTGGAACCTGCCGGAGTCGAGCAGGTCATGCCAGTACACGGCCCGGGCAACGGCCTTGATGATGCGGACGTCGTGGGCGGATTCCCTCCCGTCGACCAGCAGCTTCCCCTTCTTCCGCTTGAACTGCAGGGGCACGAACGTTTCCAGCGAGTTGTCCATCAGGCCTCGACCTCCAGCAGTTCCGCACCAATGCCCCTCGGCGCGAACTCCCCGATCAGCTTGTCCCAACCCAACTCCCGCCACTTCACCTTGATGCCCTGCACCTCAGCGACGTGGACGAGGTCGATCCGTTCGATCATCAGGTTGGCGAGTCGGTGCCGCTCGACCGGGAACAACTGATCCCATACGTCGTTGAGCCGCCCCATCGCCAGCACCGTACTCGCTTCGTCGATCTGCGCGCCGTTGTGCTGGATGTGACGCACCACCGAGGCGATGGCCTCGGGGCTGGTCAGCGCTGTCCGGATCTGGACGACCACCGCCGCTTCGATCTCCGGCGCGGGCAGGCGCTCGTAGCTCTTGCCCGGCGCGCCGAAGCGACTTTCCGACTTGGACACGTAGTAGTGGTATTTGCGCCCGTTCTTGCGCGTGTAGGTCGGGTACATCCGCTCGCCCGAGGGCGAGTACAGCAGCCCGCGCAGCAAGGCATCCGTGCGTGACCGAATCCTGGTCTCGACCGACCTTCTGCGGCCGTCTTGGGCCAGCACCGCGTGAACCTTGTCCCAAAGTGCCTGGTCGATGATCGGCGGGTGCGCGCCGGGGTACCAGTTCCCGTTGTGCGACAACTCGCCCAGGTAGATGCGGTTACGCAGCAGCTTGTGCAGGTACTTCTTGTCCACGCGCGCGCCGCTGCGGATCTGGCCCTCCTGCGTGGTCCAGGACTTGGTCGTGATGCCGTCGGCGGTCAGGTTGGCGGCGATCTGCGTCGGCGAGCCGATGGTCAGCATCTCCTCGAAGATGCGCCGCACCACGGCCGCCTCGGCTTCGTTGATGACCAGCAGGCGGTTCTCGACGTCATACCCCAGCGGCGGCACGCCACCCATCCATATCCCCTTGCGCTTGGCCGCCGCGATCTTGTCGCGGATCCGCTCGCCGGTGACCTCGCGTTCGAACTGGGCGAAGGACAGCAGGACGTTGAGCATCAGCCGCCCCATCGAGGTGGTGGTGTTGAACTGCTGGGTGACGGCGACGAACGACACCTTGTGCCGCTCGAAGACTTCGATCAGCCGGGAGAAGTCGGTCAGGCTGCGGGTCAGGCGGTCAATCTTGTAGACCACGACGATGTCGATCTTGCCAGCCTCGATGTCTGCGAGCAGGCGCTTCAATCCGGGCCGCTCGAGGTTGCCGCCGGAGAAGCCGGGGTCCGTGTAGTCGTCAGGGACGGCAATCCACCCTTCGACCCGTTGGCTGGCGATCGAGGCCAGACCGGCTTCCTTCTGCGCATCGATGGAGTTGAACTCCTGGTCGAGGCGTTCGTCCGTGGACACCCGGCAGTAGACCGCGCAGCGCTTGCGGGCTTTGCTGGCTGGGATCTCGCTCATGGCGTACCTCCCGTTCGCAGACCGAAGAACAGGGGCCCACTCCAGTGAGTGCCGGTGATGTGCCGAGCCACAGCAGTCAGACTCTTGAACGTGCGCCCTTCGTACTCGAATAGCTCCTCGGCGGTGACCGTCGCCCTGTGCTCGCGCGCGCCCCATTCGCGCAGCAGGATCGTGCCCGGCGCGAAATGGATGTCACGCGGCTTGGCGCGCAGCTTGATCCTGGAGTGCTTCGCGCCGATGGCCTCCAGCCTCTGCTTCGTCTCGGGCGCGAGACCACCCAAGGCTTCCTCCTGCAGTTTGTAGGCGATGCGCGACTCGACGTGCGTCCGGTTGGGGTAGTCCGGACGACGGGGAAAATACCGATCCCACACCGTCCAGAGTTCGGACATGGGCATGCCGGCCAGTTCGGCAACCCGCGCAGCGACAGATGCTTGTTTGTCGTTCATCACAACCTCTCCTCTTGATAGGGGGTTGTATGAACGCGCTGGTCGTCCAGGAAGCCAAGGGCAGATTCTCGCGGTTTGGCGGCCTCTGCAAGCTGGGTGCGCATGATGGCGGCAGCAAGGATGGTCGTGATCTCCGCGGCGCGCTCGCGGGGCGACATCGATTCGGGTAGAGTGAATTCGGCGGTCATCTTCGGTATCCGTTGCGGTGGTCCAGACCGTCCAGAATGATATGACCACGGAGTTTTCGGCGCAGGGGGTTTTGGAGTAGGCGTGAGGACTGGAGCGAAGATTGCGGTCAGGCTGGGGTTGGCCGCTGCACTGCTGATGGCCGGTATCGGCGTGGTGGCGGAAACGCCGACCGCCACGGTGGTCGGGGTGACTGAAGGAGATACGACTCGGACTAGCGGAAGCAACCTGCGAGGAAATCGCCGAGGGGGTGATCAGTCTGATCCGGAACGCCTCGGTGGAGCGCATGGAAGTGGATGCCTACGTGCAGGATGAGGCGACTCGTAGGGTACTCATCGTCGAGATGGGCTATTTTGCCTGGCTCCGAATCGCAGCGGCGTGGTCCAGGCCCTCCGATCTGGCCGAACGGCTCCGATTTCGATCCCGCACGACTTCCTGGTAGCCCTCGACGGCAGAACGCGACGACTTCCCAGGTACCTCGTCATTCCGGCTTGGTCACAACGCAACGAGTTTCAGTCCCTGCCGCTTCGCGTTTTCTGCCAACACCGCATCCAAAGTGGCGATGCGTATCGCGTTGGCGTCGATCGCCGCGGCCAAGTGCAGGGAATCGCCGGCACGCAGGCCGCTGCTGGCATCGAGGGTCAACAATGCGGCGCGATGGAAGGTTGCTGGCTCCAGAGGCAGCAAGCGCAAGTCGTTCGCGCACAGACGCTCGAATTGCCGCCATACCGCTTCGGCGCCCGCTTGGTCGAACTGCCTGGTTCGCCGCTTGATGCCGAGCGCACTGGCGAACTCGGTAACGCACCAGACGCTCGACACCAGATCGTCCGACTCTCCGGCATACCATTGCGAAACACTGTTGCTGGCCGGTTCGCGGGTGCACAGCGCGACGAGCACGCTGGTATCGACGTAACACAGCGCCATCAGTAGCGCCCGCCGCGCCTGACCTCTTCCATCACCGGGTCGCCCATCGGCATCGCCGTCCGACTTGCCTCGACTTCCCTGGCAAAGGCTCTGCGGTCCCACCTGGCCGGGCGGATGCTCAAGCCGCCGTCGGGCGTCAAGGTCGCGTCAACGGTGTCGCCTTCCTTGATTCCGGCACGGCGCGCATAATCGGCAGGGATGCGCAAGGCAAGGCTATTGCCCCACTTGGCGACTAGCAGGTGCATGGTGGTCGTCCTCGAGAATCTACATGAACGGATATACGTTACCAGCCGGACGATCGTCGCGCAAGCTTCGCTGAGCGGCACGCTACTGTTTTCAGTAGCCGCCGCGAAGACGTGATGTTTCCGCTGCGCTGCCCGGAGCCGGGCTTCCTGAACGAGCCTGAATGCCCAAGCCCAGGAGCGTGCTGTTCCGCATCGCGGACCCGCATACCATCGCGGCGCCCGAACTCCATCCGCATGTTGCGTCGCCGGATCGCGTTTAGTCTTGCGGGCGCCGTCTCGTCGATGGCGAGGCTGAGAGAAGAGTTGCCCTCGACTGCCATGACGCGGTTCAATTCGACCATGCGAACAAGCAATTCTTGGTTGCCTCTGTTGCTGATGCTCGGTGTCACCGCCTCGGCGGACACCCTGACCGGCACGGTGGTGGGCGTGGCGGACGGCGATACGATCACGGTGCTCGATGCCAACCGCGAGCAACGCAAGATCAGGCTCGCCGGCATCGATGCGCCCGAGAAGGCGCAACCCAGAAAGGTCGGATTCTTGATCGCGCTGATGGTCAGCATCGGCGCGTCTGCGGGCGCTCGGTTCACGGGGGTTCTCTAAATGCTTGAGTACTATCGAAGGGCCGGACTGGTCCCCTTGCTCGACGCCATTCGCGCTCCACGACGCTATGCCGGCATGAACGGTGTCAATGTCCTGACCAACGCCGCTCCAGAGGAAAGCTACAATCGTGACGAGGTTGTTCGTGAGCTGCGCCGCGCGGAGGACGCCGGACGGAATGGGAATCACGCCTTCGCGCCCGAGTTCACCCATCCGAAGCAGGGCTTGTCCTACGGCCTTAACCCCTACACCGATTGGTCACTTGCACAGCTTGACGCTACACAGAGGTGGCCCCGTTTGTTTGGACAGCAAAGGCTCTTCGATAAGTGGAGCCCTGC